>JAJEEU010000072.1 GCA_022820825.1 Vicinamibacteria bacterium
TCGGCGGCGCCGTCGCCGGACCCGCGCTCCCGGCTACTAGCCGCGTTGGAGCAGTCCGGCGAGGAGCGGGACGGCGCGGTCCGCCAAGCAATGACCGCCTGGCTCGCCGCCGAGGGTGCCGACGCAATACGGTCTGCGCGCGAGGATCCGGAACTCGGCGGCATGGCCGACCGGATGGTGCGGCTCGCGTTGTATGCGTATCCGGAGATATTTCAAGACGATCCTTCGTTGCTGGGCGAAGGCCCGGACCGCGAACGGTTGATCGCGATGTCGGTGTCGTCGATAGCCGGTTTCGACCCCGCACTCGCGCGTGTGCTCGTCACCCGCCACCTTGCCGACACCGACTACGGCGACGCGATGAGTGGTGCGGTGGGCCACTTCGAGAGTCTCACGGGGCCGTCGCTGTCGCTCGCCGATGCCCAGACGGAATTGGCGGCCATCCTTGACGAGTCGGACATGATGAAGCGCTTGCCGCGCCTGATGATGCTGGTCGAACGCCTGGCGTCGAGCGATCCGGCAAGTGCGGCGCGGCTGATCGACGAGATGCCGCGATCATCGCGCAGCATGGCGGTCAACACCTTGGTCCACCGATGGGGGGAAACCGATCCGAGGGCTGCGGCGGACTGGCTGGCTAGCCAAGACGCTCAGATTGCCCGCCAAGGTTGGCCGACCTTGGCCGAAGGTTGGGCAGAGCAGGATCTGGAGGCGGCGAGCGCGTACGCCGACACCTTGACCGGAAACGCCCGCAGCGGGTTCCTTGTGGGCGTCGCCTCCGCGACGGCGCGGATGCCGACAGGGACGACGCAAACCTGGCTGTCAAGGTACCGGGACGATCCGGTCAGGGTGATTTCACGCTAGGCAATTGACGGCGGGCCATCGGCGGGGCGCGCGGAAGACAAGGTGCGCCGAGGACGCCGGGCGGCGGATGGATGGCGCGGGCGCGACGAGGCGGATGCGGAAGCGGGTGCCGGGCGCGCGGGCGGACGCCGGGGCGTTTGCGGAGACGGGGCGGCGGGGCCGCCGTCTCAGTTCGGCGACAGTATGGCGTCGAGGGCTTCGCGGCGGCGCATCATGAAGTGGAGGTTCGCCTCGGGGAGGTAGCGGAAGCCGCGGTGGAACACGACGGCGAGCGCGATGTTGTTCAGGATGGCGTTGTTGGCGGGCGCGTGGCCCTTGCGGACGCGGCTGGCGTCCTCGCCCATGGTGGCGTCGCGGCGGTAGTGGTTGCCGTTCTCGACCTGCCAGTGGCCGCGGTTCCAGGCCAGCAGCCGCGCCGGGCCGGCGCGTTCGGCGGGCACCGTGGTGATGCCGTAGGCGGTCTCGGCCGAGGCCGCGCCGGTCTTCGCGTCGGTGCGCTCGCGCACGACGCGGAACGCCTGGCGGGCGCCGGGGAAGGGGCCGAGCGTCTTCGGCAGCAGGTCGCGCGCCGCGATGCGGCGCGCCTCGATGCGCCCGTGCGCCTTCGCGGGCTCGTCGGCGTGGCGGCGCACGTCGCCGCCGTCCCAGTCGATCGCGGCGAGCTGGGCGAAGGTGTCGGGGCAGTTCGCCTTGACCGACAGCACGTAGTCCGCGCCGTGCGTCTCGACGATGGCCCGCGCGGTGTCGCGGGTGGCGTGCAGGGCGTCCAGGGTGAGCACGCAGCCGCGCAGGTCGACATCCTCGAGCAGGGCGCGCAGGGCCGCGAGCTCGCCGCCGTCGTCGCGGCAGCAGCGGCTCGCGACGGGGCGGCCGGCGTGGGTGACCAGCGTCACCGTCTCGAAGTACGTGGCGTCGCCGGTGTGCCGGTTGGCGCCGCGGATGCGCTTGCCGTCGGCGGCCAGCGCCGGCACCTCGTCCGCCGCCGCGAGGCGCGGCGCCGCCCACCGCGACAGCACCTCCTGCAAGGCGTCCGGGTCGGTGTCCATCAGCACCCGGCAGATGGTCGAGTCCGAGGGCGCCACCCAGCGCCCCGCCGCCGGGTCGCGCCACGCGCCCAGCGCGCGCAGCTCCCGCTGGTCCAGGTTCCTCGCGAAGCGCTCCGTCGCCGCCGGGCCGTGCTGCCCGGCGAGCCGCGCCAGCGCGCAGATCGCCAGCACCGTCGCGAGCCGGTGCTTGCGGCCCTGCCCGCGGCGCGCGTCCGGCACCTCCGCGAACAGGTCGCGCAGCGAGCGCAGCTCGGCGCGCGTGTAGCGCACCGGCACCGCCGGGCACGACCACTCCGCGCGGTCCGCCGGATCCGCCAGCCGCCGCCGCGCGTCCCGGCGCAGCGACCGCACGTACATCTCCTTCGGCGCCTCGTGCGGGTCCGTGTACGAGCCGTTGTGCCGCGCGAAGCCCTTCGTGCGCCCCACCCGCGTCCAGTTCGACGCGGCGTAGCACGTGCCCCGGAACCGCGCCGGGTCCACGAACGTCTCCGCGAGCTCCAGCGGATGGCCGTGCAGCGCCGCCCAGTCCCCGCTCAGCCGCCGCAGACTGCGCCCCAGCACCCGCGACGCCAGGTTCGGCACCCCCGACGCCGCCGGCAGCACCAGAAACCGCGTGTTGTTCGCGATCAGGTGCAGACGGCGGAACTGCACCGACCGGTGCCAGCCCAGCCAGCGGTCCCGCGGGCCGCACTTGAACGCTCCCGACTGCCACCCGACCAGCGCCAGCCAGTGGCCGCGCCACACCGCGACGTGGCGCAGCCCCCGGCCCGCGAACTGCCGGAACCCCAGGTAGTGGTGCTCCTCCATCAGCGCGTCCCAGCGCCGCCACTCGTCCGGGCGCACCGGCCGCACCTCCACCTCGCCAACCGCCACCTCGGCCTTGTCGAATCCGTCCGACATGGCCTCGTTTATAGCGCAAACGAATCCGGAAAGCCAGACCCCGCGAACCGAACCAACCGATCAACGGCCTAGCGCTAGCGTGAAATAGCCCTG
>JAJEEU010000052.1 GCA_022820825.1 Vicinamibacteria bacterium
TCGCTCGGCGCGCCGCGGCCGGGCGCGTCGGTGCTGGCGCGGGTCGGCCGCCCGGAGGGCGGGGCCAGCCCGCTCGTTGCGGTGCAGCGCTACGGCCGCGGCCGTGCGATGGTGTTCGCGGGCGAGGCATCCTGGCGCTGGAAGATGATGCTGCCGTCGGACAGCCGGACGTACGACCTGTTCTGGCGGCAGGCGGCGCGCTGGCTTACGGCGGAGGCGCCGGCGCGTCTGGCGCTCTCGGCGCCGGCAGGCCGGGCGCCGGGCGAGCAGATCGATCTCGACGTCCGCGTGCTCGACGCGGCCTACCGGCCGCGGCCCGACACGCCGCCGGTCGTGGAAGTGACCACGCCCTCCGGCGAGGTTCTGACGGTCGATGCCGTGCTCGCGGAGCGGGCGGCCGGACGGTATGCGGCGAGCTTCCACGCCGCTGACGCCGGCGTCTACCGGATCGAGGCGCGGTCCGGTCCCGACGGCGAGGATGCCTTGTCGTCGACGCGCTGGCTGCTGGTGGGGGGCGCCGACCCGGAGTTCGCCGACCCGCGGCCGGACGACGCGTTGCTGCGCCGGATGGCCGCCGGCAGCGGCGGCGCGTACCTGGCGGCGTCCGACGCGCGCGATCTGGGCCGGCTGCTGCATGCGGAAGCCGCTCCACCGCCGCCGGTCACGCGCGAGCTGTGGCACGGCGTCTGGCCCTTCCTGCTGCTGGTGGGCCTGCTGGCGACCGAATGGTCGCTGCGCCGTGCCTGGGGCATGAAGTAGAGTCGGGGCGCATGCGTAACACTACCGTCGCGGTGTTTGCCGTCGTCGTTGCCGGTGCGTTGCTCTGCGCTGCGCCGGCGCGCGGCGACCAGTTCGCCCTGGTGGTGAGCGGCGCGGCCGGGGGGGCGGAATACGCGGAGACGTACACCGCGTGGCGGCAGGCCCTGGTCGACACGCTGCGCGATCGGCCCGGATTTCGGGACGACCATCTGATCGTGCTGGCGGAAACGCCCGGTCCGGGGATCGGCCGCGCCTCCCGCGAGGGTGTCCAGGCCGCGGTGGAGGCCCTGCGCCCGCGCATGGCGGCCGATTCGCTGCTGCTCGTCGTCCTGATCGGGCACGGGACGGACGACGGCGTCGACGCCCGGTTCAATCTGGTCGGGCCGGACCTTTCCGCCGCGGACTGGCGGGGCCTGCTCGATACGCTGCCGGGCCGCTCCGTGTTCGTGAACACCACCGCGTCGAGCCTGCCATTCGTCCGCCGGCTGGCCCGCGACGGTCGCGTCGTGATTGCCGCCACGGCCTCGCCGGCCCAGCGCTACGACACGGTATTCCCCCGTTTCTTCGTCGCAGCGGTCGGCGATACGGCCGCCGACGCCGACAAGGACGGCCGCGTGTCGGTCTGGGAAGCCTTCGTGTCGGCCAGCGCGCGGGTCCGGCGCTGGTATCAGCAGGAGGGCCGCCTGGCCACGGAGCGGGCCGTGCTCGACGATTCGGGCGACGGCATCGGCGCCGATGCCGATCGGCCCGGAGATGACGGGCAGCTCGCGGCAAGCCTGTACTTCGGTGCCGGCGTGGTGCGTCCCGCGGCGGCGGACAATCCCGCGCTGGGCCCGCTTGTCGCCCGGCGGGATGCGCTCGAGGCCGAGGCCGCGGCGCTGCGGGAGCGCAAGGACACGCTTCCGGAGGCGGAGTACGCGCGGGAGCTGGAGCGGTTGCTGGTGGAGCTGGCCCGCGTATCGCGAGAGCTGCGGCGGGCCGCGTCCGACTGACGCGGGAATGGACAGCCAGCCATGGAGTGCATGCACTGCGGGACGGAGATAGCCGAGAATGCCCTGATCTGCTACCGCTGCGGCGCGGCGACGAGCGAGCCCGAGCTGCAGGAGCCGGAGAGTCGGCCCGGCGGCCGCTTGTGGGCGCCGATCGTGCTGGCCGTCGTACTGGTGCTGGCGATCGGCTTCTTCGCCATGCTGGCCGTGGGCGGCCAACCGGTGTCTCCGGCCGTTTGGCTGATGCTGGGCGCCGCCGGCGTGCTGCTGACCTGGCGCCTGCTGCGCTGAGCGGTCGGAGGACGAGTATGCTATCCGGGATGTCCCGAGGCTGGCACGCATCATCATGGGTTTAATGGATCGGGTATTCGGCAGGAAGAAGCGGGTTGAGGCGGGGCCGGATCCGCTGGCCGATCTGGTGCTGAGCAAGCTGAAGGTCGGCTATCTCGTGGACTACGACCTGCAGACCTGGCAGGTGACCGGCTACTGCCGCTACACGTTCTCCGGCCGCGACGGCAGCGCGGAGGAGTGGGAGCTGACGGGGGGCGGTGAGCAGCGCTACCTCGAGCTGGCCGACGGCGCCTGGTCGCTCTGCAGGACCATTTCGATCGGCGCCATCGACGGCGACATCCGGCGGCACATCCTGGACCACGACGATCCGCCCTCGCGCATCGTGTTCGAGGGCCGCGAGTACCATCTCGACGCCTGCTGGGGCGGGCACGCGTTTCCCGCTGGGAAGGGGATGGGAGAGCAGTTGATCCGCTGGGAGTTCCTCGACGCGGACGAGAAGCACTTCGTCGGCATCGAGCAGCGCAGCGAGACCGAGTTCACGGCGGCCGCCGGCTTCGTCGTGGAGGAGTACGAGTTCACCCACCTGCTGCCGGGAGAAACCGAATGAGGCCGGCGCACCGCATCCACTTGGGCCGCCGGCTGCGCCTCGCCGCAGTGCTCGCGGCCGCGGCGCTGGGCGGCGCGGCATGCGCCAGCGAGACGCCGCTGGAGCGGCTGCAGCGCGAGCTCGATCCCTTTGCGGAGTATTCGGTCATCCTGCAGGACATGCGGCCCGAGGGTTTCTACCACCAGTACCGCGTGGTCGTCGGCGAGCCGGACGCCGGGTCCGGCGAGGTGGTCCACCGCGAGACGGTGCTCGACTGGCTGCGGGTGGGCCGCCGGACGTACATCCGCTACCAGTCGCACCTCGGCATGGTGATCCTCTCCAAGGGCCCCGACGGCGTCGTCGATCAGCAGCAGCACCCGCCCGGCTACCAGCAGGTGGGCGACGAGCGTTACGGCCGCTGGCGGGACGACGGCAACGGGCGGTCGTTCTGGGAGTTCTACGGGCAGTACGCCCTGCTGAGCACGCTCATGGGCGGCTTCAACCGGCCCGTCTACCGGGGCGACTGGGATTCGTACCGGGATTCCCGTTCCCGCGGCCAGACCTACTACGGTCCGGGCGGCGCGTACGGCACGAACGGCACGGTCACGCGGCAGACCAGTCCCGACTTCTTCCGCCGCCAGCAGGCGCGGCAGGCAGCCAGCAGCCGGTCGTTCGGCGACCGCGTGCGCAGCCGCATGCTGGGAGGCGGCCGCTTCGGCGGCAAGTAGCGTGGCGCCGGCAGGCCAGGAGGGCGATTCATGGCGGTGGACCAGATCCTGACGGGCTTCATCTATCTGGCGGTCGTGCTGGTCCTGCTCGTCATCGGCAAGTGGGCCTTCGACGCACTGCACCGGCGCTTCGTGCTGCGCACCGAGCTGCTCGAGCACGGCAACCTGGCCGTCGCCCTGGCCGTTGCGGGGTACTACCTGGGCCTCGCAATCCTGCTGGGCGGCGTGGCGTACGGGCCGGCGTCCTTCAGCCTGGTGGACGACGTCATCAGCCTCGCGGTCTTCGGGTTGCTGGGCATCGTGCTGCTCAACCTCTCCGCCTGGGTCAACGACAAGATCGTCTTCTCGAAGTTCGACAACGAGCGGGAGATCGTCGAGGACCGCAACGCCGGCCTGGGTGCCGCGGAAGGCGGCAACTACGTGGCGGTCGGACTGATAACGGCCGGGGCGATGTCGGGCGAGGGCGGCCTGCTGCCCGGCCTGGCGTTCTGGGTGGCGGGACTGGCGGCGCTCGTCATTGCCGGCCTGCTGTACGACCGGATCACGTCCTACGATCTCCACGATCAGATCGAACGGGACAACGTGGCGGTCGGCGTGGCGTTCGCCGGCGTGCTGGTCGGCTTCGGCAACATCATCCGCCTGGCCGGCGAGGGCGACTTCGTCTCCTGGACGGAGAGCCTGAGCGGGTTCGCCTACTACACGGTGGCCGGGCTGATCCTGCTGCCGCTGGTGCGGCTGGTGGCGGACAAGGTGCTGCTGCCCGGTGCCAACCTGAGCGCCGAGCTGGTGAAGGAGCGGCCCAACCTGGCCGCCGGGGTGGTGGAGGCGGTCACCTACGTCGCGGCGTCGATGCTGATCGGACTGACGCTGTAGCGGCCCGTGGCGACAGCCCCGCTGCGCCCAGCGATTCATGCGTGGGTTCAAGAAACCGGTCCGGCGGCTGCTCGCGCTGCTGGCGTTCCTGCACCGCGAGAACCTGCTGCGCCTGCTGGCGGTCATCGTGGGCCTGGTGCTGGCCGGCGCCGCCGGCCTCACCGTCTTCGAAGGGAATCAGACATTTCCCGACGCGCTGTGGTGGGCCATCGTCACCGTGACCACGGTCGGCTTCGGCGACATCGCGCCCGAGTCGCTCGGCGGCCGGATGATCGGTGTCGTGCTCATGTTCTTCGGCATCGGCGTGCTCGGGATGTTCACGGCCACCATCGCCGGCGTGTTCGTCGAGAGTCGGCTGCGGAAGGAGCGGGGCATGGGTTCGGTCGACCTGGAAGGGCACATCATCGTGTGCGGGTGGAACGACCGGACGCGGGAGATCCTCAAGGATCTGCGGGCCGACCCGCGCGGCGCCGAGGCGCCCATCGTGCTGGTGGCCGACATCGAGACGAAGCCGGTCGCCGACGATCAACTCTTCTTCGTGCGCGGCAAGCTGACCGAGGAGTCGTTGAAGCGGGCGGGCATCGAGCGCGCGGCCACGGTGGTGCTCGTCGGCGACCGTTCGCTCGAGTACGGGGCGCGGGACGCCAGGGCGGTGCTCTCGGTGCTGACGGTCGAGAGTCTCAACCCCGCGGTCCATTCGATCGTGGAGCTGGCCAGCGAGGAGCACGTCCCCCACTGCGAGCGCGCCGGCGCGGACGAGATCATCGTGGGCGCCGAGTTCAGCAGCCGCGTGATCTCCACCGCGGCGCTCGACCACGGCATCTCCACGGTGCTGCGCGAGCTGCTGAGCGCACAGGTCGGCCACGACCTGATAACCGTGCCGGTGCCGGAGACCTTTGCGGGACGGACGTTCTTCGACCTGTTCTCCGCGCTGAAGCGGGAGCAGGGCATGATCGCGCTGGCCATTCTGCCGCACGGCGGCGGCAATGCGGTCACGAATCCGGACGCGGAAACCGTCGTCGCGGCGGACGACCGGCTGGTGGTGGTGTCCGCGGGCCGCTAGCGGCCCGCAAAGAACGATAGGATCAGGAATGCACGCGCGCGGTGCTGCGCCGCGTGGTTGACGATTATGCAAGGAGGCTCTTCGGAATGTCTGAGTATCTCGATCGGGTGAAGGGCTACCTGCTCGACCTCGATCTGACGATTGTCGCGGAGAACGAAGCGGATACGCTGGTGGTGGTCGACGACGAGGACAACGGCATCAAGCAGCTCGTCATCGACTGCGAGCCGCCCATCGTGGTGCTGGAGCAACTGATCGCCGAGGTGCCGCCGGAGCCGGGGGACCTGTTCAAGCGGCTGCTGCAGATGAACAACACGCTCGTCCACGGCGCGTTCGTGCTCGACGAGACGGGCAGCCGCATCTTCTTCCGGGATACGCTGCAGATCAGCCATCTCGACATCAACGAGCTCGAGGGCTCGATCCGGGCGCTCTCTCTCGCGCTGGCGGAGTACGGCGCCGAGTTGCTTGACTACTTGAAGAAGTAGCTCTGGACGAGTTAAGGAGAATCAGTCATGGTCAGCATTTTTCGCAGGATGTTCAAGGTTGCCGAGGCCAATGCCCACACCGCACTCGACAATCTGGAAGACCCCATCAAGATGACCGAGCAGGGCATCCGCGACCTCAAGAAGAATCTCCAGGCCGCCATGGTCAGCCTCGCCCAGGTGAAGTCGCTGGCGATCCGCCTGAAGAAGGAGGGCGAGGATCACAAGAAGCGCGCCGCCGACTACGAGCGCAAGGCCATGCTGCTCCTGCGGCGCATGGAAGCCGGCGAGATGGACGCCGCCGAGGCGGAGCGCCTGGCCACTTCGGCGCTGGAGAAGAAGGACGAGTCGCTGCAGCAGGCGGCCCGCACCACGGCCGACTACGAGACGCAGCACCAGATGGCCGATCAGTTGCAGGGCAAGGTGGAGGACCTCAAGCGGCAGATCAGCAAGTACGAGAACGAGGCCGTCACCCTCAAGGCGCGCGCGCGCACGGCGTCGTCGAGGCGCAAGATCAACCAGCAGCTCGCGGGTGCGGACGCCACCGGCACCGTCGCCATGCTGGAGAAGATGAAACAGAAGGTGACCGAGGAGGAGTCGCTCGCGGAGGCGTACGACGAGCTGGCCGACGTCGGCGGCGACATAGACGAAGACATCGACAAGGCGCTGGCCAATCCCTCACGGAGCGCGGGCTCCGATTCGCTCGACGTGTTGAAGAAGAAAATGGGGATAGCGTCCGCCTAGGCCTGGAAGCCCGCGGCAAGACCCCCGCAGCGGGGTTTCGCTACAGGCTGCTGGGATGCGGGTGGCCCAGCTCGCGCAACACCTCTTCGGCCGCCCGCACGCCGTGATACTGCGCCTCCTCGAACAGCGAGAGTCCGCTCATGTCCGAGTGGGCGAAATGGATGGCGCCGTGGCGCCGGCCGGCGCTCCGCGCGGCGCCCCACAGGAAGCCCGGCACCGGCCGGATCATGGCGTGTCCCCACAGCATGACGTCGACGTGCGACACGAGCGACTCGATCCCGGGATGTGCCTGCGAGAGGTCGGCGAAGATGAGCGCGACCCAGTCGTCCCAACTGCGTTCCAGCATCCAGGTGCGGGCGATCTCCGGGTTCGGCGGAGTCAGCGGCAGGTAGTAGGTCAGCACGCTCGGCCCGGGCGCCACGCGGAGGTTCTGGTGGGTGGCGACCACGTAGCCGACCGCGGGGCTGTCGTACAGCACGTTGTCCCAGGCGGCGCCGTCCGGCAGGCGGTCGACCGTGAGGTTGGCGACCATCCACGGGCAGTACGTGAACGCTTCGAGCGTCGTGCCGGCCGGCGGATACCCCTCGATGACGCGGCGGGCCGTGAACCGCGGCAGCGCGTAGATGACGTGGCGCGCGCGGAACCGGACCGCGGTCTCCGCGCGTGTATCCAGCGCGTCGACGGCGACGCCGTCGTGCGGCGCCGGATCGGCGCCCGCGTCCGACCCTGAGCGCAGGCGGTAAACCAGCATGCCGGTGCTGACGCGCGGCGCCAGGTCCGCCATCAGGTGCCGGACGATGCGGCCGTTGCCCTCGGGCCAGGTCAGGTACTCCGCGTCCGCGGGGCGCGAGCAGAAGTAGTGCCAGCCGGCCCAGGCCGACGTGGTGTCGAGCGTGCAGCCGTAGTCGTCGCGGCAGCAGTAGTCCACGTACCAGCGCAGCCGCTCGGACGCCCAGCCGGCGCGGTCGAAATAGTCGCGCATGGACAGCGCGTCGAGCGCCACGATCTCGGCGTCGGTCGTGCCGGCCGCGCGCGGCACCGCGAACGCGCGGCGGCCGCGCGTGTCGCGATAGTCGCGGTAGCGCCGCATGTCGGCCTCGAACGCTGCCAGCGCGGCCGCGGCGGCGGGGTCGCCGGCGTCCGTCAGGGCGCGCGCCGAGATCTCGCCGCGCCACTCTCCGTCGATGTACAGCCGCTCCTGCGGCGCGTGGCACAGGTGCCGCGGGTCGTAGATCGGCTCCCCGTCCGGGCCGTGGTCCCGAACCAGGCCCATTTCGTCCAGCAGCTCCCGTACCGCTGTCGCCTCCGGTCCCGGCACCGGCACGTAGTGCGCCCCCCAGGGGTACGCGGAGACCTCGTTGCGTCCCCAGCGCGCGTTGCCGCCGGGTTCCGGTTCCAGCTCCAGCAGCAGGAAGTCGCGCATGCCGCTGCGGGCGAGCTTCCAGCCTGCAGACAGGCCCGCGATGCCGGCGCCCACGATGACCACCGGGACGTCACGGGTCTGTTGCGGCGCGGGGAACGTACCTTCCCGCAGGCGATGGCCGACGCGGTGCGACGCACCGACGACCGCGCCGGTTATCCGCCTGCTGCCCGCAGACGCGCCCGGCGGAGGCGGCGCGCCGGGGCGGCAGCCGAGCGCCAGCGCGCCGGCGGCGGCCGGGCCCAGCCGCAGCAGGTCCCGGCGCGTCAGCGCGCGTAGCGGCTCCATCCTGCTGTGTGGTACTGGACGAGGACCTGGTTGTTGAGGTGGTTCACCTCGACCGGCACCGCGTCCATGTCGGCCGGAAACTCGAAGAGCGAGCGGGCCACGGCCGGCGTCAGGTAGCGCAGCCCGGGCACGAACCGGTCCGGCGCCCGATACGGCTCGCGCGACGCCAGCACGAATCCCCATTCGCCGAACGCGGGGACCGCCGCGTGATAGGGCGCCGCGTGCAGTCCGACCGCGCGCAGCGTCTCCACGATGCACCAGAAGGCCTCGCGCGCGGCCAGCGGCGACGTGCTCTGGATGGCGGCGATGCCGCCGGCCTCCAGGTGCGCGGCCAGCCGCCGGTAGAAGGTGGTGGTGTACAGCTTGCCCAGCGAGTAGTTGGACGGGTCCGGAAAGTCGACCACGATGAAGTCGTAGGGTTCCGCATTTTCCTCGAGCCAGACGAACGCGTCGGCATTGACCACGGTCACCCGCGGCGAGCGCAGCGCGTGGCCGTTGAGCGCCGCCAGGACGTCGTGCCCGGCGAACAGCTCGGTCACCAGCGGGTCGAGGTCCACCAGGGTGACCTGCTCGACGCGCTCGTCGCGGAGAATCTCGCGGACCGCCAACCCGTCCCCGCCCCCGAGCACCAGCACCCGGCGCGGCGCCGCGACCGCGGCCAGACCGGGATGGACCAGCGCCTCGTGGTAGCGGTACTCGTCGCGCGACGAGAACTGCAGATTGCCGTTCAGGAACAGCCGCACGTCCCCGTTCGCCTGCGTCAGCACGATCCTCTGGTACGGCGACGAGCGGGACAGGATGACCGGCTCGGCGTACAGCCGCCGTTCCGACTGCTCCATCAGGTCGTCGGCGTACGCCACGCCCGCCAGCAGCACGGCGAGCGCCGCCCACGCTTGCACGGTGAGCCGCGGCCGGCGATGCTCGCGGCGGAAGACGTGGCACATCCAGACGGCAACCAGCAGGTTGAGCACGCCGAACACGAACGAGGAGCGCATCAGCCCCACGCGCGGCACGAGCCAGAGCGGGAAGAGCAGCGACGCCGCCAGCGCCCCGAGGTAGTCGAGCGAGAGCACGGTGGACACCAGGTCGCGCAGCGGATAGCGGTCCTTCAGGATGCGCAGCAGCAGCGGTATCTCCAGGCCGACCAGCACGCCGGTCGCCAGCACCCAGGCGTACAGCACGACGCGGAAGGCGGACACCGTGCCGAAGGCGAAGAACAGGACCGGCGAGGAAAGGCCGCCGATCAGGCCCACCAGAATCTCGATCTCGATGAAGCGCGCCAGCAGATCGCGGCGGACGTGCCGCGACAGCCAGGAGCCGACGCCCATCGCGAACAGGTAGACGCCGATGATGGTGGAGAACTGCGTGACGCTGTCGCCCAACAGGTAGCTGGCTATGGTGCTGGCGAGCAGCTCGTACACCAGCGCGCAGGAGGCGATGGCGAATACGGCCAGCAGCAGCGCGCGGGTCCTGGCGTGGTCCGGCTCGGGCGCCGCGCCGGGGGAAGCGTCCATGCGCGTACGATACCTGCTGGCGCGCCGGAGCGGGGTGAACAGCCCGTGGCAAAAGTCCCGCTGCATTCGAACGACGATGCATCACGCCTGACGGCGTTGCTCATCGCTCACATATCTTCGAATATGCTCGCTCTTCGCGCCTTGTCAGCCGCGCGCCTCGCCGCTCTCGGTGCGACGC
>JAJEEU010000063.1 GCA_022820825.1 Vicinamibacteria bacterium
GCGCTCGCCGTGGGCGCGGGGCTGGCCGCCGCGGCCGTGGCGCGGGCCCGCCTGCCGGCAACGGCGCCCGAGGCCTGGGCCTGGCCGCTGGCGGCGACCCTGGTGCTGTTGCCGACCGTCTATCCGTGGTACCTCGTATGGCTGGTCCCGTTCCTGACAGGACTGCGCACCTGGCCCCTGATCGTCTGGACCCTCGCAGTGTCGCTCACCTACATCGTGTGGGCCTCGCTCGCGGCCGGCGCCGGCTGGGTGCTGCCGGTCTGGGTGGAGCCGGTGGAGTACGGCCTGCTGGCCGCCGCGCTGGCGGCCGCCTGGCTGGCCGGGCGTCGCGCTGAAACTTCCACGGCCTGAGCCGCGTCCAAGCACGTACAATGGAGACACTGCATGCCCACGTTCATCGACGACAGCACGCTGCTGCGCGCCCCGGCCTTCACGGTCCGGCGCAGCGGCGGTGAGACAGTGGCGCTCGACCCGGCGAAGCCGCACTGGGTGGCCAGCGACGACCGGGGTATCCGGCTCCTCGGCCAGTTCGACGGGCGCACCCCGTTCGCGCAGGTGGTCAGGGAATACGCCGACTGGTCGGGACTGGACGTCGCACGGGCATGGCTCCACGCGGAGACGTTCGCCGCCGACGCCCTGCGGCACGGCTTTCTGTCGACGGACGGGGCCGCCCCGGCGCCCTATCTGGGCCGCGCGGCATATCTGGAGACCGCCGAGCTGCACGAGCTGTGGGTGCAGGTGAACGATTTCTGCAACCTGGCGTGCGCGCACTGCCTCGTCTCGTCGGGACCGACACGGGACCAGGGACTGGCGACCGGGCGCATCCTGGACGCCATCGATCAGGCGGTGGCGCTCGGCGCGGCGCGGGTATTCTTCACCGGCGGCGAGCCGCTGGCCCGCCCCGACATCCTGGACCTATGCCGGCACGTGATCGCAATGCACGCGCGCGAGCTGGTCATCCTTACCAACGGCACGCTGCTCAAGGGCAAGCGGCTCGCCGCGCTGGTCGAGCTGGCGGCGGTCGAGCTGCCGGGGCGCGACGGCCAGCCGCCGGCCGACAGTCTGCGGCTGCAGGTGAGCCTGGACGGGGCGACGGCGGAGGTGAACGATCCGGTGCGCGGCAAGGGCAGCTTCGCCGCCACGGTGGCCGGCATCGAAGCCGCCGTGGCCGCCGGGCTGCGTCCCACGCTGACGGCAACCATCCTGAAGCACAACCTCGAGGATCTGGACAACATCGTGCGGCTTGCCGCCCGCCTCGGCGTCGGCAACGTGCACCTGATCTGGCCGCACCGCCGCGGCCGGGTGCTGCACGGACCGTTCTCGGAAGTGCCCACGCCGGACGAGATCCTGCGTGCGGTGCGCGGCGCGCGCCGCGCGGCCGGCGAGCTCGGCGTCTCCATCGACAACGTCGACGAGTTCCGCCTGCGGCTCGACGGCGCACCGGGAGTGAAGAACGACCTCGCCGGCGCGGGGTGGAACAGCCTCTGCCTGTACACGGACGGCTGGGTCTACCCGTCCGCGTCCACCGCCGGCGTTCCGGAGTTGCGCTGCGGCGACCTGGCCGCCGCGCCGCTGGCGGAGATCTGGCGGGAGAGCGACGTCTGCCGCGAGCTGCGCGAGGCCAGCGTGGAGAAGAAGCCGCTGTGCCGCTCCTGCGTGCTCAAGTTCCTGTGCGGCGGCGGCGACCTGGAGCACGGCTACTGGACCTCGGCCGCCGAGGGCGGCGGACGGCGCGGCAGCTTCCTGGCGCACGACCCGTACTGCGACCTGTACAAGGGGCTCGCGGACGACGCGCTCGCGGACATGGCGCGCGAGGGGCGCGCGACGGTGCAGGCCCGCTCGGGGTTCGACCGGCCCGTGGTGTTCCGCGCCATGGGGGAGCACACCCTGCACGACGAGGACGCCATCGTCCGCACGACCCACACGGCCTGCGTGCTCTCGGAAGAAGTGATCGAGCGGTCGCGCCTGACCGTGCGGGACTACTACGGCAAGGCCGCGGAGCAGCCGCAGGCCGACCTCTGCTGTCCGGTGCAGCCGGCGGCCGAAGACCTGGCGCACATTCCGCCGGAGGTGGTCGAGCGGTTCTACGGCTGCGGCAGCCCCGTGTCGGATGCGGCGCTGGTCCCCGGCGAGACGCTGGTCGACCTCGGCTCGGGCGCCGGCATCGACTGCTTCATCGCCGCCCGCAAGGTGGGGGCCGAAGGCCGCGTCTACGGCGTCGACATGACCGAACAGATGCTGGCCGTGGCGCGCGACAGCCAGCCGCGGGTGGCCGCGGCGCTCGGCTACGACGCCATCGAGTTCCGCAAGGGGTACCTGGAGCAGGTGCCGCTCGACGACGGGGTGGCCGACGTGGTGACGTCGAACTGCGTCGTCAACCTCTCGGCGGACAAGCCGCGCGTGCTGCGCGAGATCTGGCGCGTGCTGAAGGACCACGGCCGGACCGTCATCGCCGACGTCGTCGCCGACCGCGAGGTGCCGCCGAAGGTGCGCGCCGACGGCCGGCTGTGGGGCGAGTGCATCGCCGGGGCGCTGACCGAGGAGGCGTTCCTCAGCGCCCTGGAGCGGGCCGGGTTCCACGGCGTCGCCATCCTGAAGAAGACGCCGTGGCGCGAGGTCGAGGGTTGCCGGTTCTTCTCGGTGACCGTGCGCGGCTACAAGTTCGAGAAGAAGGCCGGCTGCCGCTTCGTCGGCCAGTACGCCGTCTACCTGGGGCCGCAGAAGGCGGTCATGGACGAGGAAGGCCACCTCTTCCCGCGCGGAGTGCCGGTGGAGGTGTGCACCGACACGGCCGCCAGGCTGTCGCACCGGCCGTACGCCGGCGCTTTCGCCATCGTCGACGACCCGTCCGGCGCCGGCAAGGTCACGGCGGCCGACGGCGAAGACGGCGGCTGCGGCCCCGACTGCTGCTGACGGACGGCCGTTCAGCGGCGTTGGCGCCCGTTCACCCCGCCGCTGCGCCCGCACGGCAAAAAAGTCTGGCAGTTCGCTGCCGACCCGGATATCCTTGCCCCTCATCGCTATTCAGGCCATAGTGCGCGAAATTTACGCAACGAGGGGTCAGCATGCATAAGCCTGTGAAGTACGCCGAGAAGGCGCTGTCGTACGCGGCCGGCGGTGCATGGGTCGTCTATGACGCGGTAAACCGGTTCAGCCAGCGGCAGTCGTTCACGCCAGCCTGGTCGGACAAGCCGCTGCTCAAGTCGCACGAGAAGGTGAAGCCGCCGCTGGGCTGGCCGCGCGAGACCGACTCGCTGTGCCCGAAGTGCGTGCGCGAGGCGCGGCAGGAGATTCTCGACGGCAAGCGCGACTACAAGATCCTCCTGAACGAGAAGGTGGGGGAGATCAAGGCGCAGATCATCGAGCGCGACGGCGAGATCCTGATGGTCAAGGAGTGTCCCCTCCACGGGCGCTTCGAGGACGTCATGGCCATCGACACCGAGTTCTTCCAACACCTCGAGGATTCGTTCCCGGGCAGCGACATCCGGGCGCACAACGACGAGAAGCTGCACAACCACGGCAGCAGCACCATCAAGTACGGACGCGGATCGGTGCTGACGATCGACCTGACCAACCGTTGCAACATGATGTGCGACCCCTGCTTCATGGATGCCAACCAGGTCGGGTTCGTGCACGAGCTGTCGTGGGACGACATCAAGACGCTGCTCGACAACGCGATCTCCATCAAGCCGAAGCGGCAGATGTCGGTGCAGTTCTCGGGCGGCGAGCCGACGATGTCGCCGTATTTCCTCGACGCCGTGCGCTACGCGCGCAAGGTGGGCTACAACAGCGTGCAGGCGGCCACGAACGGCATCGAGTTCGCCAAGAGCCTCGACTTCGCGAAGGCGGCGGCCGACGCCGGCCTGCGCTATGCCTACCTGCAGTTCGACGGCATCGGCAACGCCGCCAACTCGCACCGTCTCGTAGGCAACCTGTTCGACGTGAAGCTGCAGGCCATCGAGCACCTGCACAAGGCGGGCGTCGACATCGTGCCCGTCATCACCATCCTCAACGGCATCAACAACGAGCAGGTCGGTCGCGTCGTGCAGTTCGCGCTCGACAATCCGAAGACCATCAGCTTCCTGTCGTTTCAGCCGGTCTCGTTCACCGGCCGCGACGAGGAGATCACCGACGAGCGGCGCAAGGCGCAGCGCTACACGCTGTCGCACCTGGCGCACGACGTGAAGAACCAGACGGGCATCGGCGAGCCGGCGCGCGACTGGTTCCCCATCTCGTTCATGGGCACGTTCACCGACTGGGCCGACCTGGTGCACGGCCCGCAGGCCGACTGGGGCCAGCTCAACTGCGGCTGCCACCCCAACTGCGGCGTCGGCATGGCCGTGATGATCGACAAGGAGACCAAGGAGGCCGTGCCGTTCACGGCGTTCGTCCGCGGCGAGCAACTGGCGAAGGACATCGCCAAGGTCAACGACGCCGCCGGCGGCCGTTTCCGCTCGGTGCTGGGGATGGCCCTGGCGCTGATGCGCAACTACGATCCGTTCCGCGCGCCGACGCACTTCCGGCTCGCCGACCTGCTGAAGAAGTTCGACAAGACGTTCGGCGCGACCGGCAAGGACTACGGCAGCGTGACGGGCGACCGCACGCACGACGACATCGCGAAGCGCCGCTCCGACCGCTGGAACTTCCTGTTCGTCGCCGGCATGTGGTTCCAGGACCTCTTCAACTACGACTTCCGGCGCACCGAGCGCTGCATCATCCCGTACGCGACGCAGGAGGGCGAGATCTCCTTCTGCGCCTACAACACCGGGGTGGGCTGGCGGAACATCATCGAGAAGATGCACATGACGGCCACGCTCACCAAGTGGTACGAAGAGCACGGCCGGCACGAGATCTTCGCCGGCGGCAAGCACGTCAACCTGTCCGACACGGACCACTCGCTGGTGCTCGATCCGGAAGCGGTGGCCGCCGGGGCGCAGACCGACCTCGACCAGCAGGGCATCGCCAAGAACGCGCGCCAGGAGAAGCTGGCGGCGCGCGCCGCGTCGAAGCAGGCCAACGGCAACGGTCAGCCCGCCAATGGCAACGGCAACGGCAACGGCAACGGCGCCAACGGAAACGGCAAGAGCGACGCCTACAACAAGCAGATGGCGGCGCTCTACCGCCAGCACGTCCTCAAGGAGGAGCAGCCCCCGGTCGTGCAGATCCAGGGCCTCAAGGGCTCCGGCAAGAAGGACACGCCCGTCGGCGCCAACTAGCTCCGGCCGCCGGCTACGTCTACCACAAGCTGCACCTGCGCACCGGGCCCGGCGTTGATTCGCAGCTTCGCGGATGGCTGGACCGAGCGGTTGTTTCAGCGGCAGCGTGTTCGGAGGTTCTCCGCCGAGCTGCAGAGGCTTGCTCTTCGTCGCCTGGTGTATCTGGACGCCGCGGAGCAACTTGCCGATCTTCGGCTGCCGCCCGGAAACCGCCTGGAACGGCTGCGCGGGGATCGTGCGGGACAATATAGTATTCGTATCAACGACCAGTGGCGGATCTGCTTCCGCTGGGTGGCTGGCGATGCCCACGATGTGGAAATCACCGACTATCACCGGTAGGCGTCATGCCTGAGCGATTGCCGCCGATTCATCCGGGTGAAGTCTTGCAGAACGATTTCCTGAATCCTCTGCAGATTTCGCAGCACCGGCTGGCCAAGGACATCAGCGTCCCTGCCCGTCGCATCAACGAGATAGTGCACGGGAGACGTGCGATCACGGCGGACACGGCGCTGAGGCTCGCTCGCTACTTTGGATCGTCGGAGCGGCTGTGGCTGAATTTGCAGGCACGCTACGATCTGGAGGTGGAGAGAGAGCGGCTTGGCGATCGTCTCGATGTTGAGGTTACGGTCCGGACCGGCCGACGATCTGTGGCCACGGCATCGAACCTGTCCTCCGAGAGCGCATAGGTCCCGCGGGAAGACGGGAGTCGACGGTGATTCTGGTCAATCGACATACCCACGCCGGTAAGGGTCCGTTCCATGCGACGCTGCGGATCAAGCCGGCGTCGCGGGTCGACCTGATCGACGTGCGGGGCAAGCTGCGCGAGGAGTTCGGGTCCGACTTCACGCGCTACCCGAAGGCCTTCTACATTTCGGACCACACCACGGCGGGTTATCTGGACCAGCGCCTGGCGAAGGTGCTGGAGCACGACAGCTCCAACATTCAGGACTACCTGCAGGTGTTCCTCAAGCTGTTTCCGCCCGACGCCGACTACCGCCACGACAAGCTGCACCTCCGCACGGAGCTGTCGGAGCAGCAGCGCGCCGTCGAGCCCCGCAACGCCGACTCGCACCTCGCGTTCATGGGCAGCGGCCTGCGCAGCGCCGCGTCGTACGAGCTGCGCGGCGAGGAGCCGGTGTGGTTCGTGGAGCTGGACGGGGTGCACGTCGGAGGCACCCGCCACCGGCGCACCACGGTGATCGCCTATACCGGTGAGGAGGATGTCGCGCGGATGCAGGTCACGCTGCCGGCGTCACCGCGCTCCATCGATGCCCAGAACCTGCGCGATCCGGCCCTCGGACTGATCGGGCAACTGGAAGGGCTGGCCCGCGAGCACCGCGTGGCGTTCGGCCGGTTCGAAATCTCCCTGCCCCTGGAGGAGCGCAACGCCGGCCTCACGGTCAACGAGTACGAGACCCTGCTCATGACGCACGACCTGCGCGACGTGCTGCGCGACCCGCTGCGCTTCGCGGCGCAGATCGGCAGGGAAGCGCTCCAGGCGCCCCGCGCCATACCGGCCAAGGTCCTCAACTACGCGCAGTACGACGTGGTCCAGGTATTCAACAAGGTCATGGACCAGGTAGGCGCGCGCCGCTCGCTGGTCGAGCGGGTGGTCAACCGCGCGCTGGCGCTCCCCGTTTCCCACTTCCTGCGGATGAAGCGCGCCATCAGTCTCCCCATCCTGGACCGGAAGGGCGAAGGCGTGGGCGAGATCGGCTGGGGTACCTACCAGAGCCCCATCCTGGTCCAGTGGAAGGGCGCCGGCGGCAAGACGCGCGTGCTCAACGTGCGGCTGGTGCGGTTCGTATAGCCGGTCGCGCGCGGGACTAGCCGCCCCGCGTGTGCATCTCGAGGTGCGGCGACTGCCGCAGCGTCTCCACCGGAATGAGCGGCCGGCGGTCCGCCGCCGCGGCGCGCAGCTCGGCGCCGCGGTCGTCGCGCGCCGTCCACACCGACTCGATCAGCCGGCGCAGCACCGCGGGCGAGGCTCCGTCCCGCAGCGGATCGCGCAGGTTCGTGCCGGCCAGCGCGTACAGGCAGAGGTACCACATGCCGTCGGCCGTCAACCGGCTGCGGTCGCAGGTGCTGCAGAACGGCGCGGTGGTGGAGGAAATGATGCCGAACGTCGTGCCGTCGGCGAGCCGGAAGCGGTCTGCCGGCGCGGACGTCTGCTCGTCGATCGGCTCCACCGTTCCGTAGCGCGCGGCGATGGCGCGCAAAATGTCGTCGCGAGAGACGACGTCGGCGAGCGACCAGCGCGTGGCTCCGCCCACGTCCATGTACTCGATGAAGCGCACCTCGGCGCCGAGCGTCCGGCCGTGCTCCAGGATGTCGAGCAGCTCGTCGTCGTTCATCCCGCGGATGACGACGGTGTCGATCTTGAGGGTGTCGAACCGCGCGGCGGCCGCGGTGAGGCCCGCCAGCACGGCGTCGAGCGCGTCGATGCGGGTCAGCTCCCGGAAGCGGCCGGGGCGCAGCGTGTCCAGACTCACCGTGATGCGGGGCAGCCCGGCCGCGCGCAAGGCAGCCGCCTGGTCGGCGAGCAGCAGGCCGTTGGTGGTCAGCGCCAGGTCGCGGATGGCCGGCCGCGCGGCCAGCATGCGGATCAGGTTCGGCAGGTCCGTGCGCAGCAGCGGCTCGCCGCCGGTCAGCCGCACGCGGTCCACGCCGAGGCCGGTGAACACGTCGGCCAGGGCGCAGATCTCCTCGAACGCCAGGATGTCGGTGCGCGGCAACCAGACGTACTCAGGCTCCGGCATGCAGTACTGGCAGCGCAGGTTGCAGCGGTCCGTGACGGAGATGCGGAGGCTGCCGAGCGGCCTGCCGCGACGGTCGAGCGTCGCCATCTGCGCTCCATTATCTCAGCTTTCTTAGATGGGGCTTCGCCCCAAACCCCCGGCAAGCCCTAGCGGGGACCCCATAGCCTCGCGCCGGGCTTGCCGAGCCGCGCCGTGCGCGGCTTCCTCGTAGGCCGCGGCCTGCGCCCCCCGGGCGCGCGGGTATAATCGTCGCGGACCGCCCGCGATTGTCCCGCATCCCATGATTCCCGCAGTTCGCGGCACCCGTGACGTGGTGCCCGGTGAGGTCGAGCGCTGGCAGCACCTGGAGCAGGTGGCGCACGACGTGTGCCGCCGCTACGGGTACCGCGAGGTCCGCACGCCGGTGATCGAGCGCGAGGAGCTGTTCGCCAAGGGCACCGGCGAATCGACGGACATCGTGCAGAAGGAGATGTACGCCTTCACGGACAAGGGGGGCGAGCGCGTCACGCTGCGGCCCGAGGCAACGCCGAGCGTCGTGCGGGCGTTCGTGCAGCATGCGCTGGAGCAGGCGCTCACGGAGGCGAAGCTGTACGCAATCGGGCCGATGTTCCGCTACGAGCGCCCGCAGAAGGGACGCTACCGGCAGTTCCACCAGCTCGACGTCGAGGCGTTCGGCGTGGAGGCGCCGGCGCTGGACGCCGAGGTGATCGAGATGGCGGCCCACCTGGTCGCCGAGCTGGGCATCGCGGACGCCGAGCTGGTGATCAACACCGTCGGCTGTCCCGAGTGCCGCCCGGCGTTCAGCCGCGCGCTGCTCGATGCGCTGGGCGACCGCGTGGCGGAATTGTGCGGCGACTGCCGGCGCCGCGCGCGGACGAACCCGTTGCGCATCTTCGACTGCAAGCAGCCGGCCGACCAGCCGGTCATCGACGGGCTGCCGCACACCGTCGACTACCTCTGCCCGCCCTGCAGCGAGCACTTCGCGGCCGTGCGGGAGGCGCTGGAGGCATTCGGCGTCGAGTACCGCGTGTCGCACCGGCTGGTGCGCGGCCTCGACTACTACAGGCGCACGACGTTCGAGATACTCGGCCGGGCACTCGGCGCCCAGGACGCGCTGCTGGGCGGCGGGCGCTACGACGGGCTGGTCCGGCAGCTCGGCGGGCCGGACCGCGCGGGCATCGGATTCGCCGCGGGCCTGGAGCGGCTCGTGCTGGCGATGCCGCCGGACGCGGCCGTCGCCGCCCCGCCGGACGCCTACGTCGTGGCGATCGGCGAGGAGGCCCGGCAACCCGCACAGGTGCTGGCCCGGGACCTGCGCCACGCCGGCCTGTGCACGCTCGTCGACTACGATGCCCGGTCGCCGCGCTCGCAGATGAAGCGCGCCGGCAAGGCGCAGGCCGGCCAGGTGCTGATCCTCGGCGCCGACGAGCTGGCGGGCGGCAGGGTTTCGCTCAAGGACATGAACACCGGCGAGCAGGAGGCGGTGCCGCGCGGCGACGTCGTCGACCGGCTGCGCCGGATGCAAAAGGATTGCGTCGCATCGTGAACGAACAGGCCGAAGCAACTCGACGAACCCACACCTGCGGCGAGCTCCGCCCCCACCACGTCGGCGCCGAAGTCACGCTGATGGGCTGGGTGCACAAGATCCGCGACCTCGGCGGCGTCATCTTCGTCGACATCCGCGACCGCCACGGGCTGACGCAGGTCGTGACGCGCGATGACGCGGATCTGCTCGAAGTGGCCGGACGCCTGCGCGCCGAATTCGTCGTCGCGGTCAGCGGCCCGGTCGAGCGGCGCTCGGAGGAAACGCTCAACCCGAAGATAGACACCGGCGAGGTGGAGGTGGCGGTGCGGCGCATCGCCATCCTGAGCCAGGCCCGCACGCCGCCGTTCCAGGTCGACGAGGACACGCCGGTCTCCGAGGAGCTCCGGCTGCGCTACCGCTACCTCGACCTGCGCCGCCCGCGCATGCGCGGCAACATCGGCCTGCGGCACCGCATCACCATGGCGGTCCGCAACAGTCTCGACGCCGAAGGGTTCTGGGAGATCGAGACGCCGATGCTTACCAAGTCGACGCCGGAAGGCGCGCGCGACTACCTGGTCCCGAGCCGGCTGCAGGCCGGCCAGTTCTACGCGCTGCCGCAGTCGCCGCAGATCTTCAAGCAGATCCTGATGGTGGGCGGCATGGACCGCTACTTCCAGATCGTGAAGTGCTTCCGCGACGAGGACCTGCGCGCCGACCGCCAGCCGGAGTTCACGCAGATCGACATCGAGATGTCGTTCGTGGACGAGGACGCGGTGTTCGGGGCGGTGGAGCGGCTGATGCAGGCGGTATTCCGCCAGATCGGCAAGGAGGTCGACGTCCCGTTCCCGCGGCTGACGTACGACGACGCGATGCGCCGCTACGGCAGCGACAAGCCGGACCTGCGCTTCGACATGCCGGTGCAGAACGTGTCGGACGCGTTCCGGGACGGGCAGTTCAAGGTGTTCCGCGACATCGTCGCGGGCGGCGGTTCGGTCAACGCGCTGGTGGCCCCGGGCGCCGGCCGGCAGGCGCGCGCGCAGCTCGACAAGCTGGTCGACGAGGCGATCGAGCTCGGCGCGAAGGGACTGGTCTGGGTGCGGCAGGCGCCGGACGGCGCGATACAGAGCTCCATCCTGAAGGCGGCGGGGGAGGAGGCGCTGACCCGGGTGGTCGAGCTGGCGGCGCCCGGCCCCGACGACCTGACGCTGCTGGCGGCGGGCCAGGGGTACGAGGCGTCGGTCCTGCTCGGACAGATGCGGCTGCGCCTGGCGCAGCGCGGCGGCCTGGTCGACGAGAGCCGCACCGCGCTGAGCTGGGTCGTCGACTTTCCGCTGATGGAGTGGAGCGCGACGGAGCAGCGGCTCGTCTCGATGCACCACCCGTTCACGTCGCCGCGGCCGGAGGATGCCGACCGCCTGGAGGCGGACCCGGGCGCCGTCCGCGCGCGCGCCTACGACCTGGTGCTCAACGGCAACGAGATCGGCGGCGGCAGCATCCGAATCCACGACGCCGAGCTGCAGGCGCGCATCTTCCGGCTGCTGCAGATCAGCGACGAAGAGGCCAGGGCGCGCTTCGGCTTCTTCCTCGAGGCGCTGCAGTACGGCACGCCGCCGCACGGCGGCATCGCGCTCGGCCTCGACCGTATCGTGGCGCTGCTGGCCGGCGAGCCGTCGATCCGCGACGTCATGGCGTTCCCGAAGACCGCCGGCGCCGTCGATCTCATGTCCGGCTCGCCGTCGGCCGTCGGCCGCCGGCAACTGCGCGAGCTGCACCTGGACCGCTAGGGTACCGGGGCGGAAGCGCCATGTCGGAGTCTCTTGCGGACAAGGTTCTTGCTCGAATCGACGGTGCCGATGCGCTGTACCACCGGCTGATCCTCGTAACCGCGCCCAGCGGATCCGGTAAGACCGAAGCGCTGTGCGAAGTCAGGGAGAGTACGGGCGCGCGGATCGTCAACCTCAACCTGGAAGTGTCGCGCCGGATGCTTGAGCTCACCCAGCGCGAGCGTGCGTTGCGGTTGCCTGATTTGCTCGACGAGGTGGTGGGGCGCGACGATCCCCTGGTGCTGCTCGACAATATCGAAATCCTGTTTGACGCCTCGTTGAAGCAGGACCCGCTGCGGCTTCTGCAAGCCGTGTCGCGGAACCGTACCATTGTCGCAACCTGGAACGGGAAGCTGGAGAACGACTACCTGAACTACGCTGCGCCGGAGCACCCGGAGTACAGGCGATACTCGCGAGATGTACGTGGCGACCTGCTGATCGTCTCGCCAGACGCCGCGAGTCGTTGAGGTTGGCGACGGCGACCGCACGCGAACCAAGATGAGATACCGCGACCTGATCCAGTTCGAGCCGATCGACACCGTGGTGCAGCTTCGGGACGCCGATCGCGAGTCCGATGCCCGCCAACTCGTGTCCACCTACGTCGTGAGCCCCGAGATGGCCGAGCGCCTCGCGGAAGTTGTCATCCCGCAGATCCAGATCGACGAACCCGCTGACAACAAGGGGTTCCTGGTCGTCGGGAACTACGGCACCGGCAAGTCCCACCTGCTCTCCGTGCTGTCGGCCGTCGCCGAACGTGCTGAACTGGCTGGCGCAGTGGACCCGCGCATCGCCGACCCCGCGCGGCACATCGCCGGCCGGTTCCGGGTCGCGCGCGCCGAGCTCGGTGCCACCACCATGGATTTCCGCACGTTCGTCTGTTCCCAGCTTGAGGAAGCGCTGGAGCGCTGGGGCGTCGAATACCGTTTCCCGGCTCGGGACACCATCCCGAACCACAAGCAGGCATTCGAGGACATGATGGCGGCGTTCCACGCGCGGTACGCCGACCAGGGGCTGCTGCTCGTCGTCGACGAACTGCTCGACTACCTCAAGAGCCGCAAGGACCAGGAACTGGTCCTGGACCTGAACTTCCTGCGCGAGGTCGGCGAGGTTGCCAAGGATCTGCGCTTCCGTTTCGTCGCCGGCGTGCAGGAGGCGATCTTCGACAGCCCCCGCTTCCATCACGTCGCCGACAGCCTGCGGCGGGTGAAGGACCGCTTCGAGCAGATCCGCATTGCGCGTACCGACGTCAAGCACGTCGTGGCGGAGCGGCTGTTTCGAAAGACGGGCGCGCAGCAGACGCGCATCCGCGAGTACCTGGCGCCGTTCACCCGCTTCTACGGAAACATGAACGAGCGGCTCGACGAATTCGTCCGGCTCTTCCCGGTGCATCCGGACTTCATCGACACCTTCGAGCGCATCGCGGTGGTCGAGAAGCGCGAGGTGCTGAAGACCCTCTCGCTCGCCATGAACCGGATCATCGACGACGAGCCCCCGGCCGACAGTCCCGGCCTCGTCGCCTACGACGCGTACTGGCGCACGTTGCGCGACAACCCGTCGTTCCGCGCCGTCGAGGAGATCCGCGCGGTCATCGAGTGCAGCCAGGTGCTGGAGTCGCGCATCGACCGGGCGTTCACTCGTCCCGCGTACAAGCCGATGGCGCTGCGCATCGTGCACGCGCTGTCGGTCCACCGCCTGACCCACAACGACATCCACGCCCCGCTCGGCGCCACCCCGGACGAGCTGCGCGACACTCTCTGCCTCCACCAGCCGGGCATCGAGGACCTCGGTGGCGAGCCGGCCGACGACCTGCTCTCGCAGGTCGAGACGGTCCTGCGCGAGATCCACCGGACCGTCAACGGCCAGTTCATCTCGTCGAACCGCTACAACCGCCAGTACTACCTCGACCTGAAGAAGACGGAAGACTACGACGCGCAAATCGAGAAGCGTGCCGAATCGCTCGACGACGCACAGCTCGACCGCTACTACTACGAGGCGCTGACCCGCGTCCTGGAGTATGCCGAGAGCACCTACGTCACCGGCTACCGCATCTGGGAGCACGAGCTCGAGTGGCGTGAGCGTCACGCGTCGCGGCTCGGATACCTCTTCTTCGGCGCGCCCAACGAGCGCTCGACGGCTGTGCCACCTCGCGACTTCTACCTCTACTTCATCCAGCCGTACGAGCCGCCCCGGTTCCGCGACGAGAAGAAGGTCGACGAGGTGTTCTTCCGGCTCACCGGCCGGGACGACGCCTTCCACGAGGCGCTCAAGGGCTGCGCGGCGGCGCTCGACTTAGCCTCGCGCGCGTCGGGGCGCGCGAAGGCGGTCTACCAGGGGAAGGCGGACGATTTCCTACGCGACCTGACGGCTTGGCTCCAGGCGAACATGACCACCGCGATCGAGGCGACGCACCAGGGCCGGAAGAAGCCGCTCGCCGGGTGGGTTAAGGGAAGACCGGCGGGAGAGGGCGCGCAGGTCAACGTCCGTGACGTCGTGAACGCGGTCGGCTCGGCTGCGCTGGCCGCGCGCTTCGAAGACGAGGCGCCGGAGTACCCCGCCTTTCCCGTCTACTGGACCAGCAAGAGCCGCCCCCAGGCCGCGCAGGACGCGCTGCGGTGGATTGCCGGACCGCTGAGGACGCAGCAGGGCAGCCGGGTGCTCGACGCGCTGGAGCTGCTCGACGGAGACCGGCTCGACCCCGCGCGCTCACGCTACGCAGGGCACGTCATCGAACTGCTGAAGGGGAAGGGGCAGGGACAGGTCATCGACCGCAGCGAGATCATCCACGCGGTGCACGACGTCGAGTACATGGCGCCCGGCACCTGTCGTCTGGAGCCCGAGTGGGTCGTCGTCGTGCTGGCGAGCCTCGTCTACTCGGGCCACGTGGTGCTGGCGATCCCCGGCCGCAAATTCGACGCGACCGATGTCGCGGCGCTGGCCGCCGTGCCGCTCGCGGACCTCGTCGACTTCAGGCACGTCGAGCGGCCGAAGGAGTGGGACGTCCCGGCGCTGGCCGCGCTCTTCGAACTGCTGGAGCTGACGCCGGGCATGGCGCAGCTCGTGACCCAGGGCAAGGGCGAGCCGGTCCGCGAGCTGCAGAAGGCAGTTGAAGCCACGGTGAACCGGATCGTGGCGGCCCGGCAGGCCCTCCGCGAAGGACTGCACTTCTGGGGCCGCAGGCTTCTCGACGAGCAAGCTGCCGACGACCTGCGGGGAAAGCTCGACGCGGTCAAGGACTTCCTCGAGCCGCTGCAGGCGTTCTCGTCTCCCGGCGCGCTGAAGCATTTACGCCACGACCGCCCGCAGGTAGAGGCGCAGCGTGCCGGCCTCGACGCCCTGCGAGAGGTCGAAGCCCTCCGCGCGCTGGTCGGGCACTTCGCCAACGCCGCGTCGTATTTCCCCGCCGCCGAGGCCGCGCTGCCCCCGGACCACGAATGGACGGGCAGGCTGAGAGCGGTTCGGGAAGATCTCCTTGCCCAGGTCGTCGATCCGGCGGCACGGTCGGCGGCCGGCTTCCGCCAGAGGGCGCAGAGGAAGCTCGCCGACCTGAAGCGCGCGTACATCGACACATACCTGGCCCTGCATACGCGGGCCAGACTCGACGTCGACGAGGACCACCGCAAGGGCCGCCTTCTCGCAGACGGCCGGCTGCAGCAGCTCAAGGCGCTGGCGACGATCGATCTCCTGCCCCGGCAGCAACTAGACGACTTGCTGGGGCGCGTCACCGCATTGAAGAGCTGCACGGCGCTGACCGAGCACGAGCTGGCCGCCGCCGCCGAATGTCCGCACTGCGCTTTCCGGCCTGCCGTCGAGCGTGTCGAGGCCACCGCCGGCAGCCGGCTGGCGGCACTGGACCGGGAGCTGGACACACTGCTCTCGACGTGGACCGACATCCTGCTGTCCAACCTCGGCGACCCGGCCACGCGCGGGAAGCTCGATCTGCTGCGACCCGATCAGCGTACGCCCGTGCAGGCGTTCATGGCCTCCCGTCTGCTCCCGGCTCGGCCGAGCACTGACTTCATCGACGCCGTCGCGCAGGTGCTGTCCGGCCTCTCCAAGGTGGTCGTCACCGCAGGCGACCTGCGCAGCGCGCTCTTCCCCGGCGGCACGCCGGCGACGCCCGCGGAGTTGAAGCAGCGCTTCGCCGACTACGTCGACGACAGGGCGAAGGGGCTCGACGAGGCACAGGTGCGGATCGTGATCGAGTGATCGCGGACTGCGCATTGGCTGCAAACCCGTCGGCGCCGGGGACCGGCACGGGCTATCATGGTTGTAGCGATTGCCGGGACAGAGGGGGAAGCACCCACGTGGGCACCACGCAACCCATCGCCAACTTCACCTACGAGGACTATCGCACCACGCCGGCAGATGAGCGCTACGAACTGCTGGACGGCGATCTGATCATGGTTCCCGCCCCGAATCTGACGCACCAGAAGGTGCAGTCCCGCTTGGGGCGCAGGCTCGCACAGTTCATCGAGGAACGCGCCCTGGGCGAGTTTTTCTTCGCCCCCTGCGACGTGGTACTGGCCGACACCGACGTCGTGCAGCCGGATCTCCTGTTCGTCTCGCGCGACCGCGAGCATCTGCTGAGCGGCGGCGACAACGTGCGGGGTGCGCCCGATCTGGTTGTGGAGATTCTCTCCCCGGCGACCGCCGAGCGGGACCGGGGCTACAAGCGGTCCCTCTACGAGAGACACGGTGTCGCGGAGTACTGGCTGGTCGATCCGGCAAAGGAGACCGTCTCCATCCACTGCCGGCGCGGCCGCGCGCTCACCCTCACCCTCACCCACACCTTCGGTCGAGGCGAGACGCTCCACTCGCCGCTGCTCGCCGGCCTGAAAGTCGACCTGGACGACGTCTTCTCGTCCTGAGAGCGAGCGGCGGTCGCGCGACATGATCTGTGACCATGTCGGTGGCGTGCCAAGAGATTGACCGTGGCGAAGGGTGACTCCGACCCCGGGCTGTTCCGGCAGTCCGCCGTGGTGCCGGACTCGACGCCGGTCGAGTGCCTGGGGTTGACCTTCGACTCGGAGGAGGCGCGCCGCGAGTACTTCGTCGAGCGCCTGAAGGAGAAGCTCCCCGAGCTGCGGCAGCGGCCCGACTTCCCCGTGGCGGACGACGAGGACATCCTGCGGCTGTCCGATCCGCCGTACTACACCGCGTGCCCCAACCCGTTCCTGGCCGAGTTCGTCGAGCGCCACGGCCGGTCATACGACCCCGAAGAGCCGTATCACCGCGAGCCGTTCGCCGTCGACGTCAGCGCCGGCAAGACGGACCCGCTCTACCGGGCGCACGGCTACCACACCAAGGTGCCGCACTTGGCGATCGTCCCGTCCATCCTCCACTACACGCAGCCCGGCGATGTGGTCCTCGACGGCTTCTGCGGCTCGGGCATGACTGGGGTTGCCGCTCAATGGTGCGGCAAGGCGCCGCCGGCCTACCGCCGCGAGCTCGAACAGCGCTGGCAGGCGGAAGAACGCGATCCGCCGGCCTGGGGCGCCCGCCGCGTGGTCCTCGGCGACCTGTCGCCGGCCGCCACCTTCATCGCCGCCAACTACAACATCCCGTTCGACACCGGCGCGTTCCACGCCGCGGCCGCGCGACTCCTGGCGGAGGTCGAAGCCGAGGTCGGCTGGATGTACGAGACGCGCCACACCGATGGCCAAACCGGGCGCATCAACTACACCGTTTGGAGCGAGGTGTTTTCCTGTCCCGACTGCGCGGGCGAGGTCGTATTCCTGGACGAGGCGCTCGACAAGGCTACCCATCGGACCCGGACCATGTTCCCGTGTCCGCACTGCGCGGTGAAGCTCAAGAAGGACAATCTCGTACGGTCGCTAGAGACGCTATCCGACTCCGCGTCGGGCCAACCGTGGAAGCGGATTCGCCTCCGGCCCGTGCTGATCAACTATGTGGTGGGCGATGCCCGCTACGAGAAGGAACCCGACGCAGCCGATCTGCACGTGCTCGATCGCGTTGCCCAACTGCCGCTGCCACCAGAGATCCCGACAGACGCCTTTCCCATCGATGCGATGTACCACGGATCGCGGCTCGCGCCGAAGGGGTTCACGCACGTGCACCACCTGTTCCTTCCCCGCGCCGCGCATGCGCTGGCGGAGATGTGGCGGCGCGCCGACGGGTGCGAGGACGTGCGGCTGCGGAACGCGCTGCTGTTCTTCGTCGAGCAGGCGATTTGGACGCTCTCCTTGCTGAACCGTTACCGTCCGACCGGCTATTCCCAGGTCAACCAGCACCTCACCGGCGTCTACTATGTGCCTTCCCAGAACTCGGAACTCAGTCCCTGGTATGTGCTTGGAGGCAAAGCCCACCGTCTCAAGAGCGCCTTTGAGGCGTCGACTCTTCACGCTGACGTCCCGATGACCTCCATGATCTCGACCGGCGACTGCGGCAGCCACGCTCTCCCCGAAGACTCCGTCGACTACGTGTTCACCGATCCGCCCTTCGGCGAGAACATCTTCTACGCCGACCTCAACTACGTCGTCGAGTCGTGGCACCGCGCGCGCACCCGCACCCAAACCGAGGCCATCGTCGACCGGCCCAAGGGCAAGGAGATCGCCGACTACCAGCGCCTGATGCAGCGCTGCTTCGAGGCGTACCGCCGCGTCCTCAAGCCCGGCCGCTGGATCACCGTCGTGTTTCACAACTCCCGCAACGCCATCTGGAACGCCATTCAGGAGGCCATGCTCGCAGCCGGCTTCGTCGTCGCCGACGTCCGTACGCTCGACAAGCAGCAGGGCTCGTACCGACAGGTCACCAGCACCGCCGTCAAGCAGGACCTAGTGATCTCCGCCTACAAGCCCAACGGCGGCCTGGAGGACCGCTTCCGCCTGCAGGCCGGCACCGAGGACGGCGCCTGGGACTTCGTCCGCTCCCACCTGCGGCGCCTGCCCGTGTTCGTCGGCGCGGAGGGCCGCGCCGAGGTCATCTCCGAGCGCCAGAGCTACCTGCTCTTCGACCGCATGGTAGCCTTCCACGTCCAGCGCGGCGTCACCGTTCCCCTCTCCGCCAACGAGTTCCACGCCGGACTCCGCCAACGCTTTTCCGAACGCGACGGCATGTTCTTCCTGCCCGAGCAGGTCGTCGAATACGACCCCCGACGGCTCGCCGCCAAGGAGCTCGTCCAGCTCGATCTCTTCGTCCGCGACGAGGAGACCGCCATCCAGTGGTTGCGCCAGCAGCTCGAACGCAAGCCGCAGACCTTCCAGGAAATCCACCCGCAGTTCACCCGCGAACTCGCGGGCTGGCTGAAGCACGAGCGCATGATCGACCTCTCCGAGTTCCTCGCCCAGAACTTCCTCCGCTACGACGGCCGCGGCGAGGTTCCCGGCCCCATCCACGCCTATCTGTCCACCAATTTCAAGGAACTCCGCAACCTGCCGAAGGACGACTACGCCCTCCGCGTCAAGGCTCAGGACCGCTGGTACGTCCCCCACCCCCACAAGGCGACCGACCTCGCCGAGATTCGCATCCGCGGCCTTCTCCGAGAGTTCGACGAGTACCGGGAGTCCCCGCAGCGCCGCCTGAAGCTGTTCCGCCTGGAAGCCGTCCGCGCCGGCTTCCGCCGCGCGTGGCAGGCCAAGGACTACGCCACCATCGTGGAGGTCGCTCGGAAGATCCCCGACAACGTGTTACACGAAGATCCGAAGCTGCTGATGTGGTACGACCAAGCCACCACCCGCGCCACGCGCAACGGCGTATAGACATGGATGTAGCGATTTCGACGCTCACGCCCGCCGACGGTGATGCCGTCGATGAGTTGATGAAGCGAGACAGCAGGACCCTTGGCTTCCTTCCACGCCAAGCGCTCGACGATCATATCCACAACGGCACTGTGCTCGGCGCCCGGACCCACGCTGGGCAGCTCGCCGGTTACCTCCTTTACGCGGCCAATCCCTCCCGCTTCCGCATCGTCCACCTCTGTGTGTCCGACGAATTCCGTAATCGCAGCATCGCGAGGCAGCTCGTCGACGAATTGAAGAAGAGCGCTACTACCCAAAAGGGCATAAGACTCCATTGTCGTCGGGATTATGCCGTCAACGAAATGTGGCGGACGCTGGGATTTCTACCTCTGGGCGAGAAACCCAGCCGATCGCGCGCCGACCGTACCCTCACGTTGTGGTACCTCGACTTGACCCCGAACGATCGCCTGGGACTGTTTCGCGCCAAAGCGTCCGACGAGACCGTCGACATCGTCGTCGATTCTACAGTCTTCTTTGACCTTTATGACCCAGACAACGATACAACCAGGATCTCCAAGTCATTGCTGTCGGATTTCATGGCGGATTCTGTTCGTGTCTTGCTGACGGACGAAATCTATTTGGAAATCGACAGAAACCAAGACCTAAAACAACGAGAACGATCTCGTCAACATGTCCGTGGATTTCCAACTGTCGAGTACAATCCGCGATCTGTCGATCACTTTTCCGCCGTTTTGGCAATACTTCTTCCCGACCGCACGCGAAGCCAGAAGTCCGACATCCAACATCTCGCGAAAACCGCGGCATCGCAGGTGCAGACGTTCGTTACCAGGGACGAGAAACTCCTGAGGGAATCTGGGACAATCGCCACCTTGACCGGACTACAGGTCGTGTCTCCCGCTGACGTTATCATCCGCCACCATGAGTTGTTGGAACGGCAATCCTACGGGCCAAGTCGAGTCGCGGGGGTCGATCTCGCGTGGCGTCGCTGGACCTACGACGATTCGCCAGGTTTCCCATTTGACTCGTTTCTGAACGATGGAGAACGTAAGGGCAGTTTCAAGACGAAGCTGAACCGGTTCCTTTCGGATCCCAAACTCTCTGTCGTGGAGATCTTGTGTCGGGAGAACGATGCCGTCGCCATTCGCGTGCTGGCTCGAGATTCTGAGCGCGGACTCAAAGCGCCGATGGTCAGGATCGCTCGAACCGTGGACCGACGGCAATTCGGTCGATTCGTAGCCGCCGACATGCTTGCAAGAGCCGTGGAGGAGGATCTGTGCATGGTTCGGGTCGATTCCAAGTCCATGACTTCTGGTCTGGACCATGGCCTTTTGGAGACGGGGTTCACGAGGTGCGGTGACGATTTTGTGAGGTTCAGTTTTTCGGCATGTTTCGACCGCATGACAACGCTGAAGAGGATTGGCGAACTGTCGCCATCGTCCCTGGACACATACCGCGATCTGACGGATCTGGACCTGGAAGGACATTGTTCGCCGCTGAGCCTTCGCGTGACCGACCAGACGTACTTCGTCGTGCCGGTACGTCCAGCCTATGCAATGAGCCTCTTCGACAGACGCCGGTCCGCGGACGATTTTTTCGGGGGCAAGCCTGAGGTCCTGCTGCGGTGGCAGAACGTATACTACCGTCGCAAGACTCATCAGCATATCCTCAAGCCGCCCGCGCGGATTCTTTGGTACGCGAGTGGACAAGACAAGCAGGTCGTTGCCGTGTCTCGACTCGATGAAGTCGCGGTTGATACCCCCAAGGTCCTGTATCGACAGTTCCAGAAATTCGGGATATTGGAGTGGCCGGCTCTGTACAAGATGTGCAAGGGCGATCCGGACACGGAGATCATGGCGCTCGTATTCTCCCACACGTTCTCTTTTCGCGAACCGATATCACTGGACACCTTGAAGGAGATCTTCAACATGAACAAGGTTGGGCTGGCGCTGCAATCGCCGCAACGAATACCCACAGGCGTGTTCGATGAGATATTCCGATGTGGGTTTCCGAGGCTGTCATGATGACGAAACCGTTGCTGCTGTCGTTGAAACCGTGCTACGCGGAGTTGGTTTTTCAAGGACTCAAGAAGGCGGAGCTGCGACGGCGTATCCCGTGTGTCGAGAATCGCGAGGTACTTATCTACGTGTCAAGTCCCGTGAGACGCCTTCGCGGCGGCTTTCGAGTGGAACACGTCTGGAGCGGATCTCCGGAAGAGGTGTGGAAGGAAGTGGAGACGATCGCACACGTCGAGAGACGTGAGTTTGACGCCTATTATGCTGGGCGTACCGTTGCGTACGCGTTGAGGATTTCCGAAGTGTGGGAGTACGACGAACCCGTTCACCTAGAAGCACTGAGAACGCGGTTGCCGGATTTCGTGGTTCCGCAGTCATGGCGATATGTCAAGTTGGACGAATCGCGGTATTTCCGGACGCTCGGACGGAGCCCGATTCGGCGGCGGATCGATTCAGGCATGGGGGGTGGCGGAGACCGAGCGTTTAGGCCCCTGGGCGAACGTCGGCGCGCGGGCAAGGCTGGAGCGGCTGCATGAGAACGGCGACTCATGCCGATTACCATGCAATGCCACGCCTGTGTCGAGCCTCTGGTCCGTCACGAACGACTTGATGACGACGCTGGCGTTGGCCGTCAGTATCATCGGTCGCGATCGAGGCGCAGCAGGATAGCGCTGTCGGTTTGGGGATCGCCGGCCGTCGCAGACGCCAGTTCGCGCGTCCGCTTCCGAAACCGGGCGATGAGGAGCCGACGATCTGCCGGCTCGGTCAACAGGCGCCGAATCTCATCTTCCAGTGAACGCCCGTTTTCGCGTGCCTGCGCCTTGAGGCGCGCGATCACGCGATCGTCGAGATTCCGGATGGTCAGAGTGCCCATGCCGAAAATGTTCCCAGGATTCCAGCTAGTGAAGATGCTTGCATCGCGAGCGGTCTTTTGACAACCGAAACCGTCACCAAGATGAGGGGTGCTGGGACGTGAACGGGCCGCGCACGCCGACGGAAACCGCGGCGGCGGGCTGGCGGGGCGAGATCCTGCGGGAGTTCACGTCCGGCGCCGCGCGCCTTACTGTCGTGGACGATCCAGACGGCCTGCTCGCGGAGGCGGGCATCGTTGAGGGGCTCCGGGCACGCGGCTTCGACGTGGTCTCGCTGGACGACCGCATCGCGTTCCGCTTCTTCTACGAATCGCGCTACCGCTCGCGCCGGGACCGCGGCGACATCGGAGATGTGGTCGCCGTGTGCACTACCGGAGAAGCGCAAGAGCACGCGGTCCCCTACGACGTATGGCTGGCGGGCCGCAAGTTGTCGTTCAGTCTCAGCGGCTTGTTCCCCAAGCTGAGCCTGCCTGTCGTCAGCGCGCTGGACCGCAGCGATCTCGACGCCCTGTATACGGCGCAGACGCAGGAGCCGCCCGCGCGGTCGCTCGGTGAATCGAGGACTCGGAGGTTCGTGCTCCGTCACGTATTCGGGATCACGCCCGAGACGATAGGGCAGGCGTCGGATCTGCTCCGCATCCTGCTGCGGCTCCACTACCGCAGACTGCGGCTGCCGGGGCACCTGGAAAACTATCTCGTCGGAACGCTTCGGCGGAAGCCCGTGTTCAGAATGTGGCCGCTGGCGCAAATCGTTCCGGACCGGGACGCATTCTTCGCGTTCCTGCAGGAACGGTGGCCGATCTTCCTGGACCGCCTGACGGCCGGCACGGGCGCGGTGCGGGAAACGCGACCGGGCTACGCGCTAGCGTTCTCGGGCCCGGCCGAGTTGCCGTTCGACCACCCCGACGTGCGAGTCTACGTCGACAATCTCTTTCTGGAAGGCGCCCTGCGGCCGGCGCCGCACCCGCGCGGACGCGAAGTTGCCGAGTCTTGGGCCCAGGCCGGCGTCGTGATCGACCCGCGGGCGGACCGCCGCCGCCGGCTCGATGGGCTGCTGAAGTCGATCGAGGCGTCGCTGCCGGGCGACGGGGCCCGGCACCACGAATGGCTGGCCTTCGCGCCGCGGTGGGCGCAGGTGAACGCGCTGGTCTTCGACCCGGAAGCGGCCGGTGCCGACGAGGACGCACGGGCGCGGTATGAGCGCATCCGCGACATAATCGACGAGCGGTTCACCGCGTGGGCTCAGCAGCGCTTCGAGGCTTTGCATAATCTGCCACCCTCGACACCGGTAATGATTCACCATGTTCCCCGGTCCTTGGCGCGGTGCGTGCACGAGTCGGGTGACCGCAAGGTCGCGCTGGTCGTGATGGACGGTCTCGCCCTCGACCAATGGGTGGCGGTCCGAGCGGTGCTTGCGGAGCAGCGTCCGGGGTTACGGTTTCGCGAAGACAGCCTGTTCGCCTGGATCCCCACGCTGACCACCGTCTCGCGGCAGGCCTGTTTCGCGGGGCGGCTGCCGCGGTACTTCCCGGCTAGCATCGACTCGACCGGCCGCGAACCGGTGGCGTGGAAGCGGTTCTGGGGCGACGAGGGGCTGGACGCGGTGCGGGTGGTCTACGCGAAGAACTTGCGCGAATCGTCGGACCTGGAGACGGTCATCAAACTCGTGTCTGGCCCCAGGGTTCGCGTGGCGGGACTGGTGGTCGATGCGGTGGATCGGATCATGCACGGCATGGAGCTGGGAAGCGCCGGAATGCACAATCAGGTCCGTCAGTGGACGCGCGGAGGCATGCTGGTCTCGCTGCTCGACACCCTCTTCGACCGGGGATTCGAGGTCTTCCTGACCTCGGACCACGGAAACGTCGAGACCACGGGGTGCGGCGCGCCCCAGGAGGGTTCGGTCGCCGACCTGCCGGGACGACGTGTGCGCGTCTTCTCGGATCCGGGTCTGCGGGCACGCGTCGCGAAGCGGTTTCCCGGTGCGCTGGAGTGGCCCGCGAGCGGGTTGCCCGAGGACTACCTGGCCCTGCTGGCCCCCGCGCGCCGGTCGTTCGTGCGCGAGTCGGAGCGGCCGGTGGCCCACGGGGGCGTCACGCTGGAGGAAGTCGTCGTCCCCTTCGTCGCGATCGGGCAGAAGTGATGCCTGGCGGGGCGCGCCGCATCATCGGTTTCGACCGGAAGGTCAGCCTGCGCTGGCTGGACGCGACGGCCGAGTGGACCGCGCAGGGACTCGCCGCGCCCGTGATCCGGGGACAACTCGAACGACTCCTCGACGGACAGGTCGCCGGCGGAGGCCCCCACAGCGCCCGCGGCAAGACGATGACCGTGCTGCTGCACGTCTGGGCGGCCGTGCCCGATGCGGCCACACCGCTCCGCGACGAGGGACTTGCTCTGCTTCTGGGCCGCGGTGGTCGCGAGCGCTTGCCGTTGCACTGGGGCATGTGCCTCGCGACCTATCCGTTATTTCGTGAAGTGGCGGCGACGACCGGTCAACTGCTGGCGCTTCAGGGGGAGGCGGCGCTGGCACAGGTCGTGCGGCGCGTTGCGGAGTCTTGGGGAGAGCGGAGCACGCTGACGCGCGCGGTGCAACGGGTTGTCCGCTCGTTCGTCGATTGGGGCGTCCTCACGGAGACAAGCCGCAAGGGTATCTTCCTTCCTGCAGCGCGAGTCGCCGTCCTCAGCGGCGACGGTATTGGCGCCTGGTTGCTGGAAGCTGACCTCCTGGGCAGCGGGCGGCGCGAATACCCGTTGCGCGGCCTGATCGGTGCGCCTTCCGTCTTTCCGTTCGATATGGCGCTCTCCGTTCGCGACGTGGTCGGCAACCCGAGGCTGGAAATTTGCCGCGAGGGACTCGACGAAGACATGGTGATCCTCAAGGGATGAGGTTGAGCCGCTGAACGCGCGAGCCCACCGGTTTGGGCTGCGTCTCGGCCGTCCACAGGTTCCCCTTCGAGTCCACGGCGACGGTGTGGAGGCCGAGGAACTCTCCGGGCGCCTCGCCCAGCGTGCCGAACGATCCGAGCGCCGTGAGCGCCTTGCGGTCCAGGATGTGCATCTGGCCGTTCTCGTAGTCGGCCACGTACATGAACCGCTGCTGCGGATCCGTCGAGAACGCGATGCCGCTCGTCGTCCTGAACCCCTCGGCGGTCGGGTTCACGAATACCTGGTCGACATATTCGCCGTCGACGGTGAACACCTGGATGCGCCGGTAGCTGCGGTCGCCGACGTAGACGAGGCCGTCGCGGGAGACCTTGACCGCGTGCACCGAGTTGAAGTGCTCGGGGCCCGCAGGGTCGGCCGTGTCGATCATGTTGGCGGTCGCACTGTCGCCCCGCCCCAGCGCCGGGGGCGGCTGCCGGCCGAAGGCGCCCCACATCCGCTTGAAGGCCAGCGTCCCGGCATCGAGGACGAGCACGCGCCGGTTGCCGTAGCCGTCGGCCACGAACACCTCGTTGGTATCCGGATACACGGCCGCCTCGGTCGCGAGATGCACGCTCGTGGTGTCGGTATTCGCCCCGACGGCCAGCGCATGCCGGTCGCGGCCGCCGAGCTGCCGCACGAACTCTCCCTCGCTGGTGAACTTCAGGAGCATGTCGTCGGTGCGCCACACCGGCGCGGCCCAGGACCGTTCCAGCGGGTTGTGGAAGGTGAGCCAGACGTTGTCCTGGTGGTCGACCGACAGGCTGTGCTCCATGTCGCCCCAGTCGTAGCCTTCGCCCGGGCCGCCCCAGGCCTGCACGAAGCGGCCGGTCTCGTCGAACTCGAGCACCGGCGGCGCGGCGCGCTCCTCGAGCCCCTCCGGCACCTGCCGCGGCCGGTGCAGCACCCACACGTGATCGTGCCGGTCCACGTCGACCCACGTCACGACGCCGACGACCCAGTCGTTCGGCAGCTCCGGCGGCCACTGCCACGAGTGGTCGACCTCGAAGCGCGGCACTTCCGCGGGCACGGCGTCGTGCGCCGGCTCGGCCCCGCAGCCTTGCAGGCCGCTCGCAAGCAGCAGCCCCGGGACGATCACGGACAACGGCAGGAGTTTGGCGAGCTTGTTCGGCATGTCGGCGTTCCCTCGACCGTGATTGTAGAACGCTTGACCACCGGCCGGCGCGCGTGGTACACATCGCAAGGTGCGCGCAGGTCGTTGAGCGCGCCTGGTGGTTGAAATAACTACACCCTCTCTCATCAAGATTCCGGTGCCCGACGAGGGCATCGAGACCCTGTTCGGGTCGCACGACGAGAACCTACGCCAGCTCGAGCGGGAGTTCGACGTACGCATCCGGACGGACGGCCACGCGCTGCTGGTCAGCGGCGACGCGGCCAGCCTGGCGCGGACCGAGCAGGTCGTGGACCAGTTGGCGGGCCTCGCCCGTGAGGGGCACCCGCTGTCGGGCGAGGACGTGCGGCAGGCGGCGCGGCTGGTGGCGGAGGATGCCGACGTCGACCTGCGCGACTACCTGACGCGCGCGCCGGTGCGGCCGTCCAGCCGCCGGCAGGTCCGGCCCAAGAGCGCGAACCAGCGCCGCTACCTGGACGCCATCGAGCGCTACGACGTCGTGCTCGGCGTCGGGCCGGCGGGCACCGGCAAGACGTACCTGGCGATGGCCCAGGCCGTGGCGTTCCTGACGGCCAAGCGCGTGAACCGCATCATCCTGGCCCGGCCGGCGGTGGAAGCCGGCGAGAAGCTGGGGTTTCTTCCCGGCGACCTGCAGCAGAAGGTCAATCCGTACCTGCGGCCGCTGTACGACGCGCTGTACGACATGCTCGACGCCGAGCGCATCAACCGCCTGCTGGAGCGCGGCGTGATCGAGATCGCGCCGATCGCCTTCATGCGCGGCCGGACCCTGAACGACGCGTTCGTCATTCTCGACGAGGCGCAGAACACCACCAGCGAGCAGATGAAGATGTTCCTGACGCGGCTGGGGTTCGGGTCGAAGGCGGTCATCACCGGCGACGTGACGCAGGTCGACCTGCCGCACGGCCGCGTCTCCGGCCTGGTCGAGGCGGTGCGGGTGGTCGGTTCCCTCGACGGGATAGCGCTGGTGCGGTTCGACGAACGGGATGTCGTGCGGCATCCGCTGGTGCAGGCGATCGTCAAGGCGTACGATCGGTTCTCGAAGCGCGGCCGCGACCCGCGCCCGCCGCAGGGCGCCCCGCCGGCGCCCGATCCGGTGCTCGTGCCCCATGACCACTGATCCCGACGACCCCGACAGCGCCGGCGCGGCGGATCCAGCGGCGGCCGGTGCGTTGCGCGTGGTCGTCACCGACGGTCGCGGCCGTCCCCGTCCGGTGGACGGCCTTCCCGACTGGCTGACCCGCGTGGCGCCGCGCGCCGCGCGCGGCGACATGACGCTGGCGCTGGTGGGCGACGCCAAGATGCGCGCCCTGAACCGCCAGTTCCGCGGCGTGGACCGTCCCACCGACGTACTGTCGTTCCCGGCCGGAGCCGACGCCAGCCTCCGCGGCGGCGGCGGGCGCCAGCTCGGTGATGTCGTCATTGCGACGGGCATCGCGCGCCGCCAGGCGCGCGCGCGCGACTGTCCGGTGGACGTGGAGTACCGGCGCCTCGCGCTGCACGGCCTGCTGCACCTGCTCGGCTACGACCACACGTGCGACGACGGCCAAATGGAGCGGCTCGAGCGCCGCCTCTGGCGCAAGGGCGGCATGAGCGGAGAAGTCTGGTGATCCCGCTGCTGCTGTTCCTGCTCGCCTGCGCGGCCGTCTACGTCGGGACGGTGCAGGCGGCGTTCAGCCTGCTGATGCGGTTGCCGCTGCGCCTCAACGCCGAGCGGCAGCGCCAGCCGGGGATGCTCGGCGAGTACCTGGACGAGCCCGTGCGGCTGTTCGCGCCGGCGGGCCTGCTGCAGGCCGTGGCGGTGCTGCTGGCCGTCGTCCTCTCGCTGCGGCTGGCCGGCGACGAAACGGTCGCCCGCTGGCTGGCGCTGGCGGGACTCCTGCTGCTCGTGCCCGTATGCACGTGGGTCATCCCGCTCGTGGTCGCGCGGCGGCAGCCCGAACGCGTCATCGGCGCACTCCTGCCGTCGTTCCACGCGGTGGCCGGCGTGCTCCGCCCGCTGACGGATACCGTGATCGAGCGGCTGTGCGGCATGCGCGGCGAGCGGGCCGAAGAGCCCGCGGCCAACGGCGCGGCGTCGGCCGCCGGCGCCAACGGCGAGCCGCGTTCCGCGGTCGATGAGCAGGACGAGCGCGAGCTGCTCCATTCCGTCGTCGAGTTCGGCGACACCGTCGTCCGCGAGGTGATGACGCCCCGGCCGGACGTGGTCGCGGTGCAGGCGGGCGCGACGCTGTCCGAGTTGCGCACGCTGTTCGTCGAGCGGCAGTACTCGCGCCTCCCGGTCTACGAGGAGGATCTCGACCACGTGCTCGGCTTCGTCTTCGTCAAGGACCTGGTGCCGCTGGCCGACACGGCGGGCGACGAGCGGATCATCAGCCGCCTGCTGCGTCCGGCGCACGTGGTTCCGGAGACGCGGCGCGTCGCCGCCCTGCTCAAGGAGTTCCAGCGGCAGCGGATCCAGATCGCCGTCGTGCACGACGAGTACGGCGGCACGGCCGGGCTCGTGTCGCTGGAGGATCTCATCGAGGAGATCGTCGGCGAGATCCGCGACGAGTACGACGTCGAGGCCGAGCCGATCGTCGACGAGGGGAACGGCAGCTTCGTGTTCTCGGGCACCGTGCCCGTGGACGACATGGCCGAGCGCCTCGACGTGGCCGTCGAGCGGCAGGGGTTCGAGACCGTGGCGGGCTATCTGCTGGCGCGCCTGGGCCGCGTGCCGCGGGTCGGCGAGACGCTGGCCGTCGACCAGGTCGCCGTCGAGATCCTGGACGGCGAGGCGCGGCGCGTGCAGCGCGTGCGCATCCGCCGCCTGGAATCCGCCGGCGCGTGACCATGCGGGCCGGGTTCGCGTCGCTGATCGGGCGTCCCAACGCCGGCAAGTCGACGCTGCTGAACCGGCTCGTCGGCACGAAGCTGGCCATCGTCTCCGACAAGCCGCAGACCACGCGGAACCGCATCGTCGGCGTCCGCAACGTCGCGGGCGACACGCCGGGCCAGGTCGTGTTCGTGGACACGCCGGGCATCCACCGGCCGCTGCACCGCATGAACGTCCGGATGGTCGACGTCGCGCTCGATGCCATCCGCAGCGTCGACGTGGTCGTGATGGTGCTCGACGCCGCGGTCGACACCGGCGCCGGCGACCGCTTCGTGCTGCGCCTGACCGAGCAGGTCTCCGCGCCCGTCGTCGCGGCCCTGAACAAGATCGACCTGGTCGCCAAGCCGCGGCTGCTGCCGGTCATCGACTGGTACCGGCAACAGCGCGAGTTCGCGGCCATCGTGCCGATCTCGGCGCTGACCGGCGACGGCTGCGAGCGGCTGCTGTCCACGGTGCTGGAGCTGCTGCCGGAGGGCGAGCCGCTGTATCCCGACGACTACCTGACGGACCAGCCGGAGCGGGTGCTGGTGGCCGAGGCGGTGCGCGAGAAACTGCTGCGGCATACCCGCGCGGAGCTGCCGTTCTCGACGGCGGTCGTGGTCGACAAGTTCGAGGAGGCGGGGCGGGACGGGCTGATCCGCGCCTGGTGCTCCATACTGGTCGACCGCCCGTCCCAGAAGGCCATCGTGATCGGCCGCGGCGGGGCGCAGATCAAGCGCATCGGCACGGAAGCCCGCGCCGACCTGGAGCGGTTCTTCGCGGCCAGGCTGCATCTGGACCTGCACGTGCGGGTGCGGGCCGGATGGCGCGAGGACGAGCGCATGCTCGACGAGATCGGCGTCGCCCGCCGGCATCGTTAACTTGGGGCTTCGCCCCAAACCCCCGGCGGCTGCTAGCGGGGACCCCTTCGCCCCGCGCCGCTGCCGCCAGGCCGCGCCGTGCGCGGCCTGGGGACGGCCGCTTGATGCTCGCCGCCCCCTTCCGTACTTCGCCGTTATCCGGGGTGCCGGTCCTTGTCCTGGCTGTGGTACACTCAAGCGTTCTGGATTCTGAATTGGACGAAGGACAACGATTGGTCACGGCGCCGACCCCGGTTAGGTCTGTAGACCGTCCAGGTAGCTACCATGCCGCCCCAGCGCAGAATCGACGTGGTGTTCGATTCGGTCAAGCGACTGCAGCGGATTGGTGCGACCGCCAACCTCGTCAACCTTCTCCAGAAGCAGCATCCCGCCGATCTCGCTGACGTCTTCGCCAGCCTCCCGGACCGCAACCGCCGGTCCGTCTTCGACACGCTCCTCGATCACAACAGCCGCCTGGCGATGGAATCGCTGGCCGAGCTCGAGCCCGAGGTGGGCGCCGCGATGCTCGTGGACCATCCGCCCGACCGGCTGGCCCTGCTCTTCCAGGACTTGCCGTCGGACGACGCGGCGGCGCTGCTCGACAACCTGCCCGACGATCTGTCGACCTCCGTGATCGACCTGATGCGGAAGAAGGAGTCGGGCGAGGTCCAGCACCTGCTCGAGTACGACGACCAGACCGCCGGCCGCATCATGAACCCGAACGTCTTCGCGCTGGCCGAGGACCTGACGGTCGGCCAGGCGATCGAGGAGCTGCAGCGGTCGCGCGAAGTGGAGATGGTGTTCTACGTGTACGTGGTCGACGCCCGCCGGCACCTGGTCGGCGTGGTCTCGCTGCGGCGGCTGCTGCTGGTGTCGCCCGAGACGCCGCTCAAGCGGGTCATGACGTCTGATCTCATCAGCGCCCGCGTCGACACCGACCAGGAGGAAATCGCGCGCGAGGTGGCCGCCTACAACCTGCTGGCGATCCCCGTGGTGGACGAGGAGAACAAGCTGGTCGGCATCATCACCGTGGACGACGTCATCGACGTCATCAAGGACGAGGCCACCGAGGACATCCTGCGCCTGGCCGGCGTGTCGGCGGACGAGCACGTGCTCACGGGGCCGTTCGAGTCGTGGCGCAAGCGGTTGCCGTGGCTGGGGATCAACCTGGTGACGGCCACGCTCGCGGCGATGGTGGTGCGGCAGTTCCAGGCGACGGTGGAGCAGGTGGTGGCGCTGGCGGCGCTGATGACCATCGTCGCCAGCATGGGGGGCAACGCCGCCACGCAGACCCTCACCGTCGTGGTGCGCGGGATCGCGCTGGGCGAGCTGACCTGGAGCAACTCGCGGCGGGTGCTCGGCAAGGAGACGCTGGTCGCGATCGGCAACGGCCTCGTGCTGGGAGGCGTGGGCGCGGGTATCGCCTGGTGGCTGGCGGGCAACCCGTACCTGGGCGGCATTCTGGCGCTGGCGATGCTCATCAACCTGATCGTCGCCGCGGTGGCGGCCACGCTCATACCGATCGCCCTGCGCGCCCTCAAGATCGACCCGGCGCTGGCGTCGTCCGTGTTCATCACGACGCTGACCGACGTGTTCGGGTTCTTCGCCTTCCTCGGGCTGGCCGCGTTCTTCCTGGGGAGGATTTAGGGGCGCGGGTCGCGGCGCAATGCGGAAGGGCTGTGACTGCTAGAATATTGCCGCGCCGCCGCCGGAGGTTGCTGTTCGCGGCGGCTGCTGGCTCCGGATGCCGCTGCATGCCGCGGAAGCGCTGATTCTGCGCACGTACAAGCTGGGCGAGGCGGACCGGATAGTGGTCTTCCTCACGGCCGACCGCGGCAAGCGCCGCGGCGTGGCGAAGGGGGCCCGCAAGCCGAAGTCGCGCTTCGCGGGCGGGCTGGAGCCGCTGACGCGCGGGCGCGTCGAGTACTTCGAGCGGGAGCGGCGCGAGTTGGTCCGGCTGCGCTACGCCGAGCCGATTTGCTCGCCGCTCCTGTGCCGTGACGCCAGCGCGCTGGCGCACGCCGGCTACTTCGCCGAGCTGATCGACGAGTGGTCGCCGGAGGCCGACCCCAGCGACGCGCTGTTCCGGCTGGGCGCGGCGGCGGTCGAGGCGCTGGCGGCCGGCGGACCGGTCGAGCGGCTCGCGCGTTACTTCGAGTACTGGCTGCTGCGGCTGCAGGGCGTGTATCCGCCGTTGGACCGTTGCGGCAATTGCGGCGGCGGTCTGGAGGCGGGCGCGCGCCTGTCGCCCGGGGCGGGCCTGCTGGCCTGCCCGGCGTGCGAGCCGGCGGGCGCCGGCGCGCCGCTGTCGGGCGCGGCAATCGCGTTCCTGCGCGCGGCCCGTTCGGCCGCGCCGGGCGCGCTGGAGGAGATCGCGCTGGAGGACCGGGCCGGCCGGGAGCTGGCGGCGGCCCACCGGCTGCTGATCCGGACGCATCTGGAGAAGGATCTGAAATCGCTGCGCGTCGTCCGCGAGATGGCCGGCGACAGCGGGTAGACAGTAGACAAAGGAGAGCGCGCGATGAGCGAGCGAGCGCCGCAGGACACTCCTGCGGGCCATTGGGTGTCCTACCGCCCCGAGATCAAGCTGCTGGACTGCACGATTCGGGACGGCGGGCTGATGAACGACCACAAGTTTGCCGACGAGACCGTCAAGGCCGTCTACGAGGCCTGCGTCGCGAGCGGCATCGACTACATGGAAATCGGGTACATCAACTCGCGCACCATGTTCCCGCCCGGAAAGTTCGGGCCGTGGAAGCACTGCCAGGAGAGCGACGTCCGCCGCATCGTCGGCGACAACGATACGCCCGTGAAGCTGTCGGCCATGGCCGACGCCGACAAGAGCGATTACAAGACGGACATCCTGCCGAAGTCCGAGAGCGTCCTGGACCTGATCCGGGTGGCGACCTACATCCACCAGATCCCGCTGGCCCTCGACATGATCAAGGACGCGCACGACAAGGGCTACGAGACCAGCCTCAACCTGATGGCGCTCTCCACGGTGCCCGAGAGCGAGCTGAACGAGGCGCTGGCGCTGGTGGGCGAGTCCGAGGCGGACGTCATCTGCATCGTGGACAGCTTCGGCGCGCTGTACGCCGAGCAGATCGACGGCTACATGGACACGTTCAAGAGCTACGCGGCGGCGGGCGGCAAGGAAGTGGGCATGCACGCCCACAACAACCGCCAGCTCGCGTTCGCCAACACCATCCAGGCCACGATCAAGGGCGCCAACCGGCTCGACGCCAGCATGGCCGGGCTGGGACGCGGCGCCGGGAACTGCGCGATGGAGCTGCTGCTCAGCTTCCTGCACAACCCGAAGTTCCGGCTGCGGCCGGTGCTGCACTGCATCCAGCACCACATCGAGCCGATGCGCGAGGCGCTGAAGTGGGGCTTCGACTACCCGTACATGATGACCGGCGTGCTCAACCAGCACCCGCGCGCGGGGATGGCCTTCAACGAGTCGGCGGACCGCGGCGACATCATCAAGTTCTACGACTCGCTCGAGGACCCCGACTGACGGCGACTGACGGCCGCCTGCCGCGCAGCCGCCGCCCGTCCAGCGTCCCATGACACTTCAGGACCTGATTCTGTCGCTGTCCCGCTTCTGGTCCGAGCGCGGCTGCCTGATCCACCAGCCGCTCGACGTCGAGGTGGGGGCCGGGACGATGCACCCCGAGACGTTCCTGCGCGTGCTCGGCCCGCGCCACTGGAACGTGGCCTACGTCCAGCCGTCGCGGCGCCCGGCGGACGGCCGCTTCGGCGAGAACCCGAACCGGCTCTTCAAGCACCACCAGTTCCAGGTGATCCTGAAGCCGTCCCCGGATGCCGCGCAGCGGATCTACCTAGACAGCCTGGAGGCGTGCGGCATCGACCCGACGCGCCACGACGTGCGCTTCGAGGAGGACAACTGGGAGTCGCCCACGCTGGGCGCCTGGGGCATCGGCTGGCAGGTGCTGCTCGACGGGCTGGAGATCACGCAGTTCACCTACTTCCAGCAGGCGGGCGGCATAGACCTCGCGCCGATCTCCGTGGAGCTGACCTACGGGCTGGAGCGCATCGCGATGCACCTGCAGGGCGTGGACAACGTCTACGACCTGGAGTGGGCGCCCGGCGTGTCGTACGGCACGGTGCGGCACCGGGATGAGGTGGAGCAGTCGAAGTACGCCTTCGGGCAGGTCGAGCTGGCGCCGGGAGAGTACGCGCGGGAGCACCGCGAGCTGTTCGACCGCTACTACGACTTGACGGAGCAGTTGCTGGCGTCGGGCCTCACCCTGCCGGCGCTGGACCACTGCCTGAAGTGCTCGCATACGTTCAACCTGCTCGACGCGAGCGGCAGCATCGGCGTCACCGAGCGCGCGGCGTACATCCTGCGCGTGCGCAAGCTGGCGGTCGCCATAGCCGCAGCGCACGTCGCGTGGGAGGAGGCGTCCGCCTCCGCTAAAGCTTCGGCGGAGGGCGCGTGAGCACGACGTATCGCGAGCTGCTGCTGGAGATCGGCTGCGAGGAGATGCCCGCGAGCTGGATTCCGGGCATCGAGGCGCAGCTTGCCGAGCGGTTGGCCGCCCGCCTGGATGAGGTGCGCGTCACGCGCCGCGGCCCCGTGCGCGCGTTCGTCGGCCCGCGCCGGCTCGTGGCCACGGTGGCCGAGCTGGCCGACCGGCAGTCGGATCTCGAAGAGACCGTGACCGGGCCGCCGGTCAGCGCCGCATTCGACGCAGCCGGCGAGCCGACGCGGGCCGCGCTGGGCTTTGCGCGCAAGCAGGGCGTGGAGGTCGCCGCGCTGGCGCGCGTGGAGACGCCGAAGGGGGAGTACCTCGCCTGCCACCGCCGGCAGGCGGGCGCCGCCACGGAGTCGGTGCTGGGCGGCGTCCTGGCGGCCACGCTGCGCGACCTGGCATTCCCGAAGGCGATGCGCTGGGACGCCGCGCTCGACGACGGGCGCGGCGAGTTCCTGTTCGGCCGGCCGATCCGCTGGCTCGTCTTCCTGTACGGCGGGCGCGTGGCGCCGTTCGAGATCGGGCGGACCGCCGCCGCGGCGGCCAGCGAGGTGGAGCCCGTGCGGGCCGGCAGCGTCACGTACGGACACCGGTTCTTCGGCGCCGCCGGTACGCCGGGCGCGCCGATCGAGGTGACGTCGTTCGGCGACTACAGCCGGCGCCTGGCGGATGCCTGCGTACTGGTCGACCGCGAGGACCGGCGCGCGCGGGTGACGCGGGAGCTCGAAGCCGCCGCCAAGGCGGCTGGCGGCCGACTGGCGGCGCTCGACGAGCAGGCGGCGCTGCTCGCCGAGGTGCCCGATCTCGTCGAATACCCCGCGGTGGTGACCGGCACGTTCCCGCGCGAGTTCCTGGCGCTCCCGGACGAGGTGCTGGCGACCACCATGGTGCACCACCAGCACTACTTCCCGGTCGTCGATGACGGGGGCCGGCTCACGCCGCACTTCCTGGCGGTGACGAACGTCCCGGGTGACGACGCGGCGCGCAACGAACGCATCGCCCACAACGCGGAGCGGGTGCTCGTGGCGCGGCTGCGTGACGCACGCTTCTTCTGGGACGCGGACCGTGCGCGCCGGCTGGACGACCGCCTGGAGCGGCTCGACACACTGCTGTTCCACAAGCGGCTCGGCAGCTATCGGGCGAAGTCCGAGCGGGTGGCGGCCCTGGCCGGGCAGATCGCCGGCGACGTGCTCGACCAGCCCGACGACGTCGCCGCCGCGGCGCGGCGCGCGGCGGCGCTGTGCAAGACCGACCTGGCGACCGACATGGTGGGGGAGTTCCCCGAGCTCCAGGGCGTGATGGGCGGCGTCTACGCCCGCGAGCAGGGCGAGCCGGAGGCGGTCTGGAAGGCCATCTACCACCATTACCTGCCGATCGGCGTCGGAGCGGACGACCCGCCGTCACGAGACGCACTCGGCGCCGCCGCGGTGACGTGGGCGGCCGTGGCGCTGGCCGACAAGGTCGACACGGTCTACGGCCTGTTCGGCGCCGGCGAGAAACCTACCGGCTCCCGCGACCCGCTCGGCATCCGCCGCCAGGCGCAGGGCCTCTTGCGCATCCTGATCGATCTGCCGGAGCTGACGGGCCTGGAGGCGCGCGTGGCGATCGGCCCGCTGCGCTGCAAGGCGGCCGGCCAGTACCCGGAGGAGCTGACGGACCGGGCGGCCGGCGCGCGCGAGACGGCGTTCCTGCTCGACCGGCTGCGCTACGTCCTGGAAGCGCGCGGATTCGACGTCCGCAACGTGCGCGCCGTCACCCACCAGCCGCTGGACCTGATCCGTCCGCTCGACGCGCGCCGCAAGCTGGAGGTGCTCCCCGAGTTCACCGAGACGCCCGACTTCCGGACGCTGGCCACCGTCTTCAAGCGGGTGAAGAACATCGCCCGCGAGTTGCCCGCCGAAGCCGCGCAGGCGGCGGCGGACGAACCGTTCGATGCAGTGTTGACCGAGCCTGCCGAGCAGGCGCTGCTCGCCGAGCTGACAGCCCGCCGGTCCGTCATCGACGCCGCCGTGGAGCAGGGCAGCGGCTACCGCGAGGCGTTCGCCGAGGCCGCAAAGATCGGCCCCGCCGTGGACCGCTTCTTCACCGAGGTGTTCGTCATGGCCGACGACCCGGCCCTGCGGACCGCCCGCCTCCGCCTGATGCACCAGGTGGAGCAGGTCATCCTCCAGCTCGCGGACGTGTCGGAGATCGTGCGGGAATCTTAGCGTGCTCGACCTCGGTTCGCTTGCACACGTGCACATCCTCAACACAGAGATCGACGATACGTTATGTGTTCCACCCAACGATGATTGCCATGTTTAGGATTGAGGCATAGCGAATTGGACGCATCATTCGAAACCGACGGATTATACAAGGACCCAATAGGCAGCGATTTCCGGTACAAGGCGTCAGGTTGCACTGATTCTATGGCTCCGAAAATAACTCACTATACTGACTAATATCAGATTGACGAAGAGCATCGATGAGTTGATCAAAGGTCTGTTGTTTGGTGGCCAAGATACTACCTAGCCGACTTTCGACAGTGCCGCGGCAAGAAAAATTCCATACGCATACAGCTCTCGTTTGCCCGATTCGAACAACTCGATCCCTAGCCTGCGCATTCGATGACGGATTCCACCAACGATTGACGAAGAAAACGTGATTTGCTTCCGTCAGCGTTAGTCCTTCCGAAGCAACTCTACTCGAGGCAAGCAAAACGTGGCTCCGTGGATCGGTGCGAAAACGGTCCAACGCACAACTGCGTTCTGAAAGCCCCATCTCACCGGTCAGTATCTCGCAGCCGACACCTGCATTTCGCAAGCGCTCCCGCAGTTCGTAGAGTGGAGGCAATAAGTACGAGAAAACAACCGCCTTTTCGTCATTAGCAGTTGTGTCGGCGATTAGATCAAGAATCCGGTCAAGTTTGGCACTACTTCGCGAATTTGACTCCATATCACAGATGGAGCGGAGTTCGCCGAACAAGGCCAGGAACGACGAGGGGCGATTCCTCTGAGCGTGGGTGCGAATGGCCCGTACGTATGCTCCTCTCTGCGCGCTCGTCAGTTCGAGTTCTTCCTCGTTTTCCATAATGGGAGGCAGCTCGCCGAGAACATCATCGCGTCGTCGCCGGAGTATGTACGGACGCGCTCTTGCACGAAGCGTTGCCGGATGCAGTCTGCCGTCTTCAGACGAAAAGCGCCGCGGATCAAGGATGGACATTAGGACAGCTAGGTCCTCAGCGTCACGCTCTAGGGGCGTACCACTCAAGGCCCAGAGCCAGTCTGTAGATATTGTGCTGAACCCTCTGTTGGACAGTGACTCACGTCGGCGAAGGCGGTGGGCTTCGTCCGCAATGACAAGGTCGGGCGGGGTGTCCAAGAGGGCCGCAGGAGGGTCACGGAGCTGTTCGTACGTTGTAATAACGAGGTGTGCGCGTTGAACCGCTCGGTACCATATTTCATCTCGATGCTTACCCACCGGTAGCTGGGAGTTCACGCACAGTTCCGGCGCCCAGGTGCGACACTCTGCGTGCCAGTTCGCGACAAGCGTTCGCGGCACAACCACTAGGCCCCAACGAACAACGCCTTGACGAACCAACCTCCGTGTGGCGCCGATGGCCTGGGCGGTCTTCCCTAGTCCCATGTCATCGGCTAGCAGGGCGCGACGATGCCGTAGCAGCCATGCAACGCCGCTACGTTGATATGGATACAAGGCGTCATCTACCTTACGTCGCATTAGCAGGGGTCGTATCAGATCCGCTGAGTTGAACACGCCGCCGGTTCGCGGTACACGCGGTATCGCAAAGTCGTCTCGCTGTACGTGTATGGTGACTGCTTTCCCCTTTGCGAGGACACGAGCTAGAGCGGCATCTAGTTGTAGTGCGCGGTCCGCAAGCACTCGCAGCCGCTCGGTTGGTGAAGGACGAACCCCGCCCGGGGTGAGTAGAACGCGCCAACCGTGCGCCGTTGTCGCAACGCTAACGCCGAATCGTCGGTAGCCGCCTTCCATGAAGCTAGTTTCAACCAACGGAAACTGTGATCACCGTAGGATGCCTTCTTCGATGGAACTCCATAACTCCTCATGCTGCGCATCAGACATAGCAGGTAGCAGCATTAACTCCCAGTCACTGCGAAGCTTAGAAACCTCATTATCCGCCAATTCGTCAAGACCGACCTGCCAATTTAAAATTCTCCTAGCTACCAACTGCGCCGCTTTTCGTTCCTCGCTTCGAATCCTCCAGTTGTTCATCCCCTCGTCATCAGGTATCAGGAGCAAGTGCCGCCATGGTGTGTTGTGGAAATTCCAATCTATACGGCCTAGTGCAGACAATGCACCGCGGGCAGATTCATTCGTCGGCGTCGCCGGTTCCGTCTGCCGATAGTTGAGCAGATCGCGGGCCACGTCGGCCATCAACTCCTGACCAATCGGCCAGAAAAGGACGTGATCTCGTAATTCATCGCCAGTCGCATGACTTCGCATGTCCGACGGACTACTGCGCAAGTCGGGAAGGACATCAAGCAGTGCGTCCCAGTAGAGGGTGAGCTCGTCATACAACGCGTCCATGATTTCGTCACTCGGGCGTAAACGCTTAAAGGCGTTAAAATCACTTGCCTCAGCGTCCCAACCACTGTGAGCTCTCGCCTTGCTGGAAAGCAACCGGATATTCATCTCATAGAGAGATTCCAGGCTCGTAAAATACGAGTCGGCGCTCCTCAAGTTCTTACCCTTTGTAGTCTTTACACGCACGGATTCCTTTTGTCGCCCGGGAGCTCGGAAGAAGTCGTGATCCGTAACTAGAACCTATCTCAAAATCGTTTGAACAATATCAGCAATGAGGCGAGCTGCACGAATCCCAGAAAGTTCGCCGGGTAGTACTCCCAGCGCGTCACAATGCGACGCTGCCATTGCAGCCACGCAAAGAAACGCTCCACCT
>JAJEEU010000070.1 GCA_022820825.1 Vicinamibacteria bacterium
ATGAATCACGACATGGTTTGCGTAGCGCTCAACTCGTTGCTGATCCGAGAGCGAGCGCTACGTATTTGAGTTGACGCTGACCTTGTCGTTGGCGTATGAGCCGATCGTCCACTGAGCTCCATTGCGCGCAATCTCTTCAGCCTCTTCATCCGTTTCCGCAACAGCGATCAGGCGCGCCATAGGAATCACGCGTTCAGCGGTGTCGTGGCCGTACGAGTCGAGCGCCTTGAAGTAGCTGCGACGCTTGTCGCCGAGCTCCTGATGCGTCGCGTGCGGGTCCATCAAGATCGAGTAACCCTGCCGGGCTGCCCAATCGATTGCATCAGGGCCGCCGGCCGCGACCCAGAACGGCGGGGTCGGTTGCTGATACGGCTTCGGCAGCACCTCGATCTCATCGAACTTGAAGTAGTCGCCATGCCAGGTGATGCGTTCCTGGCGCCAAGCTTCGAGCACGACCTGCACTGACTCGCGGAAGCGCGGATAGGACTCCTCCAGCTCCACGCCGAAGGCGCGGAACTCGGTCCGGTCGAATCCGCGTCCCGCGCCCCAGTTGACGCGTCCGCCCGAGAGGATATCGAGCAGCGCGACCTCCTCGGCCTCCGGCGGCGGCGCGAGCAACGGCTCAGCCGGCCGGACGGCGAGGGTCCGGTCCAGATATCCGGTATCGAAGCGGCCGGATACGAAGTCCGGGTGCCGCAGCATCCAGCGGAAAAGCGGGATCGTCGTCCGCACGCCGCCGATCTCGTATTCCGTCAGCGCGCGCACCATCCGATCGATGGCTTCGGATCGCGTTTCGCCCCATGCCACCAGCTTGGACAGCATCGAGTCGTAGAACAGCGGCACCGCGTACCCTGCCGCAACGCCGCTGTCGTCCCTGATGCCGGGCCCGTCGGGCCTCCGCAGCGTCGTGATGCGGCCCGGGCACGGCACGAAGCCGGCTTCCGGATCCTCGGCGTAGACGCGGCATTCGATCGCGTGGCCGCGGGGCGCGAGCGTGCGTTCCGCGTCCAGCGTCAACCGTTCGCCGCGCGCGATGCGCAGTTGCCAGCGGACCAGGTCGATGCCGGTGACCAGCTCGGTGATCGGATGCTCCACCTGCAGCCGGGTGTTCATCTCCAGGAAGTAGAACTTCCCGTCCTCGTCGAGCAGGAACTCGACCGTGCCGGCATTCGTGTAGCCCACGCCGCGCGCCAGGCTCGCGGCCGCCTCCCCCAGCGCCTGCCGGGTGGCCGTGTCCACCGCAATCGACGGCGTCTCCTCGATCACCTTCTGGTGCCGGCGCTGTATCGAGCATTCCCGCTCGACGAACGGCACGACGTTGCCGTGCTCGTCACCCAGCAACTGCACCTCGATATGGCGCGCCACGGTGACGCAGCGTTCCAGGTAGACGTCCGGATTGCCGAAGGCGGTGCCGGCTTCGGAACGCGCCGCCCGGACCGCGCCGACCAGCGCATCCGGCTCCCGCACGAGCCGCATGCCCTTGCCGCCCCCGCCGGCCACCGCCTTGACGAACAGCGGATAGCCGATCGACGCGGCCAGCCGGCGCACCTCGTCGTCGGGAAGATCGCCGGCCAGAGGACCGTCGGTGCCAGGCACGACCGGCACCCCCGCCGCCTGCGCCGCCGAGCGGGACGCCGTCTTCCCGCCCATCAGCTCGATAACTCCGGCGGCCGGGCCCACGAAGCGCAGGCCCGCGTCGCGGCAGGCGCCCGCGAACTCCGCGTTCTCCGCCAGGAATCCGTAGCCGGGGTGGACCGCATCGGCGCCGGTCCGGCGCGCCGCGTCGATCAGCTTGCCGATGTCGAGATAGCTCTCGGCCGGCCGGTCAGCGCCGAGGCCGACCGCCTCGTCGGCGTACCGCACGTGCGGCGCCAGCCGGTCGCTGGGCGAGTACACCGCCACCGTCGGCACGCCCATCTCGCGGCAGGCGCGCATGACCCGGACGGCGATCTCTCCGCGGTTGGCGACCAGGACCTTCATAGCGGAATGTTGCCATGCTTCTTGGGAGGGTTCGTGTCGCGCTTGCCCTCCAGGCTCCGGAGCGCGGCAATCACCCGGGGCCGCGTGCTGCTGGGCTCGATCACCTCGTCGATGAATCCGCGCCCTGCCGCCACGAACGGGTTGGCCAGCTTCTCCCGGAACTCGCGGACCCGCTCCGCCCGCGCCGCGGCCGGATCGGCGGCCTGTTGCAGCTCCTTGCGATACAGGATGTTGACCGCGCCTTCCGGCCCCATCACCGCGATCTCCGCGGTGGGCCAGGCCAGGTTCACGTCCGTGCGGATGTGCTTGCTCGCCATGACGCAGTACGCGCCGCCGTACGCCTTGCGGGTGATGACGGTCACCTTCGGCACGGTCGCCTCCGCAAAGGCGAACAGCAGCTTGGCGCCGTGGCGGATGATGCCGCCGTACTCCTGCTGGGTGCCCGGCAGGAAGCCGGGCACGTCCTCGAACGTGACCAGCGGGATGTTGAAGGCGTCGCAGAAGCGCACGAAGCGCGCGCCCTTCACCGACGCGTCGATGTCGAGCGTGCCGGCCAGGTGCGCCGGCTGGTTCGCCACGACGCCGACCGACTGCCCGCCCAGCCGCGCGAACCCGACGACGATGTTGCGCGCGTAGTGCCGGTGCACCTCGAGGAACGCCCCGTCGTCGGCCACGGAGCGGATCAGGTCCAGGATGTCGTAGGGCTGGTTCGGCGACTCGGGGACCAGCGTGTTCAACCGCTCGTCCTCGCGGTCGTCCGGATCCGCCGTCTCGACGCGCGGCGCGTCGTCGAGATTGTTGCTCGGCAGATAGCCGAGCAGCGTGCGGATGAGCGCCAGGCATTCGCGATCGTCGGCGACCGCGAAGTGCGCCACCCCGCTCCGCTCGTTGTGGGTCATGGCGCCGCCCAGCTCCTCCTTCGTGACCTCCTCGTGGGTCACGGTGCGGATCACGTCCGGGCCGGTGACGAACATGTAGCTCGACTCGCGCACCATCACGTTGAAGTCCGTGATGGCCGGGGAGTAGACGGCCCCGCCGGCGCAGGGCCCCATGATGGCGGAGATCTGCGGGATCACGCCCGACGCCAGCGTGTTGCGCAGGAAGATGTCGGCATAGCCGCCGAGTGACAGCACGCCTTCCTGGATTCGCGCGCCGCCCGAGTCGTTCAGGCCGACGACAGGCGCGCCGTTGCGTACCGCCAGATCCATGATCTTGACGATCTTGGATGCGTTCGTCTCGGAGAGCGACCCGCCGAAGACGGTGAAATCCTGGGCGAACGCGTACACCAGCCGGCCGTCCACCTCGCCGTGGCCCGCCACGACGCCGTCGCCGGGGATCAGCTCGTCCTCCATGCCGAAATCGCGGCAGCGGTGGGTTACGAGCTTGTCGACCTCCCGAAAGCTGCCGGTGTCGAAGAACTGATCCATCCGCTCGCGCGCCGTCAGCTTGCCGGCGGCGTGCTGCCGCTTCAGCCGCGCAGCGCCGCCGCCCAGCTCGGCGCGGCGCTCGTAGTCCTTCAGTATCTCGCGTGTATTCATTGTTTGACGGGGGCTGCGCGAGGGTCGCTAGACCTTGGCGGCCTGGGCGCGCTCCCAGTCGGCCAGGAACTTGCGCAGGCCGATGTCGGTCAGAGGGTGTTCGAACAGCGCGTCGATCACCTTGGCCGGGCAGGTGCAGATGTCCGCGCCCATCGCCGCGGCGTCCACGACGTGCAGGGGGCCTCTGACGCTCGCCACCAGCACCTCCGTGGCGAACTCGTGCTTGTCGAAGATGTCCATGATCTGGCTGACCAGCTCCATGCCGGACGTGGAGATGTCGTCGAGCCGGCCGATGAACGGGCTGACGTACGCCGCGCCCACCTTGGCCGCCAGCAGCGCCTGCGCCGGGGAGAAGACGAGCGTGACATTCACCCGGATGCCCTGCTCCGTCAACGCGCGGCACGCCCTGATCCCGGCGCGCCCGAACGGCACCTTGACGACGATGTGCGGGTCGATGCCCGCCAGGCGCTGCCCTTCGAGCACCATCTCGTCCGCCTCGGTCGACACCACCTCGGCGCTGACCGGACCGCCGACAAGCGTGCAGATCGCCTTCAGAATGGCGTCCGGATCGCCTTGTTCCCTGGCCAGCAGCGACGGATTCGTGGTCACGCCGTCGATGATGCCGAGCGGCGCCAGACGTTCGATGTCGGGAACATGCGCTGAGTCGACGAACAGCTTCATCGTGCAGGGCTCCTTATCCTGGATGCGCGGCAACCACCTCGTTGACCAGCTCGCCGACGCCCGGAATCCTCACGGCGATGCGATCCCCGGCGGCGAGCGGGCCGACCCCGGACGGCGTGCCGGTGGAGATGACGTCTCCCGGCAGCAGTGTCATGACGGACGTGACGAACTCGACGAGGTATCCGATGTCGAATATCAGCTCGCGCGTGTTCGAAGACTGACGCCGCTCCCCGTTGAGCCAGGCCTGCACGTCGAGCGCCCCGCCCCCGACCCCGACCGCCACCGCCGGGCCGAGCGGCGCAAACGTATCGAACCCCTTGGCCCGCGTGTACTGCACGTCGCGCTTCTGCAGCTCCCGGGCGGTGACGTCGTTGACACAGGTCAGGCCGAGTATATAGGCCGGCGCAGCGGACGCCGCCACGCGCGACGCGCGCCTGCCGATGACGATGCCCAGCTCGGCCTCGTAGTCCACGCGGCCCACCCCCGGCGGCAGGGTGATCGCCGCGCCCGGCCCGACCACGGCCGAGGACGGCTTCAGGAATATGAGCGGCTCGGCCGGCAGCGGCTTTTTCATTTCGGCGGCGTGGTCCCTGTAGTTGAGGCCGACGGCCACGATCTTGGACGGCTCGACCGGAGCCAGCAACCGCAGCCCGGCCGGGTCGACCGGCGCGCCGGCCGCGTAGCCGCCGAACAGCTCGCCGTCGAGCGCGCGCCATTCGCCGCCGCTCTCGAGGACGTGGGCCGGCCCGCCGTCCTGCGCCACCCGGTAGATGTGATGTGCCCGCTCGATCATGGCGCCTGCTCCGCAACCTGCTCCGACGCCGCGCTGACGTTCGGCGGATCGGAGCGGTCGACCGCCTGGACCGCGTACACGTAGTCGAGCCCCGCTTCCACTTCCGTGTCCCGATAGTTGGTCGCCGCGATGGGCTCGGGCGTCAACGCCTCGAGCTCTGCTTCCGGGTCGCGTCCGCGCAGCACCACGTACCCCGCGAGGTCGGCTTCCCCATTGGCGGTCCAGGTGAGGCTTATGGCGCCGGCCCCGGCCACCGCGACCAGACCCGTTGGCACGGCTGGCGGGAATATGTCGGTCAGCAGCACGCAAGCGGTCTCGGATGGCGAGCTCCGGAGCGGCATGCTGTCCAACGGATCGATCGTGTCGACCGTCCGCACCAGAAAACAGCGCTCAACGCCCAGCGTCGCCTCCACGCCGGCGCGCGACGTTGCGGCGAGCGGTTGAGCGTTCAGGGGCCTGGGAATCCCACTGTCAGCGGCGTCGGGCCCGCCGCCCGCCTCTGTCTCGGTTTCGGTCTCGGTTTCGGCCGGCGGCGACACGTCGTAGACATCATAGCGCGTCGGCGTCTGGAGCGGCAGCAGCGTCGTCGACGCCAGCACGGGCGGCGCCGGCGTCTCGCCCGCGTCCGCCGGTTCGGCCTCTTCAACCTCCGCTGCCGCTTCCGTTTCGTCCACTGCTTCTGCCGGCTCCGTCTGTTCTACCGGTTCCGCCGGCTCTGTCTGTTCTACCGCGTCCGCCGGCTCCGTCTGTTCCGCCGTTTCCGGCGCTTCCGCTGCGTCCTCCGCGACCTCTTCCGCCTCGCCCGCGCTCTCATCGAAGGCGCCGTCCTCCCCGGCACTGTCCGCGGCCGCGGCGCGCTGCACCGGCAGCAAGGCGGTGTCCGGCGCAGTCCACTCGAGCTCGATCGATGTCTCCGTATAGGTCACGACGGGACGGCCCGGAGGATCGGGAGCCGGCTGCACCGGCACGGGCGGCGCCGCGAACACGGCGCTCTGCCGGTTGCGCCTGGAAATTGCAACCGCGATGTAGGTGCGCCGCGCTACGCGCGGCAGCGGCGGCGAGACGAGCGGGCCGGCCAGCGGAGTCGCATCCGTTGCCGCCTCCAGCGCGCCCTCGTCGAGCGCCTCCTCGTCCTCCTCGTCCTCTTCCTCCTCCCGCTCGATCTCCACCGGCTCGACGATGTCCGGCGTCAGCGCTTCGATCGCCGTGACCAGCTCGCCCGGCGCATACGTCCGATCCTCCGCAGGCGCGTTGTCCGCGCGATCCTCCAGCTCCTCCCCGGCGCCGGCTTCAGGCTCCTCCGGCACGACGACATCGAGCGTGAGAATGGGATTCGCGTCCTCGATCCACTCGTCGAGCACGAGCGGCGCGCCGTCCGCCTCCGGCAGCGTCGTCACCGCGTAGATGTCGATGCGCTCGATGTCGGGCGGCTGCGAGCCGTCGGCGTTGGCCTCCGGAACCGTGAGCTCCAGATGGACTTCGTTGCCGAGGCGCACCGCCGACAGGTCCGAAACGGCGGCCGGCAGGATGATCAGCGGGGGCTGCGGCCGGCCGCGGATGCCGCAGGCCGGCAGCGCCGCCGCCAGCAACAGCGTGGACAGCCCGACGACGAACTGGGAGCCCTGGTGGCGGGTCACAGAATGTAGCGGGAGAGGTCTTCGTTCTTGACGATGTCCACCAGCATCCGTTCGACGTAGTCGCGGTCGATGACCATGCTGCGGGCCGACATGTCCGGCGCGTCGAACGAGACCTCGTCGAGCAGCTTTTCCATGACGGTGTGCAGCCGGCGCGCGCCGATGTTCTCGGTGCGGTCGTTCACCATCGTCGCGAACTCCGCGATGCGCTGCACGGCACCGGGCTCGAAGGTCAGATCGAGCCCCTCGGTCGCCAGCAGCGCCGTGTACTGCGTCATCAGCGCGCCCTTCGGCTCCGTGAGGATCCGCATGAACTCGTCCGTGCCGAGCGCGTCCAGCTCCACCCGGATCGGGAAACGCCCCTGCAGCTCCGGAATCAGGTCGGAAGGCTTCGAGATGTGGAATGCGCCGGCCGCGATGAACAGGATATGGTCCGTCCGCACCATGCCGTGCTTCGTATTGACCGTCGTGCCTTCGACTATCGGCAGGATGTCGCGCTGCACCCCCTCGCGGCTCACGTCCGGACCGTGCCCGCCCTCGCGCCCGGCGACCTTGTCGATCTCGTCGATGAAGATGATCCCGGCCTCCTCGACGCGCGCCACGGCCGTGCGGCTCACGCTCTCCATGTCGACGAGCTTCTGCTCCTCCTCCTGCGCCAGGTACTCGAGTGCTTCCGGCACCTTCATCCGGCGCTTGCGCGTGCGCGACTGGAACAGGCCCGGCAGCATCTCCTTGATGTTGATGTCGATCTCCTCGATCGACGAACCGCTGATCACTTCCATCGACGGCATGGACCGCTCGCGCGCGTCGACCTCGACCACCCGCGTATCGAGCTGTCCGGCGCGCAACTGCTCCCGGAACTTCTCCCGCGTGCGCCTGGCGTACTCGCCGGCCGGCTGCGCGTCCGGCGCGTCGGGCACGGGCCGCAGCGGCGGCAGCAGCAGATCGAGAAGGCGCTCCTCGGCGTGCTCGCGCGCCTTTTGACGCACCTCGACGGTCCGCTGCTCGCGCACCATGTCGACCGCGAGCTGGACCAGGTCGCGGACCATCGACTCCACGTCGCGGCCCACGTAGCCCACCTCGGTGAACTTGGAGGCCTCGACCTTGATGAACGGCGACTGCGCCAGCCGGGCGAGCCGGCGGGCGATTTCGGTCTTGCCGACGCCGGTCGGCCCGATCATCAGGATGTTCTTGGGCGCCACTTCCTCCGCCAGCTCGGGCGGCAGCTTCTGGCGCCGCAGGCGGTTCCGCAGGGCGACGGCAACCGCGCGCTTCGCGCGCGCCTGCCCCACCACGTAGCGGTCGAGCTCGGCCACGATCTGCCGCGGCGTCAGGCTGTCAGCGCTCGTAAGGGTCGCTTCGGGCAGGTGGATGGGCATGCTAGCAGCCTGTGGCAGGCGGCAGGCCCCGCCGCAACGGTGGCTCAGAGTTCTTCGATAGTGACACTGGCATTCGTGTAAATGCAAATGTCCGCGGCTATTCCCATCGCCTCTGCGGCGATGGTCCGCGCGTCGAGATCGGTATGCCGCGCAAGCGCCTTGGCCGCGGCCGCCGCATACGTCCCGCCCGAGCCGATAGCCACTATCCCGTCGTCCGGCTCGATCAGGTCGCCCGTGCCGGACAGCACGAAGGTCGCCGACGCGTCGACGACGATCAGCATCGCTTCGAGCCGCCGCAGGAGGCGGTCGGTGCGCCAGTCCTTGGCGAGTTCCACGGCGGATCGCTCGAGGTTGCCGCGATACTGCTCCAGCTTCGCCTCGAAGCGCGCGAACAGGGCGAACGAGTCGGCCGAGGACCCGGCGAAGCCCGCCAGAATCCGATCCTGGTACAGCCGCCGGATCTTGCGCGCGCTCTGCTTGACGATCGTCGCCCCCAGCGTCACCTGGCCGTCAGCCGCCATTACGGTGCGGTCGCCGTGGCGCACGGCCAGCACCGTCGTACCGTGGAATTGCTGCGGCATGGTCAATCTCCTCGCGGGACGGCCCGGCGGCGAAAGAACAGGTACACGGGTACGCCGGCGGCGATGATGAGCAGGCCGGCCGCCGACGGTCCGGGATCGCGCCAGATGGCATTGGCGACCATCATGGCGCTGGCTGCCGCGAAGACGAACGGCGCCGCGGGGTAGCCCCAGGCCCGGAACGGGCGGGGCGCCTGCGGCGCACGGCGCCGGAGCACGAACACCGCCGTCACCGCGACGCCGGCAAACAGCACCACGGCGAACCCCGTGTACGTCACGAGCTGATCGAACGTCCCGGTCAGCACGAGCAGGCCCGCCCACGCGCTCTGGGCGACAATTGCGGCGGCCGGCGTCCGGAACCGGGGATGGACGCGCGCCAGGCTGGCGAAGAACTGGCCGTCCCGGGCCATCGCGTAGTACACGCGCGGCCCGGCCAGCACCATCGCGCTGATACTGGCGGCGATCATCACGACCGAGGCGGCGGCGAGGGGCGCCGCCACGGCGGCCCCGAACAGCCGCTCCGCCGCGGCATCCACCACCCGCACCTCGACGGCCGCGAGATCCGCGACCGGCAGCGCATAGACGTACAGCATGTTCAACAGCAGGTAGATCACAACGACGGTGACGGTGCCGACGCCCAGCGCCAGCGGCACGTTGCGGCCGGGATCGCGAATCTCCCCGGCCACGTATGCCGCGGCGTTCCAGCCCGAGTAGCTGAACATCACGGGAATCAGCGCCAGCACCCAGCTCGACGCCAGCACCGGCGCCCCGCCGGCGGCGAAATTGGCGGACGATCCCATGCCGATGGTGAAGCCGAACGCGACGAAGGCCACCAGCACGAGCACCTTCAGGACGGCGAGCACATTCTGGACGATGCGTCCCGGTCCGAGACCGAGCACGTGCACGGCCGAGAATCCGGCGATGGCCGCCAGCGCCACCACCGACTGGGGGGACAGCGTGAGCGTCAACGGGCCGAGCGCGGCCTGCGCCAGGGGCGTGGTGTCGGCCGCCGCCGGCAGAAACCGCCCGAGATAGCTGGCCATGCCGACGGCGCTGGCGGCGATCGCGCCTGAGAATCCGGCCACGAACGACGTCCAGCCGGTCAGGAACCCGGCTACCGGACCATACGCGTCGCGCAGGTAGACGTATTCACCGCCGGCGTGCGGCTTGAGCGTGGCGAGCTCGGCGTACGCCATCGCCCCGGCGAACGCCAGCAGCCCGCCGGCGAGCCACACGGCCAGCATGCCCCGCGCGTCCGGAACGCCCATGGCGACGAAGGCGGGCACGATGAAGATGCCGCTGCCGATGACGTTCGAGACGATGATCGCGGCGCCGTCGAACGCACCGAGGCGCCGGGAGAGCCGCGGGGCCGCGGGGTCGTCGGCGGTGGCTGGCGGGAGCGGGCGTTGCACCGGGGCCACCCGCTACTGCGTGAGCAGTTGCCGATCGATCTGGTATTCGCTGAGGCTGGTCCAGGGGTCGGACCGGTGCCGCACGAACAGCTCGACCTTCACGTCCACGAACTGGCGGTGCTGCAGCATCTCGATCCGCGGCTGCTCCCCCGTATAGCCGAGCCCGGACTCCATCGTGAACGGACCGGCGGCGGCCCCCGGCTCCAGCCCGTCGCGCCCCACCGCACGGCCCAGGAACGCGTTGCCCCACTCCTGGTCCTCGCCGGGGCACGTCCCGGCCTCCGCGTTCGCGGGAGACACCATCGCTTCGGCCGGCGGGACTTCCACCCCGGGCGCGAGGCAGCGCCGGAACACCCCGTTCAACTGAATCGTGCGCAGCGGGCCGTCGGAAACGTTCACCAGGCGGAAGGAGATGATGGGAACGAGCTTCGTGCGGCCGAGCGTGTCGAGACCGGCGTCCAGCCAGCCGGAGGTGACGTCGGTCACCTGCAGCGACGTGGGTACGTCGAGCTGCTCTCCGCAGCCGGCGGGCAGCACGACCAGCATGGCCAGGCACGCCAACCGCCGTGCGCGGCGCCGCGGAGAGCTCGCAGACATGGGCAGATTGTAGATCACGATGGACGGGAGCCCGACCGGCCCGGGTGCAACGCGGGACTTCGCGAGGGGCTGCTAGCGAATCTCGATGCGGGAGCGCGTGTCCTCGACCGTGAGCCGGCCGTCGCGGAGCGCGCGGAGGTGGCCGCCGAGGATCCGCAGTTGCAGCGTGCGGCGCGCGCCTGCGGGCCGGCCCCGGCCATCCCGCGCGGCGACCGTCAGCCATTCGCTGTCGGCAAGCGCTCCAGGCGGCAGCGCGCCGCCGTAGGCGACCAGCGCGGCGGCCAGCTCGCCCTGCAGCGCGGCGCGGTAGAACGCTTCCAGGTCCGCGGGCGCCGTCGGCGCGGGGGACTCGCTGCGCGTGCCGTCGGGGTCATCCGCCGCGGCCTCGGATCCCCGCGCGAACCCCGGAGTGCGCGTCGCGCGCTCCAGCTCGCGGATCATGTCCTCGAGCGTGGACCGCGCGAGGCCCGGCGGCATCTCGAGCACGCGGCGCCGCAGGGTCGCCAGCGATTGCGCCATGGCGCTGTCGTGCTGCCGCATCGCGGTGATGGACCAGAGGATGCTGCGCCGGACCACCGGGAATTCGACGTCGAAGAACAGGCCGTAGCCGTCCACGACGAAGCCGCGCGCCCGGATCGTGCCGGCGAATACGACGAGGCCGGGAAGCGGCGCCGGGAGCCGCTGTTCGAGCGCGTCGACGCCGCGGCGCACGGCCTGCTCCAGCCCCTGCTCGATGAGGAGCACCTGCCGCTCCGCGGCGGGCAGGGAGCCGTCCGCCACCGGCTGTCCCGCGGCCGGAACGGCGCACAGGAACACGCCGGCCAGCACGAGCAACGCCCGGGTCGTGTCACGCATCGCTAGCGCTCCGAGACGCGCACGAGATAATCGGCGAAGCCCTCCAGCGCGCCCAGCTCCTGCTGGAGCTGCTGCCGGTCGGCGTGGCGCTGCATGTCGACCTCTTGCGCAAACTCCGTCAGCCACAGCGCACGCTCCTGCTGCTGGCGCTGCTCGCTCTGCGATATCAACCCCCGGACCTGTTCCATCAAGTCGTCTCGCGCGCTCGGCGCGGGAGCCTCCGCACCAGCCAGATCGCGGCGCAGCTCCGATTCGAGCCGCGCGAGATCGACCTGCCACGGCGCGCCACTGCTGTCCGGGGCGGCGGATATCTCCACACCCGGCGGGACCGCGGACCCGGCTTCCGCCTGCGCGACGTCCGACTCCACGACGCCGCCGACATGCACGATGAATCCGCCGTCGACGATCCGCATCTCGACGCCGGCCACCGCGAGCCCCACCCCCAGCAGCACGCCGGCCGCCGCAGCCAAGCCCCATGCCGGGCGCAGCACGAACTGCGACCACGGGCCGCGCCGCGCATCACGCTCGGACACCACGCGAATGCCGGAGGGCATCGCGGGCGCGTCCCACGCTTGCAGGGAACCGCGCAGCGACCGGAACGACTCGACCTCGGCCGCGCACCGGGCGCACACCGCCAGATGCGCCGCGACCCGCTCGCCATCCGCGGGCTCGCAGTCGTCGTAGAGCCAGGCGACCAGCGCGTCCCTGTCCAAACCGCACGGTGAATCCTTGTCCATGGTCAACTCCCACGCCGCACGGGCCGGCGATCAGCCCGAGCGGGCCGCCAGCGGCGCCCGCACGCCGTTGCGCTCCAGATGCTTCCGCAGTACGCTGAGCCCCTGATAGAGCCGCGTCTTGACCGTGCTGAGCGGGCAGCCCACCAGCTCGGCTATCTCCCGAAACGTCAGATCGTGATATTCCTTGAGTACGATCACCGTGCGCTGCTCGGGCGACAGCCTGGCCATGGCCTGCTGCACGGCGCGGCCCAGCTCGCGGCGGATGAAGAGGTCCTCGACGGTCTCGTTGATTGGATCCACGGCGGCCCGGCCGACCGACTCGAAGTTGTCCGGCGGCTGGACGAAACCGACGCGCCGCTCGCGGCGCAGGCGGTCGTTGCACAGGTTCAGCGCGATCCGGTACAGCCACGAAGAGAACTTCGCCTGCCGCTTGAACCGCGACAGGCCGCGGAACGCGCGCAGGAACGCCTCCTGGCACACGTCGCGGGCGTCCTCCTCCCGGCCCAGCACGCGGTACGCCAGCGCGTGGATGGGAACCTCCCAGCGCGCCACGAGCGTGTTGAACGCGTCCGTGTCGCCGCGCGCGGCGCTGTTGACCAGCTCTTCGTCGGTCTTCTGCATGGATGACATGCCGCGTGAATGACGCTTTCACCAGCTTAGACGAACGACGACCGATGAGAGTCGGCCGGTTTTGCGTGCTCCCGAGCGGGCGCGCGGCGCACCCGCGATGATTCAGCTCTCCGCCGTTCACAAGGCGTTCGGGGCGCGCGTGCTGTTCGACGCCGTCACCTGGCAGGTGCAGCCCGGCGACCGCCTGGGCCTGTGCGGTCCGAACGGCGCCGGCAAGACGACCCTGCTGCGGCTGATGGCCGGGCTGGAAGAGCCGGACGCCGGCCGGCTGGCGCATCCCGCCGACCTGACCGTCGGGTACCTGCCGCAGGACGGCATCGTCCACGCGGGGCGCACGCTCTACGAGGAGGCAGCCGCTGCGTTCGACGAGCTGGCGGCCGTGGAGGCGGAGATGCGGGAGATCGAGGCCCGCCTCGCCGCTGCCCCGGCGGCCGCCGATCACGACGGGCTGCTGTCGCGCTACAGCGAGCTGCAGGACACGTTCCAGCACCAGGGCGGCTACGACATCGAGGCGCGCGTGACCACTGTGCTGCGCGGCCTGGGGTTCCGGGAGACGGACCTGAGCCGCCCGACGGAGCAATTCTCCGGCGGCTGGCAGATGCGCATCGCGCTGGCGAAGCTGCTGCTGCAGCGCCCGCGCCTCCTGTTGATGGACGAGCCCACCAACCATCTCGACCTGGAGGCCCGCAACTGGCTGGAGGACTTCCTCGTGGGCTATCCGCACGCCGTCGTGCTGGTCTCCCACGACCGCTTCTTCCTCGATCGGGTGGTGACCGCGATAGCCGACATCAACCTGCGCGCCATCACCAGCTTTCCGGGCAGCTACAGCGCCTACCTCGTCGAGCGCGACGCGCGGCTCGCACGTCTCCGCGAGCGCAAGCGGCTGCAGGACGAAGAAGTCGCGCGGATGCAGGCGTTCATCGACCGCTTCCGGTACCAGGCGACCAAGGCCGCGCAGGTGCAGAGCCGGGTCAAGATGCTCGAGAAGATCACCCCCATCGAGGTGCCGCCCGAGCGCAAGCGCGTCCACTTCAAGTTCCCGGCCAGCCCGCGCAGCGGGCGCACGGTGCTGGAGCTGCAGGGCGTGCGGAAGGCATACGGCGCGCTGGAGGTGTTCCGCTCCGTGGACCTGCACGTGGAGCGCGGCGACCGGATCGCCCTGGTGGGCCCCAACGGCGCCGGCAAGTCGACGCTGATGCGGATCCTGGCCGGCGCGGAGGCGCCCGACGCGGGCGCGCGCGAAACGGGCCCGGGGGTCGTCGCGCGCTACTTCGCGCAGGACGAAGCATCCCGGCTCGACCCGTCACTGACGGTGCACGAGACGCTGTCGGCCGGCTCGCCGATCGCGATGGTGCCGGCGATCCGCAACATCCTGGGCGGCTTCCTGTTCGAAGGCGACGACGTGTACAAGCGGGTCCGCGTCCTGTCGGGCGGAGAGCGCACGCGGCTGGCGGTGGCGCGCATGCTGCTGCACCCGTCCAACACATTGCTGCTCGACGAGCCGACCAACCACCTGGACATCGATTCGACCAACGTGCTGCTCGACGCGCTTGCCGACTACGGCGGCACGCTCATATTCGTGTCGCACGACCGCTATTTCGTGGACCGGCTGGCGACGAAGGTGCTCGACATCGGCCGCGGCGCGGCAATCCTGTACCCCGGGACGTACGAGGAGTTCCGCTGGAGCCGGGAGCAGCAGCCCCGCCAGCCGGAGGCGGAGGGCCGGCCGGCCCGTTCGCCGTCGCGGCCGGCGGCGCCCG
>JAJEEU010000087.1 GCA_022820825.1 Vicinamibacteria bacterium
TGCCAGCCGTCCGCACACGCCTGCAGCGTATTGGCTGCGCCCACCTGCTCCACCAGCGGCTCGCATGCGGCGAGACCGGCAAGGACCTGTTCCTTGTAGGGCGCCGTCACGCTGGCGCCCCGCAACTGCAGGCGCTCCGCGAATACCCAGAAATCCTCCACGTCCGCCGCTTCGAGCGGCAGGTACGCCGCGTCGCGTCCGACGGCGTCGAAGCCCGCGTTGTGCATCGCCGGCGACAGCGAATGTCCCACCGGCGCCCCGACGAGGCCGTACAGCTCGGTGTCCGCGCCGACCGCGCGGAACCGGAACTCGCCGAGCATCCGCTGCAGGCCGATCTGGCCCGGCGCGACGCCGTCGCCTGCATACGTCCAGCACGAGCCGAAACGGTCCGGCAGCAGGCGCGACGCCACGCCGGCCGGCCCCATCGCCACGAGCACGCGCGACCGGCCGCGCTCCTGCGCCGGCAGATCCAGCAGCGCCAGCGTGTCCTTCAGGCTGCCCGCGCGGACCGCCAGCTTGACGGCCTCGGCGCCGGTCGCGAACATGGCGCGCTGGCGGGCCGCCAGGTCGTCCGGCACGCCGTCGAAGTCGTGAGTCGACAGCAGGACGTTGCGGCCGCGCCGCGCGCGGATCAGGTCATCGAAGCCGGCCCGCCATTCGACGTCCACGAATTCCGCGCCCAACTTCAGTGCGCGCTCCAGGATCCGCCGCCGCTCTTCCTCCGCACCCTGAAAGCGGCCGCCTTCCCACGCCGGCCGGCACGTCACCACCACCGGCTGGCGGCGGCCGGCGAGCGCCCCGTCGACGTCGGGGTCGCGGACATGGTCCAGGCGCAGCTCGATCAGGTCCGCGTCGCGCGCGGCGTCGCGCCGCGCGCGCAGCTCGCTCGTCGTCCGACCCGTGACCGTGGCGCACAACCTGGCTTTCATACGTCTCGCCGCCAACAAAAAAGCCCCTTCAACCGTTGCGGCTGAAGAGGCTTGCTGAACCGTCGTGATTGCTATGGTCGATGCGTCGACCTACGGCGCGGCAGCCCCTCCAGCGGGCACGCTAAACCCGTACCACCACCAGCCGCGCGACAGGGTCGCCACGGCGCCGGAGCCGGAGATCAGCGCTGCCTGAAAGGCCGCCATACAGCGGGTGAAAGTATCAGACGCGTGCGCACCGTGTCAATTTCGGTGCAGCCCCAAGGGCCGGCGCTGCTTGACCTGTTCTGCATGGTCCGCTATACACAACACACCGGTCCATCATGAAACGTTCAGGAGCCCGCGGCGAAAGCCCCGCTGCATTCGACCGGCCATGCATCCCGCCTGACGGCGTTGTTCCTCGCTCACATACTCACGAGTATGCTCGCTCGTCTCGCCTTGTCAGCCGGGCGCCTGACCGGTCTCGGTGCGACGCGGGGTTTCACCGCAGGCTCCTCGCCGGGCTCGTCCTCGCCTGCATTGCCACGCTCTGCGTCCTGCATACGCCGGCCGTCACCACCCGCATGCCGGTGGAGGAGGTCCGGCCCGGCATGACGGGCGTGGGCGTCACCGTCTTCGAAGGTACGCGGCGCGACGAATTCGACGTCGAGATACTGGGCGTCCTGCGCAACGTGATGGGTCCGCGGCGCGACATCATCGTCGCCCGGCTGGCTGGCGGCCCGCTCGCCGATACCGGTGTCGTGGCCGGCATGAGCGGCAGCCCCGTCTACATCGACGACCGCCTGATCGGCGCGGTCTCCTACGCGCTCGGCTCGTTCGCCAAGGAACCGATTGCGGGCATTACGCCGATCGACGAAATGGTGGCGTCCGACGCCAACCGGGATTCCGCGCTGCGCCTCGCGCGCACGCCGCCGCAATTTCCCCTGCCCGGCGGTGGACTGCACGCGGTCGTAGCCGAACGCGGCGGCGGCCGGGAGCCGCTCGCGCTGGGTTCGGCCGACGTCCGGACGCTCGGCCTGGCGCAACTGCCGACGGCGGGCGCCGGTGCGCTGCTGCGCCCGATCGCGACGCCCGTGACGCTCGGCGGCTTCATGCCGCAGGTGCAGGACGCCTGGATAGCGGCGCTCGGATCCGGCGGCTTCGCGGCCGCGGCCCTCGGCGGCCAGGCCGTGCGCCCGGTGTCGGCCGAGCCGTTGCAGGCAGGCGATGCGGTGGGCGCCATGCTCGTGCGCGGCGACCTGACGATGGCGGCCACCGGCACCGTGACGATGGTGGAGGACGGCCGGGTGTACGCCTTCGGCCATCCGTTCTTCAACCTCGGATCGGTGCGGTTCCCGATGACGCGCGCGGCCGTGACCACCGTGCTGCCCAGTCTCGCGCTCTCGTCGAAGATCGCGGCCGTCGGCGAGACCGTGGGCACCCTCGATCAGGATCGCGCCACGGGGGTCTTCGGCACGCTCGGACGCGGCCCGCGGATGATTCCGGTCCGCATGGAGCTGGATGCGCCGGGGCAGGACCTGCGCGAGACGTTCCGCTTCGAGGTGATCGAGGATCGGCTCTTCACGCCGCTGCTGACCTACAGCGGCGTCCTGAGCACGTTCATGTCGTGGACCCGGCAGCTCGGATCCTCGACATACACGGTGAGCAGCACCGCCCGCATCGACGGCCACGACGACGTCACGTTCGACGACGTCTACAGCGGCCAGACCGCGCTGATCAACGCGGCGGGCGCCGTGGCGAATCCGCTGACCGCGCTGCTCAACACCGACATCGCCGCGGTCGACCTGGAAGCGGTGGATATAACCGTGCGCTCCGCCGAGGCGCCGCGCACCGCGGTGCTGGAGCGCGTCTGGCTCGATTCCGCGCGCATCCGGCCGGGCGACACCGTGCGCCTGAACATCCTGGCCCGCGGCTACCGCGGGGAGGATCTCGTCGAGACCGTCAGCATCGACATTCCTTCGAACGTCTCCGGCTCGCTGCAGGTGCTGGTCTCCGACGCGGCGGGACTGAACGCCAGCGAACAGATGCAGGGGCCGCAGGCCCGCGAGCCGCGCACGATCGCACAACTCGTCGAGTCGCTGAACACGGTGCGGCGGAGCAACCGGCTGTACGTGAAGCTGCTGCGCTCGCAGCCGGGCGCCGTCGTCAGGGGCGCGGCCATGCCGGCGCTCCCCGCGTCCGTCCTGGCCGTGCTGGAAAGCGACCGCAGCGGCAGCGGGCTGTACCGGCTCGCGCAGGCAACGCTGGGAGAATGGGAGATCGACACCGATCACGCCGTCTCCGGCGTCCGCACGCTCAACGTACGCGTCGAGGCCAGATGACGCGGCGTCATCTCGCCGCCGCGGTAACGAGCGCGGCAGTCCTCGCGTCGATGGCGCTGCTCCAGGCCGCGTCACCCGTCTTCTGGCGCGTGGCGACCCAGGCCGAGCTGCTGCGCGGGGAAGCCGAGAACGTATCCATCGACGCGGACGGGCGGCTGACGCTCGGTCCGCGCACCGAGCTGCTGTACGAGGCGCCCGCGCCGTTCCTCTGGTCCATGGCGCGCGCCGGCGGCGCGCTCTGGATCGGCAGCGGCAACGACGGGCGCGTGCTGCGTGTCACGGCGGACGGCGAAGCCGCAACCGTCTTCGAAGCCGCCGAGCAGATGGTCCACGCCATCGCCGCCGGCAGCGACGGCCGGGTGCTCGCCGGCACATCTCCCGACGGCGCGCTGTACCGCCTGGACGGTGATGCCCCGGAGATGGTCTTCGACCCCGAGGACCGCTATATCTGGGCCGTCGGCGTGGCCGATTCCGGCGATGTCTTCGTGGCGACCGGCGACCAGGGACGCATCTACCGCATCCCGCCCGGCGGCGACGGACAGCTCTTCTACGACGCCGAGGCGACGCACGTGCTGTCGCTGGCGTTCGACGGCGCCGGCAACCTCCTGGCCGGCACCGGCACGCCCGGGCAGGTAATCCGTATCGACAGCGACGGCAGCGGTTTCGCCGTCCTCGATTCGCCGTACGCGGAGATTCGCGCGCTCCGTCCGGCCGCTGATGGCAGCGTGTACGCCGTGGCCGTGGGCGCCTCGCCCGCCCGGACGCAGCCCCCGCCGGCAGCGCCGCAGCCTGCTCCCGCACCGGTCGCGCGCGTGACGACTTCCACGACCGTGACTGCCGTCGGCGGCGCCACGGCAACGGCGGCGCCCGCTCCGGCGCGTCCGGCCCCGCAGCCCCCCGCCCCGGGACCCGCGCGCGGCGCCGTATACCGCATTCATGCCGACGGCGCATGGGACGCGGTCTGGGAGTCGCAGGAGGACACCCCCTACGACGTCGCCCTCGACGACCGCGGCCGGCTCATCATCGGCACCGGCAACGCGGGCAAGATCTATCGCGTCGCGGACGATCCCCCGCGCGTCGCCCTGCTCGCGCGCGCGCCGGCCGAGCAGATCACGAGCCTGCTGGAGGCCGCCGACGGCTCCCGCTACTACGCCACGTCGAATCCCGGCGCGGTGTGGCGGCTGTCCGACGCGCGGTCCGACACCGGCACCTACGTCTCGGAAGTGCACGACGCCAGGACGGTTGCCGCATGGGGCGCCCTGCGCTGGCATGCGGTGACGCCGCCCGACACGGTCGTGCGCTTCCATTCACGCTCCGGCAACACCGCCGCGCCGAACGACACCTGGAGCGCGTGGTCCGCCGCCTATACGGATCCCGAAGGCTCGCAGGTCGCCAGTCCCCGCGCCCGCTACCTCCAGTGGAAGGCGGAGCTGTCGGGCGCGGACGCCGCGCCGACCTTGCTATCGGTCACCGCCGCCTACCTGCCGCGCAACCTGCGGCCCAAGGTCGCGTCGCTCACCGTGCACGGACCCGGCGTGGCCTTCCAGCAGCCGTTCGCCAGCGGCGATCCCCCGATTGCCGGTCTGGACGGCGCCGGGGAAGCACCCAACGGCGCGGCCAGCGCCACTGCCGGCAGCGCGAGCGGCACCACCCGCCAGGCCACGCTGGGACGGCGGGTCCACCGCCGGGGGCTGCGCACCGTACAGTGGACCGCGAGCGACCCGAACGGCGACGAGCTGCGGTTCGACGTCCTGTATCGGGCCGAGGCCGAAGACGGCTGGCGGACGTTGCGGAGCGGCGTGAAGGATCCGGTTTTCACCTGGGATACGACGTCTGCGCCCGACGGCACCTACCTGGTGCGCGTCGTCGCGTCGGACGCTCCGTCCAACGCCCCCGGCGGGGCGCTGACGGGACTGGCCGAGAGCACGCCGTTCGACGTGGACAACACGCCGCCCCGCATCGATGTCACACCGGCCATGCCGGGCGCAGCCGAGGCGACTGTCGTGTTCGAGGTCAGCGACACGCACTCCGCCGTGCGGCGCGTCGAGTACTCGCTCGACACCGAGCATTGGCGCCTTCTCTTCCCGCAGGACGGCATCGCCGATTCGCGGACCGAGCAATTCAGCGTGACCGTCGCCGCCGGCGACCTCGACCGGCTCGTGCTGCGGGCCACCGACGCCATGGACAACGCCGCCACGGCAGCCGCACGTTAGCCCTCCCGCATGCTCAACGGCATCTTCGTCTTCGTCGTCCTCACCTCCGTGCTGGCCGCGGCGCTCAGCGGCGAGATGCAGGCGCTTACCGATGCCGTCATAGCGTCCGCGCGCAACGCCGTGGACCTGGCGATCGGGCTGGTGGGGGTGATGGCGTTCTTCCTCGGCCTCATGCGCGTGGCCTCCGATGCCGGGCTGATGGCCCGTTTGGCGCGGCTCGTCAGCCCCGTCATGCGGCTGCTGTTCCCGGCGCTGCCCGCCGACAGCCCGGCGATAAGCGCCATGCTGCTGAACATCAGCGCCAACATGCTGGGCCTGGCCAACGCCGCCACGCCGTTCGGCATCAAGGCGATCGAGGAGCTCGACAAGCACAACGGCCAGCGCGGGACCGCCACGAACGACATGGTGCTGTTCCTCGCCATCAACACGTCCGGGCTGGCCCTCATCCCGAGCGGCATGATCGCCATCCGCGCGTCGCTCGGCTCGTCCGACGCGGCCGGCATCTTCCTGACCACCTGGTTCGCCAGCGCGTGCGCCACCGTGGTCGGCATCACCGCCGCGATGCTGCTCGCGCGCCTGCCCCGCTACAGCGCCACGGCGCCCGAGCTGCTCTCCGCCCCTGCCGCGGACGCGGATGCTCCGCAGGACGCCGCCCGGGCGGAGATGGCCGCCGAGCGCCGGGCGTCTCCGGTGCGCCGGATCCTGGCGGCGCTGTTCTGGGTCGTATTCCTGATCGCGGCCGCCGGCGCGTTCGTCGACCGCATGACGCAGGAACCCGCCATCGACGCGCTGCGCGGCATCGCATCGTTCTGGCTGCTGCCGGCGGTGGTGGCCTTTCTCGTGCTGTACGGCTGGACGCGGCAGGTGCGGGTCTACGAGTCGCTCGTCGAGGGCGCGCGCGAAGGATTCCAGGTTGCCATCCGGATAATCCCGTACCTCGTCGCGATCCTGGTGGCCGTCGGGATGTTCCGGGCGTCGGGCAGCCTGGACCTGCTCATCGGCTGGATCGCGCCGGCTACCGCCTTGATCGGCATGCCGGCCGAGGCCCTGCCGATGGCGATACTGCGGCCGCTGTCGGGCTCCGGCGCGATGGGCATTGCCTCGGAGGCAATGACCGCCCACGGCCCCGACTCGCTGGTCGGCTACATGGTCAGCACGTACCAGGGCAGCACCGAGACGACCTTCTACGTGCTGGCGGTCTACTTCGGCGCCGTCGGCGTCAAGAACGCCCGCCACGCCGTGCCCGCCTGCCTGCTGGCGGACATCGCCGGCATCCTGGCCGCCACCTTCATCGTCAACCTGCTGTTCGGCTAGCAGTCCCCACTTCAGCGACGCGCGCCGTGTGAGGACAATTCAAACGACGGTCGGAGCGACAACGCCGCGGCGATGTCCGCAATGGTCCTGAGCGTCAGGTTTCGCCCTCCACCCAGCAACTGCGACACGAAGCCGGGAGTTCGGCCCATGCGTCGCGCGAGCTCCGCTCGCGTTACGCCACTGCTCTCCAACGCTCCCGCCAACTGCTCGGTCACGTCCAGAATCAGGCGCTCCTGACGCAGCAGTTGTTCGTACCTCTCCCCGCGGTGTTCCGGGCGCGCATCACCCGTCATCGTCATCCTCCCAACAACACCTGCACCTTGGCGGCCTCTTCGTCGCTCAGTTGCTCGAAGAACTCCAGGGCGGGTCGCTTCCCAGATGCGTCGACTGCCCAGACGACGCGACCCCATGCACCGTCGCTGCAGGTTCAGAACAGCACACTGCCGGTGTTTACATTTAGCTAAAGCTGATGTCAAGCAGCGCGACCGTTGACGACTGCCATCGCCTCGCGCCGACCTGTCGAGGCACCACACCTAGCGGTAACGGGTCTCGACGTAGCCGCCGCCGGCCGTCCACTGCACGCGGAGTTCCGGCAGTTCGGTTTCGCGTCACGGGCGTGGAAACAGACGAGCACCTCAGTGCCTCCGAACGGCCGCCAAGACAGGGATCCGCGCGGCGCAACCAGTGGCCCCGCACCCACGTGACACCTATACTTGAACCATGACCCGACTGCATCGAATCACGCAGGATCCGGACGTCATGGGCGGACGCCCGTGCATTCGAGGGCTTCGCGTGACGGTTGGAACCATCGTGGGGTTGCTGGCCGCCGGCCACGACGCAGACGAGGTGCTGGCCGCCTATCCGTATCTTGAGCGCGACGACATCAGCCAGGCGCTGGCCTACGCCGCATGGCGCAGCGAGGAGCAGGAAGTCACGGTCGGTTCGAGTTGAAGCTCCTGATCGACATGAACCTGTCGCCTCGGTGGGTCGAGGCGCTGGCGGACGCGGGAATCGAGGCCCGCCATTGGAGCAACGTCGGCGACGGCGCGGCTTCCGACCGAGAGGTCTTCCAGTGGGCGCGGCGGCACCGGTTCGTGCTACTGACCCACGATCTCGACTTCAGCCGGATCCTTGCTCTCGCCGGCGGCCGTTCGCCCAGCGTGGTTCTGCTCCGCACGCATCGCCTTCTGCCATCCGACTCGGCAGCCACACTCGTCCAGGTCCTGCGCCGGCATGCGGCCGAGATCGAGACGGGAGCTGTCGTGGTGGTGGGCCCGGACCGTTACCGGGTTCGACTGCTCCCCCTCAAACCGCCTGCTTGAGGTTCCTGCAGGAACGCTGAAGTACGGCCGCTCGCGGACTAGCGGTAGCGAGTCTCTACGTAGCCGCCGGCCGCCGTCCACTGCACGCGGACCTGCGGCAGATCGGTCTGCGCGTCGCGGGCGTGGAAGTAGACGAGCACCTCGGCGTAGCGGTCCTGCAGCGGCTGAATCAGGGAGCGGGCGATCTCGTCGGTGTCGACGCCTTCCGCCATCTCCACCTCGATGGTGAATGCGCCATGCGCCGTGGCCATCTCGACGATGCGCCAGTCGTCGTTGATCAGCAGCAGGGACTCATCCCCGGCGGGGGGTTGAGCCGGCGTTTCACCGGCGCCGCCGCCGCATCCGACAACCGCCACCAGCGAGACCGCGATCACGGCGCGCATGTTCCGTTCAATCCACCAGCGGGAGTCGCTATAGTAGCGAGTCCATGACACCTTCGAACGATAGCGCAGATCAACACGGGCTGCCGCTTGGCACGGCCGCGCTGCTGGCCGGAGTCGGCTTACTGCTGATGGTGGTGTCCGCACCGTTCGCGCAGCTCGTCGTGTTTCCGGAGCTCCTGGCGCCGGGCGACGCCGCCCAGACGGCGATCAACCTGATGCAGAACCGCGGGCTGTTCCTGGCAGGCATACTCGCCTGGCTCCTGAACTACTCCGCGGACGTCCTCGTCGGGTGGGCGCTGTTCTACTTTCTCGCGCCGGCCAGTCGTACCGTATCGGTGCTGGCGTTCGCATTCTGCCTGATCTACACCGCGATGGGGCTGAGCGGAGTGCTCAACCATGTCCAGGCCTTCCGGCTCCTCGACGTGCCGGAGAACGCGGTCGCCCTGGGCGCGGATCACCTGCATGCACAGGTCTACGCGCTGCTCAATGCATACCAGTATGAATGGGGCTTCGCGCTGATTGTCTTTGGCGTCGTGTTGCTGCTGCGCGCCTGGCTGGTCGTTCGGGCGGAGCACGTGCCGTCGATACTGGGAGTATTGCTGGCCGTGGCAGGGTTCGGCTATATCGCCACCGAGTTGGGGCGCTTTGTTGCACCTGAGGTAAACCTCGAATTCCTGTCCGTCACCGGCTTGGCCGAGGTGGTCTTCATGATCTGGCTGCTCGTCAAGGGCAGGCGCCTTTAGCCCGCACATGCGAGATTCCTGAAAAAGCGAGACGCGGGTGGTGGACGAGGGTCGACGCGCGGCGGCCGACTGCGAATCAGCCACCTGCTGTGCGACGTCAACTGCGGTCAGCCGCGGCGGTTTACGTTGGCTTCGAGGACACGGATTCCTTCGACCAGCGCGTCGAACTCGGGCGCGTCGCCGGCGACGATGGCGGCGGCCCGCATGGCGTCGTAGTCGGCGTGCAGGCCGGGAAGCTGGTCTTCGGCGGGGACGAGCCGCAGCCGGCCGTCGAGGCATTGATCGTAGTTGGCGTAACCGGCGTGGAAGAACACCTTCTTGTGCCGGACGACATCGTTCAGGAGTTCGCGGTCCGCGAGAGCGGCGCGGCCGATATCGTGTGCGGCGAGGCGTGTCAGATCGAACCAGTGCCGAGAAAGCCGTTCGGGACGTTCGGCGAGACGGCGCCGGTGGCACTCAACATGGACCAGCGTGGCCTTCTCCCAGAAAGTGCGTAGCGGAGAGAGGACCGTCACGGTTGCGGTGGGATAGTCGAGGCCGTGGGTCAGGGTGACCATGTCGGGCGTGATCGTGTGCTGTTCGTTCGGATCGATGACGTTGCGTCCGCCGAATTCCAGTAGCACTTCACTCCGGACATAGCCGTGGGGATCTTCGACCGCGGACGGGTAGACGAACCGGATCGTCTCGCCGTCGTCGCCGATGCGGATTTCGTGCTGGCCGTCAGCCGCAAGGGCGTCGGCGGCAACTGCGAGGGCGGGAGCCACGATGTTGCGGATGTAGATCGCGACGTGGCCCTTGAGGCGTTCGCTGAAGAGCCTGATCTGGTTCCGGCTGGCGCCGTCTGCAAAGGGGTCGAAACCGTCGTTGAAGGCCCTGTAGTCAAGAGTGATGTCCACGTCTTCGGAAAACCGATCGATGATGCCGTAGACCTTGGAGAGCGAGGTCCCACCCTTGAAGGCCATGGGATGGGGGTCAGGCATCGAGAAGAGAGCGTGGAGGACCCAGCAGACCCAGATGTCCTTCTCCAGGATTATGGCCGCCCGTCCCGACCGGGCGGCGACGGTCCGGAGTATTTCGGCGCGCTCGCCGGCATCGAGAGACAGGAACGCCTCAGGCATGGAGCCCGCCCCGGGCGGCGGCGAGCGCCTTCGTCATCCACGCTGGCGTGTCTGCCGAGAGCAGCCTCTGGAATTCTGCCGGGCCGAGGGCGGCCTCGATCGCGGCCACCGCCTCCGGGGTCACGTTGTCCTTGCCAAGATACCAGAGGGCGGAGAGCGCGGTGCCCGCCGCCTCACCGGCGAATTGCAGCCGCCGGCGGTTCGAGGTGTGGACCATCCTGACAGTGATGTTGGCTATCCGAATGGTGCGGCTCGATGCGCTGGTGTGGAACACGGGCGCGGTCGGCACCTGGGTGCTGAGCTTGAACCGGCGCACGGCTTCCGCGCCGTGGACCTGGACCGTCTCGCCGTTGCTCCGCGCGATGGCCTCGACCACATCGAAGACGTCGGGGAAAACGGTGCCCACGAAGCGGCTCGTCCGGGGGCGGACAAAGACGCCGCGGGCAACACGCTGGATTTCGCCCTGGCCGACAAGGCGCGATAGCGTCCGGTCGACGGCACTGCGCGAGCCGTGCTTCAGAAAGCGTTCGCTCGTGAAGGGCTTTCCCTTCGGCAGCTTGCACAGGCTGGCTCGAATGGCTCGTGCGGTGGACATGACGTGACGCTCCTGTGTCCGAAATAGTAGTGATATTGCAGACAGATGTCAAAAGAACGTCAACGCTGAAGCACTACCTGGAGAGAAGCGTCCCGAAGGCAGCAACAACCGAACCGCTCGCTCCGGTACCTCCGGTGATTACCGACTCGGTCTTCCCATTGACTCCACCCTCCCAAGAAATGGAGCCTCCAGGAAACCCGGTACGGTTCACCCGTCAACGGAACGGAATTCAGGAGTCCGTGGTGGGAATCCGCATCCGATGCGGCAGCGAGGCGAGCACTCGGTCGAGGCGGGCCAGCCCCTCGCGCAGTTGGTCGGGACGCCCCCCGATCCCAATCCGCAGGTGGCCGTCCAGACCGCAGTGATCGCCGGGGACGATCAGCACGCCCTCCGCTTCACGCAGCCGCGTGGCGAGCGCCGTCGAGCCGATGTCGTGACTGTAGCGGATGAACGCCATCGCACCGGCTTCGGGCGGCACCCAGGACAGCTCGCTTTCGTGTGCGTCGAGCCAGTCCCCGATGATGCGGAGGTTTCCGGCCGTTATTCTCCGGGCACGCTCCAGGAGAGCCCTTCGGCGTCCGGGAGCCAGAGCGTAGCGTGCGAGCAGGTCGCCGAGTGCTCCCGGTGCAATCGTCGTGTAATCGCGGCGGCTCCACAGGCTCGCCGTCATATCCTCGGTGCTGACCGCCCAGCCGATGCGCAGGCCGGGCAAACCGTAGGCCTTCGACAGGCCGCCTGTGACGATCACCCGCTCGGTTCGACCCCACACCGTCGGTGTCTCCACGCCGTCATGCTCGACACCGCGGTAGATCTCGTCGGACAGCACCCACGCCCCGTGCCGGCCTGCGAGCTCGCAGACGACGGCCACCTCCGCCTCAGTCAGCCGCGCGCCGGTCGGGTTGTTCGGATTGCAGATGGCGACCAGCCTGGTCCGATCGCTGACCAACGCCCGCAGTTCGTCGAGGTCGGGCGCCCAGCGCAGCGTGGAGCCGGTGCGCTGCTTCCTCAGGCACCAGGGTCGGACGATGGCGCCGAAGCCTTCCGCCAGTCCGGCCACCTGGCCGTAGTTCGGCTGCATCACCACCACTTCGTCGCCCGGCTCGATGAGGCGCCAGCAGGCGACGAAGTTGGCCTCGGCGCCGCCGCTGTTGACGAGCACCTCGCTGTCCGCCGCACCGGGCAGAGTGGCGGCGACCGCCGCGCGCAACTCCGCCGTGCCGTTGGTCTGGGTGTAGGCAAGCGGCTGATCGAGCAGGGCGTTTCCGGCGTGCGGACCGAGAAGGTCGCTAACGCGGAGGGGCTCCACTCCGCTTTCCGCTAGGTTGATCTCGACCTGATGCTCATGGAGCGACTGCAAGCGTTCGAGTTCGAACGGAGAAATCCTCATGGCGGGGACGCTCGTGATGCTCCTTGCCGACGTTCGCCCATCCTACAATGGGAAACAACGCGGGCGACTCGATCTCACCGTCGAAGCAGTGATCCTGCGACCCCAGTGGCGAGCCCTCTCTTCCGATGTCGAACGCCGTATCGCGGTTGATCGCCTTCGCGAGTACGACTACTCAGGCCCCCTTCCCGACGTTCCTTCGGCATAGCTGGCTGTAGGGCGAGTTGCGCCATGGAAGAAGGGCCGTTCCTGCGAAGAATCCAGGCAGAGTTCCCTGATCTGCGATGGACGTCCCATCGTTACCTGACCCATGGCTGGGACCACGCCGTCTTGATCCTGGACGAGGCGCTCGTATTCCGGGCGCCCAAGGCCAAGGCGCACCGGGATGCCCTCGCCGACGAGGCGCGGCTGCTTCGCTACCTCCAGCCGCGGGTAGAGGTCGGCATCCCCGACTACGTCTACGAGTCCGCCGACGGCTCGTTCGCCGGCTACCCGATCCTCGTCGGCCGGGAGCTCGACG
>JAJEEU010000008.1 GCA_022820825.1 Vicinamibacteria bacterium
TGGGCGAGGCCGCCGCCGCTGCCCCCGATGCCGACATCCGGCTGGCGCCCGAGTTCGAGCCTTCGCGCGCGGCGCCGCTGCCGGAGCGCACGTGGCCCATGACGGCCGCCAACGTGTTCGCCGAGTGCTGCAAGGCCGAGGGACTCGCGGCGTTCATCCACTGTCCCGGCAACTATTCCGTCCAGAACGCGCTGGCCGAGGCCGGCATACCCTCCTACGGGGGCCGGCACGACGGGCACATGGGACACGCCTGCGACGCCTTCTACCGCGTCACCGGCGAGATTGCGGCGATCAACGCGCAATGGGGCGGCTGCCTGGCCATGGGCATGTCGCCGTTCACTATCGCGCACAGCGCCTGCTCGCCCATCCTGATCCTGAGCGGCGCCGGCCGGGTCTCCGACGAGGACACGGGGCGGCGGAAGGGCATGGTGGCCGGCACGTGGCGCGACCAGTGGATGACCACCGGCGTTACGAAGTGGGGCAAGACCATCCTGACCGCCGACCGCGTGTGGGAGCACACCGCCGAGGCGTTCCGGCAGATGAAGACCGGGATTCCGGGGTCGACGCACCTGATCTTCCCGAACGACGTGCTCGCCGCCAGGTTCGAGTCGCCGCGGGAATTGAGCTACCACCACGAAAAATCGAAGTACCGCACGGAAGCCAGTCCGCATCCGGAGCCCAGGGCCGTCACCGCGGCCATCGACCTGCTCAGGAAGGCCGAGCGGCCGATGATCGTGTGCGGCCAGGGGGTATTCGCCAAGAAGGCCTGGGACGAGCTGAAGGCGTTCGCGGAACGGATGCAGATTCCGGTCACCGAGGCCGCCCCGCAGAAGGGGACCTTTGCGGATGACCACCCGCTGTCGGCGAGCGCCGCGCCGGATTCCTGCGGGAGCGTGGACGTGGTGCTCGTCGTGGGGCACTACCGCATGCCGCCGCTCGGCCAGTGGGCGTTTCCCTTCAACGCGAAATACATCCGGATTCACCCGGTGCCCGAGGAGATCGGCCGCGATATCCCGATCGACGTCGGCATCGTGAGCTGCGAGAAGGCGGCGCTGCAGGCGCTCAGCGACGAGGCGCCGCGGATGAGCCGCGACAGTTGGATCGCCGAGGTGCGCGCCGCCGAGGAGAAGTACAACGCGAGGCGCGACGAGATCTACGCGCAGTGCCGGCCGTACTCCGAACCCGGCGCCGTGCATCCCGCGGCCATCGCCAGGGCGGTGGACGAATTCCAGCACGATGGAGAAATCCCGAAGGACGAGCTGACGATCGTCTCGGGCGGCTACGGGATAGCCCGCTACACCCGGCAGTACCTGCGGGCGTACCGGCCGGGGCAGATTCTGAACGGTCCGTACTGGGAGATCGTCGTCGGCCCCGACATCGCGTACACGCTGGGCGTCGGCGTTGCCATGGAGCTGGGCACCGGCCCGCAGGCGGCGCACCGCGGAGCTCCCATCCTCACCATCACCGGCGACGCCGGCTTCGGCATCACCGGGTTGGAGATGGAGACGCTGGCGAAGTACCGCATCCCGGCCATCGTGGTGGTCTACAACAACAACGCCTGGGGCACCTGGTCGGCCCAGCGCGGGCGCGCCGGATCCAGCGACCGGCCGCGCAAGGAGCACCTGCACCTGTTCCAGGAGAACCTGCGCTACGACAATGTCGGCGAGGCCCTGGGGTGTCACGGCGAATACGTCACCGAGGCGGCGGAGGTGCTGCCGGCGCTGCGCCGGGCGTACGAGGTCGCCGTCAACAACCGGCTGCCGACGGTCATCAACGTCCAGGGCAAGAAGGAGTTCTGGGACGGGTCCGTGTATCCGCCGGCGATCCTGGGCAAGGTCGAGCCGGGCGTCGGGGCGTACTCGTACTGACCGGGCGGCGAGCTGCCGATGGCGAGGCTGCCCGCGGAGGTCGTCCGGGACGGATTGAAGGTCTACGCGGAGCGCGGGATCTTCCAGGAATTCCGCGAGACGCAGGGCAGGCACGGGAAGACCCGCTTCGAGTTCCGCCTGCTCGACGATCCCGTGACGGTCGAGCTCGCCGAGCGCGACCACACGCTGGTCATCCGCAACATGCTGCGGCAGGTTCCCGCCGCCATGTACGCCGACCTGCAGCAGTTTCTGGCGGCGCTGTTCGATCACGAGCTGCCGCCCCACCGGCGCCTCGACCGGCGCTCGGCCGATGCACGCTTCGTGAGGCGACGAGGGCAGGTTTCGCTCGTCGTGAAGGTCAAGCACAGCAGGTACGGGTATGCCGTGGAAAAGCTCGTCAGCCTGATGGGCTGGGTGCGGACCCACCTGCAGCAGGGGCACCCGACGTACCTGTGGGAAGTGGCCGGCGAATCAGATGGCTAACTCAAAGGGCTGGCAGAGAAGGAGACATGTCATGAAGACGCGTATCGCCGTCGTTGGAATCGCTGTCGCCTGCGCCGCGCTCGCCGTTCCGGCGGACGTTGCCGCCCAGGGGAGCGCGGCCGCCGAGCGGGTCGAGCCGTTCACCCACCTCACGGCGCCGCGGGTCGATCCGGGTGAGCCTGCGCCGGGCAGCAGCGCCATGACGAGCCTGTGCCCGAACCGGCTCGACCTGTGCCGGAAGTACTGGGACTATACGACCTACTTCGTGGACGGCTACACGATTCCGTTCCGCGACAAGGAGATTCTCATCCTGCGCACCGCCTGGTTGTCGCGCGGCGAGTACATCTGGGGCCGGCACTACGTCCGGGGCAAGGAATCGGGCCTGACGGACGAGGAGATCCAGCGCATCACGGAAGGCCCCGGCGCGGCGGGTTGGAGCGACTTCGATGCAACGCTCCTGCGGGCCGCGGACGAGCTGCATACAAGCCGCTTCGTGAGCGACGCCACCTGGAACGCGCTGTCGGCGCGCTATACCGAGGACCAGGTCAGGGAAGTCGTGCTGATCGTCGGCGACTACACCCAGCTCGCGATGTTCCAGAACAGCCTTGGCGCGCAGTTGCCGCCGGGATATGACGGGCTGCCGGACTAGCGGCCGGGGATCATGATGTGCGCGGCGGACGTCCCCGCATCCATGATCCAGGTGCCCGCCTCGTTGTAGGCGCCCTCTTCCGGCAGCTTCAGGTCGTCGCCCGTCGCAAATGGCACCGCCACCGTGATGTGAGCCTGGTGCGGCGTCACCGAGGCCTGGTCCTGGCCGGTCAGCGAGTACCAGACGCTGCCGTACGCCGGCGCGACGCGCGACCCGTCGGCTTCGGCGGCCGCGATCGCCTGGCGCCCCCCTTCCGCGTTGCCGCCGGACATCCTCAGCCGGTGGGTCTGCTTGGCGCGTTCCAGGTTTCCCTCGTCGGTGCACTGGACGGCAAACGAGCGGCCGGGCTCGTTGGACCGGTCGTAACAGACCAGGCCGTTGGTACCCTCTCGGAGCACCTCGTGGCTGCCGTCCGCGGCAATGCGGACGACCATGGCGCTTTCCGCCAACGCCCGTGGCGCCGCGAGGGTCGCGCGGGCGATCTCGTCCTGCGCCGATTGGGCGTGCACCGAGGCGAGAGCCGCCGTGAGGACGCAGAAAACGATGATGAGCCGCTGCATGGGTCTACCTCCGTCAGGTACGAATCTGAACGCTCGCTGTGCCCGGACGATGATAACAGCCCGTGGTGCAAGTCCCACTGCATTCGAACGACGATGCATCCCGCTAAGGGCCTGTGTTGGGCTTTGAGAACATCAGGGGCTCACATATCGTCAAATATGCTCGCTCTTCGCGCCTTGAACGAGCCGCACGCGGCATTGATTCGGCGGCTCTCGGTGCGACGCGGGACTTGCACCACGGGCTGTTGTCACTCGGACGGATACGGCTTGATGATGCGCTGCTTGATCCGCCAGCCGTCCCCGGTCCTGACGAAGACGTCCTCGTAGTGGCCGGCGCTGGAAACCGTGGGAGGGGACGCCGAGATGTCGAGCAGCATGTAGTAGGTGACCCCGGTCGCGCCATCGGCCGTCGGCGTCAGCACGACGCCGTTCGTCCAGTGCCGCCTGCTGCTCGCGCCTCCGCCCGGCACGCGCGTCGAGCGACGGTACTCCCGGAGCCGATCGTGACCGACGAACGACTCGCCGTCGGGACGCGTCCACGAGCCGTCGGGAGTCCACTGGGAGACCCACAGGTCGCTGTCGTTGAAGTCCGCCCCCTGGTTCAGGCTCGTCAGGATGTGGCGGATCTCGGCCTTGTCCGCCGGCGTGAGATGCATGGCCGTCCCGCCGCCTTGTGCGTGGGCCCACCCGCTGCCGGCGAGCGCCATCCCCAGCAGCGCGGCCACCACGATCATGTGTCTATGCATTACGCCTCCTCTGCCATCTGCGCGTTCGACCGTGATTACATCACAGCTGCCCGTACGGCGCCGGCGAGCACGTCGATGAGCACGTCGAGGTCGCCGGCGTCGTTGTACAGGTGCGGCGCCACGCGGATCGCTCCGCCGCGGAGCGACACCGATACCTGCCGCGCGGCGAGGCTGCGGCCGAGGCTGGCGACGTCCACGCCGGCCGGCAGGCGCACGCCCAGCAGGTGCCCGGCGCGCCAGCGCTCGTCCTCGATCCGGCAGCCGAGCTCGCGGAGCCGCGGCACGGCCGCGGCGGTCAGGGCGCGCGTGTGAGCCGCGACCGTCTCCGGACCCCATTCGCGAACCTGCTCCAGGGCGGCTTCGAACATCGGCATCAGCACGAAGTTCGAGCGTTCGCCTACGTCGTAGCGGATGGCGCCCGGCCGGTAGTCGTCGCGGTAGTTGACGAGCTCGTTGAAGCGGTCGCTGCCGGGACGCGCGATCCAGTTCTCCTCGATTGGTGTGCCGCCGTCGAACGCGGGACCGTACCAGGCCACACCGACCGAGTACGGGCCGGTCAGCCACTTGTAGCCGGCGCACGCCACGGCGTCCGGCCGGGTGCGTCCGACGTCGAATGGCAACGCGCCCACCGACTGCGTCCCGTCGATGACAAGCCTTGCGCCCACGGTGCGCGCCCGCGCGCCGACGGCGTCGAGGTCGAACCGGAGCCCGTCGGTCCAGTGCAGCTCCGGAACGGCGACCACCGCCGTGCGCTCGTCGATCGCGTCGAGCAGGGCGGCGTTCCACGCCTCGGCGCGCGAGCCGGCGGTGTCCGGCGCGGCGACCGTGCGCAGCGTGGCGCCAGTCTCGAGGCAGGCCCGCCGCCAGGTGTAGACCACGCTCGGGAACTGCTCCTCGACGACGACCACAGTCTGCCCGGAAGCGAGCGGCGTGTTGCGCGCAATCGTCGCCATGGCGTAGGAAACCGACGGAATGATCGCCACGCGGTCCGCATCGGGCGCGCCGATGACGTTCGCGAAAAGCTGGCGGACGCGCGCGGAGGGCTCGAAGAAGTCGGCGACGCCAAGCCGGGCCGGCGCCTCGATGCGCTCGAGCGCCCGGCGTCCGGCAGCGGCCACCCGCTTCGAGGCCGGCGCCATGAACGCGCAGTTGAGGTAATGCGACCCGGCCGGCAACGAGAAGAGCGAACGGTATTCGCGCGCCTGAGGCCCCATGAGTCCAGCTTAACAGCCGCGGCCGTGACGTGAACCGGCGCAGAGTTTGACGCTTGCATCCATACGTCATACCATCATGCCATGGTCATTACCATAGACGGGGCCGGGAGAATCGTCGTGCCGAAGCCGCTCCGGGAACGGTTCAACCTGGTGGCCGGCACCGAGCTGGAGATAGAGACCTCCGGCGAGTGCCTGCAGCTCCGCAGGGTGGAAGGCGGGACGGCGCTCCTGAGCAAGAAGGGGGTTCTCGTGCATCACGGAGATGCCCGCGCGGGCGTCGATATCGCCGCGTTCATCCGTTCGGAGCGGGACGCTCGCAGCCACCGCACGGTGCGCGAGGGTAGCGGCTAGGTGCGCGTCTACTTCGATACCTCGGTGCTCGTGCCGGCGGTCGTCGATCAGCTCGCCAACCATGAGGCGGCCTTCGAGGCGCTTCTCAACCACACGGCCGGTCAGCATCGAGCGTATTGTTCTACCCATGCGCTGGCGGAGTGCTACGCGACGCTGACGGCCGTGCCGCTGCCGCGGCGCATTCTGCCCGGCGAGGCCAGGCAGCTCATTCAGGAGAGCATTCTCGGACGGGTTACCGCCGTCCCGCATACAGCGGACGACTATGCGCATGCCCTCGCGCGTGTCGCGGACGCCGGCTTGACGAGCGGCGCCGTCTACGACGCGCTCCACGTCTGTTGCGCGGAGAGAATGTCGATCGATCGCATCCTCACCTACAACCTCGGGGACTTCGAGCGGTGCCGGCCGAGGGGCATCCTGATCACGGCGCCCTGACACGCCGCCTCGTTCAGATCGAGAACGGCTGTTACGGCTCGGCGGGCGTGTACCAGATCGGCGAGCTCCAGGCGCGTTCCTTCACGGTAGGCGGATCGGATGGGGGCGGCGCCACGCCGCGCGCCAGCGCGCGGTGCGTCGTCCAGCGGCAGGTCGGGTTCTCCAGCACGCGGACGTAATAGAACGCCCGCTGCGCGGGGTCGAAGTCCGGATCGGTCCACGTGGTGCTCAGCTCGGCCGCGCCCAGGTCGGTGGAGTAGCTGCAATCGGACAGGTCGACCTGCGCGCCGTTGTCGGCGCAGCGGTGCGTTTCCGGGTCGGGCTCCAGCCCGTCGGCGCAGGCGACGTCGTAGACCTGCTCGGCCGTCTGAACGCCCGACGGGGCGAACGGCGCGGCGGGTTCGCCGGTCGTGGCCCAGCCCTTGATGATCTGGACCTTCTGCAGATTCGCGCTGGCGGCGTCCTTCATGGCCCAGATGACGAAGCGCGGACCGTCGCCGGCATCGTCTCCGGGCGGGTCCGGCAGGTCCGAGCCCATGGGCACGCCGCCGGCATAGGCCGCCTCCAGCATGTCGCGGCGGGTGTCGAGGTCGGCGGGGTAGTCCCAGCCCGCGAAGAAGCGCAGGTGGATGCGGGGGCCGCTGTTGCCGAACGTCTCGCGGCGGCGCAGCGCCTCGAAGATCGACTCGCGCGTGTTCGCTTCCGCCCACACGCCGACCAGGCCGCCCGGGTTGTTGACGTTGCCGCCGTCGGGCTGGTCGCCGAACCACGGCGGATTGTCCGGGTCGCTGCCCGCCATGCCGAAGCCGCCGCTCGTGCCGAACTTGACCGGCCTGTTGGCGAACTCTTCTTCGTCAGCCGCGCCCGCCAGGCTCTGGTGGTCGTCCGGGCTGGCAATGAACCCGAACTTGAACGGATTCACCCCGTAGTCGGCCTCGAGGCGCAGGCCGGCCTTGAGCGCGTTGCGGACATAGTCCGACGCGGTGGCGCAGCCCGATCGCTCGCCCGGCTCGCAGATGGGCTGATAGGTCTCGAAGTTGCATTCCTCGTCCGTGGTGCCCAGGCCCAGGTAGCACTCGGAGTTGCCCTTGATCTGGTGGATCTCGACCAGCGGCTCGGTCCGGGCGCGCAGCCGCAGCGTTTGCGGCGTATACGGTATCCAGGCGTATTCCTCGAAAGCCGAGCCGCCGCTCAGGTTGGAGTTGTGCGGAATGGCCAGCACCTGGCAGTCGCCGGTGCAGGCCTCCTCGAGCCATTTCCAGAGCCGCTCCGGCCGGTTCTCCATCGCGACCGACGAGCCGCCCCACTCCGGCACGGCGGCGCCGCGGAAGATGACGTTGCGGTGCAGGTGGCCGAAGCCGGGCGGATTGGCCGTCCACTCGTAGGCCGGGAAGGTGGTGAAGCGCCCCGGCTCGTTGAACGCGTCCGCGTTCTGCTGCACCGCGTGCCACTGGTGCCGGGCTCGCTCGTAGCACTTGTTGTCGGCGGACATCGCGGGCTCGTTCTGGCCGCAGATGTCGGCGGGCACGCGCCCGCGCGCTTCGAAGTCGCCGTAGCCGAACCAGGCGTTGGCGCGGACCTGCTCGCAAGTCGGCGTGTCCCAGGCGGCGTCGCTCTCGTCCAGGCACAGGTGGACGGTGCCCAGCCAGATGTCGTGGTCGGTCACGGCCATGAAGTCGAGCGGCACCCGCAACTGCAACACCCGCCCGTCGGCCGTGTTCACCTCCTCGCCGCGCCCGAAGCGGTACGCCATGGCGGGGTCGTTGCGGTTGCCGCCCAGCGAGTAGGCGTCCAGCGACCAACTGCTGTGCACGTGGAAGTCGCCGAAGTAGGCGTTGCGCAGCGGATTGCGCTCGATCTCCGGGCCGGCCGCAGCATCCGTTGCAGCGGCGGGCTGGTCCACCTGGTCTCCGGGCGCATCCTGCGCCGGCCCCGCGCAGCCGACCGCCAGCAGCAGCGGCAGGCAGACGGCCGTAAACCTCACGCCGCCGGGAAATCGAGAGCGCGTACGCCGCATCGTCACACCTCCCGGGTTGCGGCCGGCGCTACTGCGGCGCGGCCGGCGTGTACCAGATCGGAGAGCTCCAGGCCCGTTCTTTCACCGTCGGCAGGTCCGACGGGGGCGGCGCCACGCCGCGCGCCAGCGCCCGGTGCGTCGTCCACCGGCACGTCGGATTCTCCAGCACCCGCACATAGTAGAACGCCCGCAGCGCCGGGTCGAAGTCCGGGTCGGTCCAGGTCGTGCTCAGCTCGGCCGCGCCCAGGTCGGTGGAGTAGCTGCAGTCGGACAGGTCCACCCGCGCGCCGTTGTCCGCGCAGCGGCGGGTCTGCGGGTCCGGCTCCAGCCCGTCGGCGCAGGCGACGTCGTACACCTGCTCGGCGATCTCGCCGTCGGCCTCGGCCCAGCCCTTGACGATCTGGACCTTCTGCAGGTTCGCGCTGTTGGGATCCTTCATGGCCCAGACTACGAAGCGGGGGCCGTCGCCGGCATCGCCGCCGGGCGGGTCCGGCAGGTCGCCTCCCATGGGCACGCCGCCGGCGTACGCGGCGTCGAGCATGTCACGCCTGGTGTCGAGGTCGGCGGGGTAGTCCCAGCCGGCGAAGAAGCGCAGGTGGATGCGGGTGCCGATGTTGACGAACGTCTCGAGCCGGCGCAGCGCGTCGAAGATGGACTCGCGCGTATTCGCTTCCGCCCACACGCCCACCAGCCCGCCCGGATTGTTCGGATTCCCGCCGCCTTCCGTATCGCCGAACCACTCGACGCCGGGACCGCCCTGGCCGATCACGTCGAGGCCGCCGCCGTCCGCGAACTTGAAGGGCTGCATGGTGAAGGCGTCCTCGTCGGTGGCGCCTCCCATGCTCCGGTGATCGTCGGTGCTGCCGATGAAGCCGAACTTGTAAGGATTGACGCCGTAGTCGGCCTCCAGCCGCAGGCCGGACTTCAGCGCGTTGCGGATCATGTCGGGCGCGTTGATGCACCCCTGGCGCTCGCCCGGCTCGCAGGCGCGCCAGCGGTTCTCGAAGCCGCACTCCTCGTCGGTGGTGCCGAGGCCGCGGTAGCACTCCGAGTTGCCCTTGACCTGGTGGATCTCCACGAGCGGCTCGGCCCAGGCGCGCAACCGCAGTATCTCGGGGGTGTACGGCGCCCAGCCGGAATCGGCGAACGACAATCCGCCGCTCAGATTCGAGTTGTGCGGGATGGCCACCACCTGGCAGTCGCCGGTGCAGGCCGCCTCCAGCCACTCCCAGAGCCGTTCGGGGCGGTTGGCCATCTCCACGGCCGAGCCGCCCCACTCCGGCACCACGTCGCCGCGGAAGATGACATTGCGGTGGAGGTGGCCGTAGCCGGGCGGGAACGCCGTCCATTCGTATCCCGGGAACGCCGTGAAGCGGCCCGGCTCGTTGAACTCGTCCGCGTTGCGCTGGATCTCCTGCCACAGGTGCCGCGCCCGCTCGTAGCATTTGTTGCCGGCGGTCATGGTGGCCTCGCCCTCGCCGCAGATGTCCGGCGGCCGCCGCCCGCGACCCTCGAACGGCGAGAATCCGAACCAGTTGTTGGCGCGCACCTGCTCGCAGATCGGCGTGTCGTAGGCCGGGTCGTCGGCGTCCTCGCACAGGTGCACCTCGCCGAGCCAGATGCCGTGGTCGGTCACGGCCATGAAGTCGAGCGGCACGCGCAGGCGCTGCACCCGGCCGTCGGCCGTGGTCACCTCTTCGCCGCGCGCGAAGCGGTACGCCAGCGCGGGACCGTCGCGGTTGCCGCCCAGCACGTAGGCGTCCAGCGACCAACTGGTGTGGACGTGGAAGTCGCCGAAGTAGGCGTTGCGCAGCGGGTTTTGCTCGATCTCCGGACCTGCGCCGGCTGCCGGCGGCGCGGCGGCAGGCGCCGGGGCCTCGTCCGCCGCGGGTGTCTCGGGAGCGGGACCGGCACACGCCGCAACCAGCAGCAGCGGCAGGCAGACGGCCGCAAGCCTCGCGCTGTCGGGACAACGAAACTGCGGTATCGACATGGTCATGTCTCCCGGCCTACGGCGCCGCGGGGGTATACCAGATCGGCGAGCTCCAGGCGCGTTCCTTCACCGTCGGCGGGTCGGACGGGGGCGGCGCCACGCCGCGCGCCAGCGCCCGGTGGGTCGTCCAGCGGCAGGTCGGGTTCTCCAGCACCCGCACATAGTAGAACGCCCGCAGCGCCGGGTCGAAGTCCGGGTCGGTCCAGGTCGTGCTCAGCTCGGCCGCGCCAAGGTCGGTGGAGTAGCTGCAGTCGGACAGGTCCACCCGCGCGCCGTTGTCGGCGCAGCGGCGGGTCTGTGGATCGGGCTCCAGCCCGTCGGCGCAGGCGACGTCGTAGACCTGTTCGGCGGTCTGCCCGTCGGCTTCGGCCCAGCCCTTGACGATCTGGACCTTCTGCAGGTTTGCGCTGTACGGGTCCTTCATGGCCCAGACCACGAAGCGCGGACCGTCGCCCGCATCGCCGCCCGGCGGGTCCGGCAGGTCACCGCCCATGGGCACGCCCCCGGCGTACGCCGCTTCCACCATGTCGCGGCGGGTGTCGAGGTCGGCGGGGTAGTTCCAGCCGGCGAAGAAGCGCACGTGGATGCGGGTGCCGCTGTTGCCGAAGGTTTCGCGGCGACGCAGCGCGTCGAAGATGGCCTCGCGCGTATTGGCTTCCGCCCATACGCCGACCAGGCCGCCCGGATTGCTGGGGTTGCCGCCGTCGGCCCGGTCGTCCCACCAGCCGGCGCCGTCCAGCGCCTGGCCCACCAGGGCGAGGCCGCCGCCGGTCCCGAACTTGACCGGCTTGTCCGTGAAGTCGTCCTCGTCCACCGCGCCGGCCAGGGCCTGGTGATCGTCCGGGCTGGCGATGAACCCCCACTTGAACGGATTGACGCCGTAGTCGGCCTCCAGCCGCAGGCCGGTCCTGAGCGCGTTGCGGACGAAGTCCGGCGCGTTGGCGCAGCGGGTGCTCTGGCCGGGCCCGCAGGCGGGGTAGTAGTTCTCGAAGTCGCACTCCTCGTCCGTGGTGCCCAGGCCGCGGTAGCACTCGGAGTTGCCCTTGATCTGGTGAATCTCCACGAGCGGCTCGGCCCAGGCACGCAACCGCAGTATTTCGGGCGTGAACTGCGTCCAGCCGAACTCGGCGAAAGCCAGCCCGCCGCTCAGGTTCGGGTTGTGCGGAATGGCGACCACCTGGCAGTCGCCGGTGCAGGCCGCCTCCAGCCATTCCCAGAGCCGCTCCGGGCGGTTGCCCATTTCCACGGCCGCGCCGCCCCACTCCGGCACGGCGTCGCCGCGGAAGATGACGTTGCGGTGCAGGTGGTTGCCGCCCGGGGTGGTCGTCCACTCGTAGGCCGGGAAGGTGGTGAACGCGCCGGGCTCGTAGAAGGCATCTGCGGTTCGTTGAATCTCGTGCCACAGGTGCCGCGCCCGCTCGTAGCACCTGTTGCCGGCCGTCATCGTGGCCTCGCTCTGGCCGCAGATTTCCGGCGGCCGCCGCCCGCGTCCCTCATACGTCCGCGGGGTGAACCAGGCGTTGGCGCGGAGCTGCTCGCAGGTGGGCGTGTCGTAGGCGGCGTCGTTCTCGTCGTTGCAGAGGTTGACCTCGCCGAGCCCCACATCGTGGTCGGTGACCGCCATGAAGTCGAGCGGAACCCGCAATTGGTGTACGGTTCCGTCCGCCTTGGTCACCTCCTCGCCGCGCCCGAAGCGGTACGCCAGCGCGGGGCCGTCGCGGTCGCCGCCCAGCACGTAGGCGTCGAGCGACCACCCGGTGTGCACGTGGAAGTCGCCGAACCACGCGCTGCGCAAGGGGTTGCGCTCCGCGCCGCCGCCCGCACGGGCTGCCGTCTCGGCAGCCCGTGAGTCCTCAGGCTCCGGCGCGGCTTCGGTTGCGGTGTCGTCGACCGCCGGCGCGTTCTGCGCGTCGGGCTCGGTCCCGGCGCACGCCATCGCCAGCAGGCCGATCCCAATCGGCGCCACCCAGCGCGCGGCCGGCCGCGTGCGGCGGGCCGCTCGTGATCGCGGTCGCGGCATGGCGGGGCGCTTCAGTCGCCCTCCGGCGTGTACCAGATGGGCGAGCTCCACGCCCGTTCCTTGATCACCGGCGGGACGTTGTCCGGTAGCTCGCCGCCGTTCCGCATTGCGTGCCACGTGGTCCAGCGGCAGGTGGGATTCTCCAGCACGCGGACGTAGTAGAACGCCCGCAAGGAGGGATCGAACTCGGGATCGGTCCAGGCCGCGCTCAGCTCCGCCGCGCCTGCGCCGCCCGTAGTGCTGCAGTCGGCCAGGTCCACCTGCGCGCCGTTGTCCGCGCAGCGGTGCGTCGCCGGGTCTGGCGGCCGGCCGTCGTCGCACGCCACGTCGTAGACCCGCTCGGCGGCGCCGCCGGCCGGGTCGTCCCAGCCCTTGACTATCTGCAGCTTCTGAAGAGCGGCGCTGTTCGCGTCGCGGGTGGCCCAGACGACGAACCGCGGCGCGTCCGCGCCGCCGCTCGCTGCCGGCAGATCGCCGCCCATCGGCACGCCGCTGCGATAGCCCTCTTCGACCAGGTCCGGGCGCGCGTGCAGGTCGGCCGGCAGCGACCAGCCGCCGAAGAAGCGGACCCGGATGCGCGGGCCGCTCGTGGCGAACGTCTCGCGCCGCCGCAGGGCGTCGAAGATCGAGTCCCGGGTATTCTCCTCGGCCCAGACCGCCGCCAGGCCGCCCGGGTTGTTCAGCGGAGTACCCGGCGTCGTCGCGCCGATCTCGCCGAAGAAGTCACCCTCCCAGGTCTCCTCGTCAGCCGATCCCGGCATGCTGCGGTGGTCGTCGGTGCTGCCGATGATGCCGTACTTGAAGGGGTTGACGCCGTGCTCGGCCTCGACCTCCAGACCTGTCTTGAGCGCATTGCGGACCAGGTCGGAGGGGTCGTTGCAGAAAACCGGGCGGCCCCCGGCGCTGGCCGGCGGCGTGTCCGGATCGCACGCCTCGAAGAGCTGCTCGAAGTTGCACTCCTCGTCGGAGGTGAGCAGCCCGGTCGCGCATTCCGAGTTGCCCTTCACCTGGTGGATTTCGATTAGCGGCTCGCGCCGGATGCGCTGCTCGATGCCTTCCGCCGTGAACGGCGTGCCGTCGGAGTTGTTGGACGCCAGCACGGCGCCCAGGCCGTAGTTGGTGTTGTGTGGAATGGCGATCACGTCGCAGTTGCCGGTGCACGCCTCGTCCATCCACTCCCAGAGCCGCTCCGGGGAATGGTTCCAGCCGAGGGCCGCCCCGCCCCAGGGCGGGATGTCCTCCCCGCGGAAGAAGACGTTGCGGTGCAGCCAACCGCCGCTGGCCGGGTGCACAGCGCTGTACTCGAAGGCGGTGAACGTCGTGAACACCCCGGGCTCGTACCAGGCGTCGGCCATCTCCTGCACCATGGGCCACTGGTGCGCGGCGCGCTGGTCGCAGCGGTTGTCGGGACCGGGCTCCGCGCTGCCGCACAACTCCGGGTAGCGCAGGCCCTGGAGCGACGAGCTGCGCAGGCGGAAGAACGCCTGGATGCTGCCGGCCTCCAGTTCCCGGCACATGGCGACGTCGCGGATGGACCCCTCGGGATCCTGGCAGAGCTGCACCTCGCCCAGCCAGTTGTCGTGGTCGGTCACCGCCATGAAGTCGAGCGGCGCGGCGAGCCGGCCGCGGACGTTTCCGTCCGCATCGAGAATTGGCTCTCCCCGGCCGTAGCGGTACGCCACGGAGGGGTCGTTCTGCATCGGGTCGCCGAACGTCCAGGCGTCCAGCGACCAACTGCTGTGCGCGTGCAGGTCGCCGAAGTAAGCGTTGCGCAGCGGGTTATGCTCCGGCGCCACGCCGCCGCCCGCAGGGGCTGCCGTCTCGGCAGCCGGTGAGTCCTCAGGCTCAGGCGCGGACCCTGCGCAGGCGGCCGCCAGCACGAGCGGCAGGCAGCCCGCCGCAAGCGTGGCGCGGCCCGGAAATGGAAACCGCGTCCGCCGCGGGATCATGCCGCCCATGCTAGCCGAATACTATCGCGCAGCGCTGCAGGAACCAGAACGACGCCAGTGAGCCGATCGTGTATGCCGGGACGGACTGCATCCACGGGTGGGGCCGAACCTCCAGCGTCCGCAGCGCCGCGAACAGCGCCAGCGCGGCCGTGATGAAGGCAATCTGGCCCACCTCGACCCCCACGTTGAACGAGAGCAGCGCCAGCGGAATGTCGCCGGGCGGGATGCCGATCTGCGACAGCGTGCCGGCGAACCCGAAGCCGTGCAGCAGGCCGAAGGCGAACGCCACCACCCACGGCCGGCGGTAGGTGAGGCTCGGCGCGCCCCGGTCGCGCTGCGTGATCTCGACGGCCAGGAACACGATGCTCAGCGCGACCAGCGCCTCGACCGGCGCGGGAGGCACGCGCACGAAGCCGAGCGTGGCCAGGCCGAGCGTGATGCTGTGCGCCACGGTGAAGGCCGTAATCGCCTTCAGCAGGCGGCGGAATCCGGCCACGATCCACAGCACGCCGAAGACGAACAGCAGGTGGTCGATGCCGGACAGGATGTGGTCGACGCCGAGGCGGAAGTAGCCCCAGCCGTCGACGCGCCGGTTCGACTCCGCGCCCACGACGAACGACGGTTCCTGCGGCCGCAGTATCTGCGTGACGCTGTTGCCGTCGGCGAACTGGATGCGCACCAGCGTGTCCATGATCGTGACGCGCAAGCCGTCGATTCCTATCGTCTGGCCGGCCAGACCGGTCTCGCCGCAGGCGACGACCCCGTTGGTAACCACTGAACCCGGCAACTCCACTTCCGTCGGGATGTCGGGCACCGTGCAGTGCGCCGGCAGCACGGGAACGATGGCGGGGGGCGGCCCCTCGACGGCGGGGATCCGCCAGATGACCGCGAACGTGCCCGGGGCCAGCTCGTTCAGGCCGAGGTAGGCCGGCAGGCTGGTGTGTGCCCGTGCCGGGGCCGCTGGCAGCGCCAACAGCAATCCCACGCTCACGGCGAACGGCCGCGCAGCCCGCCGCATGCGGCGCGTCAAGGCCTCAGTTTCCCGCCGCACCGCCAGCCAGCGCGTCGGCGTCGACGACGATCTCGAACCGCCGGCGCAGCCCCTCGTAATACGCGTCGGCCGCCGAGCGCAGCCGCTCCCCGCCGAGATCCCGCGCGAGCTGGCTGCGCACCTCGCCGAGCGCCGGCAGGCGCGACGGCACGCGCTGGCGGACCCGGACGACGTGCATGCCGTAGCTGGAGGGCACCGGACCGCTCCATGCGTCCACCGGCAGCTCGAACAACCGGCCCGCGAACCGCGGGCCGAACAGGTCCCGGACCTGGTCGCGGGACTGCGGCGGGTACTCGTACTGCAGCATGAAGCGGTCCCCCAACTGGGCCGCGTCGGCGGTTGCGACGTCGCCCGAGGTCAGTCGCGCCAGCGCATCGCGGGCCGCCGCCTCCGCGCCCGCGCCCCGGTTGCTGCCGCTGAAGTACACGTGGGAGAAGCTGACCTTCTCGGGAATGCGATAGCGCTCCGCGTTGTCGTCGAAGAACGCCTGCAGCTCGGCGTCCGACGGCTCGACCGTTGAGGCGACGCTCTGCGCCAGGAACTCGACCTTCTGCGCCAGCCGGCGGCGGACGATGGTGTCGCCCTGATCGAGGCCCGAGGCGATCGCCTCGCGGTAGAGCACCTCCTCGCGGATGAAGTCCTCGATCAGGCTGTCGAGCTCGCGCTGCGTCGGCGGCGCGCCCCGCTGCCGGGTCCACGTCTCGCGCAACTGCTGGATCCGGTCCGCCGTCACCTCGATGCGGTTGCTGTTGTCGCCCACGCCGAACGACTGGCCGAACAGGGCGCTCAGGCCGAACAGCACGCCGCCCGCCAGCAGGAAGTGGACGAGCGGCTCACGCAGTAGTCGGCGCCAATGCATACGCTACGGGGCGGCGGGGGTATACCAGATCGGCGAGCTCCAGGCCCGTTCCTTCACCGTCGGCGGGTCGGACGGAGGTAGCGCCACGCCGCGCGCCAGCGCCCGGTGCGTCGTCCAGCGGCAGGTCGGGTTCTCCAGCACGCGAACATAGTAGAACGCCCGCAGCGCCGGGTCGAAATCCGGGTCCGTCCAGGTCGTGCTCAGCTCGGCCGCGCCAAGGTCGGTGGAGTAGCTGCAGTCGGACAGGTTCACCTGCGCGCCGTTGTCGGCGCAGCGGTGCGTGCCCGGGTCGGGCTGCAGCCCGTCGGCGCAGGCGACGTCGTACACCTGCTCGGCGGTCTGCCCGTCGGCGTCGGCCCAGCCCTTCACGATCTGGACCTTCTGCAGGTTGGCGCTGTACGGGTCCTTCATGGCCCAGACCACGAAGCTGGGCCCGTCGCCAGCTTCGCCCCCGGGCGGGTCCGGCAGGTCGCCGCCCATGGGCACGCCGCCGGCGTACGCGGCTTCCACCATGTCGCGCCGCGTGTCGAGGTCGGCGGGATAGCCCCAGCCGGCGAAGAAGCGCAGGTGAATCCGCGTGCCGCTGTTGCCGAACGTCTCGCGGCGGCGCAGCGCGTCGAAGATGGACTCGCGCGTGTTGGCCTCGGCCCACACGCCGACCAGGCCGCCCGGATTGCTGATGTTGCCGCCGTCGGCCTTTTCGTCCCACCCGAGGTCGCGGCCGATCAGGGGCAGGCCGCCGCCGGTGCTGAACTTGACCGCCTTGTCGGTGAATTCGTCCTCGTCCGTCGCGCCCGGCAGGCTCTGGTGGTCGTCCGGGCTGGCGATGAAACCGAACTTGAACGGATTCACGCCGAAGTCGGCCTCCAGGCGCAGGCCGGACTTCAGTGCGTTGCGGACGAAATCCGGCGCGTGGGCGCAGCCGCTGCGCTGGCCCGGCTCGCAAACGGGGTAGTAGTTCTCGAAATTGCAGTCCTCGTCCGTGGTGCCCAGGCCGCGATAGCACTCCGAGTTGCCCTTGATCTGGTGGATCTCCACCAGCGGCTCGGCCCAGGCGCGCAGCCGGAGCATCTCCGTCGTGAACGGCGTCCAGCCGAACTCGTCGAACGCCAGACCGCCGCTCAGGTTCGGGTTGTGCGGAATGGCGACCACCTGGCAGTCGCCGGTGCACGCCGCCTCGAGCCATTCCCAGAGCCGCTCCGGGCGGTTCTCCATCTCGACGGCCCCGCCGCCCCACTCCGGCACCGCGTCGCCGCGGAAGATGACGTTGCGGTGCAGGTGGCCGTAGCGCGCGGGAGTGGCCGTCCACTCGTACGCCGGGAAGGTCGTGAACACGCCGGGCTCATAGAACGCGTCGGCGTTGCGCTGGATGTCCTGCCACAGGTGCCGCGCCCGCTCGTAGCACTTGTTGCCCGCGTCCATCGTGGCCTCGAGCTGCCCGCAGATGTCGGGCGACCGCCGCCCGCGGCCCTCGAAGGCCCCGGTGCCGAACCAGTCGTTGGCGCGCATCTGCTCGCAGGTCGGCGTCTGGTAGGCCGGGTCGCTCTCGTCCTCGCAGAGGTGCACCTTGCCGAGCCAGGTGTCGTGGTCGGTCACCGCCATGAAGTCGAGCGGCACGCGGAGTTGATGCACCGTGCCATCCGCCTTGGTCACCTCCTCGCCGCGCCCGAAGCGGTAGGCCAGCAAGGGGTCGTCGCGGTTGCCGCCCAGCACGTAGGAGTCCAGCGACCACCTGCTGTGCACGTGGAAGTCGCCGAAGTAGGCGTTGCGCAGCGTATTGCGCTCCGGCTCTGCTACGGCGGCCGCCGGTGTCGCGGCGGCAGGCGGCGGGGAATCTTCAGCGGCAGGGGCTTCGGGTGCGGATCCGCCGCAGGCGGCGAGCAGGCCGACGCCGATCAACGGCAGCCAGCGGGCAGCAAGCCCCGCGCGGCCCTTCATCCGGAACGGTGGTCGCGGCATGGCTGCGCCTCCTCAGTTGGCGTTCGGCGTATACCAGATGGGCGAGCTCCAGGCCCGCTCCTTGATCACCGGCGGCACGTTTTCGGGTAGCTCGCCGCCGCTCCGCAGGGCTTGCCACGTGGTCCAGCGGCAGGTGGGATTCTCCAGGACGCGGACGTAGTAGAACGCCCGCAGGGACGGGTCGAACTCGGGGTCGGTCCAGGCGGCGCTGAGCTCCGCCGCGCCGGCACCGCCGGTCGTGCTGCAGTCGGCCAGGTTCACCTGCGCATCGTTGTCCGCGCAGCGGTGCGTCGCCGGGTCGGGCGGCCGGCCGTTGTCGCACGCCACGTCGAACACCTGCTCGGCGGTGCCGCCGTCCGGATCGTCCCAACCCTTGACGATCTGCAGCTTCTGAAGAGAGGCGCTGTTCGCGTCGCGCGTGGCCCAGACGACGAACCGCGGCGCGTCGCCGCCGCCGCTCGCCGCCGGCAGGTCGCCTCCCATCGGCACGCCGCTGCGGTAGCCCTCTTCGACCAGATCCGGGCGCGTGTGCAGGTCGGCCGGCAGCGACCAGCCGCCGAAGAAGCGGACGCGGATGCGCGGGCCGCTCGTGGCGAACGTCTCGCGCCGGCGCAGGGCGTCGAATATCGAATCCCGCGTGTTCTCCTCCGCCCAGACCGCCGCCAGGCCGCCCGGGTTGTTCAGCGGAGTGCCCGGCGTCGTCGCGCCGATCTCGCCGAAGAAGTCGCCCTGCCAGGATTCCTCGTCGACCGATCCCGACATGCTGCGGTGGTCGTCGGTGCTGCCGATGATGCCGTACTTGAACGGGTTGATGCCGTGCTCGGCCTCGACCTCCAGGCCGGTCTTGAGCGCGTTGCGGACGAAGTTCGAGGCAACCGTGCAACTGGCGGCGCGGAACTCCGGATCGGACGGCTGGTTGTCCGGATCGCAGGGCTCGAACACCTGCTCGAAGTTGCACTCCTCGTCGGAGGTGAGCAGCCCCGGCGCGCATTCCGAGTTGCCCTTGACCTGGTGGATTTCGATCAGCGGCTCGCGCCGGATGCGCCGCTCCAGGATTTCGGCGGTGAACGGAGCGCCGTCGGCGTTGTTGGGCGCCAGCACGACGCCCATGCCGTAGTTGGTGTTGTGCGGAATGGCGATCACGTCGCAGGCGCCGGTGCACGCCTCGTCCATCCACTCCCACAGCCGCTCCGGCGAGTGGCCCGTCGCGATCGATGCCCCGCCGCCCCACGGCGGGATGTCCTCGCCGCGGAAGAACACGTTGCGGTGCAGCCAGCCCCCCGTCGCGGGGTCCGAGCCGGTGAACTCGAAGGCCGTGAACGTGGTGAACACGCCCGGCTCGTAGTAGGCGTCGGCGACTTCCTGCACCATGGGCCACTGGTGCGCGGCGCGCTGGTCGCAGCGATTGTCCGGACCGGGCTCCGTGCTGCCGCACAGCTCCAGGTCGCGCTCGTTGCGGTTCGCCGCGCTGTAGTGGCGGAAGAACGCAGGACCTCCGCCGGCCCGGACTTCCTCGCAGACCGGCAGGTCGTAGGTGTCCGCCTCCGGATCCTGGCAGAGCTGCACCTCGCCGAAGAAGTTGTCGTGGTCGGTCACCGCCATGAAGTCGAGCGGGGTGGCGAGCTGGCCGCGCAGGTTACCGTCCGGATCGAGGATCGGCTCGCCCCTGCCGTAGCGGTAGGCCACCGACGGGTCGTTCTGCATCGGGTGGCCGAACGTCCACGCGTCGAGCGACCAGCTCGTGTGCACGTGCAGGTCGCCGAAGTAAGCGTTGCGCTGGGGGTTGCCGGCGCTGGCGGCGGGCTGCGCACCGGTCTCGGCGCCGGCGTCCCCACCGGCGTCGTCCGGTGCGGGCGCGCCGGCACAGGCTGCCAGCATGGCGGCGGTGCCGATGACGAGCGCGCGCATCACGGATTCACGACGACAGTAACGTCCTCGTACGCCTGGAGTCCCCCGTCGTGGGCCTGGGAGCGCAGCACGTAGGTGCCGGGCTCGCTGAACGTGGCCCGCACGATCCAGCGGTTGTCCGGCGGAATCGGCGGCGCTTCCCAGCCGGCCGACCAGGGCGATCCGCCGCCGTCGCGATGGTCCTCCCACACTTTCGTCTGCGGCGGGTCGAACGTGACCGGCGCCGGGCCGCGGTAGCGGAACCACGACAGCCGCAGTCCAGTGGCGGCGATCGGCGACGAACGGGAGCGGCCGACCCAGAACGACGGCAGGCCGCGCGGCGTCGGCTTGCCGTCATCGGTGGCCACGGCGCGCAGCGTTACAGCCTCGCCCACGGTCGCCGTCAGCATCTGCTCGGACTCGACCTCCAGCACCGGCGGCACGTTGCCGACCGTGTCGGGGCTGAAGCCGCTCGGCCCGCCGCCGCCGAAGTTCGCCATCAGCACGGTGTCGTCGACCGCGTAGCCCTGGCGCAGCGTGCCGAATGCCTGCGCCGTAACGCCGTTGGCGGTCAGCGTCCAGACGACTTCTCCCTCGCCGAAGTCGGCCGGCACCGGGACGCGGAACACGAACCGGTTGCGCCGCGGGAGGAAGTGCGTGGGCTGTCCGAGATCCGGCCCGCCCGGCTCCATGTGGTTGTCGGGGCCGACCTCGACTACCGGCTGCTCGACCCAGTTGCGGTTCAGGTAGCCGAAGAGCAGGTCGTACGACCCGTCCGCCTTCTCGACGTACCCCTCGTAGACCGGCGTGATGCTCTGGCCGTGCTCGCGCCCGGGCTGCGCGCCGGTCGTGACCGCGAAAAGGCCGGCCAGCATCGCCGCCGGCACCATGGCGGTGCGCAAGTGTCTGTAGATGTTCATGGTCGTGACCGCGCGCGGGCTACTGCTGATCGGCGGCCGGCCGCGCGGGCTGCCCGGGCAGCTCCTCGAAGCCGCACAGCGGGCAGCCGATCACGGTGTCGCCCTCGCTGAGCTGCAGCCGCTCCCGGCGCGCGGCCATCTCCGCCTCGAACTCTTCGTCCGTCAGGATGAATGCCGGCGCGAGCACCAGCAGCATGTTGTCGACCGCCCGGTGGCCGAAGCCGGTCCAGTTGCGCGGGTCTATGACGTTCGGGTTGGCCGCCGTGCTGTCGAAGTAGCCGATGCCGTGCAGGATGGTGCCCTTGGGCAGCAGCGGCATGGCGTCCTCTTCGTAGCGGTAGTAGCGCAGCCAGTTGTGATCGTAGCCGGCGCAGTTGAGCGTCTCGACGCGACCGCCCCAGATCGCTTCCAGGCACATCCGCACGCCCGCGGCGTGCATGTGCGGCGCGTACATCGTCAGTTTCACGTTCTGCTGCAGCGTCTGGTAGAAGTGCCGCACCTGCCCGTCCCGGTTCGGCAGCACGTCGATGTCGGCGGTGCCGAAGCCGATGCGCCCGATGCGTTTCGTGGGCTCGTAGCCGCGCGGATGGAACTGGAAGGCGATCTCCAGGTGCGCGGTCGTGTCCTCGCCGTTGGAGTGCAGGTGGACGTCGTCCCACTGCAGCCGGGAGTTGCCCGGCACGAAGCGGCCGGCCTCGGGGTCGAAGGTGTAACCGCGCGGGTTGTTGCGCATGTCGTGGATGGTCGGCCAGTCGCCGTTGTCGAGCTGGTTGCCGTCCTCGTCGATCAGCGCGAAGAAGGCGTGGTGGAAGATGAACCGTCCGCCGATGGTGCGGGCGCTGTCGCCCACTTCCTTGACCTGCACCGTCTTGACGTAGCGGTCCTCGGTCAGGCCGGTCTCGACCGCCGGCAGCGCTCCCCACCAGTCGGGCTGGTCGGCGTCGCGCGAGGCCGACGGGCCGACGACGACCAGGTCGGGCTCGCCCATCTCCCACTCTCCGGGGCCGGCGAATTCGAGCGGCGGCGGCAGGTCGTCCGGATTGCCGCGCGGCGCCCCGTTGTCGACCCAGCGGGCGATGGCCGTGATCTCCTGCTCCGTCAGCGACATGTCTTCCTTGATGGCCTGGATGCCGACGTCCTTCTCCAGGAACCAGGGCGGCATGGCGCCCATGCGGTTGCGCAGCGCGGTGCGGTTCTTGATGCTGCGCGCCCAGGGCCGCACTTCGTCGTAGGTGATCAACGACATCGGCGCGAGGGAGTTCGGCCGATGGCAGCTCTGGCAACTGCGCTGCAGGATCGGAACGATGTGCTTCGTGAACGTGACCTCGTCGCTGCCGGATGCCTGCCCGGCTGCCGCTGGCGTTGCCGGCAGCAGCAGCACGGCGGCCGCGGCGAGCGCCAGCAGCACCGGGACGGCGAGTCGTCGATTTGAGCTTGTTGTCACGAGACTGTCTCCCCTAGAAGTTGAGCTGGAACGCCACCTTGAACAGGCGCCCGGCCTGCAGCCCGACGGGGCGCAGGTAGCCGGCGCCAAGGCCGTAACGCTCCCGCCCGACGGCGTTGCCATTGAACACATTGTAGATCTCCAGGAACGAACCGATGTTGGCGCCCGCGCCGCCGACGTTGACGATCTTGCCGATGCGCATGTCGAGCTGGGTGTGCCGGTCGCCGTACGCCTGGCCCGGCTCGATCACGTTCACGTTGATGCTGGTCTCCGTCGGCGTGCGGCCGAGCGCCGCCGCCGCGACGGGCGTGGGCACCGCCATGACGGCCAGGCGCGGCGAGCCCTGGCGTGTGAAGAACGTGCCCGACACCTGGATGTCGTACGGGAAGATGTACGAGCCGAACACGGACCCCTGCGATATCCACGGCGTCGAGTTGTCGCAGAACTCCAGCGCCACGACGCTCTGGCCGGAGCCGGCCCCGGCGTTGACGATCTCCGGCAGCGCCGTCTGCAGCGCGCAGGTGTCGTTGGTTTCCTTGCCTACGGCATAACCGCCCTGCAACAGTACGCCCTCGAAGTTGGCTGCGAAGTTGAAGTCCAGGCCGTGCCAGCGGCGGAGTTGCCCGCCGAAGCTGTTGGCGTGCGTGGTGATGTCGTCCGGCACCGCGATGTACGCCGGGTTGAGGTCGAGCAGCGTGACTTCGTAGCCGCCGCCTCCGGGCAGCCGCTCGTCCTGGGGAACCGAGATGGTGTAGCTGTCCCAGGCTTCCGGCCCGATCGCGCGGTTGTCCACCACGTCGAAGTTGAAGTAGTGGCGCCGGAAATAGCCGACGTCGATCGATACGCCGTCGGTCAACTCGTGCTGGATGCTGCCCGAGTACTCCCAGTTGCCGCTCTTCTTGCCCCAGCCGAACGCCCAGTCCGGATCGAGAAAGACCGTAGGCGCGGTCGAGGCGAAGCCCGGCGTGGTGTTGGGGCTGATGATCTCGCCGTTCGGCCGCGGGTTCAGCGGATCGCCCTGCACGAGGCCGTCGCCGGCGATGCACGCGCTGCCGGTCGGGTCGGCGGCCGAGGGGATGCACGACGGGAGTCCCGGAATCCGGAACGGGTTGCCCCCGTCGAACCACGAGCGCGGCATCGTGGTGTTCTGGCCGGTCGGGTTGAGCTGGTTGACCAGGGCGAGGTCGCGGTGCTCGCCGTAGCGCGAGGCGGAGGCCTTCAGCGCTGTCCGTCCGTCGCCGCGAACGTCGTACACCACGCCCAGCCGCGGCTGCAGGTCCTTCCAGTTCGCCACGGTCTCGCCCGGGAAGAAGCGCTCGGCCGGCGCCTAGGTCATCGCCGGCGCCACCTGGTCGGGGTAGAACCCCTTGAACCAGTCCAACCGCAGGCCGGCGTTGATCGTCAGGCGGTCGATGGTCCACTGCTCCTGCGCGTAGATGCCGACGTTGGTCAGGTTTGCGTCCCGTGGGGGCCGGGCATGGAAGCGCGCCTGGATCGGATTGCCGCGGAACGTGATCATGTTCGTCCAGTTGTTGTCGCTGAAGTACGCGAACTGCTCGAACTTCTGGTTGACCTGGGTCCCGATCTTCAGGTTGTGGCTGCCCGTCACGTACGACATCGAGGCGCGGACGTTGGTGTTGGTCGTGGAAATATGAAAGTTGGTTCCCTGGAAGATGAATCCCATGTTGCGGGACATCGTCGACGTCGTCGCCTCGAACACGCCCGGCAGCCCGGGCCGCGCGTCGATGTCCTCCCGTCCCGTCCCGCGCATGCTCTGCACTTCCGTCGACAGATCGGGCCAGCGGTTGCTGACCGGCTGCATGCCGATGCCGACTTCGAACAGGATGCGGTTGGTCTGCGGCCTGACCCAGGTGAGCTGGTAGGTGTTCACCCAGGCCTCGTTCTCGCTGCCCGCCTCGGGGGCGATGTAGAGCGGGTCGAGGTCGGCGCCGGACAGCGCCGGCAGGATGTGCCGGCGGTTGCCGGGCAGGCTGGCGAACGCCTGGATCTTGTCCTTCGACGTCGCCTGCCACGTGAGGCGCAGGCTGCCCTCGGAGATGTCCTTTCGCGTGAACATGTGCCGGTTCACGTCGGGCACGTACGCCAGGGAGCTGGTGTCGGTGTTGGCGAAATAGTTGGCGGGGTAGATCGATCCGCGGCGGAAGGAATAGGTGGCGAAGAACCACAGCCGATCTTCTGCGATCGGGCCGCCGATGGCGGGTGCGATCGTCCACGCCTGGTCGAGGGCCGTGCCGCCGTCCCGCCCGCCCGTGATCCCGCGTCCGAGCAGCTCGTCGTCGACGTTGTTGGCGAGCCACGCCGAATGGGTGCCGTCCAGACGCAGGCTGCCGCTGAACGTGTTGGATCCCTCCTTGGGGATCATGTTCAGCCGCACGCCGCCCGTCTCGACCTCGGCCGAGTTGCCGGAGTAGTCGTAGACGAACTCGGCAATGCCGGTGTCGAACGGGGTGAAGTGCGGGGCGCCGTCGAACGACGGGCTGCTGATGTCCATCCCGTCGAAGTGGATCTCCGCGTCGTTCGGCTGCGAGCCGTGAATGGACAGGCGGTTACGGCCCTCGCCCGAGATGCCGGCCGTATCCGCCGACAGGCTCGTCGTGGAGCCGCCGGCGATGTTCATGGCCGGGATCAGCAGCGCGAGATTGTCGTACTGGCGCGCTGTCGGCAGCGCTTCGTAGATGTCGCGGTCGATCGCCGCGGTCTGCTCGATGCTCTGAACGTCGATGACCGGAGTCGCTTCCGTGACCGTAATGGTCTCGGCGAGCTGGCCGACCGCCATCTCCGCGTCGACGTTCGCCGCGAACCCGGTGGTCAGCTCGACGCCCTCGCGCACGAGCGTGCTGAACCCGGCCAGGGTGAACGTCACGGAGTAGGTGCCCGGCTCCAGCGCCACGATGCGGTACTGGCCGTTGCCGTCGGTCACCGCCGCGCGCACCTGCTCGATCAGCGCCGGACTGCGGGCTTCGACCGTGACCCCCGGGAGGACACCGCCCGTCTCGTCCGAGACGGTGCCGCCGATCGTCTGCGCGTCTGCCGCGCCGGCGGCAAGGCACAAAAAAACGGCGGCCAGGGCCGCCGCTGAGAGAATTCGTCCACCGCGCACGTACACCGAGGAACTCCGTGACTCAGTCATTCAGATCCCTCCCGTGATTCACGACGCCGCGTCACCGCCTATTCTACAGGTTTGATTGAGGTACACAAGCAGTTCGCGACTATTTCGGCCTCCGGCGTAGCGGCTTTGATCACGGTCTCCCGGATCGCCTTGGGTATAATGGCGGCTCGCGTTTCCGCGAGGCCGTCGCGAGGTAGCCATACACTCGGGGGGAGTTGATGCGTCGCGGTAGCGACGGCGTTTGCCGGGGTCTTGCGGCGCTTGGGGGCGCTGCCTGCCTGCTGCTTGTGCCGGCCCCGGTCTACGCGCAGGCGTCCGGCCGTCCCCTGCAACAGAGCGCGACCGGCATCTCGGAGTCTGCCCCGCAACCACAACAGACATTCCTGAACCGCTACTGCGTTCGCTGTCACAACGACCGGCGGCTTACGGCCGGACTCGCGCTGGACACCGCCGATCTGGGCGACGTCGGCGGGGGAGCAGTCGTCTGGGAGAAAGTCGTCCGCAAGCTGCGCGCCGGCGTGATGCCGCCCGCGGGCATGCCGCGACCGGAGGCGGCCGCCCGCGCGGAATTCGTGTCGTGGCTCGAAGCCGGCCTCGACCGGGCCGCCGCCGCGGCGCCGAATCCCGGCCGCACGTCCATCCATCGTCTCAACCGGGTCGAGTACGCCAACGCCGTGCGCGACCTGCTCGCACTCGACATCGACGCCAAGGCGCTGCTTCCCGCGGACGAGTCGGCCCATGGGTTCGACAACATGGCGGACGTCCTCAGGGTTTCGCCCGGGCTGCTGGAGCGCTACCTGCTGGCGGCCAAGAAGATCAGCCGGCTTGCGCTTGGCTATCCAGGGAGTCGGGGCGACTCTACGTACACGTTCCCCCTGGTCATCTCGCAGGCGGAGCGCATGAGCGAGGATCTCCCGTTCGGATCCCGTGGGGGAGCCTCGGTTCGCCATCACTTTCCGCTTGCCGGCGAGTACGTCGTCAAGGTCCGCCTGCAGCGGAACTCGGCCGCCATCGGCAGCGATATCCGCGGCCTGGACGGGGACGAGCAGATCGACGTATGGCTCGACGGCGCCCTTGTCAAGACGTTCACGTTCGCTGCCGACGACCTGGAGCTCGCGCGGAGCCGGTACATCGCCGGGAGGCTCGAGCGGGACGATCGGGATGCGGGCCTGCACGTCCGGATTCCGGTGGCCGCGGGACCCCACCAGCTCGGGGTGACCTTCGCGCCCGGGAGCACCTGGTACACGGAAGGCGCGGGCCCCGCGCGCCTGCCCCTGGCCAGCAACAGCTACGCGATGGCTTCCGCGACCTCCGCCGCGACTGGCCGCATCCGGGCGGAGGTGGGGAGCATTGCAATCGAGGGACCGTTCGCGGCCGCCACGGGGACGGACAGCCCCAGCCGCCGCCGCGTCTTCGTCTGCCGCCCGGCCGCCGCCGCGGAGGAGGAACCGTGCGCCAGGGACATCCTGTCGGCGCTGGCGCGCCGCGCGTACCGACGTCCCGTCACCGACACGGATGTCCGGACGCTCGTGCAGTTCTACCGGGAAGGCCGCGCCGGCGAGGACTTCGAGGCCGGCATTCGGCGGGGTCTCGAACGCATCCTCACCGACCTGGAATTCCTCTTTCGCGCCGAGCGGACGCCGGGAGCTGTTGAACCGGGCAGCGTGTACCCCATCAGCGACCTCGAGCTGGCCTCGCGGCTGGCGTTCTTCCTCTGGAGCAGCATTCCCGACGACGAACTCCTGGACCTGGCGGCGCGCGGCGAGCTGCGCGATGCCGCGGTGCTGGAGCGGCAGGTGCGCCGGATGCTTGCCGATGCTCGTTCGAGCGCCTTCATCGAGAACTTCTTCGGCCAGTGGCTGAATGTGCGCAACCTGGAAGCGGCCGCGCCCAACGTGAAGGCGTTTCCCCGGTTCGACGAAAACCTGCGCGCGGCCTTCCAGCGAGAGACCGAGCTGTTCCTGGCGCATCAGTTGCGCGAGGATCGCAGCGTGACGGAGCTGCTGACGGCGGACTATACGTTCGCCAACGAGCGGTTGGCCGAGCACTACGGCATTTCGCACGTCAAGGGGAGTCATTTCCGCCGCGTCGCGTTCGATGACGACCGGCGCGCCGGCCTGCTGGGACATGGCAGCATCCTTACGATCACGTCGTACGCGCACCGCACCTCGCCCGTCGTCCGCGGCAAGTGGGTGCTCGAGAACGTGCTCGGCGTGCCGCCGCCGGCGCCGCCGGAGAACGTGCCGCCGTTCCCCGAAGCCAACGGCGAGAGCCGGCCGCAATCGGTCCGCGAGCGCGTGGAGCGGCACCGCGGGAACCCGGTCTGCGCGAATTGCCATGCGCAAATGGATCCGCTGGGTTTTGCGCTCGAGAACTTCGACGGCATCGGAGCGTGGCGGACGACGGACGCGGGCATGCCGATCGACGCGTCGGGGGAATTCATCGACGGCGCGACGTTCGACGGCGCCGCGGACCTGCGCCGGCTGCTGGTGGAAAAGCACGAAGAGTTCGTCCGAACGCTGACCGAGAGGCTCCTGACCTATGCGCTCGGTCGTGGCGTCGAGCATTACGACATGCCGGCCGTGCGGGCGATAGTGCGCGATGCACAACCGGCCGACTACCGCTGGTCGTCGCTCATCATGGGCCTTGTCGACAGCGTGCCTTTCCGGATGCGGAGAGCCGAATCATGATCATCACGAAGAAGCACCTGCCGCGCCGCACCGTCCTGCGAGGATTCGGCACCGCGCTCGCGCTGCCGCTGCTCGATGGGATGGTGCCGGCGCTCTCGGCGCTGCGTCTCACCGCGGCCGCGCCGGTGCGCCGCCTTGGGGTGGTCTATTGCGGCCACGGGGCGTACATGTCGCAGTGGACTCCGGCGGCGGAGGGACGGCTGGAGCTGTCGCCCACGCTGCAGGGGCTGGCGCCGTTTCGCGAGCGGCTGCTGGTCGTCAGCGGTCTCGCGTCGAAGCCCGGTACGGGCGTTCACGCACAGATTCAGGCCGCGTACCTGACGGGCGTGAGCCCCAGGCGGACGGACGGTTCCGACGTTGCGGCGGGCACTTCGATGGATCAGATCGCCGCGCGCGAGCTCGGCGTGGAGACCCAACTGCCTTCGCTGGAGCTGTCCGTCGAACCCGTCGACTTTTCCGCGGGGGCAACCTGTGCGATCGGCTTCAACTGCATCTACAACAACACCGTCTCCTGGCGTACGCCCACTACACCCGTGCAGATGGAGAACAACCCGCGGGCCGTCTTCGAGCGCCTCTTCGGCGCCGCGGACAGCACCGGGTCCGGCGCGCGGCTGGCCGACATCAGGAACGACCGGAGCCTCCTCGACTCCGTGACCGAGAAGGTGTCGGATTTCAAGCTGGATCTCGGCCCGAGCGACCGCAACCGGCTGGACGAATTCCTCGACGCGGTGCGCGACGTGGAGCGGCGCCTCGAATTGGCGGAGCAACAGGCCGACCGCGACCTGCCGCTGGTGGATCGGCCTGCCGGCGCGCCCGGTGCGTACAAGGAATACGCGGAGCTCATGTTCGATCTGCAGGCGCTCGCGTACCAGACGGACATGACGCGCGTGGCCACGTTCCTGCTGATCCGCGAGAACAGCCTGCGGACTGCCCCGGAAATCGGCGTGCCGGAGCCCTATCACCCGTTGACGCACTCCGGCACCCCGGACTGGGAGGAAAAGCAGGCGAAGCTGAACGTCTACCACCTGAGCCTGTTCCGGCACCTGCTGGAGAAGCTGCAGTCGACGCCCGACGGCGACGGCTCGCTGCTCGACCACACGCTGCTGCTCTACGGCTCGGGCATGAGCAGGGCGGACATTCACGCTCCGGAGGACCTTCCGACGCTCCTGGCGGGCGGGCCCATGTTCTTCAAGGGCGGCCGGCACATCCGGGTCCCGAAGGACGAGCCGCTGACGAATCTGCACCTCACGCTGCTCGACAAGGTCGGCGTTCGCGTGGACCGTCTCGGCGACAGCACGGGCCGGCTGACTCTGCTCTCCGATGTCTGATCGCGCGCGCTGCTTCCCGTCGGCGTGGGGCATGCTGTTGCTGCCTGCGGTTTGTCTGCTGGCGGCGGCGGATCTGACAGCCGCGGGCGCGGGTCTGCGGCTCGTGGAGGCGGTCAAGCAGCAGGACGCCGCAACGGCGCGGGCGCTGCTGGCGCAGGGCGTGGACGTGGACGCCGCGCAACCTGACGGCGCGACGGCGCTCCACTGGGCCGCCCATTGGGATGATCGCGACACCGCTGGACAACTGCTCGAGCGCGGCGCGTCCGTCGATGTCGCCAACGTGTACGGCGTCACCCCGCTCACGCTCGCGTGCGTCAACGGCAGCGCCGCCATGGTGAGGATGCTGCTGGAGGCCGGCGCGAATCCCGAAGCATCCCTCCCGTCGGGGGAGACGGCGCTGATGACGGCCGCGCGGACGGGCCGGGCGGAAGTGGTCGAGGCGCTGCTGGACCGCGGAGCGACAGCCAACGCCCGCGAAACGAAGAAGGGACAGACGGCGCTGATGTGGGCGGTGGCCGAGCGCCACCTGGATGCCGCGCAGTTGCTGATCGAGGGCGGCGCCGATGTCCATGCCCGTTCACGCGGCGGGTTCACTCCCTTGTTGTTCGCGGCGCGGCACGGCGAGGTCGCGGCGGCGCGCCTGTTGCTGGCCCACGGGTCAGAAGTCGACGAGGTCGCCGCGGACGGCGCCAGCGCCCTGCACGTGGCGACCATGCGCGGACACGTCCAGTTCGCCAGGTACCTCCTGGAGCAGGGCGCCGATCCGGACGCCTCCGGTCCCGGGTATACGCCGCTGCACTTTGCGGCGGGCCGCTGGGAATCCACCTTCACCCATGACTATCCGGCCGCGCCCGGCGAATGGAGTGTGCTGGGCGGCCTGCCGACGGCGGCCGCGAGAACGGAGTTGATCACCGCGCTGCTGGAGCACGGCGCCGACCCGAACACTCGCGTCGCGGGACGGCTGCCGTTGATGGCGAGGGGCGCGATCGGCGGCGCCACCGCGTTCTACCTGGCGGCGGGCGCCGGTGACGTGGACACCATGCGTCTGCTGCTCGACAACGGCGCCGATCCGTCGCTGGCGACCGAACGGCTGGAGACGGCGCTGATGGCTGCCGCGGGCAAGATGCTGATGCTGAGGGTAGGCAGCGGCGTCGGGTTCCGGCGTCCGGAGAGTCGTCATGTCGCTGCCGCCAGGCTCTGTCTGGAGGTCGGTGCCGAGCTGAACGCAGCCGACCAGGCCGGCAACACAGCCCTGCACGTGGCGGCAATGAAGGGCTTCGACCCGATGATCGAATTCCTCGTTGCCGAGGGGGCGGCAGTGAACGCGAAAGACCGGCGGGGAGACACGCCGCTGGCCGCGTCGCTGCGCCAGGACGCCATCACACAGCGGGTCATCAGCCAGAGCACGGTGGCGCTGCTGCGCAGATTGGGCGGGGTCACGGACTAGCGCGTCTTGTTCCGTGATAGAGTCCGGCCAGTACGGGAGAAATGGCGATGACGCCGGCCGAGATAACCAATTGGAATGAGGCCGCCTGCGTCGGCGTCGTCTCGTTGACGGGACTCGTCCTCTCCGGTCTGCTGGCGGTGCCCGTTCCGGCTAGCGGGCAGACCGAGTCGTCGCACCCGGCGACGTTCTCGAAAGATGTCGCGCCCATCCTCCAGCGTTCCTGCGAGAGCTGCCACCGGGCCGGCGGCGGCGCACCCATGGCTCTGGTGAGCTACGCGGAGGTGCGTCCCTGGGCGCGCGCCATCAAGGCGCGGACCGCGGCGCGGGAGATGCCCCCGTGGTTCGTCGACAAGAACATCGGCATCCAGCGCTTCAAGGACGATCCGTCGCTGAGCGACGCGGAAATCGCCGCCATCGGCGCCTGGGCGGATGCGGGCGCGCCGCAGGGCGACCCCGCGGACCTGCCGCCGCCGCGGCAATGGCCGGCCGCCGGCGGGTGGAGCATCGGCACCCCTGATCTGGTGATCTCCTCGCCCGTTTCGACCGTCGAGGCGCTGGCCCCCGACTGGTACGGCATGGTCAACCCGCCTTCGCCGACGGGATTGACGAAGGACCGCTGGATCAAGGCGGTCGAGATCAAGGAGGTAATCGTCGACGACGACGGCAACGAGGTGGTTCCGGCCGTCGCTGCCGCGGCGGCGGGCGGCGCGGCGCGTGCGGACCTGAATCGGTCCGTGGTGCACCACTCGGTCATCAACGCCAGGCGCAACTCGGCGCCGGAGGACGACGTGCATCCGAACAGCGGGGGCGAAAGCGCCGCGGCCGAACGCGATCTGTCCCTGTTCGGCATCGTGCACGAGCTGGGCCAGAACGCCACCGTGTTCCCGGACTACGTGGGCGTGATGCTGCCCGGCGACTCGGTGCTCACCTACACGAACATCCACCTGCACTCGATCGGCGAACGCGTGCACGTGCGCGTCGACACGGCCTTCAAGTTCCATCCCGAGGGTTACGAGCCGAAGTACGTGCAGACGAGCGGGGCGCAGTCGGGCGGATTCGAGCTGGAGCTCGACATACCGGGCGGCGACGCCAACGTCTTCCGCGACGGGTTCTTCCGCGTCACCAGTCCGATGATCCTGATGACGTTCGAGCCGCACCTCCATTCCAGCGGCAAGCGCATGTGCATCGAGGCCATCTATCCGAACAACATGCGCGAGATGCTCAACTGCGCCGACTACAACCACAACTGGGTGAAGGTGTACGTTTACGAGGACGACGCGGCGCCGCTGCTGCCGGCCGGCACGGTGCTGCACCTGCTGGCGTGGTACGACAACTCGCCGTCCAACCCGCGGGTGTCCGACCCGCGCAACTGGAAGGGTTGGGGCAACCGGTCGATCGACGACATGTTCTACCACCTGCCGCGGATGATCTTCCTCACCGAGGAGCAGTTCGAGGAAGAGGTGGCCGCGCGCGAGACGCCGCCGCTGTTCGCGGCGACCCAGAACCAGCAGTAGCGCTGTCCGGACACATCGCCCCGGAGCAGCACGGTCGATGAGAGTGAATCGCGCGCGGTCGCGGATGCCCATGGCGGCGGCGCTGTCCGCCGTCGCGGCGCTCTACCTGACCGCCGTTGCCGCCGTCAGCGGCCAGACCATCATCTACTCGCGGGGCCAGAACGTCGCGCCGGTGTTCGAGGGCTGGGAGCGCAACCCCGACGGTACGTTCAGCCTGTGGTTCGGCTACATGAACCGCAACATGGACGAGAAGCCGCACATCCCGGTCGGCCCCGACAACCGGCTGGAGCCCGGTCCGCCCGACCGCGGACAGCCGACCTTTTTCCAGCCCCGGCGCAACCGGTACGTCTTCCCGGTAATCGTGCCGGCCGACTTCGGCGACCGGGAGGTCGTCTGGACCGTGAACGCCCACGGCAAGACGGAGAGCGCCTACGGCAGCCTGCGGGTCGACTACATCGTCGACGGCCTGATGAAGATGATGGACACGGGCGGCCTCGGCGTTACGGAGCTCGAGCAGAAGAACCAGCCGCCCACCGTCGCGGTCCTGGGCGACACGCGGCATGCGGTCCGCGTCGGGGAGCCGCTCGATCTGAACGCGGCCGCGAGCGACGACGGCATCCCGGAGCCGAAGGCGGCGAAGTCGCTGTGGCCGGGGCTCGCCACTCCCATCAAGGACAACTCCTGGGGCCTGCGCGTGGCGTGGCTCGTCTACCGCGGCGTTGGCGAAGCGGTGACGTTCGATCCGGAGCAGTTCAAGACCTACCCGGACTACCGCGGCAACTCGCCGTGGACGCCGGGCTGGGGGCCGCCGCCGCTGCCCGAGGACGGGCGCTTCCCGGTGACGGCGACGTTCGCGGAGCCGGGCGAGTACGTGCTGCGCGTCATGGCGCACGACGGGGGCTTCATCACCACGGCCGACGTGGCGGTGACGGTGACGGCGGGATGAGGCAGCTCGCAGGTCTGGCGGCCGTGCTGGCCGCCGTCGCAATCGGCGCCGCCCTGCCCGCGCCGTCGGCACCGGCGCACGCCCAGGAGCCGGCCTACACCGCGCCGCGCTTCTATGACGGCAATCCGGACCTGAACGGCATCTGGCAGGCGGTCGGCACCGCGCACTGGGACCTGGAGGCGCACCACGCCCGGCCGGGGCCGCCGCAGTTCGGGGCGTTGTTCGCGGAGCCGGGCGGGATGAGCTACGTCGACGGCGGCACGATCCCGTACCAGCGGTGGGCGGCGGAGCAGAAGCGCGAGAACTTCGAGCAGCGCTGGACGGCCGATCCGGAGGCCAGGTGCTACATGCCGGGCATGCCACGAGCCACCTACATGCCGGTCCCGTTCCAGATCGTCCAGAGCATGAACAAGATCATGATGGTCTACGAGTTCGCCGGCGCGCAGCGGACTATTCACCTGGACGAGGTGGCGGAGACGTATCCCATCGACACCTGGATGGGGCACTCGCGCGGCCGCTGGGAGGGCGACACGCTGGTGGTGCAGGTGAACAGCTTCAACGACCAGACCTGGTTCGACCGCGCGGGCAACTTCCACAGCAACGCGCTGCGCGTGGTCGAGCGCTTCACGCCGGGCGGTCCCGACCGCCTGGACTACGAGGCGACCATCGAGGACGCCAACGTGTTCACCCGGCCGTGGACCATACGCATGCCGCTGTACCGCCGGCTCGCGGAGCGCATGCAGTTGCTGGAGTTCAAGTGCGTCGAGTTTTCCGAGGAGTTGCTCTACGGGCACCTGCGCGCGGAGCCCGCGCGGTGATTGCCCGCAAACGGGGGTGTGTGATGCAGCATTGGCGTGATTCCGTCGTGGCGGCGATGGTGGCCGGCGGACTCGTGCTGGCGCCGGGGGCGGGGTCGGTTCCCGCCGCGGCCAACCCGCAACAGGAGGCCGGCGGCTGGACGGCGCCGCGCACGCCGTGGGGCGACCCGGACCTGCAGGGGCAGTGGTCGAACATGCTCGAAGCGCAGACGCCGTTCGAGCGCCCCGACGAGCTGGCGGCCAGGGGCATCACCGATCCCAGGAATCCCGAAGCATTGGCCGCGGCGCAGGCGGCCGTCGACAATCCCGAGAACCGGCGCGTCTTCGAGGAACAGATCGACGCGGCGGGCGGAGACGGCACCGGCGCCGGACCGGTGCACTGGTACGAGAACCTCGCCCCGCGCAAGAACCGGCTGTGGTTCGTGGTCGATCCGCCGGACGGGAAGGTCCCGCCGTTGACGCCGGAGGCGCAGCAGCGGGCGGCCGCGACGGCTGCGGCGCGGGAGGGGCTGGGCGACGACGAGCCGCGGCCGGGCAGGTGGACCGAGGATCTCAGTCCGCTCGTGCGCTGCATCACGCGCGGGCTGCCGGCCGTGTACGTCCCGGGGGCGTACAACAACAACTACCAGATCGTGCAGAGCCCCGGTTATGTGACGATCCTCTATGAATGGATGCACGAGACGCGGGTGATTCCCCTGGACGGACGCCCGCACCTGCCGTCGCAGGTGCGGCAATGGATCGGGGATCCCCGCGGCCGGTGGGAGGGCGATACGCTGGTCGTCGAGACGACGAATTTCACCCACAAGACGGATTACCTGGCCGGATTCTCGAGCCGCGAGGTGCTGCAGGATATCGGCGTGGCCGGCGAGACGGACTACCGCGCGGACGAGGACCTGACGCTGGTCGAACGCTTCACGCCGTCAGGCCCGAATACCATCGACTGGAGCGTCACCATAGAGAAGCCGGGGACCTGGACGCGGCCGTGGACGTTCTCCATGCCGCTGACTCGGGAAGACACGCAGGAGTGGATCTACGAGTTCGCATGTCACGAGGGAAATTACGGCATCGCGAACATCCTCAGCGGCGCGCGGGCAAAGGAAGCGGCGGCGCGCGAAGCGGGAGCGCGAAGATAGCGGCGTCAGCGGCACTGTTCTTTCTGGCGGCGCTGTTGCTGGCGCCGCCGGCGCGCGCACAGCAGGGCCTGAATGCGCCTCCCGTACCCACCCTGGATGCGGTTCCGGCGGCCGCCGCGCCGCCGGTCGTCGACGGCGACGTGCTGGGCGACCCGGCCTGGGCCGACGTCCCTTTCGCTACGGGCTTTCGCCAGACCAACCCTGACGAAGGGCAGCCGGCCACCGAGCGCACCGAGGTGCGCATCCTCTTCACGGCGGACACGCTGTACGTCGGCGTAATCTGCTACGACCGCGACCCCGGCGCGATCATCGTCACGGACAGCCGCCGCGACTCGTCGCTGGCGGACAGCGACAGCTTCCAGCTCATCTTCGACACGTTCCGCGACCGGCAGAACGGTTTCGTGTTCGGCACCAGCCCGGCCGGGCAGGAGTACGACGGCCAGGTGGTGAACGAAGGCTCGGGCGGCTCCGGGATGGGCCGCGGCGGCGCCAGCCGGGGCGGCGGCGGCGGGTTCAACCTGAACTGGGACGGCGTGTGGCAGGTGCGCACACAGGTGTCCGACAGCGGCTGGAGCGCGGAGTTCGCCATCCCGTTCCGCACGCTGCGCTACCCGGCCGGCGACACGCAGACCTGGGGCCTGAACTTCCAGCGCACGATTCGCCGCCGCAACGAGACCGCGTACTGGGCGCCGCTCACCCTGCAGTACAACCTGTTCCGCGTCTCGCAGGCGGGTCAGCTCCGCGGGCTCCAGGTGCCGGCCGGCGATACGGAGAACCTGCAGCTCACGCCGTACGTCACCGGCGAGGCGATCCGCCTGGACGCCGACCCCGCGCGCGGCACGACGGCCGTGGGCGACGTCGGGGCCGACCTCAAGTACAGCGTCACGTCGGGACTGACCCTGGACGCCACGTGGAACACCGACTTCGCGCAGGTGGAGGTGGACGAGCAGCAGATCAACCTGGACCGCTTCAACCTGTACTTTCCCGAGAAGCGGCCGTTCTTCCTGGAGAACGCGGGCGCGTTCACGGTGAGCAACGCCGGCGGCGCCGTGCAGGGCGACCCGGCCCAGACGGAGTTGTTCTTCAGCCGGCGCATCGGCATCGAGCAGGGCCGCGTCGTTCCGATTCTGGCGGGCGCCCGGCTCTCGGGCAAGGTGTCCAACAGCGTCACGGTAGGCTTCCTCAACATGCAGACCGAGGAGGTCGACGGGCTGACCCCGGCCAACAACTTCACCGTGGCGCGCGTGCGGCAAGACCTGCCGAACCGCTCCAGCGTCGGCGGCCTGCTCGTGAACCGGCAGGCGACCGGGCGCCCGGCCGGCGATGGCGACTTCAACCGCACATACGCCTTCGACGGACGCGTGGGCATCGGGCGGGACATGGACATCCAGGGCTTCGCGGGACGCACCGACACGCCGGGGCGGGAAGGCCGCGATCACGCCTACAACGTCAGCGCCAACTACGAGTCGCAGACGTGGCGCTTCCAGGGCGGTTTCATGGAGAGCGGCGAGGACTTCAACCCCGAGGTCGGGTTCGTGCGGCGGGTCGGCTTCCGCAAGGTCGACGGCGGCATCTTCTACACGTGGCGCCCGGAGAACTTCCTCAAGTCGTTCGAGCTGCGGCCCCACGTCACGTTCAACCGCTTCTGGGACTTCAGCGGGTTCATGGAGACGTCGCTGCTGCACATGGACAACCGCTGGGAGTTCGAGGACAGCTCCAGCCTGGTCACGGCCTGGAACGTGCGCGGCGAGGGGGTGAAGCAAGCGTTCGAGATATCCGGGATTCCCGTCGCCCCCGGCGAGTACGAGTGGAACGAGGGGAACATCTGGTTCAACTACAACCGCTCGGCGCCCGTGAACGCGGGCGTGCGGCTCGTGTTCGGCGGCTTCTTCGGCGGCGACATCCTGTCGGTCCGCTCGCAGCTCAACGCGCGCTACGCCGAGACGTTCAACTTTTCGCTGATCTGGACGCGCAACGACATCGACCTGCCGGCCGGCAGCGTCGTGACGAACCTGGTCGGCACGCGCGTGGCCTACAACTTCTCGCCGCGGCTGTTCGCGCAGAGCCTCGTGCAGTACAACGACAGCGACCGGCTGTGGTCGGTCAACTTTCGCTTCGGCTGGCTGCAGGACGCGAACACGGGACTGTTTCTCGTCTACAACGAAACCGAGGGCATCGACCAGTACATTCCCTCGGGCGCGGGCCGCAGCCTGATCCTCAAGTACAGCTACCTGTTCGACCTGCTGGACTGACCGGTCGGGCTACCGGGTGACGGCAGGATTGACGTAGCCGGCGGGCAGCACGCGGTCGGGGTCGGGGCGGATGCTCAGATAGGTCACGTGGTCGGCGATGTCCCGCCAGCCGTGGAACACGCCGGCCGGGATCACGACGACGTCGCCGGCCGAGATCTCGCGCACCTGGTTGCCCTGCTCGCGGAACCGGGCGCGGCTGCTGGGACCCACCGCCACCCGGACGATCTCCGCGTCGGGCGCGACCTGCTCCTGCTCCTCGACCGCCGTGCCGGTGACGAGCGTCCCCGACCCGGAGACGACGTAGTACACCTCGGTGACCTGGCTGTGCTCGATGGCGGTCGTGGGACCCGTGCTGTCGCCCGTCGGCCCGCGGTGCAGGATGCCGACCGCGACGTTCAGCTTTCCGATGTCGACCACGCGTATCTGCCGGTCGATACCGCCGTCGGGGCTGTTCAGCACCTCCTCGATGTCGGCCCGCAGGATGTCGGTGGCCAGGTCCTGCGCGAATCCGGCCAGCGGGATGAGCATGAGAACGGCCGCGGTGGCGGCAATCAGGTTCGGCATGTCGGCGACTCCTGTGACCACATTCTATCGACGACGTAAGGACGTATGGTGGTGCGCCGGGCGCCCAGGCAATTGCGCCGCCATCGGGGCCGGTGTACGCTGCCGGGACCGCGCGGTTGCCGGACGCGGCAGCGGCACGGACAAGGAGCACGCGATGCGGATACTGATACTCGGCCTCGCCGCCGGTCTGGCGGCGCTTGCTGCACCGGCGGACGCTGCGCAGTCGCAACCGATCACGACCTGCGAGCCGAAGGGACCGGCGCGGCCGGTCTGCAGCTTCACCAACCCCGAGGACCTGGTGGCCCTGCCGGGCGGCGAGGCGATTCTCGTCAGCGAGTACGGCGGCATGGAAGGCCACATTCCGGGTGCGCTGGCGCTGCTCGTGCTCGATACCGACGAGCGCCGGGACCTGTTCCGCGGCGGCTCGGGAGGCGCGGCCACGCCCGGCTGGGGCGATCCGGCCTGCCCGGGGCCGCTGTCCGCCGCGTTCAGCCCGCACGGCATCCACCTGTCGACGCGCGACGGCGGCGAGCTCCAGCTCCTGGTGGTGCAGCACGGGGGGCGCGAGTCCATCGAGTACTTCGAGGTCAGCGGGTCGGGCCGTGACTGGTCCGTGGAGTGGCGCGGCTGCGTCGTGGCGCCCGACGACGCCTGGCTCAACTCGGTGGCGGCGCTGCCCGGCGGCGGGTTCGTCACCACCCGCATGATCGAGCGGCCGACCGACGGCGCCGACCTCCCCACGGCCATTGCCCGGGGCGGGGACGGCTACGTCCTGGAGTGGCTGCCCGATCGGGGGTTCTCGATCCTCGGCGGTAGCGAGAGCGAGATGCCCAACGGCATCGAGGCCTCGGCCGACGGGCGCCTGGTATTCCTGAACGGCAGCGGCGAAGTGCGCCGCATCGCGCGCGCGACCGGCGCGGTCGAGGCGCGGGTGCAGCTCGGGGGGCTCGACAACGCGCGCTGGGCTTCCGACGGGCGCCTGGTGGTGGCGAACCTGACGAGCGAAACGCAAGACGATCTCGCCCTCTGCTTCCAGCTCGAGCGCGGGGCCTGTCCGATGTCGTTCCGCATCGTCGCCATCGATCCGGATTCGATGGAGATCGAAGAGCTCTACAGCAACCACGGGCCGCCCATGGGGGGCGGCACAGTGGGGCTCGTCGTCGACGACGAACTGTTCATCGGCTCGTTCGCGGGGGATCGCATCCTGCGCGTGACCCTGGATTGACGCGACTCTGCCGGTTTGTCCGTAGCGCAAGGTCGTGAGGAGGACGTAATGAGCACTTGGAAGCTGGCGATACTAGCAGGCTGTGGCGAAACCCCGCGTCGCACCGAGAGCGGTGAGGCGCGCGGCTGGCAAGGCGCGAAGAGCGAGCATATTCGAAGATATGTGAGCGATGAGCAACGCAGTCCAGCCGTGATGCATCGCCGCTCGAATGCAGTGGGGTTTCGCCACAGCCTGCTTGGATTGGTCGCGACGGTTGCGGCGGGCTGCGCCGCGCCTGCGCCCGAACCCGCACCGGAGCCAGAGCCTGTTGCGGCGACCGCGCCCGAGCCGCCGCAGTTCGCCGTCGCGGGCGAGCACCCCTGCGACCCGGTGGGAGAGGTCCAGTTCATCTGCGACATGATCAGCCCCGAGGACATCGCGGTCGTCCCCGGCGCGGAGTGGGCCATCGCCTCCGGCGCCCGTACGGGTGGGCGGATGTACCTCATCAACGTGGGCGACAAGACGTCGACCCTGCTGTTCCCGGCGCCGGACAGCGAGGTGCGGCACGACACCGCAATGTATCCCGACTGTCCCGGACCGCTCGATCTCACCGACCCGGACGTGTCGGTCTGGCACGGGCTCTACATGGATCCGGGAGCCGACGGCGTCCACACCTTGCTGGTCGTCCATCACGGCCCGCGGGAATCGATCGAGTTCTTCGAGCTCGACGCGCGCGACGGGCCGCCGAGCCTGGCCTGGACCGGCTGCGCGGTTGCCCCGGACGGCGCCAGGCTCAACTCCGTCGTCGCCCTGCCGGACGGCGGCTTCGCCACCACGAACGCGGGTATCGGCGTGTGGGAATGGCAGGCCGACAGCGGGTGGGTGGTGCTGCCGCAAAGCGAGGACACCGCGGCCAACGGCATCGAGGTGTCCCCGGACGGCGAGATCCTGTACATCGCCGGCTGGGCCGAGGAGAAGCTGACGCGCCTGTCGCGCGGCCGCACGCCGGTCGAGAAGGAAGTGATCCAGCTCGGGTTCAGGCCCGACAACGTGCGGATGGCGCTCGACGGCTCGGTCATCTACGCCGCCGGGCACACCGACCGGGACGGCAACTCGATCACCGATCCGCGGGCGCCGACGACGGAGACGACCAACGTGGCGGCCATCGATCCCGCAACGCTGGAATTCGAGCGGATACACGTGCAGCCGGCCATGAACGGCTTCATCGCCTCGACGACCGCCATCGTCATCGGCGACGAGCTGTGGCTGGGCTCGTACCGCGGCGACCGCCTCGCTTACCTCCCGGCGCCGTAAATTGACATGGCCATATGGCCATGGCTATATTGCGCGCATGCAGACGATTGCCGCGGGCAGGTTCAAGGACGTGTGCTTGAAGATGCTGGACGAGGTGGCTGCAACGCGGGAGCCGGTCGTCATCACCAAGCGCGGCAAGCCTGTCGCGCAGCTCACGCCGTACGTCCCGCCGGACCGGGTGCGCAGCCTGGCTGGCAGCATCCTCCGCGAGACCGGTGATCCCTATGGCACCGGCGAGCACTGGGATGCGGACGGTTCTTGACACCCACGCCTGGCTGTGGTGGGTCGCCGAGGATTCCAGGCTGTCGGCTGCCGCGCGGCGCGCCATCGCGGGCGCCAGCGCAGACCATGCGCTGTGGATGTCCGGGTTCTCCATCTGGGAAGTGGCCAAGAAGGTCCAGAAAGGACAACTGATACTGGACCGGCCGCTCGACGACTGGCTCGATCTGGCCACTGGCAAGTCTGGCTTGCACGTTGCAGATCCGACGCGCGCAGTGCTGGTCGAGAGCTGTCGCCTGCCCGGAGGATTCTCGGGCGATCCGGCCGATGCGATCATCGTGGCCACCACCCGGTCGCTCGGCGCCGTGCTCGTCACAAGGGACAAGCGGATTCGCGACTACGAACACGTCCGCACGGTCTGGTGAAGACGGGCGGACGGCAGCAGCGGCTACTTCAGGCCGAGCTGGCGGCCGGCGGCGAGCAGGGCGATGGACTCGCGGATGCGCTTCTCGCGGGTTGCGGGGCGTTTGGCCGTGTGAATCCACGCCACGAAGTGCCGGCGGTAGGTCGGGGCGAGCGTCTGAAAAAACCGCCAGGCGCGCGGCTCGGCGCTGAACGCCCGGGCGATGTAGTCCGGCAGCTCCGGTATCGCGGGCTGCGGCGTGCCGCGGATGTCGGTCGGCGCTGCGGCGAGGCCGGCGTCGGACAGCATTCCGTTCTCCTCGAGCTCGATCCAGCGCCGGCGGTTGGACGGCGACCAGTTGCTGCGCGGGTTCCGGGGCGTGAACTTGCGGACGTAGCGCTCGTCGTCGAGCCGCCGGACCAGGCTGTCGATCCAGCCGAAGCAGAGCGCCTGGCGCACGGCGGCCTCGTACGAGATGCACGCCACGCCCGTGTGGCGCTTGTGGAATACCAGCCAGACGCCGGGGCTCGCGGCGTGGTTTTCCGCGAGCCACGCCCGCCAGACCTCGCCGTCGCGGATATCCAGGGTTGCGAGGTCCTTGGTCATGTGCGGCGTCACTGCATCTGCAGGTGTGACGCTGGCTACGGAAGCGCGAGTGCGACGAGCGCGGGAGTCTGGCCGCCGACGGTGAGGGCGACGTACTGCCGGCCCTCGTGCAGGTAGGTCATGGGCGTGCCGATGGGGCGGCCGGGCAGGTCGACCGATCCGAGTATCTCGCCGGTGGCCTTGTCGCGTGCGACCAGGCGCGGGCCGTCGCCGGCGCCTCCGGCATTCAGGCCGCTCACCAGCAGCGTCTTCGTCACCAGCGGTCCCCCCGCGCCGTCGCCGCCCAGCGGCGGCAAATCGAGGTCGCGCAGCAGCGGGTTGTGGCGGTAGCGGTTGCCGTCGCCGTTGGGCTGCATCCACGCATGCTCGCCGCGATTGAGGTCTATGGCCGTCATGCGGGTGTACGGCGGCTTCAGCAGCGGCAGGTCGTGCGGCATCCGCGGCTGGCGTCCGGAGAGCAGCCCCTGCGAGACGTAGCGCAGGTTGCCGCCGTCGGGGCGCGCGTACTTGACGGCCATGGCGCGGTTGGTGGACGGCACGTACAGGATGCCGGTCTCCGGGTCCACGCCCGCGCCGCTCCAGTTGGCGCCGCCGCCGGCCCAGGGGCGCTGGATGGTGCCCTGCAGGCCGCCTTCGACGGTCAGCATGGCCGGCGAGAACAGCGGTCCCAGCCGGAAGTCGCGCACGGCTTCCACCGCCATCGCGCGGATCTCCGGCGTGAAATCGACGAGGTCGTCGATGGTCACGCCCTGGTACTCGAACGGCGGCGGCCTGGTGGGAAACGGCTGGGTAGGGGAGAGCTGTTCGCCCTCCAGGTCCGTGTCGGTCGGGACCGGCCGTTCTTCTATCGGCCACACCGGATCGCCCGTCACGCGGTCGAAGACGTAGGCGAAGCCCTGCTTGCTGACCTGCGCGACCGCCTTGATGCGGCGGCCGTCCACGGTGATGTCGACCAGGTTCGGCGCGGCGGGGAAGTCGTAGTCCCAGATGCCGTGGTGCACGGCCTGGAAGTGCCAGACGCGCTCGCCGGTTTCGATATCGACCGCCACCAGGCTCTCGGCAAACAGGTTGTCGCCGGGACGGTGCCCGCCGTAGTAGTCGGCGGTCGGGGTGCCGGTGGGCAGGTAGACGATGCCCAGCTCCTCGTCGGCGCTGATCGGGCTCCAGACATTGGAGTTGCCCGAATAGCGCCAGGACTCGTTCAGCCAGGTGTCCGCGCCGAAGTCGTCGGCCTGCGGCACCGTGCGGAACACCCACTTCGTGGCGCCGGTGCGGGCGTCGATCCCCTTGACCCAGCCCGGCGGGGCCTCCCTGGTGATCGGCCCGTCGGAGATGACGGTCGGCGTGACGACCACGCCGTTGGCCACGAGCGGCGGTGAGGCCACGCCCATCAGGTGGTCGCCGCGGTGCGTCGTTTGCCGCCGGTCGGCCCGCGGTATGCCGGCCATCAGGTCGGCGCGCCCGTTGTCCCCGAAGGATGCAATCGGCCGCCCCGTGTCGGCGTCGAGCGCCAGCAGGTACGCCTCGCTGTTGCCGAAGAAGATGCGCCGGTCGTCGCCGTCGGCCCAGTAGGCGACGCCGCGCGAGTTGTAGAAGTGCGTGGGGCGGACCTTCAGGTACGCCTGCGGGTCGTGCAGCCAGACCGTCGCGCCGGTGCCGGCGTCGACGGCCGCGACGATGTGCAGCGGCGTCGAGAGGTAGAGCACGCCGCCGACCATCAGCGGCGTCGCCTGGAACATGCGGAACTGGACCTCGGGCACCTGCTGCCGGATGGCGTCCAGGTCGAGCGACAGCTCGGGCAGGTCCCAGCGCCACGCGACGCGCAGGTTGCCGAAGTTGCCGGCGTCGATCCGATCCAGCGGCGAGTACTTGGTGCTCGCCAGATTGGCGCCATACGCCCGCCATTCGCCGCCGGGCGCACCCGTCTGCGCGGCCGCCGACCCGGCGCCGAGCATGCAGAGTACGCCGATCAGGACGGCCCGTCTAACCATGGACAACTAGTCCTCCGGCAGCCTGAAGGCGAGCAGCTCGCCGGAGTAGCCGGCGCCGCTGACGGCCACGACCAGGTATTGCTGCCCGTCGAGCAGATAGGTCATCGGCGAGCCGGTCTGCGGGGCGGGCATGTAGACGGCGCCGACCTCCTGGCCGGAACCCTTGTCGTAGGCGCGCAGCATGGCGCCGCGCGCCCCGCCGGGCGTCGTGAACGCGCCGCCGTCACCGGCAATGACGAGCGTCCTGGTGACGAGCGTGCCGAGGCGTCCCAGGCGCCCGGTGCGCGGTATGTCCAGCCCGCGCAGGGCAGGGTGGTTGCGCACGTTGTCGGCGGTCTCACCATGGGGTACCTGCCAGACGATCTCACCCGCGTCGAGGTCGATCGCCGTGATGCGGCCCCATGGCGGCTTGATGATCGGCAGCCCCTGCACCGTGAGCCGCGGAAAGCGGAAGATCGCGCTCGCGGGACCGCCCGCCGCCGTGTCGAGCGCCAGGCCCTGGACCCAGTCCAGGTCCGTGTGCTCGGGCGCGTGCACCAGGCCCATGCCCCAGGGGCTGGTGTTGGAGAAGATGTAGAGGATGTTCGTCTCCGGATCGAGCGCGCCGCCCGGCCAGTTGGGTCCGCCGGTGGGGCGCGGGAGCTGGATCGTCGCCTGCGGTCCGGGGAAGCGGCTCACGACCGGCGGCGTGAAGATCGGGCCGATGTTGTAGTCCGCCACGAACGCCTCGGCCTCGGCCCTGAGCTCGGGGGTGAAGTCGATCAGGTCGTCGACGGTGACGCCCTGCCGTTCGAACGGCGGCGGCCGGGTGGGGAACGGCTGCGTCGGCGAGTACCGCTCGCCGGGGACGTCTCCCGCCGGCACCGGCCGCTCTTCGATGGGCCACACCGGCTCGCCCGTGGCCCGGTCGAGCACGAAGAGGAAGCCCTGCTTCGTCGGCTGGGCGAGCGCCTGGATGGTCCGGCCGTCCACCGTGATGTCCGTGAGGATCGGCGCGCACGGCAGGTCCCAGTCCCAGATGTCGTGGTGCACGGTCTGGAAGTGCCAGCGCCGCTCGCCCGTCTTGATGTCCAGCGCCAGGATGCTGTCGGCGAACAGGTTGTCGCCGGGCCGGTGGCCGCCGTACGCGTCGTTCGTCGGCGCCTCGGTCGGCACGTACACCAGGCCCAGCTCCTCGTCCGCCGACATCTGGCCCCAGGCGCCCGTGTTGCCGGTGTACTCGCGCGAGTCGTTGAGCCAGGTGTCCGCGCCGAACTCGCCGGCCAGGGGGACCGTATGGAAGATCCACAGGCGCCGCCCGCTGCGCACGTCGTAGCCGCGCACGAAGCCCTTCGTGTTGCGCATGCTGCGGGGCGCCACGCCCGGGGAGTGCGCGGCGCCCACGACGATGACGTCGGACGCGATGATCGGGGCCGCCTGCAGGCCGATGTCGCTCTCGATGGGATCGATGACCTGGTCGGCCTCGCGCTTGAGGTCGACCAGGCCGCCGTCGCCGAAGCCGGGCACGGGACGTCCCGTCCGGGCGTCGAGCGCGATCAGGTGGTAGCCCGGCGTGACGAACACTATCCGCCGGTCGTCGCCGTCGGCCCAGTACGCCAGGCCGCGGCCCGAGAGGCGCCGCGGCGCGGCCTCGCCGCGGGCGCCCTCGTCCAGCCGGTACATCCAGAGCAGTTCGCCCGTCGCGGCGTCGAGCGCCACCACGGCGCGCCGGGTCCCGCCGGTCGAGTACAGCACGCCGTCAACCACCAGCGGCGTCGACTGGAAATTGAACTCCGGGCGCGGTCCGAGGTTGTCTGTCTTGAAGCGCCAGGCGACTTCGAGCTGCTCGAAGTTGGACGCGTCGATTTCCGCCAGTCCGGAGTAGCGCGTATTGGCGAGATCGCCGCCGTAGGTCGGCCAGCGGCCCGGCGGCGCGCCGCGCTGGGCCAGTGCGGCCGCCTGCGCCGCCCAGACCAGCGCGCAGGCGGCGCCCGCGGCGAGCAGGCGTCTCGATCTCGCGTTCATGTCGACGGGTGCGCGCCGCCCGGTCCGGATACCGCTACTGGTCGTTCGCGCGGCCGGCGGTTTCCCGCTCGCGGACCATCGCGTCGTAGTCTTCCTGCTCCAGCTCGATGTACCACACGTGGGCGTGGTACATCTCGTCGTAGCTGCGCTGGCCCCAGCCCACCCACTGGTTCGGGTCCGGATTGAAGCGGTTCGCCGCGGTGTTGTCGTGCCACGCCGACACCCTGACCAACGTGCCCGGAGGCAGCAGCGGCGCCACGTCGTCGGCGTAGACGTAGTTGATGTGCCAGTTGAACTGGAAGTCGTCGACGTGGCTCAGCATCTCCACGCGGCCGTCGGGATGGACCGCCTCCAGCGACATGGCCTTGCCGCGGATGTGCATGTGCGGCTGGTAGCTGAGGATCTTCGTCGGCCTGGTGATCGGGGTGAAGCCCTGGTGCTTGGTGACGGTGTGCGGGGGGATGTCCAGGTCGCCCGTGTTCACGCCCATGCGCGCGTGCTGCACCTCGTACTTGGGCACGTGACCCCGGGGATAGAACCACAGCCCGACCGTCAGGTAGTCGGTGATCTCCTCGCCGACCGAGTGATAGTGGATGTCGAAGCGCACCTGCATGTTGGCGGGCATGCGCTGGCCCGTGTCGTCGGCGTAGAGCTGGCCCGGCTTGCCGACCGCGTACTCGACCAGCCAGCGGGCGTTGCCGTGGTGCACGATGCGGCGGCCCTCCGGGGTCGGCCGCACCTCGACCGCCTTGATCCAGCGCTCCTCGGGCAGGCCCGAATCGACGACCGGCTGCCACCACTGGTCGGTGCCCTCGGCCGGCTGCGTCCACGGCGCGGACTGCACGGTGAAGTCCGGCGGCCGGCCCAGCAGGTCGCCCATGCGCCAGCGCTCGCCCTGCGGCCATTCCTGCGGCGGCGGCATGTCTCCGGGATCGCCGCGCGGACCGCCGATATCGACCCAGCGGGCGATGGTCGCGATCTGCTCGTCGCTCAACGAGATGTCGTTGACGAACTCCTGGATGCCGACGGTCTTGTCGATGTGCCACGGCGGCATCTCGCGCGCGACCACCTTGCTCCTGATCGAGCGCGCCCAGGGCCGCACTTCTTCGTAGGTCACCAGCGGCATCGGCGCCATCTGGCCCGCGCGGTGGCAGGCCTCGCACTTCTGCTGCAGGATCGGCGCAATGTCCCGGGTGAACGTCGGATCGCCCTCCGCCGCCGCCGCGGCGCCGAGATTGGCGAGCAGGAGCACGGCGCAGGCCGTGCCGGCGAACGCCGCGCGCCGCAAGGTTGGCGCTGATGATGCGGTAGCCATGATGCACATCTCCCGCTACTTGACCAGCACGTCAACGTAGCCGTTCGTCCAGCAGCACTGGAATCCGACCGCCATCGTCGTGAGCTGCGGTCCCGAATCGTCCCACGCCAGCACGCGCAGGACGTACCGGCCGGGTGCGTCGAACGAGGCGCTCGTGACCGCCTTGCCCGCCGGGTCGAGCGCCGGCTCGACCTCGCTGAAGTTTACCTTGCCGGGGCCCCGGAACTTGCTCCACACCACCCCGAGCCGCGGCTCGCGCGTGAGCGGATAGTTGCCCGAGCTGCGGAGCACCAGGTCGTCGGCGATCCACACCTCGAGCGGCACGGAATCCGACACCTGCGCCTCCAGCGACGCCCGGACGCCGCGCGGACCCTGCGCATGCGGCCCCTCCGGCTCGAACCTCACCACCGGCGGCGTGTTGCCGGTCGTCACCTCGCGCAGCGCGTCTATCTGCCATTCCGGGCGCAGGTGGCCCGGGACGGAAACGGTCTCGCCGGCGGAGGTCAGGGTCCAGGTCAGCGTCCGGTCGCCGAAATCGGCCGGCACGGTGACCGTGAACACGCCGGTCTGGCGCCGCGGCAGAAAATGCGTCGGTTGTCCCTGGTCCGGCGGTCCGGGCTCGAGCCGGTTGGCGGGGCCGACCGGGACGTCGAGCAGCTCCTCGTAGTTGCGGTTCATGTAGCCCCACGACAGGTTGAAGGTGCCGTCGGGGTTCGCGTACCAACCCTCGAACGCCGGCGTCACGCTCTGGCCGCGGGGGCGCGGGACCGGGACGTCCCGGAACGGCTGCGTGTGAATCCGCGTCTGCGAGTACGCCCAGCCGCCGAGGGCCAGGAGCACCGACGCGACCGCGCTGACGACGATCAACCGGCGCGGCGAGGTCATCGCGGCCATCACCTCGGGATGGACTCGTAAAGCGCCTGCATGTATTCCGCGCCGAATCCGCGGGGCACGTCGCCCCGCTGTATGAAGCGCAGGAAGATCAGATCGTTCTGCGGGTCGGCCGTCCACTGCACGCCGGTCGCGCCGTGCCACCAGAACGAGCCGACCGCGGGCCCGCCGTCGCGCTGCTCGGTGGTGATCTGCAGGCCGAGCCCGAACCCCGCGCCGCGCCAGAAGTCCTCGAAGAGGAAGAAGCGCCGCTCCGGCCCCTCCGGCAACTGGTCGGTAAGCATCGCGTCGACCGAGGCGGAAGACAGGATGCGGACGCCGTCCAGCTCGCCCCTGTTCAGCAGCATCCGCCCGAAACGCAGGTAGTCGTCAACGGTCGAGGCCAGGCCGCCGCCGGCCGAGGGGAATTTCGGCGGCGCGGCGTAGCGCGTGCTGTTGTCCGCGACGGGCACGAGCGTGCCGGGCTGCTCGCCTCCGCGGTAGTAGGACGCGAGGCGGTGCCGTTTTTCCGCCGGTACCCAGAAGCCCGTGTCCGGCATGCCGAGCGGGTCGAAGATACGGGTCTCGAAGAACTCGGCGAGACCCATGCCCGAGGCGCGCTCTATGAGCACGCCGGCTACCATCGACGGCGTGTGGTACACCCAGCGCTCGCCCGGCGCGAAGGCCAGCGGCAGCGCGCCCAGCCGCTCCATGTACTCGTCGGCGGTGAAGTCGCCGCGGCGCATGGCCGCGAACTCCTGCGCGATCGGCGCCTCGGGCGCGATGCCCGCCCACTCCGGGAAGCCGAGACCCATGGTGTAGCGCAGCAGGTCGCGCGGGGTGATGGCGCGCGGCGCGTCGTATACCTGGTCGAGCGGGCCGTCCGGATCGCTCAGCACGCTGGGGTTCGCCAGCTCGGGGAGCCAGCGGTCCACCGGCGCGTCGAGATCGAGCCTGCCCTCCTCGACCAGCATCATCACCGCGACCGCCGTTATCGGCTTCGTCATGGAAGCCAGCCCGAAGATGGTGTCGCGCGCCATCGGCGCGCCGGTCTCCAGATCCTGCACGCCCCTGGCGTCGACCTGCACGACCTCGCCACGGTGATAGACGAGCGACACCGCGCCGGCCAGCTCGCCGGCATCGACGTACTTGTCGAGCACGGCGGTTACCTGTTCCAGTGGGTCCTGCGCCAATCCGGCCGCGGAGCTCTCGCCGGAAAGCGCGACTGCGCCGGCCAGGGCGACCGCGCCGATGCAGGCAGCAACGAACGGCATTCGACGGAACATCAGCGGCCTCCTAGTGGGCGAGCGGGTCCGGCCGCACCTGGAACTTGAAGACCGGCGCCACGTTCTCGGTGCCGCCCTCGGCGTGGAACGGCGCCCGGCTGCCGGAGGTGGTCCAGATCGCCCGGCCCTTCCACCCGGCATCCGGATCGTCGATGCGCCCGTCGAGGCCCTTGGCATAGAAGCTGCCCAGCGGGTACGGCACGCGGAAGGTCAGGAACTCGCCGTCGACCAGCGCCAGCACGCTCTCGGACTGGTTGCCGGTGGCCAGCGGGACGTTCTCGCCGACGCCCAGCAGGTTGAAGCGGTCAGTGAAGTTGTAATAGGCGGATTCGGAGCTGGCCGACTCGCTGGATCCCTGGAAGTTCGGTCCGGGGAACGGGTAGAGCGTCCAGCCCTCGGGGCAGTGCCGCCCGGTGGCCTCCGGCCCGTTCAGCGGACCGGCGCACCTGTCGCGGTCGAAGCTCGCCAGGTGGCCGCTCGACAGCACGGTCCAGACGACCCCGTCGCTGTCCACGTCCATGCCGCGCGGGGAATAGCCCTGCTCCGGCACGTCGGGCTCGTTCCACGGCACCTCGAAGAATTCGGTCAGCGCCGTGTGCGTCGGGTCGTCGCCCGGCACCACCCGCACCAGCCCGCCAGGCATGCCGCGCGTCGAGCCCCAGATGGAGCCGTCCGCCGGGCTTGGCGCCACGCCGTACAGGCCGCGCTCGATGCGCGTGTCCTTCGCCGGGTCCTCGGGCTCGCCCGGCTCGACGTAGTCGTCCCGGCGGCCGTTGCCGTTGGTGTCGAGCACCTGGACCGTCCAGCCCTGCGCCAGTTCCTCGTCGCCCGTTTCATCGAATACGCGCGTGTCGAACCAGGCGACCACGGGACCGCTGCCGCAGAACCACAGCTTGTCGTCCTCGGCCAGGTTCAGGTGATGCGTCCCGAAGCAGGTGTTCACGGTGGTTATCTTGCCGGCCTCGGGATCCCACATCTGCACCTGGCGGTTGCTGCGCGCGATGGGAAACGCCTTCGCCGACGGGTGGTCCGACCCTTCCTGGCAGAACGCCGGCGTTTCCGGAGGACGCACCCGCGCCGCAATCCAGACCCGCGCGCGGCCGTCCATGGCGAAGCTGTGCGCGTTGCTCTGGCTGTCCCAGATCACCGCGCCGCCCCAGTACGGCGACGACATGAGCGGCGGCGTGGACGCCGTGGTGGGCGTGTTCGGGTCGCGGACCTCCAGCGCGATCTTGGAGGCTTCATGCTTGCCCGGGTCGAGCGCGGGCATGTAGTCGGCGCTGTTCTCCGCCGCGCCGTACACCGGTCCGTTGGCGTTGACCGACGGGTTGCGCTTGTCGGCCGAGATCAGGTCGTGCATGTACGCCTCGGGCTCGGCCCAGTCCCACAGGCTGACGACCACGTTGCGCTCGACCCCCCGGGGCCGGGGCGGGGGAGTCTCCGGGTACTCGCCCGCGGCGATGCGGTCGGTCCAGTCGCCGTACATCGCCAGCGCGGGCTGGCGGCCGACCTGGTCGAGCCGCCGGTCCATGTTGATGCCGGCCTGGCCCGACTTGATGCGCCGGTCCCAGGCCTCGACGTGCGATTCGAAGTCGGCGAACGCGGCCGGGATTTCCCGGGTCGCCTTGTTGCCGAGCTGGTGGCAGCCGGTGCAGCCGTCCGTGTTGACGACCCCGCTGATCCACGCGCCCTGGCTCTCGATAGCGGGGGAGATGCCGTTGCCGTCGGCGCCGGTGCCCGGGAACGTGTCCGGAGCGGGGACCCGCAGCAGGGAGAACCAGTGCTGGGACGGATAGTACTCGGCGGCGGCCCGCGCATCGGGCGCCGGGACTGCCGTGAGGTCGAGCATGGCCCCCGGTTCGGCCTGCACCTTGTCGGAATCCACGAGACCGTAGCCTCGCACCCACACGTCGTAGGTGGCAGGCGGCAGGTCGGGAACGAGGTAGCGGCCGTCGTCGCCGGTGACCACGATCTTGATGTGCCGTGTCGGCAATTCACGCGTCTCCGCGATCACCCAGACGCCCGCCTCGGGGCCGCCGGGGCCGGTGACCACGCCCGCGATGTCGTCGTCATCCATCGGGATTGCGGGGGCCGAGGACTGGCAGCCGGACACTGCGGCCACCGCGAGCGCCATCAGCGCGGCGCCCGCGAACCCGGGGTTTCTCGCAACGACCAGGAACCTTGCCATCGTCGATCTCCTTGCGCGCCGGTGGACCATGCCATCATACCGCCAGTAGCCCGTGGCGAAACCCTATCTAACGTATGGATAACATGCAGATCGCGATAACCGGCGCCAACAGCGCCGTCGGCACGGCGCTGCTGCGGCACGTTGCCGGCCGCGAGGAATTGCGCGCCGTCGCGGCGGTGCGCCGCCCGGAGGCGCTGGCGGGCCTGCCGAGCTCGGCGCGCATCACGGGACGCCTGCTCGACTACGGCCGGCCGGAGACCCTGCGCGACGTGCTGGCCGGCGCCGGCTGCGTCGTGCACCTCGCGGGCGTGCTGTTCGAGAGCGGGCGTACCAGCTATCAATCGGCCAACGTGGATACCACCCACGCGCTGGTGGACGCCGCGCTTGAAGCCGGGATGCCGCGCATCGTGTTCGTTAGCTCGCTCGGCGCCGACCCGCGCTCGCCGAACGGCTACTACCGGTCCAAGGGCGAGGCGGAGGGCTTGGTGACCGGCGCCGGTATCGGAGCCGCCATCATCCGCACCCCGCTGCTGCTGGGTCCGGAAACGGCCGGCGGCCGCGCCCTGCTGCGCGACGCGGCGCGCGGTTCGGTCCGGGTGCTGGGCGGCGGCGCACACCTGCTTCAGCCGCTCGACGTCGAGGACCTGTGCCGCGCCATCCTGCGCTGGTGCAGCAATTCTGCGCCCGGCGCACGCACCTGCGAGCTCGTCGGGCCGACGGCCCTCAGCCAGCGCGACCTGTTGCAGCGCACGGCGCGCCTCCTTGGCAACGACCTCACGGTGCGCACCATGCCGATTGGCGTTGCGAAGCTGGCCGCCCGCTGTGCGGGCCTGCTACGCCCCGGCGGCTTGACGCCCGCCGTTATCGACGTAATCACTGCCGCGGAGACGGTCCGGCGCAATGCCGACGCGGATTTGGGCATCGAACTGACCCCGCTGGCGGATACGCTTGAGAGGCTCGTGGAGGCATCCCGACGGTGACTGGCCCGCATTTCTCACCAGCGTTCGTCGCGAGGGCGTCGAGGCGCCGGTGTGGTGGGTCGCACGGACTGAACGACGCTGCAGGCGTAGTCGTAACTACGTCGAAGCGGCGTGAGGGAGTACGGCCCGCCACGGCGAGCGGATC
>JAJEEU010000076.1 GCA_022820825.1 Vicinamibacteria bacterium
GGTCGGCGCGGCGCTGGGCGCGCCGGCCGGCTGGCTGCTGGCGCGCGCGGCGGTGCGGCTGACTTCGAGCACCGTAAACACGCTGTACGTGACCTCGCAGGCCACGGTGCCGGCGCTGGGAGCTGCGGACGTGCTGCTGGCCGGCGCCGTCGCGGTCCCGCTGGCGCTGATCGCGGCGGTCATTCCGTCCACGGAGGCGGCCCGCATCACGCCGGTCGACGCCGTGCGCGCCGCGGCCGGCACCGCGGACGACCGGCCGTTTCCGTGGCGCGCCGCACTGCTGGGCGCGGCGCTGTTCGCGGCGGCCGGCTGGTTCTCGATGCTGGATGCGGTCGGCGGCCTGCCGGTGTTCGGCCTGTGCGCGGCGCTGGCCGTCCTGTTCGGCGCGGCCGCCTGCGTGCCGGCGCTGCTGGATCTGCTCCGCCGGCAGGGGCGCTCTCCGCTTGCGCGCTGGCTGCGGGTCGAGGGCCTGCTGGCGCACGCGAACCTCTCGGCGGCGGCCTCGCGGCTGGCGGTTTCCGTGGCGGCCCTGGTCGTCAGCCTGGCGATGCTGGCGGCGGTCGCCATCATGGTCGGCAGCTTCCGGGACACCGTGGCGTACTGGGTCGGACAGACCCTGCAGGCCGACCTCTTCGTATCCGCCGCCGGGCGCGGGCCGGTCGGCGCGGGCAGTCTGGCGGGTATCTCCGAAGCTACGGAACAGCGGCTGGCGTCGCACCCGGCGGTCGTCGCCGTCGACGGCTTTCGCACGGTCGATCTGCCGTACGGACCGGACGGCGACCTGGTCCTGCTGGGCGCCGGCCGCTTCGAGGTGATGGCCGAGCGCGGCGGGTTGCTCTTCAAGGATCCGGACGACGGGCGGCCGGCGCTGCGGGAGGCTATCGGCGCCGACGCGGTTGTCGTATCCGAGAGCTTCGCGCTCAAGCACGGCGCCGCGGCCGGCGACCGGATCGAGCTCGACACGCCGCGCGGTCCGCGGCCGTTCCGCGTTGCAGGGGTCTACTACGACTATTCCAGCGACCGCGGGCTGGTGGTGATGGATGTCGCCACCTTCGCCCGCCACTACCGCGCGCAACGGCCGAGCGGCCTCACGCTCTACCTGGATCCGGGCGCGGACCCCGACGCGGTGCGGGAAGAGTTGCTGGCCGGGGCCGGCGCGGACCACCAGCTCTTCATCAACACGAACACCGCGTTGCGGGCGGTGGTGCTGCGCATCTTCGACGCCACGTTCGCCATCACCTACGCGCTGGAGGCGATTGCGATCGCGGTGGCGATCATGGGGGTGGCGGCCACCCTGCTGACGCTGGCGCTGGAGCGCCGCCGGGAGCTGGCGATGTTGCGCCTGGTCGGCGCCGGCCGGCGGCAGATCCGGCGCATGGTGGTGATAGAGGCGGCAATGATCGGCATCGTCAGCCAGGGCGCGGGTCTGGCGGTCGGCATCGTCCTGTCGCTGATCCTGATCTACGTCATCAACGTGCAGAGCTTCGGCTGGACCATTCAGTTCCACCTGCCGCTGGGCTTCCTCGCGCAGTCGACGCTGCTCATCACCCTGGCGACGGCGCTGGCCGGCCTGTATCCGGCCCGCATGGCCGCGCGGATGGTTGCCGGAGCCGACCGATGATGCGCCGCTTGCGTCCCGCCGTGCTGCTCTGGCTCAGCGTCGCCGCGACGCTCCAGGGGCAGACCGGCGGCGGCCCGACGACGCCGGACGGCTGGCGGCAGGCGGCGCCGGGCTACGACTGGGCGTTTCCGCGCGACCACGGCAGCCACCCCCCGTACCGCATCGAGTGGTGGTACTACACCGGCAACCTGGAAGCGGCGGGAGGGCGGCGCTTCGGCTACCAGGTGACGTTCTTCCGGGTCGGCGTGGACCCGGCGCCCGCGAACCCGTCCCGGTGGGCCGTACGCGATCTCCACATGGCGCACCTGGCGCTGACCGACGTCGCCGGACGCCGTCACCTGACCGCCGAGCGCCTCGACCGCGGCGGCCTGGGCTGGGCCGGGGCGCGCACGGGGACGCTCGACGTCTGGAACGGCGGCTGGCGCGCGGCGCTGGACGCCGGACGCCACCGCCTGGAGGCGCGCGACGGCGACTTCGGGGTCGAGCTCGGCCTGGATCCGGGCAAGGGGCCTGTCCGCCACGGCGCGGACGGCTTCAGCCGCAAGGGACCCGCGGCCGGCAACGCCTCCTACTACTACTCGATGACGCGCATGCCCACGAGCGGCCGCGTGCTGCTGGACGGCGAGTGGTTCGACGTGACGGGCGACAGTTGGATGGACCACGAGTTCGGCACCAGCTTCCTGGAGCCGGGCCAGGTCGGCTGGGACTGGTTCTCGATCCAGCTCGACGACGGCTCGGACCTCATGGTGTTCCAGCTCCGGCGCACCGACGGGGAGCCGGACGAGCACTCGGCCGGCACCTGGGTGAGCCGGGACGGCGTGCCGAGCGGCCTCGGCCGGAGCGACGTCAGCCTGCTGCCCGGCAGGCGCTGGACGTCGCCATCAAGCGGCGCGGCGTACCCGGTCGAATGGCGCGTCGAGGTGCCCGGGCGGCAGGCGCGTTTCGACGTTGTCGCGGCGCTCGACGCGCAGGAGCTGCACACCGACGCCTCCACCGGCGTGACCTACTGGGAAGGCGCGGTCGACGTGTCCGGACAGATCGGCGACCGCCAGGTCACCGGGCGCGGCTACCTGGAGATGACGGGCTACTTCGGGCAGCCGATGAGCGAAGTGTTCCGCTAGACGGCCTGGGGTGTCAGTCCGGGACCGCGTCCTCCAGACGGGCAAACAGCCGGCGGACACCGGCGCAGCCCGGGCAGAACACAGGAGGGTCCTCGCCCTGATGCCGGTAACTGCAGCGCTCGCAGACCCACGTTGCAGGCCGGTAGTCTGCTTCGTCCACGTCGGCGGCCTCCGCCGCGCGCAGGCGTGCGCGCCAGTAGTCGCTGAAGGTCTGCCCCGGCCGGTGCTTGAGGTAGTACTCCTTCACGACTTCCTCGACCACGAGCGGCAGTTGATCCGCGTCAACGCCCAGGCGGTAGCGCAGCCCGAGATGGATGTCGCCGGCCACGCCGCCTCCGAGATACACGTCGAAGCCTTCCCGCGCGCCGACGAGCCGCCGGACGCGAACCCCCTTCAGCCCGATGTCGGCCGTGAAGTGCTGCGCGCAGCTCGCCGGGCAACCGCTCATGTGGATGCGGATGCCGTGCAGCGCGACGTTGCGCTGCCGCAGAGCCGCCATCAACCGGAACATCGTCCCCTTGGTCTCGGTCACGGCGATGTTGCAGAACTGCGCGCCGGTGCACGCCATCGTGTTCCGCTCCAGCGTGTCGGCGTAGATGCTCAGGCCGGCCGCCGCCGCATCCGTCGCGGCCGCATCCCGGAAGCCGGCCGGGACGTCGATGACCGCGAGACCCTGTTGATGCGTCGTCCGCAGGCGCCCGCCGGCCCAGCGCCTGGCCAGCACCGCCACGGCCTCGAGCTGCTTCCAGGCCAGCCGTCCCAGCGGCACGCACAGCCCCATGGTCCAGAGACCCGGATCGCGCTGCCGGAACCAGCCGATCAGGTCGTCGTGCCTGCTCGCCGGGCCGGGTCCGTCCAGATCCGGCCAGATCTGGATCGGCACCTGCTCGGCCAGCGCGTCGACTACGCCGGCGGTGCCGATCCGATCGATCAGGCGCCGCAGCCGCGCCTGTTCCTGCGCTTCGCGCGAGCCCGCGCGGCGGAACAGGTCGAGCAGCGCGCGCGTCACGTCGACCACCTGATCGGGCCGTACCAGCACCGGCAGCCGCGACGCCAGGTGCGGATTCGCACCCTGGTTGCCGCCGACGAGCACCTGAAAGAAAACCTCGCGGCCCGACCGGCAAGCCAGAAAGGAAAGGTCCTGCGTCCAGTAGTGGAGCGAGTGCTCGTCGGCCCCGTTGAGGCAGATGTTGAATTTCCGCGGCAGGTCGGCGTAATCGCGGTTGCCGAGGAACAGCGCCGTCACGGCCCGGCACAGGCCGCGCGTATCGATCAGCTCTTCGGCCAGCACTCCGCTGAATGGATGACCGAACACGTTGCGGACGTTGTCGTGTCCCGTCTGCCTGGAGGTGAGCCCGACGCCGGCCAGCCGGTCGGCGACCGCCGGCACGTTGCGGATATCGATCCCCTGCACCTGGAGGTTGGCCCGCGTAGTCACGTCGACGATGCCGTGACCGTACTCGTAGGCGATGGCGGCTACCTCGCGCGCCTGCGCCGAGCTCAGCTCGCCGGCCGTTATCCGGATCCGGTTCATGTAGCGGCCCGGGTGGTCGCGCTCGCGGTAGAAGATGCCGTACCACTTCATGCGCTCCAGGTCCGGCGGGGCGATGTCCTTCATCGGCGTCCCCGCCGCGGCGTGGCGCAGGACGTCCGGCCAGACGTCGAAGCCGTGTTTCTGCGCCTTCCAGGCCTCGGTCGACTCGTCCATGACGCTGCTCATTCACCGTCGGCGCGCCGGCGCCAACTGCCCGCGCGCTCACCTTTTCGGAAAGCAAAAGTCGGACCAGTACGAGCCACGACACCAGGAAGGTGGGGCAAAACCGTCAAACTACGGGTGGAACTGCGGTGCGCGTGGACTCCGAATCGGTCCCTGCCGGCGCCGCAACCCGCCGCACAAGAGCGAAACGCGACATTCTTGTCGAATTGGTCTCGCGCCGTTTACCAAATCAAACCAATCCCGCCATGTGAAGCATGTACATGTCTACAAAAACGTACGTATTCGGTGACGGAACGACAAAAGCGAAGCCCTGGACGGAAATCCATCGCGACCGGAACTCACCGCCAGATGTGCCCGCCGGCCGAGTCCGCTGGTGGAGATACCTGGAGCGCACCGGGTGCAACCGCCCGTTGGTGCACGTAGCTGCCCGTAATTTCACATTCGCACGCCGCCGCAGACACCGCAACGGCCCGGCCGGATTGCTCCGCCGGAAGTTGGCACGCTGTTTGATTAGAGAAATGACGTATGCGGCGTCCGCCGCCAGCGCCGAGGCCGCCTCCTCCCCGGCCTCGACTGGCGGCGCGTCGCCGGCGTACGGCGCGGCCGGGTTCCGGCTACTCGCGCTCCGGAACCGGCTGCGACCGGCGCCACCCCCGCGCTTCCGCGGCCAGGACGATCCGCGCGCACGCTTCGGCATCCGACACGGCGTCGTGGTGGCGCAGCGGTATGCCGAGGCGGCGGCAGACGTTCGGGAGCCTGGTCGGGTAGATGTTCCACTGCGCCCGCGCGATCTGCACCGTGCACTCGAACGGCACGCGCGGGGGCCGCAGGCCGTAGCGCCTGCAGCAGGCGGCGAGCACACCGCTGTCGAAGGGCGCGTTGTGGGCCGCGACGAAGTCGGCGTCGCGCAGCCGGCGGTCGAGCTCCGGCCAGAGCTCGTTGAATGCCGGAGCGTCCCGGACGTCCTCCCAGGCCAGGTTGTGGATGTGGGTGAAGGTGAAAAGGGATGTCGGCGGCCGGATGCGCGAGGACCACGACCCGGTCAGGCGGCCGTCACGACCGCTCGCGACGGCGACAGCACACGCGCTGTCGCCGTCGCCGTTCGCCGTCTCGAAATCGATGGCGACGAAGCTGGCCACCCTACTTCGATGCCTGCTCCGCCGCGGCCGCCGCCTCCTCCGCGCGCGCGCCGGCCAGGATGTTGTAGAGCCCGTAGTTGCCTTCGTGGCAGGCGTACTCGTACAGCGGCTGGTCGTTGAACTGCATCGGGATCTCGTAGGTCCACTGCGTCGTCCAGACCGTCGGATCGTCGATGGTCGCTTCGTACATCAACGTGTCCTGCGACACGCGCGTGAAGCGCTCGGTCAGCGTCAGATGCCTGTCCGTGCGGCCCTGCGAGAAGCTCGTCTCGCGGTGGAAGTCGACCGTCTCGACCACCAGGGTGTCACCGTCCCAGTGCCCGCGCGACTCGCCCGTCCACTGCCGAATGCCGGGGCGGTCCCGGCCGTCCAGCGGCACGACGCGCACGTTGTGGTTCATCTCGTTGAGTAGCGCGACAGAGTGCTCGGTCTGGAAGATCTGGACGTTGTTGTTGTAGCCGCCCGGCGTCATCGGCGGACCCGCATTGAATCCGGTAATGCAGCGCAACTGCAGGCCGTTGGAGCCCAGGTCCTCGACCCAGCCGCCGGGCGTGGGCGCGTGCGTCAGGACGCCCTCTCGTTCAGCGGCCAGCGCCGCAGCCCTCGCGGCGGCGGCCGTGGTCATGGCCGGAATCTTGCCGTTCGGCGGATCCACGATCAGCGATGTGCGGCGCGTGCCCACCGTGGTCTCGCCGCGGTCCAGCCAGAAGTTGTTGTAGAAGCCGGGCGCGCCGTTCTCGCCGCGGTCCACGCTCCCGCCGGCGGTCGTATCCCGCCGCTCCCGGTTCAGCAACTCCGCGTTGCGATCGGCCGTTTCCTGCTCCAGCCGCGCCGCCTCTTCCTCCGTCAGGAACGCCTTGTCGCTCAGGTCGTCGGGCCGCTCCATCGGCGTGATGGACCGGAAGTCCCAGACACCGCCGATGTCGGGCGCACCCCAGGCCGTCCGGGGCACCTCCGACTGCGCCGCCGCGACCGCCGGAGCCAGCACCGCAACCGCAAGCGCTGTCAACACCGCCGCGAGACTCCGATGACTCATCCTCTTCCTCCTGTGTTTGCGAATCCCGGACGGCCCATGATGGATCACAAACGGGGCTCCTTGCAATGGACAGGTCGCGTGACGCCGGTCCCGATATGACTGGCGTTCGAACCACGTTGCTGGCATGATCGGACGGTCAGGGAGGAACGACGATGCGTAACGGATGGAAGGTAGCGGCGGAGCGGCGAAGCGGTACGTTCTTGCTTGTGGCTGGCGCAATCGTCCTGCTGGCGGTGTCCGGTGCGGCGGCCCAGCCGGCCGGCGGCGGCGAAGCGCCGCGCACCGCGTGGGGCGCGCCCGACCTGGGCGGCGTCTGGGATTTCCGGTCCATCACCCCGTTCGAGCGGCCGGAGGCACTGGGTGACAGGCAGTTGCTGACCGACGAGGACGCCGCCGCCGTGCGCGAGGAAGCCGACGAGACCTGGCGCGGCATCCAGGACGGCAACGACGCGATGCCGACCGGCTCGTACAACGAGGCCTGGTACGACGTCGCGGGCGTAGGCGAGGACCGGCGCACCTCGCTGGTCGTGGATCCGCCCGACGGGCGCGTGCCGCCGTTCACGGCCGGCGAGCAGCGGCGGATGGCGGAGCAGGCGCGCGTGCGGCGCGGGCTGGGCCTGCACGAGCTGACCTACGGCGGCTGGGTCGCCGACATGGGACCGGGGCACCTGGCGGTGCGCTGCATCGTCGGCTTCAACTCCGGTCCGCCGATGACGCCCAGCGCCTACAACAACAACATGCAGTTGTTCCAGACCGAGGACCACGTGGTGGTGCTGAACGAGATGGTGCACAGCGCACGCGTCATCCCGATCGACGGCCGGCCGCATCTCGATGCGGGCATTCCGCAGCAGATGGGCGACTCGCGCGGCTACTGGGACGGCGACACGCTGGTGGTCGAGACCAGGAACTTCCTGCGCGGGACGGGCTTCCTGGGAGGGCAGACCGGCCCGCATTTCCGCCTCGAGGAGCGCTTCACGCGCGTCGGCCCGGAGACGCTGCTGTACCAGGCGACGGTGGACGACCCGACGGTGTGGACGACGCCCTGGACATTCGAGTTGTTCATGAACCGGAACGACTATCCGGTGTACGAGTACGCGTGCCACGAGGGGAACTACGGGATCTACAACATCCTCACCGGCCAGCGCGAGGCGGAGGCCGCGATCGAGGCGGCCCGCTAATCCCCTAGACGCCGGCGAACCAGTGGAACCCGTAGTCGGCGCTGATGCCGCCGGCGCCCCTGCCGTAGCCGGCGACCGAGTCGACGACCTCGATCGTCTTGAGGAACTTGACGTTCTTGTAGCCGCACTGCCGCTCCACGCGCAGCCGCAGCGGCGCGCCGTTGCCCATCGGCAGCTCCTCCCTGTTGAGCCGGTAGGCGAGAATCGTCTGCGGGTGCGCGACCTCGAACATGTCGATGCTCTCGTACCAGCCGTCGTACGTCGTGAACACGACGTAGCGCGCGGCCGGCAACGCGCCTCCCGCCTCCTCGAGCACCCGCTGGAGCTGCGGGCCGGTCCACTCGCCGATGGCCGACCATCCCTGCTCGCAGACGTGCGCCGTGATCTGCGTGCGCGCCGGCAGGCGCTTGATGTCGTCCAGCGACAGCGTCACCGGCCGCGCGACCAGGCCGGTTATCGGCAGGCGCCATTCCGCGAAATTCCCGCGCCGCAACCGCTGGTACTCCTCGTCGGGCGGGTTGGTCTGGGCCCACGTCGGAAACGGGTGCGAGATGTCGCTCCACTGGTACTCGCGCGCCAGCGGCTGGTCGCGCTGCAGGAAGCGGTTGGCGCCCATGGTCAGCACGTCCGCGGCGCCGACTAGCCCCCCTCTGACCTGCGGCGGCAGGAACATCTCGCGGGAGCAGCCGGTCAGCAGCAGGCTGCCCAGTCCCGTAAAGCCTCCCAGCAACGCACGGCGCGATATTTCCCGACTCATGCTTCCCCCTCGGGAACCCGCAGGTTCCCCGTGATCATCGATCGCACGCGGTTGACGAGGCCCGCGGCGGCCACCTCCAGCAGGTGCACGACGACGAACAGGACGAACACGACGGTGCCGAACGTGTGCAGCGAGCGCGCCGTCTGCCGGCCGCCGAACATGTCGAGCAGCCACGGCGCGGCGGCAGTGATGCCGGGCGACTGGGCGATGCCGGTCAGGAACATGAGCGGCACGTAAACGAAGATCAGCAGCAGGTACGACAGCTTCTGCAGCGTGCCGTAGCGGTGCGTCGACGCGTGGCTGCGCCGCGGCCAGCGCAGATGCTCGCGGAGCTCGGCCCGCAGGTGCGCGGACGTCAGCTCGGCCCGCCCCGGCAGCATGCTGCGCCGGAAATGACCCCGCGCGAGGTTCCAGCCGGCGTACACCAGGCCGTTGATCATGAACACCCAGGCGAACGTGAAGTGGTAGTTCCGCCCCCACATGCGGTTGCCCAGCTCCCCCGCCTCGTCCCAGGAGAGGCCCCAGTCCGAGAGCTTGAAGATGGCCGGGTAGCCCTGGTAGCCGGTATGGCCCCAGTACAGCTCGGGGAAGTCGAGGAAGATGTGGATGCCGCTGAGCAGCAGGTAGGTGCAGGCGATGACGTTGATCCAGTGGCAGATCCGCACGTTGGGCGAATGCAGCCGCAGCCACTGCCCGCCGCCGGAACGCTGCCCCCCGGATGCCATGAGGTCCTCTTCCCTCCGCCGCCCTCCGTCACCGCGGAGCGGCCCCGCTAATCTACCGCGTTCCCACGGCCGTGCAAAGCGGCTCCGAAGCGAGCATGCGCCGTACCCGTCGCCGTCGGGCTGACGTCGGCCGGAGCGTTCTGCGTCCGCCTGCCGCCGTCAGCGAGTCTGTCCTTTTGGCGGTGGGTACTGGCGGGTAGCCTCGCCCTTGCTATACCGCCCGTCATGGGGATCCCCGTGCCAGCCGTTGGCATTTTCTCCGCGGCGGGGGCCTGGTCGCCAGCGTGACCACGGCGTGCGCGCTTGGCGGGCAACCGCCTGTGTTATCGCCGGACGACGCGAACCTCACGAGACCGGTCGTGATCTCCAGGGTGTCGCCCAACTACACGCCGGCGGCGCATGCCGCCGGCATCGAAGGAGAGGTTCGGCTGATCGGTGTGGTGCAACCCGATGGCTCGGTGGACGACATCCGCATCGTGGAATCGCTCGACGCAGAGCACGGTCTGGATGAGAAAGCCCGCATGGCCGTCGGACGGTGGCGCTTTGAACCCGGCAGGAGAAACGGGGTCGCGGCGCCGGTTCAGGTGGACATCGTGGTTGCATTCTCGCTCGAGCAGCAACGAACGGTTATCCATGCGAACACTTCCGCTCTCCTTGTGCCACGGGAGCTGTCAGCCACCCGCGTGAGCCCCGCAGCGGTGGGCGGGTTCGCTCGCGCGAACGGGATGCGGTTCGTTGACAGGACGGATGGGGAACCGTTAGCCTACTTGAACAACTCCCCGGCCTAAACGGCCGGTTGGGCGGCCTATACGGCCGCCTTCTTTGTTTGTGCCCCCTCGCAGGAGAACCATCGTCTACGTCGATGGCTTCAACTTGTACTACGGAGCCGTCAAGGGCACTCCGTACAAGTGGCTCGACATCGAGAAGTACTTCCGGTTGCTTCGCCCGGACGACGAACTGCAAGCCATCCGATACTTCACAGCCCTCATTTCGGGACCACGTGCGCCGAATCAGTTAGCTTACCTTCAGGCTCTAGGGACGCAGCCGCTCTTGGACATCGTTCTGGGAACCTTCAAGCGCAGACGAATCAAGTGCGGATACAGCGAATGCCATCACCTGACGCCGGGGGACCGTGTATTTTCGCGCTACGAAGAAAAGCGCACAGATGTGAATATCGCCATCCACATGCTGGATGATGCGCTAGGTCATCGGTGCGATCATCAGATCTTGGTCAGCGGTGACTCCGACCTTGTGCCCGCTATCCGCATGATTCGGCGGCGGTCTCCGAATATCCAGACTTCCGTCTATGTTCCCGCACAGGCGGAGCAGCGTGGTTACGCGGTCGAGCTACGGAGCGCCGCGCACACGAATCGACTGCTTCCGACACGACTGTTGAGGTATGCGCAGTTTCCAGCGCAAGTGCCGAGCGGCCCGGGTAGCTTCATCACCAAGCCGACATCTTGGTAGGTGGAGCGCCCGCTCAACCAGGGCACCCGCCGACACGCCAACCCTGTTAACCTGATTCGATGGGGTTCGGTCGGACATTCCTTGTGAACCCCCGGGGGAAATTCATGCGTTTTGCTTCGCTTTTCGCACCGGTTGCCTGCGGCGTTCTGGTGCTCTCACTTGCCTCGGATGCGGCCGCCCAGAGCGGCGAGCGGCGCTCGGGTTGGTACATCGGCGGTGGCGTCGGGGCCAACTGGGCGTCGGAGATCGAACAGACCGGCTTCAACCGCGACCCGCTCTGCTACCCGACGGACGCCTGTTTCGACCAGGACCCGCGGCCCGAATTCCCCGGCTACCGCTGGGCCTACGACCTCGATTCCCCCGCCGGCCCCGCGTTCGAGCTTGCGGCAGGGTACGCCCTGGGCCGGACACGCCTGGAGCTGTCGTTCGGACAGCGCCGGAACGACGTCGACCAGATGTTCAGCAGCGTCACCACCTTCGACGGCGTAGCGCTCGAGGATCGGCGCAACAGCACTGTCACGTCCAATACCACGTCGTCGATCGACGACCTCAGGGTGCGCACCCTCGCGTTCAACGCGTACTACGACTTCCGGAACGCGGCGACCGGGTTCTCGCCCTACGTCGGCGCCGGCGTCGGTCCCGCGTTCGTCGACGTCCGCGGCGTGCGCTTCTCCGACGAGTACTTCGACACGGCCGGCAATGGAGCCGCCCACGACCCGCCGCTGTCGTCCTACAACGCCAGCCTGGACGCCGACTTCTCCGACACCGTGCTGGCCGGGCATCTGCACGCCGGCGCCGACTTCGGCGTGAACGCGCGGACCGCGCTGGGGGTGAAGCTGACCTGGTCGATGCTGTCGGACGTCGAGTACACCGGCACGTACGATCTGCATGCGGCGCAGCGCTTCAACCCGGACTTCACCCACACCGACACGTTCACCGGCGCGCGCTACTGGTCGCTGCAGTTCACGGTCAGGTACGTACTGGGCGGCTGAGACGGACCGCGCGGGGCGTTCGGGGCGCTCCCAATCGCGTGATATGCTGGCCGCCACGTCAAGTCCCCGAGGAGGTTGCGCATGCATTCCGGCCACTCACGCACCGTCGTTCTGCTTATCGCCGTTTTCGCCGTCGCACTGGCGCCGGCCGCCGCGCTCGGACAGCCGTCCGGGTGGACGGCCCCGCGCACACCGGACGGCGCTCCCGACTTGCAGGGCGTATGGGGCAACAACGCCGTGACGCCGCTGGAACGGCCCGAGTCGCTGGGCGAGCGCGCGACGCTGAGCAACGAGGAGCTGGCGCAGGTGCAGGAGACGGCCGAGGAGCTGTTCGCACTGGACGCGGGCGACGCCGCCTTCGGCGACCAGTTCTTCAACACCGCACTGACCGCCCCGGAGACGTTCACCTCGTCGGACGGGGGCACCGGCAACTACAACCAGTTCTGGCTGGTCGAGCGCGACTTCAACAACCGCACGTCGCTGATCACCGACCCGCCGAACGGCCGGCTGCCGGAGGTCACGCCGGCGGCGGAAGCGGCGGCGGAAGCCGCACGCGCGCGGCGCGGGCAGCCCGCCGCCTGGACCGAGGACCGCGGGCTCAGCGAGCGCTGCATCACGTTCGGCATGCCGAACCTGCTGGCCGGCTACAACAGCTACTACCACATCTTCCAGACGGCCGATCACATCGTGATCGAGCAGGAGCTGATTCACACCACGCGGATCATCCCGCTCGACGGGCGGCCCCACATCGATGCCGACATCGACCAGTGGCACGGCAACTCGGTGGGCCGCTGGGAGGGCGACACGCTGGTCGTCGAGACAAAGAACTTCTCGCCGAAGAGCAACTTCCGCGGCTCGAGCGACGGCCTGCACCTGGTCGAGCGCTTCACGCGGGTGGGCCCCGACGACATGCACTACGAGTTCACCGTCAACGATCCGTCCGTCTGGAATGCGCCCTGGACCGCGCTGCTGGAGTGGACGCGGACCGAAGACGCGATCTTCGAGTACGCCTGCCACGAGGGGAACATCGGCATGGAGGGCATCCTAACCGGCGCGCGGGCCGACGACGCCAAGGCGGCCGGAGCGGGGCGGTAGACGCCCCCGCGACGGGGCGTCCGCAGACGGAGCAACAGGCGCAGCCGCACGGCGGCGTGCAGGATCTGCCGTGCCTGCAACGAGACATGCGTTACGATTGGAATCTCGGTCGCGCTGGCTTTGGCAGTCGAGAAGCGGGAAGTAGGTCCGGGAGGCGAACGAGTGGCAACCAAGACAGTCCCATTCAACGCGCGCGGCGCCGGTAATCTCCCGAATGATAAGCCGGTCGTCTATCGAATAAAGACCGCGGGGAACCGGACCAACTATGTCGGCATCGCGCACCGGGGCCGCGTGCAAGAGCGGATTCGCGAGCACATCAGCAACGAGAGGATCCCCGGAGCGAAGGTCCAGATTGAGCAGAAGTCAAGTATCCGTGAGGCGCGGGCCACGGAGAAGCGGGTGATTGCGCGCTCGCGACCGCGCTACAACAGGCACGGATAGCTGGCGCGGCCACGCGGGTTCTGGCTACCAACGGCCGTCCGTCATGATCCGTCGCATGAACTGGTCGAACAATGGCACGGTGAACGCTGTTTCTCCGTGTCGGGGGCTCCAGACCATGCCCTTCGCGATCAACTGGCTTCTCGTCGGTCCCAGGGATGTAACACGCCGGCCAAGAGCCGCGGCGATGTTGCCCGATCGATGAGGGCCGGCGCCCAACTCCGCCATCGCCCTCAAGTATCGTCGCTCTGATTCTGTCAGTCGGTCGAAACGAACACGGAAGAAACCCTGATCGAGTGCGGCAATTGTCGCCTCCGACGCGCGTTCGACGTCTCCGATCTCGATAGGAGACGTTTCGGCCACGTTCCAGGAGTTCCTTCCCCACTCCTGAAGAAAATACGGATAGCCCTGCGTAATCTGGACTATCCGCTGTAGTGCTCCGTCGGCGAATGTCACGCCTTCGGCCCGCGCAGGGTTCTCGATAGCTTGGCGGGCCGCGTCAGCAGGGAGAGGTCCAACCTCTGGAAACTCGAAGAGTCGCTCCGCATACGACCTCGCTCCTCCCATGCGGGCGCGCAACTGCGGCAGCCCGGCGCCGATAAGCACGACCGGCGATTGTTGTTGCGTCGCACGGTGCAGCGCGGTGATGAGCGCCAGCAGCTCGTCTTCGCCGAGGTACTGCAACTCGTCCACGAACAGGCACAGGGCCGTATCCGCCGCTCTCGCGGTCGTCCCGATTTCCAACAACAGTGCCGTGAGATCCTGATCGAGGTTGCCGTTGTCCGCCAGTCCGGCTTCAGGCGCCACGTCAAGACGGACTTCAAGATCCCCGTAAGTCAACCTCAACCCGGCCACGAAACCGGCCAGCGCCTGGAGGCCGCGCCGCGCCGCGTCCCGCGCCCGGTCAATGCGCGACATGGCCAACAGGGCCTGCCGGAGGGCGGGCGCCAGGAGGGCGGGCAGCGACCTGTCTTCAAGGGATTCTACGGATATGGTTCGGAGTCCCGCATCATCCGCCCGTTGGCGCGCGCATTCGAGTAAAACAGTCTTGCCGACACCGCGAAGACCGACCATCACGACGCTCCTCGCAGCACGGCCTAACCGGCATCGTTCCAGCGTGACGCTCAAGGACTCCAGCAGATCGTCCCGGCCCGCCAGTTCAGGGGGCGGCGTACCTGCTCCAGGTGCGTAGGGATTGCGAATTGGATCCATGGGGCAGCTTATGTCACTCGATCCCAAGCATGCCGCGGTGTTTCCTGCAAGTCCACGGTGCCGGACAGCAGCGCTCCCCGCAACACCCGGTCGAGCGTTGCGTCGGGCGCCTTGCTGCCGGCGTAAGACTCCGTCCAGCCCGCCTGCCTGACGGCTTCGTCCACATCGGCGAGGACGGTCTCGATGTAACTGTTCAGGATCGGACTCGCCGGCCCTTCGGCCAGCTCGTCACCGGCGCGTTTCCGGTCGAGCAGCGACAGCATTTCGTTGGCCACCGCCCGCTCGCCCTCCAGCATCACCAGCAGGTCCGCTATCCGCACGGGCACCGGCAGGCCACGGCCCTTCCGTATCCACTGCACCGCCAGCAGCGGACGCATTACGTACAGGTATTTCTTGAGTCTGACGCGGGCGCCGCGGATAAACTCGCGGAAGTTGTTCTTTGCCATGTGGTGGTAGTGGTAGATGCACGCCGGTGCAGACGAGTGCTTCGCGGCGATGTCGACCATCTGTTCGCGAACCGGACCTGCTTCCCTATATACAGTCGGCGAATGCAGCCATTCCAGAAGCGCCGGGTTGGATTTCCGCAGTAGTGCCAGCGCCTTTCGCAACTCCCACCCTGCCAAGTCGTAGACCGGCCCGCACTGCTCGATCACGTCTCTTGGGGATTGCACTGACAGGTACCACTCCAGCGGCGGGACATATATGAACCGGACGTCGTAGTCGCTGTCGGATGAGTCCATGCCCCACGCCCGGCTACCCGCCTCGCAGGCGTAAAGGATAGTGACGCGGTATTCCTTCTCGACTGTGTCCAACCGCCGCACGATCTCTTCCACGCTCGCCTCCGCCGCTCCTTGCCCGTCATCCGCGACCACGGCCGTCAGTCTTTGTACCGGCCGCCGTCTTGTGGCCGAAGCCGCGGCTGCCGAAGTGGACGCCCACCCGCACCCAGCCATCGTCGGCGGCGAACAGGTCCACGTAGTGGTTCCCGACGCCGATGGGCGTGGTCGGCGCACAGCACGCCCTCGGCCGGCTCGCCGCTCGCCTGCTGGCGGTTGCGCAACTGCTCCACGGAGCGCCGGTCGGCCGGCCCGAATACCAGCGGCTCGTTGGTGGTGGTCATGGTCACGTTCCTACGGCAGCGACAGCGGGATTATCTCCCGAACGGACTCCACGTGCGGCAGTTGCGCGCCTTGTTCACCGCGCGGCATGCGGTGATTGCGCACTATAATCGCCGCAGATCATGCGGCGTTTTCCTCGCTACATCCACGAGCTTCCGGAATGGCCCGCCTTTCGGTGGGATCAGGACCGGCTCGCCGGCACGCTGGCCGCCGTGCGTCATCGGCAGGGGCGGCTCGTGGGCCGCATGGAGGCGCTCGGCTTCCCGCTGCAGCAGGAGGCCACCCTGGCCGTGCTCACGGAAGAAGCCGTCAAGAGCAGCGCCATCGAAGGCGAGCAGCTCGAGGCGCAACAGGTCCGCTCCTCCCTCGCCCGACGCCTCGGCATGGACGTGGGCGGCGTTGACGTAGTGGACCGCCGCGTGGATGGCGTCGCCGAAATGATGCTCGACGCAACCGGGAACTACGACCAGCCGCTGACACCGGATCGGCTGTTCGGGTGGCATGCGGCGCTGTTTCCGGGTGGCCGCAGCGGCATGCGAAAGCTGCGTGTCGGCGCGTGGCGCGACGACAGCACGGGTCCCATGCAGGTCGTTTCGGGCCCGCTCGGACGCGAGCGTGTTCATGTCGAAGGCCCGCCCGCCGCGCGCCTCGATCGCGAGATGAATGCGTTCCTGCGCTGGTTCGATGCCGGCACCGTTCCGCAGGTGCCGGACGACTTGCTGAGGGCCGGACTCGCGCATCTGTGGTTCGTCACGATCCATCCTTTCGACGACGGCAACGGCCGCATCGCGCGCGCCATCACGGATCTCGCCCTCGCGCGCTCCGAGCGCACCGCGCAGCGGTTCTACAGCATGTCGGCGCAGATCCGCCGGGAGCGGAACGATTACTACGACATCCTCGAAAGCACGCAGAAGGGCACGCTGGACGTGACCGCCTGGATGGGTTGGTTCCTCGACTGTTTCGGCCGCACGATAGACGGTGCACGGGAAACGGTCGCTGCCGTTCTTCGCAAGGCCCGCTTCTGGGAAACGCTGTCCGGAACCCCCGTCAACGAGCGCCAGCGGCTGATGCTGAACCGCCTTCTCGACGGATTCGAAGGCAAGCTCACGACATCGAAGTGGGCTGCTCTCGGGAAGTGCTCATCGGATACGGCGCTGCGCGACATCCACGGCCTGGTCGAGCGCGGCGTCCTGGTGCGCAACCCCGGGGCGGGCCGCAGCACCAGCTACTCGCTCGCAGACGTGCGGTAGCGCAGCGGATGCTCAGTCGAACAGGTAGCCCAGCACGTCTTCCATCAGGCGGTTGATGGCCGCGTAGTGCTCCGCCGGGGCGGCCAGCAGCTCGCTCTCGGTCTGGACGTACGGCCCCTGCACCAGCTCGTCGCGGCAGTTCTCCACGAGCGCCGCTGCGCTGGCGGGCGTCGTCTCCAGGTGGAACTGCAGGGCGAGGGCGCGGCTGCCTACCTGGAACGCCTGGTTGTCGCAGCCCGCACTCGATGCCAGGCGCACGGCGCCGGGCGGCAGGTCGAACGTCTCGCCGTGCCAGTGGAACGCCAGGTGCTCTGCCGGGAACTCGAACGCGGGCGCCACGTCCGGGACCCCGCATATCGGGAACCAGCCGATTTCCTTGACGAGGCCCGGGTAGACACGGGCGCCGAGCGCGCTGGCGATGAGCTGGGCGCCGAGGCAGACGCCCAGCACCGGAATGCCGCGGTCGACGGCGTCGCGGACGAGCTGCTTCTCGGGCCGCAGCCAGGCGAGCTCGTCCTCGTCGTTCACGCTCATCGGGCCGCCCATGGCGATGAGCCCGTCGACGTCCGCGGCGCGCGGCAACGGGTCGCCGTCGAAGAGCCGCGTGACGCCGACCTCGACGCGGCGGGCCGCCAGCCAGGCCGCCATGCTGCCGGGACCTTCGAACGGGACGTGCTGGAGCACCTGGACCTTCATACTTGCTGCCTTTCGGCCGCCGGGCCAATGTAGAATCGGCTGTCTGCATGCCGTTCCGCATGAGGAGGACAGAGATGACCCAGCGACGTCACGCATCGACGGCGATTCTGGCGGCCCTTGCCGTCGCCTGGCTGTTGCCCGCGCCGGCCGCGGCCCAGGACTGGAGCGCGCCGCGCACGCCGTGGGGCGAGCCGGACCTGCAGGGCGTCTGGGACTTCCGCACCGTCACGCCGATGGAGCGGCCCGACGAGTTCGAGGGCCAGGAGTTCCTCACGGAGGAAGAAGCCGCATCCCTGGAGCAGCAGGCGGTCGAGAACCAGGTCGACCGGCCGCCCCGGGAGGGCGATCCCGGCACCTACAACCAGTTCTGGATGGACTTCGGCACCAACATCATCGGCACGCGGCGCACGTCGCTCATCGTCGATCCGCCCGACGGGAAGATCCCCGACCTGGCGCCGCCGGCGAAGCGGCGGCAGGAGGAGCTGGCGGCGGCCCGCGAGGGCGTCGGCGACGACGTGCCGCGGCCGGGCCACTGGGTCGAGGACGTGCCGGTGAGCGTGCGCTGCATCGTCGGCTTCAACTCCGGCCCGCCGATGTATCCGGCCGCCTACAACAACAACGTGCAGATCTTCCAGGCGCCGGGCTACGTCGCCCTCTACAACGAGATGGGGCCGGCCAGCCGCATCGTCCCGCTCGACGGGCGTGACCACCTGCCGCAGCACCTGCGCCAGTGGCTGGGCGACTCGCGCGGCCGCTGGGAAGGGGACACGCTCGTTGTCGAGACGAAGAACTTCCTGCGCGAGACCGCGTTCGGCCGCTATGCCGGGGCCGTGGTCCGGCTCGGCGGCTCGGGTCCGAACATCCACCTGGTCGAGCGGTTCACACGGGTGGCCGACGGCACGCTGCTGTACGAAGCGACCGTGGAAGACGACACGACGTGGGTGCGGCCGTGGACCTACGCCGTCCCGATGCGCTTGAGCGACCAGCCGGTGTACGAGTACGCCTGCCACGAGGGAAACTACGGCCTCGAGAACATCCTGGCCGGCGCGCTGATCGCCGCGGAGGAAGCGGGCAGGTAGGCCGCGGCAGCTCCTCCCGTCACCGCAGCGGATCGCGCTCGTCGGCGCTGAGCCCGGCGCCGCAGCCCGCGCTGCAGATGGCCGCCGGATGCGGTCCCGTTCCCGCGGCGTACGCGCGTTCGTCGGCGCGCGCCCCCGCCAGCAGCGCCGGCAGGCCGTAGTTGCCTTCGTGGCAGCGCGGCTCCTTGTAGATGCGGTTCGCCGCGTCGTCCTGCCGGGCCAGCTCCAGCACCGCGGTCCAGGGCCGGGTCCACGTGGTCGGGTCTTCGACCGTCACGCGGTACTCGAGCGTCTCGGAATCCAGCCGCGTCCAGCGCTCGACCAGGTGCAGGTTCTCGCGCGAGCCGTAGAAGTCGTTCTTCGGCGAGAAGTTCCGCACGTCGACCACCAGGGTCTCGCCTTCCCAACGGGCGCGCGAGTCGCCCCGCCACTGGCGCACGTCGGACCGCAGGTGCGGTCGGTCGGTCACCGGAATCTGGCGCTGCCACCCCTGGCCCTGGCCCGTGTCGTAGAAGACCGAGACGGCGGCCGGCGACTGGATGATCTGCAGGACGAAGCCCGCGGCGCCGCCGAAATCGGGCAGGCGGCCCAGCATGCAGCGCTCGCCCAGGGTGCGGTCTTCCGGGTTGTCCGCGCGGTTCATCGCGCCGGTGAAGTAGATGGGCGGCGCTTCGTCGCGCCGCGGCGACGGCGGTCCGTACTCCCCGCCCGCGCACCCGGACAGGCCGTCCTTGCAGGTGTCGGTGGCCTGCAGCAGCGCCAGTTGATACTCGCGGATCATGCGCCGCCGTTCCTGCGCCTCCTCGGTGTAGGGCGGCATCCGTCCGTCCGGGGGATCCACGATCAGCGACGTGCGCCGGCCGGTTTCCTTGTGCACGAGGAACACCGCCCGGTTGTAGGCGCCGCCGGTGCTGAGCGGGTTGCCCACCTCCGGCCGCGCGTCGCGCTCCAGGATGGCCGTGCGCTGCTCGTCGAGCGCCGCGCGTTCCTCGTCGCTGAAGAACTCCTGGTCGGCGAACCGTGCCGGTCGCTGCAGCGGCGTGTCGTAGCGCGTGGTCCACAGCCCCTGCAGGTTCGGCTCGCCCCAGGCGGTCGGCTCCGCCGGGGCCGCCGGGGCCCCGGCGTCCTGGCCGGCCGCGGGCGTCAGGTTCAGCAGCAGCACGACGGCGGCCAGCACCGCCGCCGCGGCGATCAGCTCCGCCAGCCGGCGTCTCACCGCGCACCCCGCGGCGCGTTGTTCTCCGGCCGTAGCTCGTACGGCGCGCCCGTGCCGGAGGAGCCCAGGAACAGCTTGGTGCCGTCGGGGAACGTGATGTCGCGCCCGTTGGCCCGGTTCGAGCCGTCCTTGGCCTGGTAGCCGTCGACGTGGATACGGGTGCCCGGCAGCAGCGACTGCCGCGTGAAGCCGCGCCGGAACAGCACGTTCGGGGTGCCGCCCTCGAACGCCCAGTTCTCGGTTCCGCCGTCCGGCAGATCGACGTCCAGGTGGATCCAGACGTGTGGATTCAGCCACTCCACCATGGTGACCACGCCCTCGAAGTTCACCGGCTTGTTGGCGTCGAACTCGGCCGCGAACGCGTGGTGCGCCGCGGCGGGCGCCGCGGCCCCCGCCAGCAGCAGAGCCGCTCCGAGCATCCCGACGATCAGCTTGCTTCGCATGGTGTCATCCTCCCGCTACTTCCGGTACCAGTCGTAGAACGCGTCGCCGGGCGGCACCTTCCGCGTGATGTCCACGATGATGGTCTCGCCCTCCCAGCGGCTAACCAGCGGCTCCTTGCGGACGTGCCCGTACAGGAACTCCTCGACGAACTCGATGCACTGGTACTCCAGGAGCTGCATGTCCGGCTCGAGGCGGCGGTACAGCGGCATCGAGATCCGCCACGGCTCCGTGAACACGTCCGGATCTTCGATCGTCACGTCGTACTGGATGGCGTCGGCCGAGATGGGCGTGAACCGCTCCTCCAGGCGCAACGCCTCGCCGTGGAAGTTGCCGGCGCGGTCGAACCAGTTCTTGCCGTTGAAGTTGTCAACCTCGACCACCAGCGTGTCGCCTTCCCAGCGCCCGACGGAATGGCCCATGTAGGTGAAGTCGGGCGGCGGCTCGACCTCGTCGAGATGAATGGTGCGCGCCGAGGCGGAGAATGCGAACGCCATCTGGATCTTGTTCGTGCTCTGGAAGATCTGGAACGGTGACGTCATGTACATGGCGAGCGGGATGCCCGGAAGGTAGCACTGCAGCTCGGGGTCGCGGTCGATCCAGTTGGCCCCGTTCTCGGCCTTCATGGCGGCCGCCTCCGCCGTGTACGGGATGCTGCCGTCCCCCTGCACGACGCCCAGCGAGCCCGGCACGCCGCCCGCGGCGCCCAGCGCCAGCACGGGCGCCGCCGGTACCTCGGCGTACTCGTATGGATATACGCCCGGCTGCGTGACCATGCCGGGCCGCGCGGCGTGCGCCTCCAGGTCCCAGTGGGCCTCGTTGAGCGCCTGCCAGATGCCGCTGAAGTCCGGCTTGCCGTCCACGGTGCGGACCGCGTCGACCGTTGGCTCGGCTTCCGGCGTGCGGGTGACCGATGCGGTGACGAACGCGCTCACGAGCGCAGCCGCCGCCGCGACGACCAGGGTCGGTGTGCTCAACCAGCTTCGCATGGGCGTCTCTCTCCTGTTGCGGCTGCCTCGCACATCTTATTTCAGTTGGGGCTGCGCCCCAAACGCCCCGGCGGCAAGCGCTATGCCGGATCGAGATGCGCCGACTCGCTGTCGCCCATCTCGACGCCGCCGTCCGGAAAGTACTCCTTCCAGCGCTCCGTGACGCGCGCCGCGACGTCGTCGCGGCACGACAGCTCCTCCGGAAAGCCGGGCCGCAGCCGCGCGTCGATGACGACGGGCGGCGCGTGCACGACGTGGTTGCGGACGACGCGCGGGGCGGCCGAGTGGATGTCGGCGGCGGGCTCGAAGCGCGTGAAGGTCGTCCAGAGGAAGTTCGCCGCGCTCCTGGCCGCGCGCGCCGGCTGGTCGCTCAGCACGATCAGCGGCCAGTCGGCGAACGCGGGATGCGCCGCGATGCGCGCCGGCGCGTCCGGATCCTCGCCGGCCGGCCGGACGCCCACCACCAGGCAGCCGCCGCAGAAGACGTGCACCTCGCCGACGCCGGCGGGCAGCTCCGCCGCGGAGAACGCGCGCGGGAGCTCGCGCACCGGCGCGCCGAGCCCCAGCCATACCCCCTTCGATCCCTTGTTGACCTCGGCGCCCGTGTAGTCGAGCGTATCCATCGACAGGTTGGCGAAGACGAACAGGTCCGTCTCCGGATGCGTCCGCGCCAGCACGTGCTCCAGCGTCGCCGGGAAGTCCTTCAGGTCCAGCGGCTGGTCGGTCACCATGAGGAACTTGGTCAGCGAGAGCTGGCCCTCGCCGAGGATCCGGAACGCGCTGGCCATCGCCTCGCGCGCGTAGCGCTCCTTGACCACCGCCGCCGAGAGCGAGTGGTAGCCGGTGTCGCCGTACGACCAGAGCTGCCCCACGCCCGGCATCACCAGCGGAAACAGCGGCGACAGCAGCTCCTGCAGCAGGTCGCCGATGTACACGTCCTCCTGCCGCGGCTTGCCGACCACCGTGGCCGGATAGATGGCGTCGCGCCGGCGGGCCACCGTCCCGACGCGGAACACCGGGTAGTCGTGCCGCAGCGAGTAGTAGCCGTAGTGGTCTCCGAAGGGTCCCTCGGGCCGGCGTTCGTACGGCAGCACCTCCCCGATCAGCGCGAACTCCGCGTTTGCGATCAGCGGGTGCGGCCACCCGCCCTCGACCGCGGGCAGCCGGTCGCCGGCAATCAATGAAGCCAGCGCCAGTTCCGGGATGTTCTCCGGCAGCGGCGCGATGGCCGAGAGCATCAGCGCCGGGGGACCGCCCAGGAAGGCGGTGACCGGGAGCGGCCGGCCCAGGCTCTCCGCCGCGGCGTAGTGGAAGCCCCCGCCCTTGCCGATCTGCCAGTGCATGCCGGTGGTCTTCCCGTCGTACACCTGCAGCCGGTACATCCCGAGGTTGTGGCCGCGCCGGGCCGGATGCTCGGTGTACACGAGCGGCAGCGTGATGAACGGCCCGCCGTCCTCCGGCCACGTCGTGAGCGCCGGCAGGCTGTCGAGGCGCGCGTCGCCGGTGACCACCTCCGTCACCGGCCCGCGCCGGCCGCGCTTCATCCCGATCCTCAGCGCCTCCCGGGCCACGTCGCGCGCACCCCACACGGCGGCGGGAGTCGGCGGCAGCAGCGTCTCGGCCAGCTCGACCAGGCGCCGGATCAGCCGGAACGGCCGCTCCCCGAACGCCAGCTCCGCCCGCCGCGCGGTGCCGAACAGGTTCGTGACCAGCGGAAACTCCGACCCCTTCACGCCGGTGAAGAGCAGCGCCGGCCCGCCGGCGGCAATCACCCGGCGGTGGATCTCGGCCGCTTCCAGGTACGGATCGACGGGCGCCCGAACCTCGACCAGGTCGCGGTCACGCCGGAGCTGGTCGAGAAAGGTTCGCAGGTCGGGAAACGGCCCGGCGGACGACATGTGGGATCTAGCCGTTCTGGTCGCCGTGCCGGGGCGTGCTGCTCCGCGGCCGGTCCGTGGCGAAATAGCGCCGGTACGCGGCAATCCAGTCGGTGGCGATCTCGCGCTGGGCGGTCGTGATGTCCATCGTCCCGTCGCAGACGAGGCGTTGGAAGAGTTGCTCCAGCTCGTCCTTGACGTAGGCGTTCCAGCGCGTCGATCCGTACGGCTGCGGCCACAGGTTGCGCGCGTCCGCGGTGCCGCCGAGCTCGGGCGTGACGAGGAAGTCGAGCTCGTACTCCTCCGCGCGCCCGTAGTCGGCGCCGTAGTCCGCGAAGACCTGCCTGGCGACCGACGCGGCAACCCGCGGGCGCGACTCGGATCCGCTACGGCCGCAGACTTCCTCGACCGAAACGCGGCGCACGGCCCCCGGCGTCAGATCCGGGCGCGGCAGCGCCGGTTCCGGCAGGGTCGGGCTCGCCGCGAAGCGCGCGACGTCGCCGCGCCGATCCACCTGCTGCACGGCCAGCACCGCCAGCAGCGCGGCGGCTGCCAGCCCGGCGGCCGCCAGCGGCGCACGGCGCGATCCCCGCAGCGGCCACGCGAGCCAGCTCTCGAGCGCGCCAGGCGTATCCGCTTCCTGCCTCAGCCGCGCGAGAAGCCTGACACGTGACGCCTGCGCATCCCGGTCCGGCAGGTTTGCGGCGCGCTGCGCGCCGGCCATCTCGGCCAGCGCGCCGAGCAGCACTCGCCTGCGATCGGCGCAGGCCCGGCACTCCTGCAGGTGCCGGCGCGCGCGCGTCAGCCGGCCGCCGGTGAGCTCTCCTTCTTCAGACAGGAGCAGGTCCGCATCCGACAGGTGCGATTGCCACCAGCGCATCTCGTCAACTCCCGCGCGCCGAGTTCCCTTCCGCGCGCTGAACCCGCATCGCCGCGTGCGCCAGCGCGTTCGCTACCGTTCCCACGGAAACGCCGAGCGCACCCGCAATCTCCCGGTAGCGCAGTCCTTCGGCCCGCAACTGCAGGCAGCGCCGGGAGCGGTCCGGCAGGGCGCGCACGACCGCCCGCATCTGCGCCTGGCGTTGGCCGGCCAGCAGCCGCTCCTCGGGATTCGAGGCGGGATCCGGGCGTTCCGGGACGCCGCCGGCCAGCACGGCGACCCGCGCCGTCCGCCGCTGTCCTGCCAACCGCTTTAGCGCATGGTTGCGCGCCACGCGGAAGATCCAGCCGCGCAGGTTGGACCGGCCACCCCCGCGCAGCAGGTGCCGGAAGAGCGCCAGGAAGGTCTCCTGCACCACGTCCTCGCACTCCCCCGCCTCGACGCCGAAGGAACGGACGTAGCGTTGCACGCCGCCACGGCACTCGTCGAACAGCAGCAGCACCTCCAGTTCGACGGCCGCACGCACCGTGTCCCGTTGCGGGACCGGCAACGCAAGATCGAGAGCGGTGCCCCGGGAAGCTGCTGCCATGGCGCGCCGGCCAGTGTACATCGTCTCCGTCCGGGTGCTTGGCGCGATTGGCTGAACACTTCCGCGCCTGACGGAATATCCCATTGAACACGCCCCTGTGTTCCCACGGAGGAAACACCAGCCAGATGCGAAATCACGTGCAGGATTGCGTCCCCTCCGCCGCCGCTCGGCGGCGCGCCGCCGGCGCGGCGCTGCTGGCGCTTGTGGCCCTCGTCCCGCCGGACGCGTACGCGCAGACCGCCACGCTCGAAGGCCGGGTGACCGACGCCCAGGGCGGTGCGGTGGCCGGGGCGACCGTTACGGCGACGGCGCCCGGCGTGGCGGCGCTGGCCGCGACGACGGACGGCGGCGGCATGTTCCGTTTCACGGCGCTCGATCCCGGGACCTACGCGCTGACAGTCGAGATGCCGGGCTTCCGCACGGAACGGCGGGCGGCGTTGTCGGTGGACGCCGGCGAAACGCTCAGGGTCGACGTGCAGTTGGGGCTCGCGCCTTTCGCCCAGCAGGTCGACGTGATCGGCGTCGGCCCCACGCCGGGCAGCACGGTCGATCGCGACCGGTTTCCGGCGACGGTGGCGGTCGTCACGGCCGCCGAGATTGAAGACCGGCACGCCGCGTCGCTGCCGGAAGCGCTCAACGAACAGCTCGGATCGGTCGTCCTGGAGGGGGCCACCACCAACCTGTTCCAGCCGACGCTGCGGTTTCGCGGCTTCACGGCGTCGCCGCTGCTGGGCCTGCCGCAGGGCGTGGCGGTGTACCAGAACGGCGCCCGGATCAACGAACCTTTCGGCGATACCGTGCAGTTCGACCTGATCCCGCAGTTTGCCGTCAACCGCGTGCAGCTCAGCGCCGGCGCCGAGCCGACGTACGGCCTCAACGCGCTCGGCGGCGCCATGGTGCTCGACCTCAAGAACGGCTTCGACAACACCGGCTTCCGGGGCGAGTTCTCGGGCGGCTCCTTCGACCGTTATTCGGCCACGGCCGAGTGGGGCGCCAACAGCGGGCCGTGGGCCGTCTATCTTGGCGCCACGCGCTTCGACGAGAACGGCTGGCGCAAGGCCCAGCCGTCGGAAGTGACGCAAGCGGTGGCCGACGTGGCCTACCGCGACGAAACGATCGACGCGGGCGTCACCTTCACTTACGCCGATTCGAGCATCAACGGCAACGCCCCGGCGCCGATCGAGCTGCTCGACGTGGACCGCAGCGCGGTTTTCACCTATCCCGACATCACCGACAACCGGCTCGGGTTCGTCCAGGGACGCTTCGACATCGCGGTGTCGCCGACCTGGTCCGTGCAGGTGACGGGCTACTACCGCGACCTCGACCGCAAGACGCTGAACGGCGACGAGGCCGATTTCGAGCCGTGCGACGACGACTTCCTGCCGCCCGGCGCGCCGCCTGGAACCCTCTGCTTCGGTGCGGACGACGACGGTGATGACGATGACGACGACAACGGTGGAGACGACGATGGCGATGGGGACGACGAAGAGGAAGCGCAGCCGCTCGTCGACGTGAACTCGGGACGGTTCATCACCGCGGACGACGCGGAAGGCAACGCGGCGTACAACCGCACCACGACCCGCTCCAAGGGCTACGGCGCCACGCTGCAGGCCGCGGCGGCGTCCGCGTTCGGCGACGCCGGCGAGAACGTGCTCACCCTCGGCGTCTCCGCCGACCTAGCCGACGTGGGCTTCACCTTCACCAGCGAGGTCGGAACCCTCACGCCCGACCGCGGGGTCACCGGCTCGGGGCTGCTGGCGGGGATCTACGGCGAGGCGCCGGACGACCTGTTCAATACCGGCCTGGACACGGCCAACAGCGCGATAGGGCTGTACTTCAGCGACACCTTGTCGTTCAGCGGCCGGACGCATCTCACGGTGTCGGGGCGCTTCAACCACGCCCGCATCGAGATCGCCGACCGCCTGGGCACGTCGCTGGATGGCGAGCACACCTTCTCGCGCTTCAACGTCGGGGCCGGCCTGGTGCATCAGTTCAGCGACGCCGTATCCGTCTTCGGCCGCTACGCGGAATCGAACCGGGCGCCGACGGCGGCGGAGCTGAGCTGCGCGGATCCGGCCGAGCCGTGCCGCGTGCCGAACGCGTTCATCTCCGATCCGCCGCTGGAGCAGGCAGTCGCGCGGTCGGTCGAGGGCGGCCTGCGCGGCCGCGTAGTGGACGCGTCGCGCTGGCGGATCAACTGGTCGGTGGCGGTCTACCACACCGCCATCGCGGACGACATCCTGTTCGTCGCCTCGCCGGAGCTGATCGGGACCGGCTACTTCCAGAACGCGGGAGATACCCGCCGCGTGGGCCTCGACGCGGAGCTCAACGGCCAGGTCGACCGGCTCGGCTGGTTCGCCAGCTACGGCCTCGTCGACGCCACGTTCCAGTCGCCGCTGGAGCTGCCCGGCGACGACGAGGTGAACGACGCCGCCACGGAAGGCGGCTTCGTGGCGGTCGAGCCGGGCGACCGCATGCCGGGCGTCCCGCGCCACAGCTTCAAGGCCGGCATCCGCTACGCCCTGACCGACGCCTGGGACGTCATGCTGGAGACGGTGACCGCCTCCAGCCGCATCTTCGTCGGCGACGAGGGCAACGACCAGGCCGTGCTGGCCGGCTACGGCATCGCCAACCTGCGCTCGGTGTACCGCGCCGGCGAGCACCTGGAGCTCTTCCTGCGGGTGGACAACCTGTTCGACACGCACTACGCGACGTTCGGCGCCCTCGCCGAGCTGGAGGTGTTCCTGTCGGAAGTGCCTGACGCCAGCGACCCGCGCTTCGTCTCGCCGGGCATCCCGCGCAGCGCCTTCGGCGGCGTGCGGGTGCGGTTCTGACCTGATCCACGGCGGCGCCGCGGTACTGTCACAATGGGCTCGTGGCGGACGTCGAGCTGTTCCTCGAGCTGCTGCTGATCCTCGTCGGGCTGGCGATTCCCATCGTCGCGCTCGCGCACCGGCTGCGCATGCCGCCGCTGGTGGGCTTCTTCGCCGCCGGCGTGGTTGTCGGGCCGCACGGCGTCGGGCTGATCGACGGCCCCGACCAGATCCGCACGCTGTCGGAGCTGGGCGTCGCGCTGCTGCTGTTCGCGGTCGGCCTCGAGCTCTCGCTTTCCCACGTCCGGCAGTGGGCGCGGTCGGTTTTCGTCGGCGGCGGCCTGCAGGTGGGCGCCACGCTCGGCGCCGGCGCGCTGGCGGCCGCGGCCGCCGGCGTTCCGCCGCGGCAGGCCATCTTCTACGGCGCGCTGGCGGCCATGTCGTCCACGGCCATCGTGACGAAGGCCTACGCCGACCGCGGCGAGCTGGACTCTCCGCAAGGCCGGTCGGTCATTTCCATCCTGCTGTTCCAGGACCTCTGCATCCTGCCGCTCATGCTCCTGCTGCCGCTGCTGGCGTTCGGCGGCGGCGCGGGGAGCGGCGGGGGCGTGGAGCTGGCGCGCGGCCTCGGCATCATGGCCGCACTGGTCGTCGGCGGGCGCTTCCTCGTCAGGTGGGCGCTCGACCGCGTGGTGCTGTTTCGCGACCGCGACCTGTTCACGCTGTGCGTCAGCTTCTTCGGGATCGGCGCGGCGGTCGTCACGTCGGCCGCCGGGTTCTCGATTGCCATCGGCGCGTTCATCGCCGGGCTGATCATCTCGGAGTCGGAGTACGGCCTCCAGGCGCTGTCGGACGTGCTGCCGTTCCGCGCCCTGTTCAGCGGCATCTTCTTCACCTCGCTCGGCATGCTGCTCGACATCCCGGCGGTCTTCGACCAGCTCCCGCTGCTGGTGCTGCTGAGCACCGTCGTGGTCGCCGTCAAGATCGCGATCGTGGCCGGCGTCGTGCTGGCGCTCGGCGGCATGCTCAAGACCGCGCTGATCAGCGGACTGAGCCTGGCCCAGATCGGGGAGTTCTCCATCCTGCTCGCCGCCGCCGGGCTGCCTCTCGGGCTGTTCCGCGAAGGCGACTACCAGTTGTTCCTCAGCGTGGCGGTGCTGTCGATGATGGCGACGCCGCTGTTCATCCACCTTGCCGGACCGCTTGCGGAACGCGTGAGCGCGCGGCTGGGCGCCGCCGCCCCGGCCAGATCCGCGCCGCGCGGAACCCTGGAGACGATGGCCGGGCACACGATCATCGTCGGCTACGGCCTGGCGGGTCGCTACCTGGCGCGCGTCCTGACGGCGGCCGGGATCACCTGCGCCGTCGTCGACCAGAATCCGGAACTGGTCCGGCGTGCGCGGGAGGACGGCATCGCCGTGGTCTATGGCGACGGGACGCAGCCCGCGGTGCTGGAGCACGTCCGGCTGCGCGAGGCGCGCACCATCGTGTTCGCCATCGCCTCGCCGGCCGACGAGCGGCGCGGTGCGGCCGTGGCCCGCAAGCTGAGCCGCGCGGTCCGCATCGTGGTGCGCACGCGCTACATCCGCGCCAGCGACGACCTGCTGGAGCTGGGTGCGAACGATGTCGTGGTTGAGGAGTTCGAGGCGTCGATCGAGCTGTTCGCCCGGGCGCTCGACAGCTACGAGATCCCGATCAACCGGATCTGGCGCGAGGTCGAATCGGTGCGCCGCGAGCACTACGGACTGCTGCGCGGGAAGGCGGCGCCCGACCTGCGGCTCGACGCCCTGCGGCATCTCGGCATCCACGACGCGCTCGAGCTCGTGGAGGTCGAGGAGGGCGCCCCGGCCATTGGCGGCAGCGCCACGAGCCTGGAGCTGCGGCGGCGCACCGGCGCCGTGCAATTGGCCGTCGTCCGCGACGGCAAGCCGATCTACCGGCGCGCGCCCGACTTCCACTACCAGGCTGGCGACACGGTCGTGCTGGTCGGCAACCCCGCCAGCCTGGAGAGCGCCCTGGCGCTGTTCCGGGCGGACGGCGGCAGCACCGCCGCTTGATCACGGGCGGCAGTGTTGCATGCCGCCCCGCGATTGTCTAACGTATGGCGATCTACCGATATTCTGGTAGAAGTATCGCCAGATTCGTATTAGGATCAGGGGCTGCTGTCAGTAAGTTCGACAGCAGGCGTGCTGAGAGAAAGTCCAAGGAGGCTGACCCCATGACGTTCGGACACTCGCACTGGAAGCTTGCGATCTTCGCGCTCGCAGCGATAGCGCTGTTGGGCGTTCCGCAGGCCGCCGCGGCCGGGCAGGGCGCCGGCGACGAGGTGACCTTTTCGAAGGACATCGCCCCGATCCTGCAGCGCAGTTGCCAGAGCTGCCACCGTCCCAACTCGGTGGCGCCGATGTCGCTGCTCACCTACGAGGAAGTGCGGCCCTGGGCGCGCAGCATCAAGCAGCGCACCGGCCTGCGCAACCGCATGGGCGTGATGCCGCCCTGGTTCATCGAGAAGGACGTCGGCATCCAGAGCTTCAAGGAGGACATCTCCCTCAGCGAGGCCGAGATCGAGATGATCGGTGCGTGGGTCGACGCGGGCGCGCCGCGCGGCAACCCGGCCGACATGCCGCCGCCGGTCGTCTTCACGGCCGCGAACGAATGGGACATCGGCGAGCCCGATATCGTTGTCGAGAGCGCGCCGTTCACCATGGCGGCCGAGGCGCCCGACTATTGGGGCGCACTGCCTCCGACGCCCGTGGGCAACACCGAGGATCGCTACGTCGCGGCCGTGCAGATCAAGGAAGTGAGCGACGTGCAGGGCGGCACGGGCGGCAAGTTCATCTTCCACCACGCGATTCACGCGCTGCTCGGAGGAGACGGCTCGCCGGTGGGCTCGATTGGCGGCCCCCACGAAGTGGGCCGCAACGGCCAGACCTTCGACGCCCAGGCGGGGCGCCTGCTGCCGGCCGGCGCGCAGTTGGTGTGGCCGTCGATTCACATGCACGCCAACGGCGAGCAGACCACCGCCCGCCTGCTCACCGCCTACCGCTTCCACCCGCGCGGCTACGAGCCGACGCGGAAGCTGGGCGACCTGACCTTCGGGAACGGCGAGATCGACCTCGATCCGATGACGCCCGGGCAGGAAGTCCACATGTACACGACGCTGCGGGACAACATCAAGCTCACCACCTTCGAGCCGCACATGCACGCGTCCGGCGTGCGGATGTGCATCGAGGCGATCTGGGGCGGCCGCAGCGAGATGCTGAACTGCGCCGGCTACGACCACAACTGGGTGAAGGTGTACCACTACGAGGACGACTACGCGCCGCTGCTGCCGAAGGGCACGCTGATCCACGTGACGTCTTACTTCGACACCACGCCGGCCAACACCAACGTGATCGATCCGCGCAACTGGCAGGGCCTGGGCCACCGCTCGATCGACAACATGTCGATCATCATCGCCAGCCCGATCGTGATGTCGGACGAGGAGTTCGCCGAGGAGATGCAGATGCGCCGCGAGCGCCTCGATCTGGCGAAGGGCGAGTCCGTGGTCGGCTGCCCGCTGTGCGGCTTCGAGGAACTGCCGGCGGCGGCGCAGAACTAGCCGCAGCAGGCGGTATCTGTCGCGCGCGGGAGGGATGACGACCGTGGAGACTACTGACAAGCGCCGTTGGCTGAGGCTGGCCGCGGCGGCGGTGTTGCTCATGGGGCTTGCCGCCCTGGCCGCAGCGCCCGCCGTCCGCGCCCAGGCGCCGGCCAGCGGCCAGAACGTCATGCTGGCCTACGAGGGGTTCTGGCCGCAGGAAGACGGCAGCTACGACCTCTGGTTCGGTTACTACAACCGCAACTGGGAGGAGAAATTCGACGTTCCGATTGGTCCGGACAACTTCATCGAGCCGGGCGGCCCGGATCGGGGCCAGCCCACACACTTCTTTCCGCGGCGCAACCAGTTCGTGTTCAAGGTGAACGTGCCGGCCGACTTCGGCGACGATGAAGTCGTCTGGACGCTCACCACGCACGGCAAGACGTCCAGCGCGTACGCCACGCTGCGGCCGGAATACGTAGTCGACGAGACCGTGATGATGGCCAACTTCGGCGCCGGCGGTCCGACCGGCTTCGTGCCGCAGATGACGGACAACAAGGCGCCTGCGTTGACGATCGAAGGCGAGAAGGAGCTCCATGTGAGCGCCGGCGAGCCGGTGGCCCTCAGCGCCGTTGTCGAGTATGACGGGAACTTCGGCCCGCGGCCGATGCCGGCGGCGCTGGTCGGCACGAGCCATTTCGTGCCGAACTCGGCGACCGGCCTGCGCCTGTCGTGGTTCCGCTACCGCGGACCCGGCGAGGTGGAGTTCGATCCACCCCAGACCAAGGTGTGGCAGGACAACCGCGACGGAGGCAACTCGCCCTGGTCCGCCGGCTGGTCGCCGCCGCCCGTGCCCGAGGGCAACCGCTGGACGGCAACCGCCACGTTCAGCGAGCCGGGCGAGTACGTGTTGCGGGCGCTCACGACCGACGGCGGCCTGATCGACTTCGACGACGTCAAGATCACGGTCACGCGGTAGGCACAGGATCGCCGGCCCGCCGGTCGGTCCGGGGACCGGCGTGCGTCCTGAAGCCGCAACGACGAGACCGATGCTTGCGCGGCACGCCGGGACGCTGTGCGCAGCGGTGCTGGGCAGCCTCCTCCCGGCGCTCGATGCCGGCCCCGCCACGGCGCAGGACGCGCCACTCGTTACGGGAGTCCACCACGTGCACATGAACGTGGTGGACCCCGACCTGTCCATCGCCTTCTACACGGGCGCCTTCGAATCCACGCGCAGGACAGAGGTGGCCGGGTGGCCCGCCGTGCGCAGCGAGGACGTTCACCTGTTGTTCGAGCAGGTGACCGAACCCGCGTCGGCGGAGCTCGATTCGCCGCTCTGGCACTTCGGCTGGAACAGCCCCGACCTGGTCGCCGACTACGAGCGGATCGCCGCTCTGGGCGTGGAGTTCTTCCGCGTGCCGCCACCCTCCGGGCACATGTACTCACCCGACGGCATCGACGTGGAGATCAGTCCGTACCGGCCGGGCGGCAGCGGCGGCAGCGGCCCGCGCACGTTCAACCACGTGCACCTGATGAGCGACGCGCCGCTGTGCGCGGCCGAATGGTACGAACGCATGCTGGGACTGGAGCGCCTGCCGCCGCTGGGCGGCGGCGATGACCGGCCCGCGGACTGCCGCGTGCCGTTCGGGCCCCGCCGTGATCCGGGCAACCAGATCCACCAGCCCAACGCCCGGCTGATGGTGGGCGACATCCTGCTGTTCATCTATCCCAACCAGCGCCCCGCGCGCAGGCTTGTTTCTCCTCGCGGGCGCGTCCTCGACCATGTCGCGCTGGCGTGCAACGACCTGCCGGCGACGCTGGCGCAGTTGCGGGCGCGCGGCGTCACGGTGCTTGAAGGCATCCACCGCTTCGGCGACTCCGACATGCGGGCGGCCTTCATCGAAGGGCCCGACCGCCTCGCCATCGAGCTGGTCGAGACCGCAGGCGCGGTGCGATAGAACGGCCGGCCGTGCATATGAAGAATGCGGGGTATAGTCATCGCAGGAGGAAGGCCATGGAGAAGAAGAGCCTCTCGAGGAACAGGACGTTCGTCGCGGCGGGCCTGCTAGGCATCCTGGTGGCCGCCCTGGCATGGTCGGCGGGCCCGGTCTCCGGGCAGGCCGGGGCGCCCTGGCCCGGCCTGGATGTCGACGCCGACTGGACACCGCCCCGGACGCCGTGGGGCGTGCCCGACCTGACCGGCATCTGGGACAGCAAGAACACCACGCCGCTGCAGCGGCCGGAGGAATACGCGGACCGCGAATTCCTGACCGAGGAAGAAGTGGCGGCGCTCAACGGCGAGCGGATCGCCGTGGAGCAGGCCGACGAGGCGCAGGGCCGGGACGTGCGGGCCGAGCGCGGCACGCCGGAGGACGTGGAAGGCGCCTACAACAACATCTTCAGCACCTCGATAGGGCAGCGCTACAGCCGGCACCGGCGCACCTCGTTGATCATCGACCCGCCGAACGGGCGGCTCCCGCCCCTGACGCCCGAAGGCGAGCGGCGCAGCGAGGAGCGCTCGCAGTCACTCGCCGCGCGCGCGGCCGCGCAGGCCGCCGCTGGCGTCGACCTGCCGTACTTCGTCGATCTGCAGGACCGCTACGACAACCCCGAGGATTCCGGCAACCTGGAGCGCTGCGTGGGCGTTACCCTGCCGTGCACCGGCGGCCTGTGCGGCATCAGCCGCATCGTCCAGGGTTCGGAGTGGGTCGGCATCTACTACGAGCAGGGCCACGGCGGCGGCGCGTTCCGCCGCATCCCGCTGGACGGGCGGCCGCACCTGCCGGCGCACATCCGGCAGTGGATGGGCGACTCGGTGGGGCACTGGGAGGGCGACACGCTCGTCGTGGACACGACGAACTTCAGCGACCGGACGAGCTACATGGGCGCCCAGGAGAACCTGCACCTGATCGAGCGCTTCACGCTCGTGGCGCCCGACCTGCTCCAGTACCAGATCACCGTCGAGGACGACGACGTGTGGACCCGTCCGTGGACCATGGACCTGGCGCTCGTTCGCCTGGACAACGCGCGGAACCTGATCTTCGAGTCGGCCTGCCACGAGGGGAACTACGCCCTGACCGCGATGCTGGCCGGTGCGCGGATCGACGAGGCGCGGGGCCGCTGACGCGGCGTGGGTGACTACGGCCCGCGCGGCAGGACTACGGAGGGTCACGAATGATGCGGAACGTGCAGTCGGGGGTCCCGGCGCCGGCCATGATCGCCGGCGCGGTGTTGCTCGCCGCGACGTACGCGGCCGGCCAGGGCCCGCGCGACAATCCGGATGCGACCCCCGCGCAGTTGCTCTCCATCCGGGACACCACGACGATGACCAATCCGTACAGGATGGTCGAGAACTGGCCCACGCTGCGGGCGGGCCAGACCTGGGGCGCGGCCATCAGTCTTCTGCCGGACGACACCGGCGGCCTGTGGATGCTGTTCCGCTCCGAGCCGCCGCTCAACTACATCGACGCGTCCGGCCGGGTCAAGAAGAGCATCGGCGAGGGCACGATCGTGACGGCCCACGGCCTCTGCATGGACCACGACGGCAACCTGTGGGCGGGCGACAGCGGCCCGTTCCGCGACAGTCCGGAGACGCGCGGCCGCGGCTTCCAGATGCACAAGTTCAGCCCCGACGGGGAGCTGCTGCTGAGCCTCGGCAAGGCGGGCGTCTCGCGGGCGGGCGAGGATACGTTCATCGGTCCGACGGCGTGCGCCGTCGCCGCGAACGGCGACATCATCATCGCCGACGGCCACTGGCCGCGGCCGGCCAGCGGGCAGCAGGACGGCGACCGCCTGGTGCGGGTGACCAGCGGCGGGGAGTTCATCGAGGCGGTCGGCCGGCAGGGGACCGGGCCCGGCGAGTTCATGGGACCGCACGCCCTGGCGTTCGACTCGCAGGGCCGCCTGTTCGTCGCCGACCGCTCGAACAACCGCATCCAGATCCTGGACGAGAACCTCGAATTCATCGACGAGTGGCGTCATTTCGGCCGTCCGAGCGGCATCACCATCCTCGAGGACGACACGCTGCTCGTATCGGATTCGGAGTCCGGCTGGAACGTCCCGGGACCGGACTCGGCGCCCGAGGGCGGGGGCCGCGCGGCCCGCAACCCGGGCTGGCAGAACGGGATCCGGATCGGCAGCGCCCGGGACGGCTCCCTGCGCTACTTCATTCCCGGCACCGTGCCGGAAGGCATGGCGGGCGACGAGCTGGGCAACATCTTTGCCGGACTGACCGCCTTCTGCGACGAGAGTCCCTCCGGCGGCTGTCTGCAGAAGTGGGTGCCGCGCCGGTAGCGGATCGAGCCCGAAGGATCAGCGCCCCCGCGGCTCGTCGGATTCCGTGGATTCCTCGCGCGGTTGGCCGCCGCCCTGCTGCGCGGCGATCGCGGCTTCGATGTCCTCCGGCGGGAGGCCCAGTTGCTCCAGGAACTCGCGCGTGATCTCTTCGTCGCTGCGCGTGTCGATTTCCTTGTTCTCGAACGCGAAGCGTTCCTGGCCGCGCTGCAGCTCCCACGGCAGCCCGCGCTCCCGTAGCAGGTCCTGCAGCAGCGCCACCGTCCAGGGCCGGATGTTGATGTTCGCCACGCGGCCCTCTTCCTCGCCGTTGGCGATCTGCAGCGGCGTATAGCCCCGCTGGTTCTCCACGTGCAGCGCGGCGCCCTCCTCGACCAGCCGCAGGACGATGTCGTTCGCGCCGCGCCACGCGGCGCCGTGCATCGGGGTGTCGCCGTCGTTGTTGGCGGCGTTGACGTCCCCGCCGAGCTCCAGCGCCACTTCGAGCGCCTCCAGCGCTTCCGGGTTGGTGCCGCTGTCCTCGTTCGGGTTGAACATCTCCACGCCCGACGCCGCCATGATCGGCGTCGTCCCCCGCTCGTTGGCCAGGGTGATGTCGGCCCCGTACTCGGCGAGCAGGCGCATCATCGCCGCGTCGGCGCCCTTCGCGGCGACCAGGATCGGCGTGGCGCCCTGCTGCGTCCAGAATCCGCGGAACCCGTCCACGATAGGCTCCTCGATTCTCGCGTTCACGTCGGCCCCGTGCTCCAGCAGCAACCTGGTGAATTCCAGGCTGCCCAGCGTGCCGGTCGGTTCCGGATGGGGAAAGAAGCCGATGTTCAGGTTGCGCGTCCGAATCACCTGGTGCAGCGCGGGCCAGCCCTGCCCGGCGGCGTTCGGGTCGGCGCCCCGTTCGAGCAGGAACGCGGCCAGCTCCCAGTGGGCGTTGGCCGCCGCGATGACTAGCGCGGAGGTGCCGTCCGGCGCGGTCTCGTTCACGTCCGCGCCGCCAGCGAGCAACGCCTGCACCGCTTGAGCTTGCCCGGCCCGGACCGCGAACAGGAACGGCGTGAACTCGTCCATCCGCTGGACGCGCCGCGTGTAGGTGCCGCTGCCCGCGGCCGCCTCCGCGGCCGCCGGCCCATGCGACCGGGCGTGCAGATTGGCGCCCGCCGCCAGCAGCGCGCGGATGACATCCGCGTGCCCCTCGCCCGCGGCCCACATCAGCGCGGTCTGGCCGCGCGTCTCCTCCGCGGCGTTCACGCCCGCGCCGGCGGCAATGAGCGCGGCCACCGACCGCAAGTTCCCCGCCCGCGCCGCCGACATCAGGACCGTCTCGCCGCCGCGGCGCGCTGTATTCGCGTCGGCGCCGGCTGCCAGCAGGCGCTCGACCACCGCCCCGTAACCGCGCTCCGCCGCCAGCGCGAGCGGCGTGACGCCGTAACGGTTCGCAGCATCTACCGTCGCGCCGGCGCGCAGCAGGAGATCGGCCGTCTCGAGGTCGTCGCGGTATGCGGCCCAGTGGAGCGCCGCGGTGCCGTCCGGGAGCCTGACGTCCGGATCCCCGCCACCGTCCAGCAGCTTCTCCACCACCGCCCTGTCGCCGGCCTTTGCGGCCTCGATCAGCGGCGCCCCCGGCGGCGCCGCGGACACGGCCACGACGGCCAGCAGCGGCGCAATCAAGGCGACGGCCCGCCGGGTTCTGCCTGTCATCGATCAGACGCCCGTGAGACGGCCCGTGCTGTCGCCGATGCCCTCGACGCCGGCGCCGGCGCCCACCTTGTCCAGGAGGCTGAGGCCGAGGTTCATGAACGGCGTGTCGAACTTCGCCTTGTGGTGCCGGCCCGTTTCCAGCGTGCCGCCGCCGCCGCCGACCAGGGCGACGGGCAGGTTGTGCGGGACGTGCAGGTTGCCGTCGCCGAACGACGCGCCGTAGAGCATGATGACGTTGTCGAGCAGCGTCCCGTCGCCGTCGGGCGTGTTGTGCATCCGCTCCACGAGGTGCGCGAACAGCCCCATGTGGAACTCGTTGATGCGGGTGTTCTTCTCGACGGCCTCCGCCCGGTTGCCGTGGTGCGAGATGTCGTGGTGCGCCTCGGGTACGCCAAGCTCGGTATAGGCCCTGTGGCTCAGCTCCCGCGCGATCTGGAACGTCGACACGCGGGTGATGTCGGCCCGGTAGGCGAGCAGCAGCAGGTCGAACATCAGCCGCGCGTGATCCTCGAACACCGGCGGGATGCCCAGCGGCGCATCGGCTTCGATCTCCGGCTCGTCGGCCGCGCGCCGCTCCGTCTGCCGGATGCGGTGCTCGACGTCGCGAATGGCGTCGAGATACTCGTCCACCGTGCGCCGGTCGGCCGGCGCCAGCTCCGCCTGCAGGCGGGCGAGGTCCTCCGACACGCCGTCGAGGATGCTGCGGTCGATCGCCAGTTGCGCCTGGCGGGCGGCCTGGTCTCCCGGCTCGCCGAACAGCCGCTCGAACACGACGCGCGGGTTGGTCTCCATGGGCAGCGGCAGCGTCGCCGTGCGCCACGAGAGCGTGTTGATGTACGCGCAACTGTAGCCGCCCTCGCAGTTGCCGGTCATGAAGTTCGGCTCGAGCGCGAGTTGCAGCGACGCGAGCGGCGTCTCGCGGCCGAGCGCGTCGGCCGCGAACTGGTCGATGGTCTTGCCGGCCTGGATGTCCGCGCCCTCGGTCCGCTTGGCGCGCATGCCGTTCAGCCAGCACCCGCTGCCGCGCGAATGCGGGCCGCTGCTGGCGTCGAGCGCATCGCCCGCCGCGTTGGCGAGACCGCTGACGATAGTCAGTTGATCGCGGTACGGCGCCAGCGGCGCCAGGATACGGGGCAGGTCGAATCCGCGTCCTTCCGTCCGCGGCAGGAACTCGCGGAGTATCAGCCCGTTCGGCACGAACACGAAGCCGAGCCGCACCGGCGGCGCGGCGGCGGTGCGGCTCAGGGCCGTCAGCGCCGGCACCATCGCGTCGAGCAACGGCAGCGCGAGCGTGGCGCCGACTCCGCGGAGAAACGTCCGGCGCGGCAGCGCCAGCTTGTTGATGATCATTGTTGTCTCCAGGCTGTCTTCATACCACGCGCGTAGGCCTACTGCGCCGCCGGGACCGCCGCCCCGGCGCCGGCTTCCCCGCCGGCCGACCGCCGCATCCGGAACGGAATGCTGCGCGTGATGCCGGCGACCACGTCGGCCAGCCGGTAGTCCGGCGCCGCGTCCCGCACGATGCGGCGCACGGCCGGCATGTCGTACGGCTCGAGGCCCCGGCCCAGGGCATACGTCAGCAGCTTCTCGGTGACGTTCGTGACGAACTGATCCGGGCGCGACGCGAGCGCGTTGCGGAACCCGACGACCCCGTCGAAGGCGGTCCCGTCGGGCAGCGTACCCGATGCATCGATGGGACGGAACGCATCGTCCACCTCGCGCCAGCGCCCCACGGCGTCGTAGTTCTCCAGCGCGAATCCCGGCGGGTCGATCGCCGCATGGCAGCCCGCGCAGACCGGGTTGCGGCGGTGCTCGGCAAGCCGCTCGCGGACGGTGTCGGCCTTGCTGTGGTTGCCGACCTCGTCCTCTTCCAGCGCCGGCACGTCGGCCGGCGGATCCGGCGGCGGCGCACCGAGGATGTTGATCAGGATCCACTTGCCGCGCAGCACGGGCGACGTGCGGTTGGGCCGCGACGTCACGGTCAGCACGCTGCCGTGGCCCAGCAGTCCGCGGCGGTGCGCGTCGGGAAGGGTCACGCGGCGGAACTGATCGCCGTAGACGCCGGGTATGCCGTAGTGCCGCGCCAGCCGTTCGTTGGCGAACGTGTAGTCGGCCGTCAGCAGCTCGATGATGCCGCGGTTCTCGCGGAGGACGCTCTCGACGAACAGCTCCGTCTCGCGCCGGAACCCGAGCCGCACGCCGTCGTCGAAGTTGGGGAACAGCGCCCAGTCCATGTGGATCGCATCCAGGTTGCGGAGCTGCAGCCACTGGCCCGCGAAATTCCGGACCAGCTCCGTGGACCGGTCGTCGGCCAGCATGCGCCGCACCTGGGCGTCGAACTCGTCCGGCTCGCTCAGTGCGCCGCGCGCGGCCGCGGCGAGCAGCTCGTCGTCGGGGATGCTGCTCCAGAGGAAGAACGACAGCCGCGAGGCCAGCTCCAGGTCGCTGATGCGGTAGTTCGTGCCCGCGGCGATGCCGTCCGGATCGCGCTCCACGCGGAACAGGAACTCGGGACTGACCAGGATCCTGCGCAGCGCCGCCTCGATGCCGGTATCGAAATGCCCGCCCGCGGCCCGCCCGGCGTCGAAGACGGGCAGGATGGCCTCCACGTCGGCCGCGGTGGTCGGGCGCCGGAACGCGCGCCGCATCAGCCCCGACAGAATCTCGGTCGCGCAGGCCGTTTCGGCGGCCGCGGAGGGCGGCCTGCAGGTCAGGATCGCCCGCCGGCTCGCCGTCTCGTCCACGCTGGTGCTGCCGAACGGACCGGCAATGGTCACGCGGTCGACGAACGGCTGGAAGATCATCTGGCTCGGCTCGCCGACGACGCCGGTCACGTAGTGCGGCTTGAGAAAGCGTTCGATGCGCGCGTCGGCCTCCCGGACGGACGGCAGCTTCAGGAAGGCGACGCTGATGTCGCGCGTCCCCGCCGTGACCGGCAGCCGCACCCGCCACGTCCGCTCCCCGTGGGGTCGGAATTCGCCCCGCGGCTCCAGCGTGAACAGCGCCACGCGCTCGCCGTCGATGGCGACCTCCAGCTCGTGCGGATCCGGGAATCCGACGCTGCCGTCGCACTCTCCCTGGATGCGGCACAGCAGGTCGATCGCTATCTCGTAGCTGCCGCTGCGCGGAAAGTGGTGCTGCACGAGCAGGCCGCCCCGCGTGCCGAACGGCAGGCCGTCGATGTGCTCGTACTGCGGCTGGGTCTCGGCGACGCGGTATTCGCTGACGGCGGGCGCCGGCAGCGGGCTGCCCAGCGCCTCACGGCTGATCTTGCGCGCGGCGGCCAGGTACTGCTCGAGCTGCGACTGGCTGATGCGCAGCACGCCGGCGATGTTGTCGAAGCCGTAGCCGGCGTCGTCGGTCGGCAGCAGCGCGGCGACGTCGACGTCGATGGCCAGGAGATCCCGGACGGCGTTGCGGTACTCGGCGCGGTTGAGCCGGTGGAAGGCCTCCTTGCGCCCCGGGTTGGGCGCCGCGGCGGCGGCGCGGTCGAGCTCCGCCTCGAGCCAGCTCGCCAGCGACTCGCGCGTCGCCTCGTCCGGCCGCCGCCGGCCGGCCGGCGGCATCTGGCCGGTCCGCACCTTGCGGACCACCTTCTCGAGCTGCTCGGCGTGCGCGGCGGCGGACGTCAGGTCCAGCGTGTCGAGGGCCAGCCCGGCGTAGCTGTCCTTCATCCGCTCGTTGTGGCACCCCACGCAGTAGCGGTCGAGCACCGCGCGCTGCTCCGCGGCGTCCGCCGCCGCCGGCTGGGCCGGGTGCGTCCCGGCGCTGGCGGACATGCCGGCGGCGGCGATCACGCAGGCCAGCGCAGCGGCGCCGTGCAACCTGGCGGCAAGGCGAACTCCGCCGAACATACGACGAAGCCTATCACCCTCGCGTGGACGTGTCCCTGCAAATCGAGGCCGCGCGGCGGTCCGCGGCGCAAGACCCTTGCGCGAAGGCACGGCCGTACGGCAGACCACCCCGCGCTCACCTGCGACGGTACCAGGCGAGTATGTCGTGCACCTCGCCCCTGCCCGGCACCGGCATGAACCCGACCCGGGTCTGGCCGGCCAGCGCGAGCGGCACGCCCGGCAGCGCGGCGACCGTGGTGTTGGCCACGAATACCCCGCCCGGACGCAGCATCGCCGCTACGTTCGCCAGGGCGAGCGACTGCTCGAACACGTCGTAATAGACGAGGATGTCGGTGGCGACGACCAGGTCGAACAGCTCGTCCGCCGGCAGCGGCGCGAGACGCTGCAGCACGATGTTCAGGTCACGGGCCTCGATCGCGCCCATGACGTCCGGCCGCACTTCCACGCCCCGGGTCCGCACGTTGCCGGCGCCGGGCGGCGCGGCGACGTCGCCGGCGGGTTCTCCGATCTCGCCGCCCAACGCCTCCCAGTAGGCCGCCAGGGGGTCGGCCCATGGGAGGTCCATGTTGCGCGGCAGCGCCAGATGGTACGGCTCGCCGGCAGCGGCGCGCGCGCCGGCGTTCTCGAGATGCCGGTTGATGCGCGGGCTCAGGTCGAACGTCGTCAGCCGGACGCGCTCCGGATGCGCCAGGCCGAGGCGGATCAGGGTGTCCAGCAGCGCGAACGGCTGGATGGACTGCAGCGGATAGAAGTCGTAGCCGGCATCCTTGTCGGTGAAGTCGAGCCCGGGGCCGACCAACGCCGCCCGCGTTACCGCGGCGTCCGCGAGCAGCCGCGCGGACATGACGTCCTCCAGCGCGCGCTCGACGGCGAAGGCGCTCAGGATGGTCGTGTCCGAGGCCAGCCCGCGCCCGCGGAACGCCGTCTGGTCGATCAGGACGGCGTCCGGGTCGCTGCGGCTGATTGCGGCGCCCAACGTCTCCGAGATCCGTAGCGTCTCTGCCGGGCCCCGGCGCACCTCCGCTGCGAGGTGCGCGCGCAGGCGGTCGCGGGCCGACGGCGCAGCGGGGTCGAAGCCGTTGCGGGCGAGTACGTCTCTGGCGAAGGCCAGCCGCTCGGTCCGCGGCTCCGCGGCCACCGCGTCGATGAGATCCTCGATGCGCGCGGCCACGCTGTCCGGCAGCGCCGCGTCCGCTTGCGCCAGCGCCGCCACCTGCTCCGGCGAGGGCCGCGGCGCGCTGGTGAACGTGGCGCCGTACAGCAGGAAGTTGACGATGGTGTCGTCGTCGCCGCGCGCCAGACGCGCGCGTATGGCCTGGTCGCGGGCCGCCACCCACGCCGGCCAGGCCGCCTCGCGCGCCTCCGGCTCCAGCCCGCGCAGCGGCTCCGGGAGCAGGTCCGCCCGCAGCGCCTCGACCACCGGCCGGGCGTCCGCGTACGGCATGTTCCGGACCGCGGCGACAGGCGGCGGGTCCGGCCGCTGCGCCGCCGCGGGAAGTACCGCCGCTGCCGCCAGGACCGCCCCGACAAACGCCATCCGGCGCTGCAACGGCATCGTCCCGGCAATCTACTACGCAGCGGGTGGCGGGGCCAGCATCCGATCCAGACCGTGGCTTTTCCGGTTTCGCATCCACCGCGACGGTTTCGCGCTTTTTTGAGTTGACGACACCGCTTGCTTGCACGAATATGGCGTCGTCTACAGCCTGCGCCGCAGCATCGGTTCGTGGGCGTCATCATGTTGTACGCCCGCGGACGGCCGCGCGTTTCGGGCGTGGCACAATGGGTCGCACCTTGCCGCCACTCTGGCTGCGAAACCAGGGTGTGCCTCGTGGCATGGACCGGGAGGGGAAACGATGAATGCACAACGGATGCGATACGTCGCGCTGGCCGGGCTTGCGTTCGCTCTGGCGCTGGCGCCGGGTACCGTCCTCGCACAAAGCTCCATCGCCGGCGAGGTGATCGACGAGACCGGCGGCGTGCTGCCGGGCGTCGCCGTCGAGGCGGCCAGCCCGGCGCTGATCGAGGGCTCCCGGACGGTGTTCTCCGACGGCCAGGGCCGCTACTCCGTGGTCGACCTGCGGCCGGGCGTCTACACGGTCACCTTCTCGCTCCAGGGGTTCAGCACGGTCCGGCGCGAGGGCGTCGAGGTCGTCGCTGGTGCAAGCGTGCCGATCAACGCCCGGATGGCGGTCGGCTCGCTGCAGGAGACCGTCACGGTTTCGGGTGCGACGCCCGTGGTCGACATCCAGCAGGCGACCCAGCGCTCGGTGATCAACCGCGAGACCATCCAGGCCCTGCCGACCAACCGCACGACCCACACGGTCGGGATGATCCTGCCCGGCATGAAGATGACGGGGTCGATGGTGGGCGGCGCCGGCAGCACCATCGTCCAGCAGTACATCACCGCCCGCGGCAAGACCCAGATCCAGAACACCTCGCAGGTCGACGGCATGGACACCCGCATGATCCGCGGCGGCGGCAACCTGCCGTACGACAACATCGGGATGGCCCAGGAGGTCTCCATCGAGACCAATCCGACCACGGCCGAGACGTCGGGCGGCGGGATCCGCATCAACATGATCCCGCGCGACGGCGGCAACGAGTTCAGCGGCGACGTGCACTTCAGCGGGATGGTCAGCGACTGGCAGGCCGACAACATCACCGACGAGCTGCGCACCCGCGGGGCCACGACGCCGACGTCCACCGAGAGCATGTTCGACTTCAACCCGGCGTTCGGCGGCCCGATCGTGCGCGACCGGCTCTGGTTCTACGTCTCCGGGCGGGTCAACCACGCCAAGCTCGGTCCGGCCGGCGCAAGCTTCTTCTCGCCCGATCCGGTGACGGGCCAGCTCCTGCCCGACACCAGCCGGCCTGGGTTCAACAACACCGCGACGGACAACATCTCCTTCCGCCTCACCTGGCAGGCGGGCCAGAACCACAAGATCACCAGCTACCGCGACCAGTTCTGGCGCTACCAGTCGCACTTCCTGGGATCCGCGACGACCGACTGGGCCACGGTGCCGCAGGAGTACTCGCGCGGTACGCAGTACGTCTGGCCCACGAAGTGGACCTACACGGCGACCAACCGGCTGCTGGTCGAGGCCGGCTTCCAGTACTGGGGCTACGACAACACGTTGTTCGTGCCGCAGGAAGGCACGCTGTTCGACGCCCCGGCGTCTTACGGCGGGCCGCCCGAGACGCAGACCGGCCCGTGGTACGCCAACGCGGGGCAGTTCCACATTCCCGGCAACTACCAGACGAAGGCGTTTCTTCTCGGCAGTTGCTGCCGGCGCTACATCCAGCCGTCGCACGTCTACGCGACCAGCGTGTCGTACGTCACCGGCTCGCACAGCTTCAAGGCCGGCCTCATGGGCCGCTGGGGCCATGAGCAGATCAAGCGCCAGCAGCATAACGGCTCCCTCTCGCAGTGGTACATCGGCGGGCGCCCGTTCCGCGTCTTCATCTCGCCCGACCCCTCCGACATCAAGATGAACGTGAACCGCGACATCGGGTTCTACGTGCAGGACCAGTGGACGGTGGATCGGCTGACGCTCAACGCCGGCGTGCGCGTTGAGCATTTCAACGGCGGCATCGGCGAGAGCTCCTCGCCGGCCGGCCGCTTCGTGCCGGCGCGCTCGGTCGAAGAGTTCGAGGTGTGGAACTTCACCGACGTGCTGCCGCGCTTCAGCGTCGTCTACGACCTGTTCGGCGACGCGCGGACCGCGCTCAAGTTCAGCGCCGGGCGCTACGTCGGGACGCTGGGCGCCGTGCCGCTGGAGGCGTACAACCCGCTGCGCACCGCCAACGAGGCCCGCAACTGGTTCGACCGTGACCTGGGCGGGCTCGACCTGCCGACCAACGGCGACAACATCGCCCAGGACAACGAGATCCCACCCAGCGCCGACCCGCGGTTCGGCCTTCGCGCGGCGCGCCAGGCCCACCCCGACATCGAGCGCGAGGACAGTTGGGACTTCTCGGCCGGCATCCAACAGGAGCTGGCCAATGGCGTTTCGCTGACCGCCGCGTGGTACCACACGCGGGAAGGGCGGCTGTGGGCGCTGCGCGACGTCGGCCTCGGGCCGGACGACTACAGGCGCTTCGACGTCGCCAACCCGGTGAGTCCGGGCGAGATGATCCCGGTGTACGACCTGATTCCCGGGACGGAGATCGGCAACGTCTTCGCCGTGTCGTCCGACATCAACCAGCGTAGCTACAACGGATTCGAGCTGAGCACGCAGGCGCGGCTGAACACCGGCGGCACCATCATCGCCGGGTGGTACGCCGACCGGCAACTCGCCGTCGATTGCGACACCCACGACCCGAACAACTTCCGCTTCTGCGACGAGACGGGCGAACTGTACCAGGATCACGGAGCGGTGGACCCGATCCCGTTCCGGCACGAGTTCAAGCTCGCCATAACGCACGACCTGCCCGGTGGCTTCGAGGGCGCGGTTTCGTTCATCAGCTATCCCGGCAGCGGAACGACCCCCGGCAACTCTTCGCCCGACGGCGTCGACGGCCGCTGGCGCGACCGCGCGCTGACCATCGGCAATACGCCCTGGGGTGCGCCAACGGTGCCGATTCGCGACGTCCTGCTGATCGCGCCGGGCACCAGCTACCTCGACCGCTGGAACCAGCTCGACATCAGCATCAAGCGGCGGTTCCGGGCGGGTGGCCTCGACATCCTGCCGTCGCTCGATCTGTACAACGTGAACAACTCGAGCGTCGTGCTGGGAGAGACCGAGACCCACGGGTCGGCCTACGGGCGGCCGCTCACCCTCCTCGGCGGCCGCTTGATGCGGCTCGGCGTCCTCGTCCGCTTCTGACGGCGAACGGACCGGCGATTTCGGGTATCCTGACGCGCGCGTGCGGCGGAACGGCCGCACGCGCGCGTTTCTTTTTGTGACGACAGGACCAGGTGATGGGACGATTCGACGGGAAAGTGGCGCTGGTGACGGGCGGCGGGACCGGCATCGGCCGGGCGATAGCTCTCGGTTTCGCCGAGGAAGGCGGCAAGGTCGTGGTGACGGGGCGGCGGATCGATCCACTGCAGGAGGTCAGCGCGACGAATCCGGAACGCATCCGCTGCGTGGCGGCCGACGTCTCGCGCGGAGAGGACGTCAAGCGGGCTATCGCGTTCACCGTGGAGCAGTTCGGCGCGCTGGACGTGCTCGTGAACAACGCCGCGGCGTGCACGATGGGACCGTTGGCCAACATGTCGGACGACGCGCTCTCGGCGATGCTCGACGTGAACGTCAAGGGCACGCTGATGGGCATCCGCGACGCGCTGCCGCATCTCGGCTCCCGGCGGGGATGCGTGGTCAACGTCACATCGGTCACGGCCGGCGCCGCCACGCCGATGATGGCGGCCTACGCCGGGAGCAAGGCGGCCGTCGAGCATCTCACGCGCTGTCTCGCGGTCGAGCTCGGCCCGTCCGGCGTGCGCCTGAACGTGGTGGCGCCCGGCATGACCCTGACCCCGATGCTGGAAGCCAACATGGACCGGCAGGGGATCGACCAGACCGCCGCCCATACGCCGCTGCGGCGGGTCGGCACGCCCGAGGACGTCGCCGAGGCGGTGCTGTTCCTGGCGAGCGATCAGGCAGCCTGGATCACCGGCCAGGTCGTGCAGAGCAGCGGCGGCCTGTCGCTGTAGAAGCCTGCGGTGAAAGCACGCGCCGCCGTGCTGCTCGGATTCCTGGCCGTCATCTGGGCGGTGTCCCTGTACGGCCTGTACGCCGATGACCGGCTCGTCCGCGCCCTCGCGCTCCTTCCGCGCCGCGTCGACGGCCTGCCCGGCATTCTCACGGCGCCTCTCGTGCACGCGTCGCTCGCCCATCTGCTCGCGAACTCCGCCCCCCTGGTCATTCTCGGCGGCATGGTGGCCATCCGCGGCGCCGCCTACTACCTCGCGACGACACTCGCCATCGCCGTCTGCGGCGGCCTGGGGCTGTGGCTGATCGGCCGCGACGCGGCGCACATCGGCGCCAGCGGCGTGATCTTCGGCTACTTCGGTTTCCTGGTCGCCCGCGGCTGGTACGAACGCCGTGTCGGCTCCATCGCCGCAGCCGTCCTGGTGGCAGCCGTGTACGGGGGCATGCTCGGCGGCGTTCTGCCGCGCGCAGACGGGGTTTCCTGGGAGGGCCACCTGTGCGGCCTGCTCGCCGGCGCACTGTGGGCCCGCGGCCGGCGGCGGTGAGGGAGAACTTCGGCGGGCGGCTTACTGCTCCGCGGCGCGCAGGCCGTGGAGCATGTTGGCCATGTAGTAGTTGCCCTCGTGGCAGGCGTACTCGTAGACCTCGCCCTCGTTTCGGACCATCGGGACCATGAAGGTCCATGGCCTGGTCCAGGTTCTGGGATCGTCCAGGGTCACCTCGTAGACGAGCGTGTCGGCGTTGGCGCGCGTGAAGCGCTCGGTCAGGTGCAGGTCGCGCGTCGCCCCCCGGAACGACGCATCGCGCCGGTTGGCCGTCTCGACCACCAGCGTGTCGCCGTCCCAGTAGCCGCGCGAGCTGCCGGTCCATTGGCGTATGTCCGGGGCGAGGTCCGGACGGCCGTCGATCGGGACGATCCGCGCGTCGTGGATCATCTCGTTGAGGATGACGACGTGGTCCTCGGTCTGGAACAACTGCATGTTGTTGTTGTAGGCGCTCTGCGTCATCGGCGGGCCCTGGTTGAACCCGAGGATGCAGCGCACCGGCGCGCTGAGGTCATCGATCCAGCCGCCGGGCGGTATCTCGTCGCGGCCCACGCCCGCCTGGGCCGCGGCGCGCGCCGCGCGCCGCCGCTCGGCTGCCTGTGTCAGGCCCGGCATGCGGCCGTCGGGCGGGTCGACGATCAGCGACGTCCGATCCGTCGTCACCGTCGAGCCCCAGTCGAACCAGAAGTCGTTGTACGGCACGACGCGGCCCGTCGCGGCCTCGGCGTCCGCGTCCGAGAGGTCGCGGCTCTGGTCCCGGATGACCTCCTCCGAGAAGCTGGCCGCCTCCTCCTCCGTGAACGTCTCCTGGTCCGCCAGGTCGGCGGGCCGCTCCATCGGCGTCAGGCTGCGGAAGTCCCAGACCCCCTGCAGGTCGGGCGCGCCCCAGGCGGTGCGCGGCGCCTCCGCCGTTTGCGCCGCCGCCGGGACCGCGGCCGCGACGGCCGCGAGCATCACCAGGAACGCGAGCGCATGCCGTTGACAACGCGTCATCGCAGATTCTCCTTCCGCTAGGCGAACATACCGAGCGTCTTGAAGTCGCCACCCAGGATCTTGTCCGGGTGCTTGTAGCCCAGGAACTCGTTGATCAGCGTGGCGTACACGTTCCGGAAGTCGGTGGTGTACTGCAGGTTGTCGCCGTGCACCAGCTCGGTCAGGCTGACCGGCTTGCCGTACTGGCCGCCCTTCACGCCGCCGCCGAGCACGAAGGCGACGTTCGCGGTCCCGTGGTCGGTGCCCAGGCTGGTGTTCTCGGGCACGCGGCGGCCGAACTCGCTGTGCACGAAGACGGCGACCTCGTTCTCCTTCCCGATCCGCTTCATCTCCTCGAAGAAGCCCCAGACCGCGTCGGAGCAGTACTGCACCTGGCGGTTGTGCGGGCTCTCCTGGTTGACGTGCGTGTCGAACAGGCTGTTCTGCAGCCGCACGTAGTACAGCCGCGCCGGGAAGTCGTTCTCGATCAGCGCCACCACCTTGTCGAGGTCCAGCAGGCGCGGGCCGCCGCTGCGCGTCGCCTGGTAGTTCTTCCACGCCTGGGTCACCAGCGCCGACGCGTCGCGGGCGCTCTTGTTGACGTCCAGCATGAACTTGTGGACCTCGCTGCGCGGCGTCTGGCCGGCGTCGAGCGTGTCGATGTACGGCCGCTGCGGGTGGAACACCGAGCGCGTGAACGCGCTCGGGTCGTCGAACACCACAGGCACGTGCTCGCGGGCGCGCACTGCCAGCGACTGCGTCGACGAGATGTTGACCAGGTAGTTCGGCGTCCCGTGCGGGTCGAGCGCATCGGCCGTCCGGCCGTACCAGCCGTACTCCTCGCCGCTGTTCGGCGCGCCGGTGTGCCAGTACGAGCTGGAGGTGAAGTGCGAGAACGACGGCTGGTCGTAGCCGCAGCCGTGGATCACCGCGGCGTTCCCCTCTTCCCACAGGCGGTGCATGCCGAGCATGGACTTCTGGAAGCCGAAGTGCTCGTCCACCGTGATGATGTCCTTCTTCTGCACGCCGATGGTGGGCCGGCGCCGGTACAGCTCGTCGTCGCCGTACGGCACGAACGTGCTGAGCCCGTCGTAGCCGCCGAACCACTCGAAGACAACGAGGATCTTGCCCTCGGTGGCGGCCACCGCCTCCGATGTCCTCCCGAACAGCGGCGGCAGCGGGCTGACCCCGCTCCCCAGCAGGCCGAGCGCGATGCCCTGCGCGCCGATCTTGAGCGCCTGGCGCCGCGAGACTCCGGACTCGTCGCACAGCTTGTTGGTTCTCGTCGTCATCGTGGTGTCACCTTTCCGGTTCCGGCCGGTTCGTCAACTAGTTGATCTGATACTCCGGCGTGCTCATGATGAGATGGCTCACCATGCGCAGCGGATCTTCCATGTACGTCTGGGCGCGGCCGATGTCGGACGTGCCCAGCTCCGCTTCGAGAAACTCCACCATCGTGTCGCGCGCCCCGGGCGCCAGCGGCACGCGCAGGAACCGCGCGAGCAGGTAGTCCACGGCCTCGCCCGTGGTGGCGGCTCCCGAGTCCAGGATCATCTGCGTCATGTCGATTCTCGCGCCGCCGCGCGGCGTCGGAATCAGCTTGCGCATGGCCCGCTCGTAGCCGTAGTAGGTGGACACGCGGGTATTGAACAGCTCGTCGCGCTCCTTGGCCGCCATGTCGAACATCGACATCTCGCCCGGGTCGTCGAGGGCGGTCGCCGACAGGACGTCGTAGCCGCGGCGCAGCCGGTCGCCCACCTCGGCGGCGGTGTTGTACAGGTTGTTCGGCTCCACGAAGCTGGGGAGGTCCGGGAACAGGTAGTCGAAGGCGACGTTGCCGCGCTCCTGGATCAGCGCCGGCGTGATCCACGACTTGCCCTGCGCCCAGCCCGCCACCGACGGCGGGTTCAGCAGGTGCTGCCCCAGCGCGATCGTCGTCCGGTTGAAGTCCGGAACGCCCGGCACGTCCTCCGCGCCCAGGTGCTTGAGCAGCGTCACCACGTGCTCAACCGGGCCCTTGATGTGCGCCCCGTAGCTCGCCTCGCTGTAGAAGTCGCGCGACAGGAACATCGTCGTCAGCAGCGGCCGCAGCTCGTAGCCGTTGTCACGGAATATCGAACCCAGCTCCGACACCAGCGCCTCCGACGGGTCCTCGCGCACGAAGAAGCGGTAGAGCTTCGCACCGATGTACTCCGCCGTCACCTCCTGCTCGAGGATGATGTCGAGCACGTCCACGCCGTCGAAGTTGCCCGTACGTCCCAGGAACGTCTTCTCGTCCTCGTCGTGCAGCGCCGGGTGCACCACGAACTCGAGGTTCTCGAAGTTCCACCCGGTGAACGCCCGCGCCGCCTCGCGCACGTCCATCTCCGAGTAGTTGCCCACGCCCATCGTGAACAGCTCCATCACCTCGCGCGCGAAGTTCTCGTTGGCCGC
>JAJEEU010000014.1 GCA_022820825.1 Vicinamibacteria bacterium
AAGGTGGAGCGTTTCTTTGCGTGGCTGCAATGGCAGCGTCGCATTGTGACGCGCTGGGAGTACTACCCGGCGAACTTTCTGGGATTCGTGCAGCTCGCCTCATTGCTGATATTGTTCAAACGATTTTGAGATAGGTTCTACCACGGACCTGCGTAGCGAACTCCTCGTCGCCTCCAACGGCGTCACTCTCGTCCACGTCGGCCCCTGCCTCTATTTCAGCTAAGACAGGTCGAATGTGTGCTTTCCGAAAGGGTGGTTCCGTGTGGTCTTCGCGGAACTCCACCAAGCCTAGTTCTATCTGGCTTCGCATCGCGGTTTCCTCGAACCCCCATCCGCGCTCGGGCACCTTGCAAGGCTGTCCTGTTCTCGGATGTAGCACGTCATAGCGAGGACCGCCACCGCCTGGCCAGGAGATGTCCCGGTCGCGCCACGGGCCGTTCGCATCTACGCGTTTATAGCGGCTCCATTTCTTGGCGGGATGGGTCTTCGGCAATGAGGAGAACCACGCTTGCAGGTGAGTTTCGATGACAGGGTTGTTGCCGCCGTGCAGCCGCCGAAGCTCAAGGTACTTTTCCCAAATGTCTCTCGCTCCAGGCTTCTCTTCCCGCCATATAGTCTTGGTTTCCCTCAAATATCCAAGGGATTTAGCGAAGACCAATACGTATTCGTGGCCTACGGAGACAAGCTTGGCGTCGTTCTTCCTCCCTTTCTCCCAAGTCAAATTCGCGATGGAGTTTTCCTCGCCGAAGACTTCGTTACACAGACGGCGAAGATTCTCGATTTCATGATCGTCAATGCTGACAAGAATCACCCCATCAATGCGGAGGAGGTTCCGCGCCAGCTTGAGGCGGGGATACATCATATTCAGCCAGTCCGTGTGGAACCGGCCTGAGGCTTCGATGTTGGAGGATAGCCTCCTGCCGTCCCGACCAGTCTGGCCCGTGAGTTCGAGGTAGTTCTTAATGCTCTCTTGGAAACTGTCAGGGTAGATGAAGTCCTTGCCAGTGTTGTAGGGCGGGTCGATGTAGATGAGCTTCACCTTTCCCGCGTAGCTCTTCTGCAGGAGCTTCAGCACCTCCAGGTTGTCGCCCTCGATCATCAGGTTCTGCGTGGTGTCCCAATCGACGCTGTCCTCGGGACAGGGGCGCAAGGTGCCGGTGGAGGGCGTCAAGGCGAGTTGGCGGGCTCGCCGCTTGCCGTGCCAGTTGAGGCCGTACTTTTCCTCGCGCTCGTCTACCGTGGCGCCGAGAAGCTGCTTGAGCACCTCGAAGTCGACCTTCCCTTCGGTGAATGCCTCCGGGAACAGCGTCTTGAGCTGCTGGATGTTCTCCCCGAGGACATCCGCCGAGCGGGCCTCAGGGGCGTCGGGGCCGATCTTCTTCATGGATTCTCCCGCACTACAGCCTCGCTCGCACCGCGTCCAGGTCGTTCCGCAGACGATGGAGCTCCAGGTTGATGTCCGCGAGGCGGCGCACTTGCGTCTCTCCGGCGCCTTCCGCGCTCACCTCGGCGATCCTCGATTTTAGTCGCCCATATTCCAGCAACGCGGCGGCACGATCCGCCGCCTCGTCACCCGACCCGGGGACAACAAACGTTCCCGTGACGTCGGCGACGCGTAGCGCCAGCAGGAGATTCATCCAGCCCTGGTAGAGCGCATGGAGCGAGGCGCGGGGCTGACGGGTCAAGGCAAGGGCATCGCGAAACACGGTCTCTGCATCAACGGCGGCGGCGTTGCCCAAGTCAACCGCGACTACACTGCCGTCGAGCACGATCTTGCCCGTCTCACCCTGGGACCAGCGCTTGTGGGCCAGTGAGAGCTGCGTCGCGTCTCCCTGCCGAGCGGTGAGCAGCACCGGATACGGTACGGCACGGTGCACCAACTCGGTGATCCTAGCAGCGCGGGCCCCGGTGCGAAGGGTGAGCTGGAGAACGGCGATCTCCAGGTACTCCCGCTCTGCGTCACGATACGCGGCCACGCCGACGGTTGTGGGCTTCAACGCGGCCAGCCACCGGAGCTCCTCCACCTCCTCCCGGATGCGCCGCCTGTCGCGCGCCGTCGGAGCGCCGTTCTCGATCAGCAGCGTCTTCGGCACGCGGCGGTCGACGAGGGCGCCGTCGGGAAGCGCGAGAGCCGCGATGAGATCCAAGGAGTTCACGGCGCCTCCGTTCCCAGCACGACGAGGAACGCCACGACCTCGAACTCGTCGATTCCGGCGAACTCGCTCGCCAGCGGATGGGTCCCTCCCGGCGCGAAGAGGCTCGCGAGCGCACGTTCTTCGCTCTTGCCCGTGACAGACGCGACGGCGGCGGCGAGCAGCCGTTGTGCATGGTGCATGTCGCGGTCGCCGCGGGTCATCCGGTCGAACCGGGCGCAGGCGCCAGCATCCGGCAAATCGCGGCCCAAGCAGAGCCGCTTCAAGCGATCCAGAATGCGGCGGGCCTGTGTAAAGGGCAGCAGCACCGCACCGTTGTCGCCGATATGGACCAGGTAGTGCGGGGCAAGCGGGTACCCTGGCTCGAAGGAGCGCGCCGCCGTCGGTCCTTCCGCTCGCAGGCAGAAGATAATGCCCGGCGGCGTCTCGGCATCCGCCTCGGTGGTCACGGCGTAAACGCCGAGTGGCAGGTTTGCCAGGGCGTCGGGCCGTTCCCTCAGATAATCCGCCAGATCGATACGGAAGTCCGTCAGCGTGAGGTCGGCGATGGAGATGCCCGACGAAAGGTCTTCCAGGTCGATGACCGCGTCCTGCAGCTTGAGCAGTTGCCGGCGCCGGTACTCCAGGTCGTTCATCGGGTCGCCCGACTGCTGCTCGATCACGTTCTCCTCGCCCGTCGCGGAGATGTCGAGCAGCACCATCCGTCCGCTTACCCGCTGTTCCAACCTTAGATACTCCTCGAGCTCCAGGTTGGGCCAGAAATTCACGAGCTGGATGCGCGTGTTCGGCGCTCCGATGCGGTCGATGCGCCCGAAGCGCTGGATGATGCGCACCGGGTTCCAGTGGATGTCGTAGTTGACGAGCCAGTCGCAGTCCTGGAGGTTCTGACCTTCCGAGACGCAGTCGGTGGCGATGAGCACGTCGATCTCGCCTTCTTCAGCGAGATCCTCCGGCCTCTCCTTCGTGCGGGGCGCGAAGGCGGTGAGGATGGATGCGAGGTCCCTTCGCAGTGTCGGCAGCGTGACCTGATTCCCGCCCGTGCCGGTGACGAGCGCGGACTGAAGCCCCAGGCTGTCGCGCGCCCAGGGCGCTAATTCTTCGTAGAGGTAGCGGGCGGTGTCGGCAAACGCCGTGAAAACAATGACCTTCCTGTTGCCGGCGTTGATGGGGTGCTGACACTTACCCTTGATGATCCCACGAAGCTCGGCGAGCTTGGCGTCGCGCGCGGCGGTAACCTGAACGGCTGCGGCGTGCAACGTGGCCAACCGGTTGCGGTCCTCGACGAGCTCCTGCTTCCAGCGGATCAGGTCCACGTCCTGCAGCAGTACCTTGACCTTGCGTCCGACCAGCAGGCTCTCGAAGGCCGGGTCTTCGATGTCGACATCGGCGATGTCAATCTCCTCCAACTCCGTTGCCTGCTCCTCGATGCGGGCCAGCGTCCGGTTCACGTCGGCAAGCTGTTGCCCTACCGTAAGCGCGAAGGAGGCCACGGAACTCTCCATGCGCTTGAGCGCGTTGACGCGCAGTAGCTGCACCAGGCTCTCTTCACGGTCCGCCTGCCGGAAGAACCCTTCGCCGCTTGCAAGCCTGGTGCTGTACTTCTCGTCGTAGGCTTCCCGCTTGTGGGGCAACACGTAGCGCAGCGGGGCATAGGCGGCCAAGTTGAGCCGGCGGATTTCGAGGTTGATGTCGCGGATGGAAGGAAACTCGCCCGTCAAGTCCACGTCCGGCTTGACGTTAATCGGCTTCAGCCGCTCGGGAAAGCGGCCCGTTTCCAGGGTGCCGTAGTACTTTTCGAGATGCCGGCGGGAACGCGCGATGGTGAGACGATCCAGCAGCGTGAAATAGTCGAACCCCAGCATCTCGACAAGCCGCGACGGGGTGCGCTCGTCGTCGTCGAGATCGAGCCATCGATTGAACTGCTTCTGCGCCAGCCGGGTCGTCCCGTCAATGCTGGCGAGGCCGTGGTCGGCCAACGCCGTATCGTCGCCCTCGGTGGCGAAGGCAATCTGGTTGCGCAGGTCGGCTAGTCGATTGTTGACCGGGGTGGCGGAGAGCATGAGCACCCGCGTCTTCACGCCCTCCCGGATGATCCGGCGCATCAGCCGGTCGTAGCGCGTCTCGCCGCCCTGTCGCGGGGTGCGCTTGTTGCGGAAGTTGTGCGACTCGTCGATGACGACGAGGTCGTAGTTCCCCCAGTTGACGTGGGCTAGATCGATGTCGCCCGACAGGCCGCCGTCGCGCGACAGGTCGGTGTGGTTGAGGATGTCGTAGTTGAAGCGGTCGCCAGCAAGGAAGTTGCGGCGATCGTTGGCGCGGTAGAGGCTCCAGTTGTCGCGCAGGCGTTTGGGGCAGAGAACCAGCACCCGGTCGTTGCGCAATTCGTGGTACTTGATGACGGCCAGCGCCTCGAAGGTCTTCCCCAGCCCCACGCTGTCGGCGATGATGCAACCGCCGAAACGGTTGAGCTTGTCAACGGCGCCGACGACGCCGTCGCGCTGAAACTTGAAGAGCTTTTTCCATACTGCCGTGTCGCGGATTCCGGTGGCTGACTTGACTACTTGATCCTCGTCCAGCTCGTTGCCGTCGGTGTGGAAGAGATGGCTCAGTATCAACGCGTAGATGCGATGCGGGTCCTGGTCGGCCGCAAGCGATCGCAGCAGTTTCAGGACGCCGGTCTTCGCTGCGTCACCTTCGGCCAGCGCGGACCAGTGGTCGTCGAACCACTCGCTCAGTCGCTGGACCTCCTCCGTGGTTGCGGAGGCGTGGATGAGGTTTAGTGGGTTTCCCGGGGCGAGACCCAGGCCGTCGGTGCTGAACGAGAACGAGCCGAGCACGACTTCTCCCGGGCGCCCGTCGCCGTTGCGCAGGACGACGGCGCCTTGGGGGACGGGACGGTCCGTTCGGCGGACTTCGGCCGCCTTCTCGATCCAGTCCGCACAGCGGCGGGCCAGCCAGCGGCCCTGGAGGCAGTTGCGCGCGGCGCGGTCCGCGTCGGACCCGAAGAGGCCAAGCTCTGCATCCTCGGGCGGAAGAACGAGACGCACGTTCGTCACGTTGGACAGCTTGTCCGCGAGTTCCGCGAACGCATGAAGGGATAGCGTTTCAGAAGCAAGGTCCATCCGATGACCGGGCTCAAGCCAGGGGTGAATGAGATCCACCACGCGATCAGTTCCAACGTTGGAGACGATCCTCATCGTGCATCCCTCAATCTTCCGCGTTCGCCTCCCGCAACGGCGAGCACATCCGATTGACCAAGTTCACCGGGTAGTCGTCGCCCTGGGGCGTCGGTCAGCACGTAGCGGATGGGCAGGAGCGCCAGAACGTAATGGTAGATGGCCTCGAGCTGATGAGGCAGCTGGTCCACACGCGCTATCGAGAGGGAAGAGTACGAGTAGAATGCGTAGGCCAATGCTACGCGTTCAGCCTCGATTCCGAGCTGGAAGCGTACGGCGTCTCCGTCAAAGGGCTCGGTGGACGAGGTAACCGTCAACTGTGCATGCTGGTCCGCGCTCGCGGTCGGGTCGTCAACCTTACCGGTCCTCAACCCCTTTCCGACGAGCTTGATCGATTCGCCCATCCGGATCGCGGTGAAGACCTCGACAGGCTTGGAGAGCCGCTGTCCTCGGACCACCGCGCCAGGAAGCACGTTCGGAATCTGCGGCTCAGACGTCATTTCGCCCCAAACGGTCCCACGGCCCTAGCAGTTGCCGCCAGCCTGCGTCATTTCGGTCAATCGTGGACACTCGCTCCAACCTAAAGCTAGCCATTTTACCCGAGCGCACCTTGGTACCGCGAAGACGATCCGGCACGCGAACCAGTGGCGTCCCAATAGGAAAGGGTCCTCGAACCCTCCCGGCGCCTCTGATCCGACCTGCATCTTCGGGTTTAGCACCAACCACGCGCGGTGCACCATCCACGCGGGCCATAAGTTCGGCCCGCACGCGGTTGTGTGAGCTTGCACACTGGCCCAGGCTTCGGTTCCCTTCGTCTGTCCATAGACTTGATAGGATGAGCCTGCCAAACCTCCAGGGTGTCGCAAAGACCGCATCCACGATCTTGCGTGACCTGTAGGGGTGGTCGACGTTCGCTGTCCGTGCACATCAGTGCCGACGCTGGCACGAAGAGAAAGCGGCCAAAATGGGACAACTGACCGAACCTATAACACATAAAACGAACGGCCTCTCTATTGGTGTACTGATCATCGGGTCTCTGTATTGGGATTCTACGGAATCAAGAAGGCGGTGGCGTGAGGATCGCCTCGACGCGACCGCACCTCCTTCGAGAGTCCGTGTTCCGATCCGCTACGGAAGGATTTCCACGAAACGAGCCTGCACCTATACGATGGTCTTCTCGATGAATCTCGTTGCCGAAGATCGACTTGGTAGCGCCTTGGTCGTGCAGTACAAGCAGCGAGTGAATGATCTTGCCGATCTACTTGACGAAGCGCAGCAGCTTTGGGCTGCCGAGCGAGACTCTTTCAAGTCGAATCGTCGGATAGCGGCGAAGGATCCAAACAACTACTGGGGTGGCGTCGGGCTCCTAGTAAATCCTGAGCGTCCCGTACCGGACCGGCTGCTCGACGGTTGGGCGCAAGCCGTATCGCAGGAACGAGCTTGCTACGAGGCACTGACAACAGCAAGCAGCGAGCAGCCCGTTGTCAATGGCTCAGGCATGCTGCAGTTTCCCTGGCCGACGGCCGTGGACGGTCCGGCTCCGGAGATAGACTTGCTGCTGGCGACACCAACAAATCCGACGATCGTTGGTGGCCATTACCCCTCGCCCTGTGCGGTAGCTGACGCGTGGAATACGATCCACGGCAAGGAACACGCAAAGTACTTCGAGAAAAACAGAGAGAACGGAATCACGACCTGTTGTGACGACGTTATCGAGTTCCGCTTGCGAGAGCTGCGCACATGATCAGCACCCGGTCATTCGAGGCCCCTTGCGGTCAACGCGGATGTTTGGTTGCTGATTGTGCGTCGTACCAGCGATTCTCACTCCCCGATTTCGGAATTCGACGTCAGCGACTAGCCTAGTGTCGGGCCCTAACTGAGCGGCGCGTTATGTGGGCCGTGCTCTTACGTGAACCGAGCGGGTAGCCGACATGGTGTCGGGCAATGGGTAGTCAGAAGGACGCGGCGATCAGCCGGTAGCCGAGGTCGAGCTCAGTCTTGTCGAGAAGATCGCCGTACTTGCGTTGCCATTCACCGGAAGCGAGGTCGGCACGTAGCTGCTGCAGTCGGGATTCGACGTCGGGGAGCTTTGCAAACGTCGATATCGCGCCGCGCACACGTGCATCGAGATAGGCAGCGGGCCGCCGCCAGTGGGCTCCGAGGAAGCCGTCGCAGCAGTCGTGCGGAATGGGGACCGTAGCTACCGACACCGGTCCGAGTGCTCGCTCGAAGTCGCGAACGGTGGGGAACAGTGGTCGGTCGAGATAGAGGAGCTCGGGGAAGTAGTCCGTCAACCAGAAAGGCGGCGACGCGGGATCCCAGGTCAGCACGACCACGCGACCGCGCGCTACGCGTCGCAGCTCGGCCAGCCCAAGCGCCTTGTCCGGCCAGTGGTGCACGGTCAGGACCGCGAGCGCGGCGTCGAAGCTGTCGTTCTTGAACGGCAGCGCCGTGGCGGTGGCCCGGACGACAGGAGCGGACCCCGCTGTCCGCTGCGCGATCATCGTCGTCGACGGTTCGACGGCGACCACGGCGCGGTCGGAAGGCTCGTATGCGCCTGTTCCGGCTCCGACGTTGACAACGGAGTGGGCGTCGCCCAGACCGCTTGAGATCGCCCTGGCGATGCGCGGATCGGGCTTGCGGATTTCGGCGTAACCGCGGCCGATCGTGTCGTAGAGCGCGGCCACGGTGACAGCCTAGCAGGTGCTCGGCGCGACGCACGCCGGGCGGGAGTGAGCCAATCCTGGCGGAACCTATAATACGGCGCGTGCTTCGCATCCTCGGAGAGGGATACGTTGAGTAGTGCCGGCCGGAGCCAACTGCCGGGTGGCTCGACGGAGCGTTCGGCGGACCGCACCAGCGGTGCGTCGGAGTTCGCCGAGCGACTGCTCACCGTGCTGGCCGACGGGGCATTCACGTCCACCTACAAGTACGCCGTGCTGCTCGGCCTCGTGGACTTGTGTGTCGAGCAGTCCACACGAACTGGTGGTGCTCCTACATCCGTCACTACTCGGCAACTGGCCGAGAGGATTCTCGAGTTGTACTGGCCGCAGGTCCGGCTGTTCGACGAGCGGTTGCTGCAACAAAACTCCGGGAATCAGGCGGCGATCCTGACGAAGATTCTGCGGTTTCAGAATCAGGTCGGCGAACCTGGCATATCCGTCGCGCGGGCAAGGCATCTCGCGCCCGATGAATTTGCTCGCCTGGTGCGCGACATCGAATGGACGCTTGTCGAGATGCCGCTTCCAAAGCTCCAGAGAGTGGGCTCGGAGCAGGTGCACTTCCTCTACCGCATCAACTGGAGTGACGACATCCGGCGATCGACGTTCATGTCGCGCGACTTTGACAATGCCATCAGGTTCATCGGCAATGCCGGAGAGGACTTGGTCCGCTTGGCCCCGTTCGTGCGCCCGCTTGTCCAGCGTGAGTGGTCCGGACTCGTAGGGCGGTTCAATGGACTCGCAGAGGCCAGGCTCGAGCAGTTCCTGTTCGGCGCTCCACGTGAAGCGATTGCTCATCTGGCGGAACCGCTGCTGCAACTGCAGGGCGGTAACTGCTTCTATTGTGGAAGAAGGGTTCGCCAGCGCAGGGAGGTGGATCACTTCGTACCCTGGAGCCGCCACCCGGATAACGGACTCGACAATCTTGTCGTGACCGATGCGGCCTGCAACAACGCGAAACGGGATCACCTGGCTGCGGCCGAGCACGTTGAACGCTGGGCCGAACGAAACCAGCAGCGCGAGGTGGAGCTCGCCCAGATCGCGGATGTCAAGCAGTGGTCACACCGACCTCGGCGCACGTTGAGCGTAGCGCGGTCGATATACCTGCGCCTGCCGGCGGACGCGCGCCTGTGGCAGATCCAACGTGAGTTCGTTGCAGTGGATGCGCCCAGGCTGAGGTCGGTGCTCGGCGCGGCGTCGTAGACCGCAGACCAACGATTTCACGGCTCGTGCTCGTCCCCAGTCTCTGAGGCCGGCACCGTGGCCATCACCGACTGAACCCTCTCCGCCAGCGCTTCGTTTACCGACGAATAGGCGGGCTCGATCCAGTCCGCGTTCCAGAACCAGAGGCCGATGCCGCGGTCGACCTCGTGCTGAACGACCCTCGTGCCGCCCTCCGTTGGCGCCAGCAGCCAGCGGTGGTCGAAGGTCAATATGCCGGGCGTTCCCCCCGACTGGCGTAGCTCCGCGCGTGGCTCGAGCGTCTCGACCAGTGCGGTCATTTCGAGAATCGCGCCGCTCGGATCGCGGACCTTGTTCAGCACTCTCTCACCCTTCACGTAGTCGCCGTCGACTTCCACGAAGACAGGGTTCCACTCCGGGTAGGCTGCCGTGTCGAGCAGGACCTCCCATACCGCCTCGGGCGGCGCGGGAATCGTCCTCTCCACACGGAAAGTCTTGCGGGTGGCGAGCGAGCCGGCGACGACGATGACTAGGAGCGCCGGGATGCCCCACTTGGTGAAGGACCAGAGCATCGGCGCTTCACCTGTGGTTGTCGAGCCCGCCCACCGCTACCGACTCGCGGCCGGCGCCGGGATCAGCATCGCTTCGAGCTGGTCCAGGAAGGCTTGGCGCTTGTCCTGGCCCATCATCCCGATCAGCATCTCGGCGTCGGAGCCGGACGGGTTGTGGATGGGGGCCTCGCCCCTGACGCACTGGAAGATCAGGTCGACGACCTCCTGCGGGTCGGTCAGGCTGCCGCCGCGGGTGGCCATCTGCTCGCCCACTGCGGTGATCTGCGCCCGGAGGCGCTTGGAGAGATCGACGAGTTGGGCGTCGCCGTGCTCGACCCGCTTGTCGGTGTTGGCGCCGAAGCGGGTTGTCGGGTAGACGCCGGGCGCCACCGAGTAGATGCGCACGCCAAGCGGCTTGTACTCCAGCGCCATGGCCTCGGTCAGGCCGATCATGGCGTGCTTGGAGGCGGAGTAGACCGCGTTGCCCGGCAGGCCGAGGTGGCCGGCCATCGAGGTCACGTTGACGATGGCGCCGCCGCCCGCCGCCCGCATCTCGGGCAGGGCCTCGCGCATCACGTTCATGGGGCCGAACACGTTGGTCTCGAACATCGCGCGGACGTCTTCGTCGCTGGCCTGCTCGAAGAGGCCGTGGCCGCCGTAGCCGGCGTTGTTCACGACCACGCCGACGCTGCCGAAGCGGGCGCGGGTGGCGGCGAAGGCCGCCGCGACGCTCGCGGTATCCGTGACGTCCAGCTTCAGGACCAGCATGCGGTCGGCGTCGACGAGCTCGGTCTCCTTCTCGGGAGAACGCATCGTGGCGGCGACGTTCCAGCCCTCCCGGTGGAAAGCCTGGGCGGCCAGCTTGCCGAATCCGCTGGAGCATCCGGTGATGAGAACGGTCTGGTTCATCCTGTTCCTTCCGTGTCGATTGGTTGCGGCCTCATGGAGCGCGCCCCTCCCTTAATCGTGCTAATCACGTTCTGGGTCGTCGAGGGCTCGCGGCGTGCATCATCCGGTCAACCGCGGCAGCCAACTTCGGCAGGTCCTGCTCAACGACACTCCAGATCACTTCCAGGTCGATCTCCAGGTAGTCGTGAGCCAGCACGTTACGGAAACCGGCTATCGCCCGCCAAGGCACGTTCGGCTCCGTTGCGCGTAGACCGCTGCTGAGCCGCTGTGTGGATTCCGCGATGGTCTGCAGATTGCGCAGGACGGCGTCCTGTATCAGGTGCGAATCGTAGAAGGCGGCGCGCTCGCGATTCGTGTACGACGCAATTCGGCTTATGCGCTCCTGGATGTGCTCCAGCAGCAACAAGTCGGTCTGCGGACTGGGCTTCACAAAACCTGGGCGTCCCTCAGCACGCGATCTCGGAAGGACGGCGGTAGGGAATGTTCTGTCAGGACATGTACCCGTCTGCCGAGCACCTCCTGAACGTCCATCAGCAGAGCGCCGAGCGCCAACCCGGTCTTGCCGGACGGTAGGGTCACAAGTAGATCAAGGTCGCTGCGTTCATCCGCGTCGCCACGCGCCATCGAACCGAACACGCGGACATCCGTAAAGCCGTGGCGCTCGGCCAAGGCGCGAACCTCCGCCCGGTGCGACTCGATCAAGGCGTGCATACGTTACCCTACGTGGCAGACCATATCACAGCGCGGGAAGTGCTCTTCGAGCCGGAGTCAAGGGTGGCGGACCGCGTCCCAGGGCACCGAACGTTCCTCCGGCAGCACGTCCTCCAGCGCCGCGAGTCGGTCACGAATCAGGTCCCGCTGCCAGTCGGGGATCGGAATCTCGCCCGGCGCCAGGCTGTTCCAGAGCTCGACGACGAGCTCGATACGCTCCTGTGCCGGAAGATTGAGGGCCTCTCTCTGGATCTCTGACTTGGCCAACATCGCCTCAGCATATCCCTTTCCTTCACCGACGTGGTGAACAGATCGGGCCGGTCATTCTAGTCACCCCGTACTTCGTCGAGCAGCTCCTGTACGGCCCGGGAAGGCAGCCGGCGGGACGGACGCGGGTAGAGGTCCGGGCGGTTAGGGGCGCCCACGCGCACGGTTCCCGCCGTCGCGCGACGGTGCAACTCAGCGTTCGCGTCGTCCTCACGCGTGTCATGCGCGTCCATATGACTTTACCGACTCGCGGCCGCCGCCGGGATCAGCATCGCTTCGAGCTGGTCCAGGAAGGCCTGGCGCTTGTCCTGGCCCATCATCCCGATCAGCATGTCGGCGTCGGAGCCGGACGGGTTGTGGATGGGGGCCTCGCCCCTGACGCACTGGAAGATCAGGTCGACGACCTCCTGCGGGTCGGCCAGGCTGCCGCCGCGGGTGGCCATCTGCTCGCCCACCGCGGTGATCTGCGCCCGGAGGCGCGTGGAGAGATCGACGAGTTGGGCATCGCCCTGCTCGACCCGCTTGTCGGTGTTGGCGCCGAAGCGTGTGGTCGGATAGGCGCCGGGCGCCACCGAGTAGATGCGCACGCCGAGCGGCTTGTACTCCAGCGCCATGGCCTCGGTGAGGCCGATCATGGCGTGCTTGGAGGCGGAGTAGACCGCGTTGCCCGGCAGGCCCAGGTGGCCGGCCATCGACGTCACGTTGACGATGGCGCCGCCGCCCGCCGCCCGCATCTCGGGCAGGGCCTCGCGCATCACGTTCATGGGGCCGAACACGTTGGTCTCGAACATCGCGCGGACGTCTTCGTCGCTGGCCTGCTCGAAAAGGCCGTGGCCGCCGTAGCCGGCGTTGTTCACGACCACGCCGACGGGGCCGAAGTGGGCGCGGGTGGCGGCGAAGGCCGCGGCGACGCTCGCGGTATCGGTGACGTCCAGCTTCAGGACCAGCATGCGGTCGGCGTCGACCAGCTCGGTCTCCTTCTCGGGAGAACGCATGGTGGCGGCGACGTTCCAGCCCTTCCGGTGGAAAGCCTGGGCGGCCAACTTGCCGAATCCGCTGGAGCATCCGGTGATGAGAACGGTCTGGTTCATCCTGTTCCTTCCGTGTCGTCAGGTTGCGGCTTCATGATACCTGCGCCTGCCGGCGGACGCGCGCCGCGTTGAACGCGAACCGAGAGAGGACTTCCGCCTTGCCACGGCCAACATGTCGATATATTCTCTATGCATCGACACGTTGGAGTGAAATGTCGATGAGATCGACATGTTCGGAGCGCGTGTCGACGGGAGCGGGATACATCGACATGGCGTTCGATCCCAATCGTCCCTTCAACGACCTTCCAAACCTGCCGCCGGCTTCGGAGACCGAGACCAAGGCCATTCTTCGGAGTTGCATTGCCGCGCGCGCGGCATTGGCGGAGCTCCGCGTCTCCGGGAATCTCATCCCGAACCAGGCGATGCTGATCAACTCGATCCCCCTGCTCGAAGCGCAGGCGAGTTCCGAGATCGAGAACATCGTGACGACGGCCGACCGGCTGTTTCGCTATGCCAACGACGCGGCGGGTCGGGCCGACCCTGCCACCAGGGAGGCTCTGCGCTACCGCACAGCATTGCACCGCGGATTCGAGATGCTGAACCAGCGGCCGGTTTCGGCCGCCATCGCGGTCGAAGTCTGTCGAACGATCAAGGGAGTGGAGCTGGACATTCGCAAGACGCCGGGGACGGCGCTGGTGAGTGATGCAACCCGGCAAGTCATCTACACGCCGCCGGATGGGGAGGACGTTCTCCGGAGCAAGCTCGCCAATTGGGAGCGCTACATTCACGAGGCGGAGGAGATCGACCCGCTGATCCGCCTTGCAGTCATGCATTATCAGTTCGAGGCGATCCATCCGTTCGTTGACGGAAACGGCCGGACCGGACGCGTGCTGAACCTGCTCTATCTCGTGGACAAGGGCCTGCTCGACGTTCCGGTCCTTTATCTCAGCCGGCACATCATCCGAAACAAGGCGCTCTACTACCGGTATCTGCTCGCGGTCACGACCCGACAGGCCTGGGAAGCATGGATACTTTTCATTCTGGAGGCTGTCAGAACCACGGCGGAATGGACGACGGCGAAAATCCGCGCGATCCGGGAGCTTCTTGACGAGACGGGCGCGGCAATTCGACAGAGGATGCCGAAGATCTACTCCCGAGAGCTGGCGGAACTGATCTTCGTGCATCCCTACTGCCGGATCGGCGACGTAGTCAAAGCGGATATCGCCAGGCGTCAGACTGCTGCTGTCTACTTGAAAACACTCGTGGCCGCGGGTTTGCTCGACGAGATCAAGGCGGGTCGCGAGAATCTCTACATCAACCCGCCTCTCCTGGCGCTTCTGGCTGAGCGCGCTTGACCGGTCAACGGCCCATCCTGTGCTGCGCCTTGGACACATCGGTCCAATGGGTGCGTCACGGCGCCAGCCACTCCTCGACCGGTTTCAGCAGGAACGTCTCGACGTCGATGCCGTCGCCGCCCACCAGCAGCTTGCGCGCCGGTCGAAACGCCTCCGCGAACGCCGCCATGCCGGGCAGCGCGGCGCCGGTGCGTCCGCTCTTGACCTCGATGGCCGCCAGGCGGTTGCCGGCCCGCACCACGAAGTCGACCTCGCGGTTGCGCTCGCGCCAGTAGTAGGCCTCGCAGGCGCCGCGGGCGGCTGCGTTGGCCAGGTGCGCACCGACCGCCGACTCGACCAGGCGCCCCCAGAACGCGCGGTCCTGCCGTGCCTGTTTCAGCGTCACGTTCGCCTGTGCGGCAATCAGCGCCGTATTGAAGACCTGCAGCTTCGGGCTCGACCCCCGGCGGCGCACCGCGCCCCCCGCGTACTTCTGGAGACCGGTTACCAGTCCCGCACGCGCGAGCAGATCGAGGTAGTGGGCGAGCGTCGTTGTGTTGCCGGCGTCCTGAAGCTGGCCGAGCATCTTCGTGTACGAGAGGATCTGTCCCGAATAGGCGCACGCCAGCTCCAGCAGCCTGCGCAGCAGCGCCGGCTTGTCCACCCGCGACAGCAGCAGCACGTCGCGGGAGATGATCGGCTCAATGAGCGCGTCGCGCACGTAGCGCGCCCAGCGGGCGGGCTGGCGGATGAGTGGTGCGGCGCCCGGATAGGCGCCGTAGAAAATGTACTCCTCCAGCGACCAGCCGAACGCCGCACGCATCTCCGCGAAGCTCCAGTGCGGGAGCCGCATCATCTCGAAGCGCCCGGCCAGGCTCTCGCCCGCGCCGCGCTCGACGAGCAACGGCGCCGATCCGAGAACCACGACCTTCAGATCCAGTCCGGCCCGCGTGTCTGCGTCCCACCAGTACTTGACCGCCTCGGACCATTCGGGGATTTTCTGCACCTCGTCGAGCACCAGGAGCCCGCCGCCCTTCCCCGCCCCGGCCGCCAGGCTGCGCGCCGCCTCCCACTGCTGCTCGAGCCACTCCACACCCCGCAGCGTCGGCTGGTCGGCGCTGGCATAGCGCGCGGACAGGCCCGATGCCTCGGCCGCCTGCTCCACCAGCGTGGTCTTGCCGACCTGCCGCGCGCCGGAAACTACCTGGATGAAGCGCCGCGGCTCCCGCAGACGCCCGACCAGCTCCTGCACCTGCGGGCGTGCATAGCCTGTCAATTTACTCATTAAGCTGAGTATTTTTACTCAACGACAAGCGCACTTTCAACCCCGCCGCCCGGAGCTCGCGCCCTGCGCCGGTGTCACGGCGTTTCCCACAGCCGGCGAATCGGCACCGCGTGCAGGCGATCGCCGAACCGCGCGCTCACCTCGCCGTCGTACAGCACCGCGCCGCAGGCAAAGCGGTCGCCGGCCGCCGCCGCCAGCTTGCGCAGTCCGCGGAAGTCCGCCGGCCTCACCGTAGCGGCTGCCTTGACTTCCACGCCCGCCACGGTCCCGGCGGCCCGCTCGATCACGACGTCCACTTCCGCGCCGTCCCGATCCCGGAAATGGAAGAAGCGCAGCGGCGCCTCATGCCAGCTCGCCTGCCGCCGCAGTTCCTGGTAGACGAACGTCTCCAGGAGCTGTCCCAGCAGCGTTCGGTCCGCCTTGAGCGCCGCGGCGTCCACGCCCAGCAGCGCGGCGGCCAGACCGGTGTCGCCAAGGTGCAGCTTGGGGCGCTTGACGTGGCGGCGCAGGCGGTTGCTGTGCCAGGCCGGCAACCGCTCCAGCAGGAACAGGCGCTCCAGCAGATCCGTGTACGCGCCGATAGTCGGCCTGCTGACCTGGAACGGCGCAGCAAGGTCTGCAAGGTTGAACAGCCGGGCCGTCTGGGCCGCCGCTACCGCCAGCAATCGCGGCAGGGCGTCGAGCGCCGCGATGCGCGTCATGTCGCGCACGTCGCGCTGCACCAGCGCCTCCACGTAGTCGCGCTGCCAGTTGGCGCGGCGCCGGGCAGTGGGACGCGCCAGTGCGGGAGGGAAGCCGCCGGCGACCACCCGCTCGAAGAGATCCTCACCAAGCCGATCCGCCCGCTCCATGGCGAAACCGGCATCAAACAGCCGGTCAAGGAACTCCGCGGGCCGCTGCTGGTCGGCAGCCGCCGCCGCAAGTTCCCGCTGTGCCAGTGGATGGAGTCGCACGATCTGCATGCGCCCGGCCAGCGATTCGGACAGGCTGGGGATCAGCAGCACGTTCGTGGATCCGGTAAGCAGGAAGCGACCCGGCGTCCGCCGGCGGTCCACGGCCACCTTGATGGCCTCGAACAGCTCCGGTGCGCGCTGGATCTCGTCCAGGATGACGCGCTCGGGCAGATCGGTTACGAAACCCGCGGGGTCGGCGCGCGCACCGTCGCGCGCCACCGCATCGTCGAGGCTGATGTAGGTATAGTCCCGGCGCTCGCTTGCCATACCCAGGCCGAGGGGGGCGCCATCGCCCAGCGTGAAGTGGCTATCAGTGCAGGTGTACCGGGCCAACGTGGTCTTGCCGCACTGGCGCGGGCCGTGGATCAGGACAACCGGCGAGTCGTCCAGCGCCTCGACAAGCCGTGGTTCGACGTACCGCGGGTAGAACGCCGGCTCAGACACCGGCTGATTGTAAGGTTTATGTGCGGCTGAATGAAAGTTCTATGTTCGGCTGTTTGAAAGGTTTCGGATCGCGCAGGCCGCGCTCACGGCACCCGCCACGACCACACGCGCTCATTCACGGCGGAGCTCCGCGTCTCCGGGAATCTCATCCCGAACCAGGCGATGCTGATCAACTCGATCCCCCTGCTCGAAGCGCAGGCGAGTTCCGAGATCGAGAACATCGTGACGACGGCCGACCGGCTGTTTCGCTATGCTGGCCCACAAGCCCAAGCGCTTGTAGAGGTTGCACACCGCAAGCGCGCCCGTCAGGCTCGGGAGGACTGCACGCGCCGCATCATCCTGCGGTCACGGTCGCTGAAGTAGGCGCAATTCGAGATAAGGTCGCCGTTCGCTGCTCCCGCCTCCGCGATCTCGATATGCAGGCGTGAGATTTTATTGTACGCGAAAGGCCCGTCCCCCTCCCCGTACTGTTCAGCGGGATATTCGAGGTCCCGAGCCCGCTGCAGGTCGTAGTGCGATTCCGCGTCGACGAAACGCATCACGTAGGCCGCACGCCGGGAAAGCTCCCCTTCACCGAGCATGATGCTCCGATGGACCACCGTCTTGTTGAACAGCAGCACGTCGCCTGGCTTGAATTCGTCTTCCACCTAGTGGCTCTCCAGTATATCGACCATGGCCGGATTATTGAGAATGCCGTTGCGCATGGCCCAATATTGCCCGACGTGGGTCTTCACGCCGGCGCGCTCCTTCGCCTTTAATGCCGAGACAATCGCCGGTTCTATTTGCTGAAGCACGAAGTCGCCTGATACGACGTGCTGGGGAACATAAGCCATTCCGCCCCGTTGCCCCTCTGGATCCACGGGATGCAGGGGCGCCCACATCGTACATGCGAACTCCTGCGCGAACTGAAAGCCGAAACTGAGGTAGCCGACGTGCCACGGAAGTCCTTTGCTAACGTTCTTTTCGATTTCAAAACACTGCTCGTACGCAAGGAAGAGGTCACGTTCCGCGAGATCCGTCAACGCTTGCCCGAAATAGGGCCGTTCCAGCAGTTTGAAGACGTTCTCCTTGTCGCCCTCGAAGTCGTACTTCAACCGGCGGAACTGCGCGCTGACCATGTAATTGTCGATGGTGCCGTGACGCATTTCGCCGTCGACCCTGTCAAGCAGCGTGTCGACAACGTCGGCGTTGAGAAATCCTTCCAGTTTTACGACTCCGTCGCGCTGGAACCGCTTTTTCTGTTCGGGGGTAATGTGAAACTCATTATCGAAGGGATGTGCGCTCATTTCTCACTCCTTCCGTAGCGCGTGGGACCTGGCTGCCGCCCATTTCTGTCGTGCATCGGCTGCGGAGCGGTCCCAGTGTAATCTGTCCCTGCCATGAGGACCGCGCGGGCTGCAGAGGTGCATGCTACCATGTGAAACTCGCATGAGGTCGGGCGGATGACGCACAAGGATATTATCTTCTTCACCATACGATGGGTGACCGGGATCGTGTCGGTTGAATCATGCGTACGATTAAACGGTCGCGCGGCGCTTGTTCTTTTCCTTGTGGTGGCCGGCGGCATCCTGCCGCTGGACGCGCAGACCGCCCGCGGCGGCGACGGTGCCGCTCAGGTATCCGCTGAGGTCCCGCCCGGGCAGGTCGCGCCGGGGGCCTTGAATCCCACCGCCGGCGAAGCGGCGCTCGCGGCGCAGATCGACGGGCCGCCGCCTCCGGTGGCGCCGGCGGTCATGAACCGGGACGAGGGCGACCGGACGACGGTGCGGGTCATCCGTCTCGCCACGGGCATCAGGCTGGACGGGGTGCTGGACGAGCCGGTGTACAGCGAAATCGCGCCGATCACCGACTTCGTGCAGCAGCTTCCGACCTCCGGCGCGCCCGCGACGGAGCGCACCGATGCGTGGATCATGTACGACGACACGAACATCTACGTGTCGGCGCGCGTGCACGACTCGGCGCCCGAGAGCGAGTGGGTTGCCAACGAGATGCGGCGCGATACGAACCAGTTGCGCCAGAACGACACGTTCGCGGTGCTGTTCGACACGTTCTACGACCGCCGCAACGGCTTCAACTTCTACACCAACCCGCTCGGCGCGCGCGCCGACCAGCAGATCACCAACGAGGGCGACTTCAACAGCGACTGGAATCCGGTGTGGGACGTGCGCACGGGACGCTGGGAGGGCGGCTGGACGGCGGAGATGGAGATACCGTTCAAGACGCTGCGCTACCGGGGCGGCGGCGGCGCGCAGCTCTGGGGCGTGCAGTTGCGGCGGTCCATCCGACGCAAGAACGAGTGGGCCTACCTGACGCGCATCCCGATGTCGACCGGCGGCGGTCGCGGGACCGCTGGTATCGTGCGCATCTCGGCGGCGGGGACGCTCGTGGGACTCGAGCCGCCGGACGCCAGTCGGCTCGTCGAAATCAAGCCGTACGTCATCGGCGGCGTAAGGACCGACCGGCACACGATCCCGATTCGAGAAAACGAGGGCAGCGGGGAGTTCGGCGCCGACGTGAAGCTGGGCATTACGGAGAACCTGACGGCCGACTTCACCTACAACACCGACTTCGCCCAGGTCGAGGTGGACGAGCGGCAGATCAACCTGACCCGATTCAGCCTGTTCTTCCCCGAGAAGCGGGAGTTCTTTCTGGAGAGCCGGGGCACCTTCGAATTCGCTCGCGGTGGTCTGGGAGCTCGCAATCCGACCGACGTCAGCGAGGCGCCGACGTTGTTCTACAGCCGGCGGATCGGACTGGAGGGCGACTCGGGCCAGTCGGCGATCGCGGTGCCGATCCACGGCGGGGCGCGCATGACGGGGAAGGCCGGCGCATTCGACGTCGGGGCTCTCAGCATCCAGACGGAGGAGTCGCCGGAGGCAGGCACCGCGTCGACGAACTTCACCGTGCTGCGCATCAAGCGGGACATCCTGCGGCGCAGCAGCATCGGCGCGATATTCACGAACCGCTCGGTGTCGCTGGTCGGCCCCGGCGCCAGCCAGGCGTACGGCGTGGACGGCACGTTCTCCTTCTACGAGAACGTCGACTTCGTGACGTACTACTCGCGGACGCAGACACCCTTGGGAGAGGGACGGGACGCGAGCTACCAGGGCCGCTTCGACTACGGCGGCGACCGCTACGGCGCGACCGTGGACCACATCACCGTCGAGGAGAACTTCCTGCCGGAGATCGGCTTCATGACGCGCGACAACTACCGCCGCACGACGTTGTCGGGCCGCTTCAGCCCGCGCCCGCAGGGCAGCCGGATCGTGCGGCGCTACTCGTTCGAGGCCGGCGTCGACTACTTCACGACGGCCGACCGGGGCTTCCTGGAGACGCGCGAGCGCACGGTGGACTTCTCGACGGAGTTTCACAACAGCGACCGGTTCGAGGTGAACCTGACCAACTCGTACGAACTGCTGCAGGAAGAGTTCCGGATTGCGCGGGACGTCGTGCTCCCGGTCGGCGGCTACGGGTTCACCCAGGCCACCGTGTCCTACATGCTGGGCGCGCAACACAAGACCAGCGGCGGAGTGGCCTTCACGGCGGGCAGCTTCTGGAGCGGCACCATCCGGAAGTTGGAATACACCCAGGGCCGCGTGAACGTATCGAACCAGTTCTCCGTCGAGCCGACGATCTCGTTCAACGACGTCGAGCTGCCGGAAGGGGACTTTACCAGCACGCTCGTCAGCACGCGCCTGAACTACGCATTCACCCCGCGGATGTTCTTCGGCGGCCTGGTGCAGTACAACTCGGGCAACGACCTCATCAGCTACAACCTCCGGCTGCGGTGGGAGTACAGTCCGGGCAGCGAGCTCTTCGTGGTGTACACCGAGGAGCGGGACGTGGAAATGCTCGGGCCGAGGCGTACCCGCGAGCTGCACAACCGCGGCTTCGTCGTCAAGCTGAACCGCCTGTTCAGGCTGTAGGTCGATGTCCGGGTCGCACACGCCGGTCGAGCCCATCGCGATTGTGGGCATGGCGTGCCGCTTTCCGGATGCGCCGGACCTCGCGGCGTACTGGCGGTTGCTGGAAGAGGGCCGGCAGGTCGTCAGCGAGGGCGAGCCCGGTTCGGGGGTCGGCCGCGTCGGCGAGCTGTTCCCGGACGCGACCGCCGCCGGCGAGGCTTGCCGCTTCGGCGCCTACCTGGACGACATCGACCAGTTCGACCCCGCCTTCTTCCGCATCTCGCCGGTTGAGGCGCAGGTGATGGACCCCCAGCAGCGCATGATGCTGGAGACGAGCTGGCGGGCCATCGAGGACGCCGGAATGAACCCGGAGACGCTGGCGGGCACCCGCACCGGCGTCTACACGGGGACGAGCAACCCCGAGTACCGGCAGCTCGTCCTGGAGTCGAGCGAGCCGGTCGAGGCGGCCTTCGGCCTCTACGCCAGCATCGGCACCAGCCTGCACGGCGTCAGCGGCCGGGTGGCGTACGTGCTCGGCGTGGCCGGGCCCTCCATGGTCGTGGACGCGGCCTGCGCGTCGTCGCTGGTCACGGTGCACCTGGCGGCGACGGCGCTGCGGCGCGGCGAGGCCGACATCGCGCTGGCGGGCGGCGCGCACGCGGTCCTGGACCGGCGGCTGTTCGAGCAGCGGGCGGTATCGGGCATGTTGTCGCCGGACGGCCGCTGCAAGGCCTTCGACGCGGGCGCCAACGGGTTCGTCCGGGGCGAGGGCTGCGGCGTGGTGGTGTTGAAGCGGCTCGGCGCGGCCGAGGCCGACGGGGACCGCATCTGGGGCGTGGTGCGCGGCTCGGCCGTCAACCACGTCGGGGCCAGCGTCGGGCTCACGGTGCCGGACGGTCCCGCGCAGGAGCAGGTCATCGAGCAAGCGCTCCAGCAGGCGGGTCTGGCGCCGGCGGAGGTCGACTACCTGGAGGCGCACGGCACCGGCACCGAGGTCGGCGATCCCATCGAGCTGGAAGCGGCGGCGGCCGTCTACGGCCGGGAGCGCGATCCGGAGCGCCCGCTGCTGATCGGGTCCGTGAAGACCAACATGGGCCACCTGGAGCCGGCCGCCGGCATTGCGGGTCTGATCAAGACGGTGCTGGCCATGCGGCGCGAGTGGGTGCCGAAGCACCTGCACTTCAACAACCCGAACCCGCGCGTGGATTGGCAGCGGATACCGCTGCGCGTCGTCGCCGAGGCCGAGAGCTGGCCGCGCCATCCGGGCCGCCCGGCCCGTGCGGGCGTGAGCGCCTACGGCATGTCGGGCACCAATGCGCACGTGGTCGTCGAGGGCTACGGCGAGCCGGCCGGCGAGGGGTCGGGCGTGGAGCACTGGGTGTCCGGCGCCGCGCTGCGGGTGCCGGCGCCCGTCCCGGAGCCGGCCGCGGAAGTAACGTCGCAGGAGGAAGGTCGCCCGCGGCGGACGACCCGCCTGCTGCCGTTGTCCGGCAAGACGGAGACCGCGCTCGGGGAGCTGGCGGAGCGCTACCTGGCGTGGCTCGGCGACGGCGATGGCGACGGGTACGCGGCGCCGGGGGCCGATCCGCTGGAGGCGCTTGCCGACATGGCCTGGACGGCGGCCGTGGGCCGGCAGCATCACGTGCATCGCGCGGCCGTGCCCTTCCAGGACGCGGCCTCGCTGCGCGAGCGCCTGCGCGAGCTGGCGGACGCCCCGCCGGCGCAGCGGCCGGCGACGGTGAAGAAGACAGCTTTCGTCTATACCGGCCAGGGCAGCCAGTGGCCCGGCATGGGCGCGGCGCTGTATGCGAACGAGCCGGTGGCCCGCGCCGTGCTGGACCGCTGCGACGCCGTCTTCCGGGAGGCCAACGGCAGCAGCCTGCTCGACGTGATGTTCGGGCGCGCGGGAACGGAGGGTCAGCTCGACCGGACCGCGCGCTCCGCGCCGGCGCTCTACGCCATCGAGTGCGCGCTGGCGGCGCAGTGGGCCAGCCTGGGCGTGCGGCCCGACGTGGTGCTCGGCCACAGCATGGGCGAGGTGGCGGCGGCACATGCGGCCGGCGTGTTCAGCCTGGAAGACGGCATGCGGTTCGCCATGGCCCGCGGGTCGCTGCTGGGCGCGACCGAGACGGGCGCGATGGCGGCGGTGTTTGCGCCGGCCGACCGGGTCCTGGCAGAGGTCGACAAGCTGAACGCGGAATCCGGCGGCCCTGGGCTGAGCCTTGCGGCCGACAACGGGACCCACCGCGTGGTGAGCGGCGCGGTGCCCGACATCGAGGCGATCACGGAGCGCTTCGAGTCCGAGGGCGTCAACGTGAAGCGGCTGCGGACCGTCCAGGCGTTCCACAGCGCCCTGCTGGAGCCGGCCCTGAACGACCTGCAGGCCGCCCTGGACGGCGTCGGGATCGCGGCGCCGTCCATCGACTACGTCAGCAACCTGACGGGCCGCGTGCTCGAGCCCGGACAGAAGCCGGACGCGGCCTACTGGCGGCGGCACGCCCGGCAGCCGGTGGCTTTCGCCCGGGGGATACGGACGCTGGCGGAGCTGGGCGTGGACCTGGTGGTGGAGATCGGTCCGCGGCCGGTGCTGGGGCCGCTGACGTCGCTCGTCTGGCCGGAACCGGCCGCCAGGGTTCAGGCCGCACCCGTGGTGCTGAGCAGCCTGCAGGGCACGCCCGACGAAGGCACGCCCGCGGATGCCGGGTTCGTGGAGGCGGTGGGCCAGGCGTACGCGGCGGGCCTCGAAGTGTCGCTCGCAGGTCTGTTCGCCGGCGAGGAGCGCCGCCGGGTTGCGGTGCCCGGCTACCCGCTGCAGCGCCACCGCCACTGGATTGCGACCAGCAGGCGCCGGCGATCCAGCGCCGGCCATGCCCTGCTCGGCGCCAGGCATGAATCCCCGGCGGGCGAGCTCATGTTCGAGACGGAGCTGTCCGCGGCCGATCCCCCGTGGCTGACCGACCATCGCGTCTTCGGCCGCGTGGTGGTTCCGGGAGCGCTGTACGGGGCCATGGCGGCGTCGGCGGCGTTGGCCGAGGGCAGCGGCGCGGTCGTGGTCGAGGACCTGCAGTTGCACAGTCCGCTGATCCTGCCGGAGGACGAAGACGGGGCCGACGCGGGCGCCGCCGGGCGGCCGGTGCAGCTCGTGCTGGACGCGGACGACGGCGCGCGGGCGCGTCGCGTCGCGATCTACAGCAAGCAGGACCAGCGGGGCTGGACGCTGCACGTGGAAGCGCGCCTGTCGCGTGGCGGCGTGTCGGAAGCCGGCGCGAGTGTGAATCTGGACCGGCTGCGGGACGGCATGGCCGCGCAGGACGTCGCGGCGCTCTACAGCGCCAAGTCCGAGGCCGGGATCGACTTCGGTCCGGCGTTCAGGGGATTGCAGGCGGTGTGGTCGGCGCCGGGCGAAGCCCTCGGCGAGATTGCCGTTCCGCAGGAGGTGGACCGGCAGGGGCTGGAAGTGCATCCGCTGCTCATCGACGGCTGCTTTCAGCTTCTGTCGGCGGCGCGGGGCCAGGCGCCGGAAGGACCGCCGGTCACGTACATGCCGTTCGGATGGGAACGGCTGTGGCTGAGCGGTCCGCTGCCCGACCGCATCGTCTGCCACGTGCGGTTGGGCGACGAGATCCAGGGCGCCGATGGCGAAGGGGGCGCGGCCGAGCTGGCGACCGCTGAGCTGCGGATCTACGACCCGCAGGGAGCCGCGCTGGGCGCCATCCACGGCTTCACGGTGAAGCGGGCGACGCGCGCCGCCCTCGCCGCCGCGATGGAAGGCGTCGACGAGCTGCTCTACGAGGTGGTCTGGCGCGAGCGTCCGCTCGCGGTGGGAGCGCAACCGGCCGATTTCCTGCTCGCTTCGGAAGCGCTTGCCGGGCGCGTGAACGCGTTCGAGGACTACCTGTCGGAGGCGGCCGTCAGCGGCGCCGAGCGGCGCGCGCTCGAGAATGCGCTGGGGCGGCTGGCCCAGTCCTACACGCTCGCGGCGCTCGAGAAGCTGGGCTGGAAGCGCACCGCGGGCGCGGCGGTGGAGGCCGAGCAACTGCGCCGGGAGCTGGGGATCCTGCCGGAGCACCGGCGCCTGTCCGGGCGGCTGCTCGGCATGTTGAGCGACGCGGGCATCCTGGAGGCGCGGCCGGACGGTTACGTCGTGGCCGTGGGCGAGGGCGACGCGCTGCCGCATGCATACCTGGGGGACCCGGAGGAGCATGCCGCGCAACTGTCCGCGCAGCATCCGCACGGGGCGGTCGAGCTCGGCGTGGTGCGGCGCTGCGGCGGCGGGCTCGCGGACGTGCTCACGGGCCGCGCCAGGGCCCTCGACCTGCTGTTCGGCGGCGAACCCAACGTCGGGGACCTGTACAAGAAGGGCGTCGCGAACCGGGCCTGGGGCAAGCTGCTCGGCGACGCCGTCGCCGAGGCCGTGGCGGACCTGCCGGACGGCCGGCGCCTGCGGATCGTGGAGGTCGGCGGAGGTACGGGATCGGCGACCGGCTGGATCCTGCCGAAGCTCCCGTCCGGGCGGTTCGACTACACCTTCACGGACATATCGGCGGGGTTCTTCGCCGATGCCGAGGCGCGCTTCGGCAAGAGCGGGGAGTCGGTCGAGTTCAAGGTGCTGGACATCGAAGCGGAGCCCGCGGAGCAGGATTTCGAGCCGCACGCCTTCGACCTGGTGATTGCGGCCAACGTGCTGCACGCCACGCGCGACCTCGGGGCGACGCTCGCAAACTGCCGCGAGCTGCTGGCGCCGTCGGGTCAACTGCTGGCGCTCGAGAGTCTGTGCGGCGAAAGCTGGCGCGACATCGTGTTCGGCCTGCTCCCCGACTGGTGGCGCTTTGCCGACCACTACCGGCCGCACCACGCGCTCGCGTCGCCCGACGTCTGGCGCACGGCGCTGGGCGATGCGGGCTTCGGCGACCCGCGGGTCATGGGCCACGAAGCCACGGACGACCCCATACGGCCCGCGCACGGCCTGGTCCTGGCGCGCGGCCCGGCGGTGGTGGCGGAGCCTCCCGGAGTCTGGGTCCTGGCCGCCGACCGGGCGGGCCATGCCGCCGGACTCGCCGCGGGGCTCGCGGAGCGGAACCAGACGGTCGTGGTGGCGGGCGCGACCGACGCCGGCGCCGCGCATTCCGAACGCCCCGGTGTGGTCCACGCTGCCGTGGAGTCGCAACGGCGAGACTCGTGGCGCGCGTTGCTGGAGGGACTGCCCGGGGACGCGCCGCTCCGGGGCATCGTGCACCTCGGCGCGCTGGACGGCCGCGGGCTGTCGGCGACGACGGAGCAGCTAGCGGAGGATGTGACCGCGGCGGCCGGCAGCGCGCTCGCGCTCGTCTAGGGCTGCCTGGACGCCAACGTCGAGCCGGCGCAGGGCGTGTGGTTCGTGACGTGCGGGGCGCAGGCGCTGGAGCGCGAGCGCGCGGGGCAGCTTGCCGGCGCCACGCTGTGGGGCCTGGGCAAGGTCGTGGCGCGGGAGGCGCCGGCGCTGCAGCCCAGGATGGTCGACCTGGATCCCGCCGGGGAGGCCCTGCCGCCGGATTTCATCAACGAGCTGTTGTTCCCGGACCGCGAGAACCACATCGCGCACCGCGCCGGGAGCCGGCTGGCGGCGCGCCTCGTGCGGGGCCGGGACGGAACCCAGCGGCTGGCGCTCCCCGAAGAAACGGGGTGCCGCGTGCGGGACGACCGGACCTATCTGATCACCGGCGGCCTGGGCGGGATCGGAGGCGCCGTGGCCGAGTGGCTGACGGATCAGGGCGCGCGCGCAATCGTGCTCAACGGGCGCCGCGCACCGGGCGCGGAGGCCGAGGCGGGCATTCGTGCGCTGCGGGAGCGGGGCGTAACGGCACAAGTGGAGCTGGCGGACTTGGCCGACCCGTCGGACGTGCAGGCAATGCTCTCGCGCATCGACGCCGATCTTCCGCCGTTGGGCGGTGTGTTCCACAGCGTGGGCGAGCTGGCGGACGCCGCGCTCGAGAACCAGAGCTGGGACCGGTTCGAGCGCCTGCTGTGGCCCAAGGTGCTGGGCGCCTGGGAGCTCCATCGTGCGACGCAGGGGCGCGACCTGGACCTGTTCGTCCTCTTTTCGAGCATGGCGGGTGTACGGGGCAACCCGGGCCAGTCGAACTACGCGGCGGCGAACGCGTTCCTGGACCAGCTTGCGGGCCGCCGGCGCGCGCTGGGCCTGCCCGGCCAGGTGGTGCAGTGGGGCACGTGGCTGCGGGTGGGCGAGGCCGCGGAGGCAGCGCAGGACCGCGGGCGCATCGCCGATTCGCTGGCGGCGTCCGGCAGCGGGTGGTTCACCCCGCAGCAGGGTATTGAAGCGCTGGACCGGGTGGTGCGGCAGGATCTGACGTCGACCGCCGTGGCCTCCATAGACTGGCAGGTGTACGCGGATGTCCTCCCCGATCGGCCACTGTTTCTGGAGGAGTTGCTGGCCGCGGACGACGACGAGAGCGCCGCCGCGCCCGACGCCGGGAACGACCTGCTGTCGGCGATTCGGGGCGCCTCGCAAGCGGAACGCGAGGAGTCGCTGGTGGCGTTCCTCCAGGGACTGCTGCAGACCGTGCTGCGGCTGCCGTCGGCGCCCTCTCCCACCACGCGCTTCTTCGACCTCGGCATGGACTCGCTGATGGCGGTGGAGCTGCGGACCCGCATGAACCAGGCCCTCGCGGGGGAATACGTCGTGCCGAACACCGCGGTGTTCGACCACCCGGATGCGGCCGGCCTGGCCAGGCACCTGGCCGGAGAGCTCTCCGCCGCGGCCGACACGGCGGAGGCAGCGCCGCCGCCGCCGGAGCCCAGGCCGGAAGCGCGGGTCGCCCCCCGGCCGCGCCGGCACGATGACAACGCGGTTGCCATCGTCGGCATGGCGTGCCGCTTCCCCGGCGCCGCGGATCCGGCGGCCTACTGGAAGCTGCTGGAGGCCGGCGAGGACGCCATTGCGAACGGACGCAACGGAACCGACGCGTGGACCGGCTGCGTCGGGGATCCCGCGGCGCAGGACGCCTTCAGCCGCCGCGGCGGGTTCGTCGATGCGCTGGACCGCTTCGACGCAGGGTTCTTCGGCCTGGCTCCGATCGAGGCGCGCAATATGGACCCGCAGCAGCGCCTGCTGCTGGAGACGAGCTGGCAGGCCCTGGAGGACGCCGGGATGGCGCCCGGCGGCCTCGGCGGCAGCCGCACCGGCGTGTACTTCGGCATCGCGCTCAGCGAGTACCGGGACCTGATGACGGCCACCGGCAATGGCGGCAGCGCGTTCGGCAACTGCGGGAGCATCGCCGTCGGACGCGTCGCCTTCCTGCTGGGCCTGCAAGGGCCGGCAATGCCGGTGGACCTCGCCTGCGCGTCGGCATTGGTCGCGGTGCACCAGGCGGCTGCGGCCATTCGGCAGGGCGAAACGGAGCTGGCGCTCGCCGGGGGTGTGAATGCGGTGCTGTCGCCCGCGTCCACCATGAGGTTTGCCGCGTTGGGCATGCTGTCGCCGGACGGCAGGTGCCGGGCGTTCGACGCCGACGCCGACGGCTACGTGCGCGGCGAGGGCTGCGGCGTGGTGGTGCTGAAACGCCTGGGCCGGGCGGAAGCGGACGGCGACCGCATCTGGGGCGTCATCCGGGGCTCGGCGGTCAACCAGAACGGGTTCGGGGCCGATCTGCTGGCGCCCAGCGGCGCGGCGCAGCAGCGGGTAATCGTGGACGCGCTCGCGCAGGCCGGCGTCTCGCCGGCGGACGTGGACTACCTCGAAGCGCACGGCATCGGTTCGAAGCTGGGCGACCCGATAGAGGTGGAAGCGGCCGCGGCGGCGTACGGCAAGGGCCGCGACGCCGGGCGCCCGCTGCTGATCGGGTCGGTCAAGGCCAACATCGGGCACCTGGAGTCGGCGTCCGGGATTGCGGGGCTGATCAAGGTGCTGCTGGCGATGCGCCGGGGGGCGATTCCCCGGCAGCTCAATTTCCGGACGGCAAGCCCGCTCGTGGAATGGGACCGGCTGCCGGTCGAGGTCGTCACGGAGACGACCCCCTGGCCGAGCCATCCCGAGCGGCCGTGCCTGGCGGCGGTCAGCGCCTTCGGTCTGTCGGGGACCAACGCGCACGCCATCGTGGAGGGCTACGAGCCGGAGGATGCCGCCGGCGCGCCGTGGTCCGCGTCCGGTCCCGCACAGCAAGTGACCGTGCCCGCGCCGCCGTCCGCCGGCGATCCGGAGCTGTCGGAGGAAGGCTGTGCGGAGCGGCGCTCCCGCATGCTGCCGCTGTCCGGCAAGTCCGACGCCGCCCTCGTGGAGCTGGCGCAACGCTACCTGTCGTGGCTGGACCGGGACGCCGGGCAGTCGGGGGCGGACGCAGGGGCCGCCGCGGCGGCATGGGCGGACAGGGCGTGGCCGGCCGGCGCCGGCCGGAGCCACTTCGACCACCGCGCGGCGGTGGTGTTCCACGATGCGGCGTCGCTGCGCGCCGGATTGCAGGAAGTGAAGGCGGCGCGCGGACCGGGGGCGACGCGG
>JAJEEU010000041.1 GCA_022820825.1 Vicinamibacteria bacterium
CAGCGCGGCGGCCGCCGCCAGCGCCAGCAGTCGGGAAATAGAACGCGGCTCGCGTGCGCCGGCGGTCCGTGACATGGGCCGGTTAATCGTTGTCCGTGCGGCGCGCGGCCAGACGGGCCTCGAGCTCGGCCTGGTACTCCTCGTCCGACAGCTCGTACCAACTGATGTGGGCGAACGCCATGTCGTCCGTGGAGCGGTTGCCCCAGCCCACCCAGTTGCGCGGGTCGGCAGCCCAGCGGTTGCCCTGCGAGTTGTCGTGCCAACTGATGATGTGGAGCACGGTGCCCTTCGGCAGCAGCGGCTGCGCCTCGTCGGCGTAGTTGTAGGCGATGTGCCAGCCGAAGTCCCAGTCGGCGCAGCTCAGCGTCTGCACGCGCCCGTCGCGGTAGATCGCCTCCATGCACTGCCGCTTGCCCAGGTTGTGGAGGTGCGGCTGGAACACCGAGAGGCGCACGTTGTTCTCCAGGAACGTGTAGCCGTCGGTCCGCACGAGGCTCTCGCCGGGCGGCAGGTCGAGGTCGGTCACGCTGCCGACGGACTGCCGCGACAGGTGCCGCTGCGGCACGGTGCCGCGCGGGTAGAACCACAGCGCGATGCTCGTCCGGTCGTACGTATCCTCACCGTTCGGGTTGGCCGAGTAGTGCAGGTTCCACAGCAGTTGCGTGCGGGCCTTCATCAGGCGGCCGGTGCCGTCCGGGTGTATGTCGGCGGTCTTGCCGAGCGCGTACTCGCCGAAACGCTCCCGCTCCCCGGGCGACTCGGGGAGGAACATGCTGGTCGACGCGTGGTGCACCACGGGGAAGCCCTCGATCGACGGCTTGGTCTCCAGCGCCTTGACCCAGCGGTCCTCGGTCAGGCCGGTGTCGCTGACCAGCTCGATCCACCAGTTGGGGCTGCCGCCCGGCACCAGGAACGGCTCCGGGATGGGGACGACGAGATCCGGCTCGCGGCCCAGCTCGTCGGCGACCGTCCACTCGTACAGGTTGTCGTTGAACTCCACCGGCGGCGGCAGGTCGGCCGGGTTGCCGCGCGGCGCGCCGCTGTCCACCCACTTCGAGATGACGGCAATCTCCTCGTCGGACAGGGAGCGGTCGTCCTTGAAGTGCTGGATGCCGACCGTGCGGTCGATGAACCACGGCGGCATCTTGCGCGCCGCGACCCGGTCCTTGATCGACCGCGCCCAGGGCCGGCTCTCCTCGTAGGTCATCAGCGACATCGGCGCGATGGACCCCGGCCGGTGGCAGGCCTGGCAGGAACGCTGGAAGATGGGCGCGATGTCGCGCGTGAAGGTGACCTCATCCTCGGCCGCCCGGGCCACCCCGGGAACAGCCGCCGCCGCAATGAGCGCGCCGAGCGCGATTCCGAGCGCCGTCCGAGTCGCCACCACAGTCATCGCCGTTCCTCCCGGCCCGCGAAGGGCCTGCCGACTGCCGCGTAACTTGCTATGCGGCCGAGTATATCAGCCTGTGGAACATGGGCAGCGGGATACAATCGGGCGCGGACGGAGGTGATCATGAACGGGCGGACGCTCGTTGCAGCGGCGGGACTGGCGGCCTGCCTGGCCGCGGCTGCCGGAGCGGAACAGGCGGGCCGCGGCGGCAGCATCGAGCACATCGGAGTGGTCGTGCGCGACGTCGACGCCTCGGCGGCGGCGTACGCCGCGCTGGCGGGCACGCCGGCGCCCGTGATCACGGAGGGGGCGGAAGCCGGCGAAGCGGTGCGCACGGCGCGCATCCGGCTCGCCAACGTCGACATCGAGCTCATTCAACCGGCGGGCGCGGGCGGCGGCGCCTTCCGGACGTATCTCGACACGCGGGGGCAGGGCGTCCAGCACCTGGCCCTGCGCAGCGGCGGATCCGGCGAGCAGGTAGACATGACGGCGAGCCTCGGCCTGATGGTGGATCTCGTCGGTCCCGGGACGGACGCCGCGCCCGACCCGTCGGCGCGGGCGGGCGGCGACCTGGACCACCCGGCGTGCATCACCCACGTCGGCATTGCCGTGCGCGACATGGCGGCGTCGCGGGCGGCCCTGGCCGCGCTCACGGGCATGGAGCCGACGCCGGTCCGCGAGTTCCAGGCGGCGCGCGGCCGGGCCGTGTACAGCGTGTTCCGGTTCGACAACGTCAGCGTCGAGCTGCTGCAGCAGGTGGACGGCCAACTCGGCACCTATACGGATTTCCTCGACCGCTACGGGCAGCGCGCGCACCATCTCGGCGTGCACTTCCGGGGCGGCGGCGGCACCCTCGACATGGCGCAGCAGAACGCGCGGATAACCCGGCACGGCGGCCTGCTGGCGGCGGACGGCGGCGGACACCAGTACTACGACCTGTGGCCGCGGCTCGGACTGCACGTCGAGACGCTGCCGCCAGGCACCAACGACACGGTCTACCCGCACCCGCACGCGGAGCCGTAGAATCCCCGCGATGAGACTCACGCTGTCGCGGAAGCGGCGCGGACTTGTAGCGGCGGCGCTGGTCGCATGCCTGGTCGTGGCTGCCGGAGCGGAACAGGCGGGCCGCGGCGGCGGCGCGGCGGCGCAGGAGCTGGAGTTCGCCGGGACGATCCCCGTGGCCGCCGGCGTGGCTGCCGTGGCCGGCGACCACGCCTACCTGGCCGAAGGCCCGACGCTGCGCGTCTACGACATCTCCGACCCGGCGGCGCCGCGGGCGGGCGGCTCGACCACGTTGCCGGCCAACATCTACGACATCGACGTCGCGGGGCCGGTGGCCTACGTGGCGATGGACTTCGACGGCCTGGCCACCGTGGACGTGTCGGACCCGGCGGCGCCGCGCGTGCTGGGCACGTTCCGCACGCCGGGGCAGGCGCTCAGCGTGTCTGTCACGGGGACGCTGGCGGCGGTGACCAACCGGCTGTCGGGCCTCGAGGTCGTGGACGTGTCGGATCCGGCGGCGCCGGCGGCCTTCGGCTCCTACTTCGCCGAAGGCTACGCCATCGACGTGGCGGCCGGCGGGGACTTCGCCTACGTGGTCGATACGCCGGGCGGCCTGTCGGTGGTCGACATCACCGCGCCGGGCGAGGACCTCGAAGCGGCGGGCAGCCTCGTGCCGGACGAACAGCCGGCGGCGGTGGCCGTGGGCAGGGCGCGGCGCGGCGGCGGGGAAATCACCGTTGCGGCGCTGATGAGCTCGGAATCGACGCTCACGCTGGTGGACGTCACCGATCCGGCCGCGCCGTCCGTGCTGGCCAGCTTCCGCGACCCCGAACGGCCGCGCACCGGCGCGTACATCGCGGCGGCGGCCACCGGCGGGCTGGTCCACGTCGTGCTGGCGGAGTCGCTGGCCTTGCTGGGCGACGCCTATCCCCCGTTCGCGCTGCAGGCCGTGGACCTGGCCGACCCGGCCGCGCCGGCGGCGCTGGCGACCTACGCGCTGCCCGGTCCGCCCCGCGACGTGGCGGTCTCGGGATCGCGCGTGCTGGTGGCGGTGGGCGGCCCGCAGCTCGGCGGCAGCGGCGAGGCGGCCGCGCTCGTCCTGCGCCTGGCTCCCTGAGCCCCGCGACGCGCCGCAGTCAATTCCCTCAAGCAATTTCGCCGCGGGCTGATAGAATGAGCGCCTGCATACAAGGAGGCTCCAAGTGATGCCGAACCTCTCGAATCAGCGCCGGCTCCCGGCGCCTGCGGCCGCCCTCGCCGGGCTCGCCGTGCTGCTGCTGGCGGGACCGGGGACAGGCGCGGCGGCTGCCGCCGACGACGTGACGTACAACCGGGACGTCGCGCCGCTCATGCAGCGCTCGTGCGAAACGTGCCACCGGCCCGGCTCCATCGCCCCGATGTCGCTGCAGACCTATGAAGAGGTGCGGCCCTGGGCCCGCAACATCAGGGACAAGATCACGCGGCCCGACAACGACCCCGACCGGATGCCGCCGTGGTTCATCGAGAAGGACATCGGCGTCCAGAACTTCAAGGAAGACATCTCGCTCAGCCCCGAAGAGGTGGCGACCATCGCCGCCTGGGTCGACGGCGGCGCCGAGCGCGGCGATCCGGCCGACCTGCCGCCCCCGATCGAGTGGCCCGACGGCAAGGACTGGTCGTTCGGCGAGCCGGACCTGGTCATTTCGTCGCCCGACCACGTGCTCGAGGCGGTGGCGGCCGACTGGTACGGGCTGCTCGACCCGTCGCCCACCGGGCTGACCGCGGACCGCTGGATCAAGGCGGTCGAGGTGCGCGAGGTGCTGCTCGACGAAGCGATCGTCGAGCGCAAGTCGGGCGACCTGAACCTGTTCGTCGTCCACCACGCCGTGATCTCCGCGCGCGAGCGGTCCGAGGTGATCCAGACGCAGTCGCGGCCGGGCGGCGACCGCGGGCCGGCCGACCTGTTCAGCGTGGTGCACGAGGTGGGCCAGAACGCCACCCACTATCCCGAGGTGCTGGGCGTCCGCCTGCCCGCCGGCTCGTCGCTCAACTGGGACCTCCACCTGCACTCCATCGGCGTCGAGGTGCCGTTCCGCATCGACGTCGCGTTCAAGTTCCACCCCGAGGGCTGGGAGCCGAAGTACAGCGGCCGCGGCGGCATGATCAGCTACCTGACCTTCGACATCGACATCCCGCCGGAGGAGCCGAACGCGAAGATGGAAGGGATGCAACTGGTCACGAAGCCGGGCATCCTGATGACGTTCGAGCCGCACCTGCACTCCAGCGGCAAGCGCATGTGCATCGAGGCGATCTACCCCACCGGCCTGAGCGAGATGCTCAACTGCGCCGGCTACAACCACAACTGGGTGAAGGTGTACGTCTACGACGAGGACCACGCGCCCCTGCTGCCGGCCAACACGATCCTGCGCGTCACGGCCTGGTACGACAACACCCTGAACAATCCGCGCGTCACCGATCCCCGCAACTGGAAGGGCTACGGCAACCGCTCGACCGACGACATGTTCCTGAACCTCTCGCGCTTCGTCCCCATCACCGAGGAGCAGTACGAGGAGGAGCTGGCGCGGCGGCAGGGGCTGGAGCGGTCGCGCGTGACGCAGGACAACGACTGACGCGCCGCGCCGGAACACACCGATGGGAATGAAGCGCATGGGAGCCCTGTGGCCGGCCGTTCCGGCTGCGGCGCTGGGCGCGCTGCTGCTGGCGGCCGGTGCGGACGACAGCGACGGCCAGGTCGTCTACCGCTCGGGCCAGGACATCGCCCCGGCCTTCGACGGCTGGGAGGAGCAGCCCGACGGGACGTTCAACCTGTCGTTCGGCTACTTCAACCGCAACTGGGACGAGAAGCCTCACGTCCCCGTCGGCCCGGACAACAACGTGGAGCCCGGCGGGCCGGACCACGGGCAGCCGACGCTGTTCCAGCCGCGCCGCAACCGGTTCGTCTTCCACGTCAACGTGCCGGCCGATTTCGGCGAGCGGGAGCTCGCCTGGACGCTGACCGTCAACGGCGAGACCAACCAGGCGTACGCCACGCTGCTGCCCGGCTACATCACCGACTCGGAGCTGCAGCAGTTCGACATCGGCGACTTCGGCCACAACAACGAGGAGATGCGGGCGAACAAGGCGCCGACCGTGCGCGTGGAAGGCAGCCTGCGGCGGACGGTGGCGGTGGGCGAACCGCTGGAGCTGGCGGCCCTGGCGGCCGACGACGGCATCCCGCCGGTGCACGCCGCGCCGCTGCGCCTGGTGGGCCGGCACGGCGCCTGGGGGCTGCGCGTGGCGTGGATCGTCTTCCGCGGCCCCGAGAGCCACGTGACGTTCGACCCGTACCAGTTCAAGACGTATCCGGACTACCGCAGCAACTCGCCGTGGACGCCCGGCTGGGAGCCGCCGCCGCTGCCGCCGGACGGCCGCTTCCCGGTGACCGTCGAGTTCAGCGAGCCCGGCGAGTACGTGATCCGGGCGCAGGCGCACGACGGCGGCCTGAAGGACGTCGCCGACGTGGCGGTCACCGTCACGCCGTAGTCGCACACCCGCCGGCCGCCCGGGGGCGCGGCCGCGCCAGCCACGCGGAGGGGAGCATGCAGGCGAGGCCTCACGGTTCCGGAATCGCATTGGCGCTGCTCGCGGCACTGCTGCTCGGCGGCGCCTGCGGCGCGCAACCCGATGCTGCGGCCGAAGGCGCCGCGGACGAAGGGCTGGGCGACGTCGAGCGCCTGCTGGCCATCGAGGAGATCGGCCGGCTCAAGGCGAGCTACTTCCGCTGCCTGGACACCAACGACTGGGCCTGCATCGAGACGCTGTTCGCGCCGGACGGAACGGCGGTCTACAACGTCGAGGGATCCGGCGACCCGGGCACGCCCGACAACCCGGTGACCGGCCCGGCCAACATCGCCGCCTTCATCCAGAACGGCGTGGAGCACCTGACCACGGTGCACCACGGACACATGCCGGAGATCGAGATCACCTCGCCCACCACCGCCACCGGCATCTGGGCGATGATGGACATCCTGCAGATTCCCGACGGGGAGAACACGCTGGTGGGCTGGGGCCACTACCACGAGACGTACGAGCGGATCGACGGCAGGTGGCGCATCAAGACGCTGCGGCTGACGCGGCTGCGCGTCGACCGGGCGGAGTGACGGCCGCGGGCGGAGTGCTACTGCGCTGGACTGATGGGGCTGCCGTCGGGCAGCGTCAGCTCGGCGCAGCACATGCCCCAGGTGCCCGGCGCCCGTGACGGGCGGCCCACCGCGAGGATCTCGTCGCCCGCGTTGATCGTGTCCGGCGTCCAGCCGCGGCGCGACATCGAGACCGCGGGGCCCATCTCGATCTCCCAGTTGACGGCGCTGCCGTCCTCGGCCTGCCCCTCCAGGTACAGGAACGAGTGCGGGTTCTTGAACTCGAAGCGCGTCACGACGCCGCGGGCCTCCACGCTGCGCGTATCGTCGTAGAACGGCGCGCTGGCATGGTGCGCCGCGGCGGAAGCCGCCGCCAGACCCGCCGCCGCCAGGGCCGCGGCCGCGATCCGTCTCGGAACTGCCACCTCGCTACCCTCCTCGCCGCGCCTCAGCGGTACTTGGGCACCATGAACTTGATCGGACGCCGCGCATCTTCCGGGTCGCACTCGTACGGCTGCAGCCGGTAGCCGTCGGGCGCCGGCAGCCACTGCGTGGTGTAGGACGCCGGCTCCCGGAGGAACAGCGGGTCCTCGACGGTGACCGTCACCTTCAGGGCCTCGCCATCGCGCCAGTAGCGCTCCCGCACGCGCTTGAGCTGCGACGACGGGATGCCGTTGTAGTCATCGAATCCCGTGATGTCGAACACGTAGTGCGTGGTCTCGACCAGCAGCGCGCCGTCCTCGTAGCGCCCGACCGAGAAGCCCTGGATGCCGTAGTCGTGGACGGTCGGCTGCCGGCCGTCGAGCCAGACGGTGCGCAGCACGTCGTCCTTCTCGTAGCGGAACAGCACCCGGTCGGGCCACTGCACGACCTCCATCATGTACGGGTCGTACTGCAGGGCGGGCGGCGTGGCCGGCACGCAGTCGTACTTCTGCGCCAGCGCCTCGTCGAACGCCTCCTGGTAGGCGAGCGCCCGCTCGTTCAGCACGGGAAAGTTGTCGGGCGTCCACGGCATGTCGGGGCCGTTGATCGGGCGCGAGCGGGGGCTGCCGTCCCAGACGCCGACCAGGCGCGGGACGTCGCCGGACGGCTGCTCCGCCGGCCGGGCGCCCGCGGCCGTCCCGCCCTGCGCCGTCATCGCCACCAGGAGCACCGGCAGCGCCGCCGCGTGCAGCGGCCGCCGGCGCGTGAACAGGCTGCGCGTGTCGGGCATGGATTCCTCTCCGATCCGGGAGTCTACTCCTATAATGGCCGGTGCGCGATCAGGCGCGCTGGGAGGGCTTCTCATGCGGCATGCATCGATGCTCGGTGTGCTCGTTTCGTGCGCGGCGCTCGCCGCCGTCTCGGCGCAGGATCAGGCGGGCTGCGAGCCGGACGGCGACGTGCAGTTCATCTGCGGTCCGGTCAGCCCGGAGGACCTGATCGCGGTGCCCCGCACGCCGCTGGTGATCGTGGCGAGCATGGCGGAGGAGGGGCACCTGTACCTCGCCGATACGCGCGACCACACGGCGACGGTGCTGTTCCCCGCCGCCGGAGCGCGCATACGGCACGACACGGTGATGTACGGCGGCTGCCCCGGCCCGCCGGCGGCCCGCTTCCAGCCGCACGGCGTGAGCCTGCGCCACGGCGACGGCGACATCCACACGCTGTACGTCGTGGGCCACGGCGACCGCGAGTCGGTGGAGGTGTTCTGGCTCGACATGGGCGGGAACGGGCCACTGATCACCTGGGTCGGCTGCGTCATCGCGCCGGACGGAGTGGGCCTCAACTCCGTGACGGCGCTGCGCGGCGGCGGCTTCGCCGCCACCCACTTCGCGCAGCCCGAGGGCGAGGTGTGGGAGTGGCGGCGCGGTCTCGGCTGGTCGGTGGTGCCCGGCAGCACCATGTCGGCCCCCAACGGCATCCTCGTGTCGGACGACGGCCGGTGGTACTACATCGGCGGCTGGGGTACGTCGTCGGTGGTCCGCCTGTCGCGCGGGCGCGAGCCGGTCGAGAAATCCGAGGTGGACGTCGGCTTCCAGGTGGACAACCTGCGCTGGGCTCCCGACGGCTCGATTCTGGCCGCCGGCCAGGGCTCGGACGGGCAGTACACGGTGTTCGAGTGCGTCGGCGACGGCACCTGCGACGGACTTTCGTCGCGCGTGGCGCGGGTGGACCCCGACACGCTGGCCGCCGAGGAGATCGTGAGCTACCCGTCGAACGAGCACGTGATCCTGGGCACCGGCGCGATTGAAGTAGGCAACGAGATCTGGCTGGGCGCCGTCGGCGGCGGCACCCGCATCGCCCGCTTCAGCGCGCCGTAGCCGCAAGGAAGGCGGGCGGCGAAGGCGGGAGCCGAAGGGGACGCATACCCGATGGGACGCGGCGAAGGCGGGGACATCCCCTCGCAGCGCATCACGCCGCCCGAGGTGTTCTTCGGCCCGCGTCCGCCGCAGATCGGCCGGCGCAGGTTTCTGTCGGCCGTCGGAGGCGGGGTGCTGGCCGCCTCCGCGACCGCCCGGGCCGCCGCGCAATCGCAGGCCAGCCTGCTCGAGGTGCCGTTCGAGCGCCCCGACGTCTTCCCGGCGGCCCGCAACGCGGACTACGCCCTTCCCTACCGCATCCTGAACGCGGTGCCGGTGCTGGGCGGGTCGAGCGGGCGGGGCGACACCAGCAACCCCACGCCGCGCGAGGCCGCCGCGGCGCACAACAACTTCTACGAGTTCCTGGCCGGCCGCGGCGGGCCGGTGTGGCAGTTCTGCGGCGACTTCGAGGTGCAGCCGTGGAAGGTCGAGGTGAGCGGCGCGTGCCACCGCCCCGCGACGCTCGACCTGGACGACCTGTTCGCCTTCGAGCACGAGGAGCGGCTGTACCACTTCCGCTGCGTCGAGCGCTGGGCGATGAACGTGCCGTGGACCGGCTTCCCGCTGCGGCGGCTGCTGGACAGGGTCGAGCCGACCTCGGACGCGCGCTACGTGCGCTTCGAGTCGCTCGTGGCCCGCGACCAGATGCCGGGCGTGCGCAGCGCCGGCTGGTACCCCTGGCCGTACCACGAGGGCCTGCGGCTCGACGAGGCGATGCACGAGCTGACGCTGCTGGCGACAGGCGTCTACGGCGAGCCGCTGCTGCGGCAGCACGGCGCGCCGGTGCGCCTGGTCGTGCCCTGGAAGTACGGCTACAAGAGCGCCAAGTCGATCGTGAAGATCGAGCTGACGCGCGAGCAGCCGGGCACGTTCTGGAGCGCGGAGCAGCCCCACGAGTACGGCTTCCTGTCCAACGTGAACCCCAACATCCCGCACCCGCGCTGGCCGCAGAACGTGTCGCACTGGCTCGACACCGAGGAACAGTTCGTCACGCCGATCTTCAACGGCTACGGGAGCTACGTGGAGAGCCTGTATCCGGACGAGCCGCGGCGGCCGCAGCAGCCGCTGGCGGCCGGCCGGACGGCGCGCTGAGCGGCCCCTCCGCGCGCGCATTTCTGGTGCGAAACCGCGACGCGGGGTATACAATGGGCCATTCCAGCCGAAATTTCGGGTAACGACCGTAGCTTCCGTGGAGGTGGCAGATGACACGGCTTCTGACAGTCCTGGCGGCAGTGGCAGCGATCGCGGCGCTCACGCCGCTTGCGGCGGATGCGCAGTCCGTTCCGCGCACCGCGTGGGGCGCGCCCGACCTGCAGGGCGTATGGGACTTCCGCAGCCTGACCCCGATGGAGCGGCCCGCGGACCTGGCCGACACCGAGGTGTTCACGGAGGAGGAGGCGGCCGAGTTCTCCGAGGAGTCGATCCGCCGGCGCAGCCGCGACAACGACACCTCCGGCCGCGTGGTGCCGTACAACGACTTCTGGTTCGATGAGGGGACGTCGGTGACGACCGAGCGGACGTCGCTGGTCATCGACCCGCCCGACGGCCGCATCCCGCCGCTGACCACGGGCGCCAGCAACCGCCGCGAAGCCCAGGCGATGGCGCGCAAGGGCACGGGCGGCCACGAGCCGACGCCGGGCGGCTTCGTCGAGGATCTCGGCCCCGGCGGCCTGCAGGTGCGCTGCATCCTGGGCTTCAACTCCGGACCGCCGATGACGCCCAGCGCCTACAACAACAACATGCAGTTGCTGCAGACCGAGAACATGGTCGTGCTGATGGCGGAGATGAACCACGACGTGCGCGTGGTCTACCTCGACGACCGGCCGGATCTGGACCCGGACATCCGGCTGTGGCACGGCGACTCGCGCGGCCACTGGGACGGCGACACGCTGGTGGTGGAGACCAGGAACTTCCTGCGCGAGACCAACTTCCAGCGCGGCATGACCGGCCCCCACCTCACGCTGACGGAGCGCTTCACCCGCGTCAGCGAGGACGTCCTGCAGTACGACGTGACGGTGGACGACCCGACGGTGTGGACCACCGCGTGGACCTACTCGGTGCCGATGCAGCGCAACGACCAGCCGCTCTACGAGTACGCCTGCCACGAGGGCAACTACGGCCTCTACAACATCCTGGCCGGCGCTGTGGACCAGCAGTAGGATTCCCGAGGCCCCTCCCCTCTCCCGGGGGGAGGGGCCTCGGCCTTTGCGCAGGGCGCGCCGCACGCGCCCGAACCCCACCCAGCGGATGACCAGTGACGGCGGCTCGGCGGCGCGTCCCGACCCGCCCGAGGTCGCGTTCACGCTGCCCCCCCGCGGCGCGGCCAAGCGCCCGGAGCAGCTCGCGGCGCTGCTCGAGAGCACCCTGCGGCGCGAGTTTCCCGGGGCTGCGGCGTCAATCGAGATCGCCTGCCTCCCGGACGGCGCCACGGTCGTCCTGCGCAAGCTCGATCAACTGGACGAGGAGGTGGCGCGCAAGGTCACCCGCCGCGCCGAGGTCGTCTGCAACGAGTTCCTGATCAGCCCCTGGTATTGAGCTCGCGCCGCCGCTCTGCCGCGACCGTGGCGGTCAGGGCTAGCTGCGGAGGGCGGCGACGGCCAGGACGGCCCAGCCGAGGATGAAGCAGGCGCCGCCGAACGGCGTGACGGCGCCGAGCCAGCGCGGGCCGGTGACGGCCAGCACGTACAGGCTGCCGGAAAACAGGACTATGCCGGCGACGAAGAGCCAGCCGGCGGCGTTCACCCAGGCGCCGGGCCAGCGCGTCGCGGCCCACGCCACGGCCAGCAGGCCGAGCGCGTGGATCAGGTGGTACTGGACGCCGGTCTCGTACACGGCGATCATGTCCGGCCCGATGCGCCCGCGCAGGCCGTGCGCGCCGAAGGCGCCCAGCACGACCCCCGCTCCGCACAGCGCCGCGCCCGCCGCGAACCATCCCGCTGCCATGGGACCGGAATCATACACCCCGGACGCGCGGCGCGGATAGTTCTTGACCCCCGGCGGTTGCCGTGATACTCGCAAGTAACGCTGCCGTCGCACTCACGCACGGGGGCCATTCGGGGAGGAACTGATGAGACTTCGTTCCGCTGCGTCCGTTCCCTCGACACTCCTTGCCGCCGCCGGCCTGCTGCTGGCGGCCTCCGCCGCGTCGGCGCAGAACGTCGGCATCGCCGGGCGGGTCACCGACACGACCGGCGGCGTCCTGCCGGGCGTCACGGTCGAGGCGTCCAGTCCGGCGCTGATCGAGCAGGCGCGCACCGTCGTCACCGACGGCCAGGGCCTGTTCACGATCATCGACCTGCGCCCCGGCGACTACACGGTCACCTTCAGCATCCCCGGGTTCTCGACGGTGGTGCGCGAAGGCATCACGCTGTCGGGCGCCATGATCGCCACGGTGAACGCCGAGCTGCGCGTGGGCGGCGTGGAGGAGTCGATCACGGTGACCGGCGAGTCGCCGGACGTCGACATCCGCAACGTCGTGCAGCAGGAGGTGCTCGACCTGGAGCTCCGCGAGGCGCTGCCGACCGGCCGCAGCCAGCTTCACATGTCGGAGCTGATCCCGGCCGTGACGGTGACGATCACCGGCCGCAACCACGACGTCGGCGGCACCAACATCAACCGCGGCAGCAGCCAGGCGCACGGCAGCCTGCCGGGCGACTACTCGATGCAGTTCGACGGGGCGCCGATGACCATCGCCGGCTCCGGGTCGCAGGGCCTGCGCAACGTCGACCCGCTGGAGGTCCAGGAGTTCGTCTTCGAGCTGAGCGGCATCTCGGCCGAGACCGAGTCGGGCGGCGTGCGGACCAACCTGATCCCGCGCGAGGGCGGCAACGACTACACCGGCTCGTTCCTGACGTCGTACTCGTCGCACAACCTGCAGAGCGACAACTACGACGAGAGCCTGCGCGAGCTCGGCCTGGCGGAGGCCAACCAGATCGAGTCGCTGCGCGACTTCAACGGCTCGTTCGGCGGCCCGATCGTCGAGGACCGGGCCTGGTTCTTCTTCTCGGGCCGCACCTGGGGCATCGGCGAGGAGATCGCCGGCATGTACCACGCGATCGACCCCGAGTCGTTCACCTTCAATCCACGCCTGGAAGCCGCCGGAAACGCCGACCTGAACGAGCCGGGGGTGCTCGACAGCTACCACCACGCGATCAGCGGCCGGCTGACGTACCAGATCTCGCCGCGCAACAAGCTGGCGGCCTACTACTCCTACCAGCCGCGCGGCCAGGACGGCCTGCTGATGAGCGGCACCTGGGCGTACGAGGCGGCCTGGGACTCGAAGATCCGCAAGGAGCGCTTCGCGCAGCTCAAGTGGACCTCGCCGATCACCTCGCGCGTGCTGCTGGAGGCGACCTGGACAGACGGCTACAACAGCTCCTACCTGGACGGCACGCGGCCGGGGCTCGCCTACAGCGATGTCGTGTCGGTCATCGACGCCGGCACGGGCATCTTCTACCGGTCATCCATCGTCGGCTACGGCGAGTACATCGGCTACCAGCCGAGCGCCAAGGCGTCGCTCTCGTACGTCACCGGCTCGCACACGGCGAAGTTCGGCGTGGACTTCAACTGGGGCTACCAGTCGTGGAAGAACCGCTCGCTGAACGGCAACCTGCGTTACATCTTCTTCAACGGCCGGCCGATCCAGGCCCAGGTGGAGAACGGCCCGTGGACCTCGCGGCAGAACTTCCGCAAGTTCGCCTTCTTCGCGCAGGATCAGTGGACGCTGGACCGGCTCACGGTCAACGCCGGCATCCGCTACGACCAGCACGTCGGGTCGGTGCCCGGCGACCGCAACACGAGCGGCCCGAGCCGCTGGGCGCCGTTCCAGACCTGGCTGGACCTCGAGGACGTGCCGAGCTGGAAGGACTTCTCGCCGCGCCTGGGCCTGGCGTACGACCTGGCAGGCGACGGCCGCACCGCCCTGAAGGTGTCGCTGAACCGCTACGTCGTCAAGGAGGGCACCGCCTTCGCGGCAGCTCTCAACCCGCTCAATTTCAGCCAGCTCGCCAGCCGCTCGTGGTTCGATCCCAACGGTGATCGGATCGCGCAGGACGAGGAGCTCGGACCGATCAGCAACGAGAATTTCGCCGTGGTGACGCCGGCGGCCATCATGGTGGACGACGCCATCCGCGAAGGATGGGGCGTGCGGCAGTACAACTGGGAGTTCGCCGGCGGCATTCAGCATCAACTGCTCGACAGCCTGTCGGTGGAGGCGCAGTTCACGCGGCGCTCGTTCGGCAACTTCTTCGTGAACGACAACCTGCTGGTGGGACCCGGAGACTACGACGAGTACTGCGTGACGGCCCCGGCCGACCCGCGGCTGGGCGCGGTGAGCGGCAGCCGGGTGTGCGGCCTGTACGACATCAACCCGGCCAAGCTGGGACAGGTCGAAACGCTGCAGACGGCAGCGGACAACTTCGGCGACTGGAGCGAGATGTGGCAGGGCATCGACCTGACCATGAACGCCCGCTTCGACCGCTACACGCTGGCCGGCGGGCTGAGTAGCGGGACCATCGGCAACATGCGCAACGCCTGCTTCACGGTCGACTCCCCGCAGGGCGACGTGCTGGGCGACCGCGCGGCGCAGGCGCGGGGCGTCGCGCCCGGCGGACACCACTGCGAGTTCCGGCCGCCGTGGCGGAACACGTTGAAGTTCCACGGCACGGCCTCGCTGCCGCTGGGCATCGACCTGGCGGCGACGTACCTGCTGCTGCCGGGACCGGAGATCCTCGCCGATTTCACGTACAGCAACGCCGACATCGGTTCGACGGTGCAGTTCATGGACCCGGCCCGCACCAGCTTCAGCGGCGGCTCGGTCAGCGTGCCCCTGCTGGCGCCGGGCGAGTTCTACAACGACGCCCTGCACCAGGTGGACGTGCGCCTGGCGAAGGTGTTCGAGGCCGGCGGCACGCGCTCGCGCATCACGCTGGACATCGCCAACCTGTTCAACGTGAACACCGTGCTACTGCACAACAACGCCTACGGCTCGAACTGGCTGGGGCCGAACCAGATCCTCATCGGCCGCCTCTTCAAGCTCGGCTTCACGATCGATTTCTAGGAGGCCGGCATGAGCAGGGGGATGACGCGCCGGCTCGCAGAACGGTAGATGCGGAAGTCCCTGTCGAGCGTCATGACCGACGCATTCGGTGTCGTCTCGACGATCCGCACCAGACAGGCGTCCGCGAACGACATCGGCACGTTGGCGTAGCGGCGCATCAACCTGCCGACAGCGCGTGCGTCGTCACTTGAGGCGCATCCTGCCGCGATGCTCAGCACGCCGCGCTCGACCAGCGCCAGGGGCAGGCTGGAATCGGCGCCGGCGCGGCGCAGCAGGAACGCCGCCTCGGAAAGTACCGCCTCGCAGGTGAGCAGCGGCGGCCGCAGGTCGTCGAACGCGCGCCGCGCCCAGTCGTGATGCGCCTCGCCGGCATCCAGCAGCGCGATGATGGGACCGGTGTCAACGACGACCGTCGGCTGCGGCACGCTGCGCGTCCTGGAGCATGGCTTCTTCGAGCAATTGCCGGTTCGTCGCCAGATCGGTCCGCCCGCTGCGGACGGCGCCGACGAGGTTGCCGGCCAACTCCGTGCAGCTCGGGGCAGCCGCACCGGAGCCGCCGTACGCCTGCTCGATCACCTCACGGACCAGGGCCGATCGCGTGACGTGGCGCCGGCGCGCCTCGCGGGAGAGAGCTGCGTGCAGTGTCGCGGGCAGCTTCACGGAGATGGGTTCCACGCACCAATTGTACTACGATCTGCTACAGAACGAAATACGACGGGGCGGCCCTATTCGCCCTTCGCCCGGGCGCCGCTGAGGCTGTTCGCGAGGCCGTAGTTGCCCTCGTGGCAGGCGTACTCGTACATGTCGTACTCGTCGTCGCGGTGCAGCGGCATCGACACGGTCCAGGACGCGGAGTACACCTCCGGGTCCTCGATGGTCACGTCGTAGCGCAACTGGCCCGGCTCGACCGGCGTGAAGCGCTCCACGACGCGCATGCCGGCGCTCTGCGGGATCGACTTCAGCGTGGCGGTGCTGGTGATGCTGGTGGCGATTGTGCCGACCAGCTCGCCGCGGTAGTTGGCCACCTCGACGACGAGCGTGTCGCCCTCCCAGCGCCCGCGCGAGTCGCCGTTCCAGAGCCGGATGGCGGCATCGACGTGCGGACCCTCGCCGAGCGGGATGATGCGCGGCTCGTGGATCATCTCGTACAGGATGACCACGTAGTCGGCCGTCTGGAGGATGCGGTACGAGTTGTTGTAGCCGGCCGGGAACATGCCGCCGGGCACCCCGCGGGTGATGCAGCGCTCCCACGGCGTGTGGAAGGTGTAGGAATCGGTCAGTTGAATCAGGTTCTGCTGCTTCTGCCGCTCGGCTTCCGGCAGCACCGGCACGCGGCCGCTCGGCGGGTCGACCACCAGCGACCGCCGCAGCGCGCTGCGCTTGGAGGAGTGCCCTTCGCCGTCGCCCTCCCCCAGGAAGCTGGCCAGCCCGCCCGGGTTCGGACCGGTGAGGCCGCGCAGCCCCTCCGCCGTCACCTCCAGCCCGGGGAACCATAACCGCAGCGCCTCGATGCGGCCAGGATCCTCGTCGGTCGGCACCTCCAGCGGCGTGCGGTCGAAGTTGACCCAGAGGCCCTGGATGTCCGGATGGCCGTCTGCCGTGCGCGGCAGCTCCTGCGCGCCGGCCGGCGGCGCCAGCCAGAAGGCCGCGGCGACGAGCGCCGCGGGAATCGGACCGCGGAAATGCTGACGGATCATCGGCTGCCTCCTCGGTGCCGACCATCGTAACCCGCTTTTCGCGCCGGTGTGGCCATATAATCGGCCTGTCGGGCCGGGCTGCCCGCTCCGGGAGCCGGCTTGCGGAAAGCGGGGCGTTCATGCGAGCGAGGGGTTCGACCTCTGCCACCCGAACGGCGGCCGCGGCAGCGGCCGCGTTCCTCTGCGGCCCGGTCCTGGCCGCGGGGCCGGCGGCGGCGCAGCAGCCGCAGCGCACGCCGGCGGAGTACACCGCCGAGCAGGCCGATGCGGGACTGGCGGCCTACCGCCAGCACTGCGCGAGCTGCCACGGCGAGAACCTGGACGACGGCCCGTTCGCCCCGCCGCTGCGCGGCACGGCCTTCCGCGCGAAGTGGTACACCCGCTCGGTCGAGGCGCTGTTCACCGAGACGGCGACGACGATGCCGCAGGACCGGCCGGACTCGCTCGGCGACGAGACCTACACCGACCTGATGGCCTTCCTGCTGCAGGAGAACGGCATCGAGGCCGGCACGGAGCCGCTGCCGGCCGACCCGGCGGCCATGGCGGCGCTGTCGACGGGCTGGCGATCCGGCGGCGGCGGACTCTCGGCCGGCGTCGTCCTGCCGCCCGTGCCGGTGCGCAGGAATCCCCTCGACAGCATCCGTCCGGTCACCGACGCGATGCTGGAGAATCCGGACGAGGGCGACTGGCTGCTGTGGCGGCGCACGTACGACGCGGCGGGCTACAGCCCGCTGCGGCAAATTACCCCCGCCAACGTCGGCGGTCTGCGCCCCGCGTGGTCGTGGTCGCTGCCGCCCGGGCCGAGCGAATCCACGCCGATCGTGCACGACGGCGTGCTGTTCGTGCACGGCTTCGGCGACAAGGTGCACGCGCTCGACGCCGCCAGCGGCGACCTGCTCTGGGAGTACGCGCGCCGCCTGCCACGCGACGTCGCGCCGAGCCTCAAGCGCGGCATGTCCATCTACGGCGAGCGGCTGTACGTGCCGGCCTCGGACCTGCACGTGGTGGCGCTCGACGTGAAGACCGGCGCCGTGGAGTGGGAACAGAAGGTGACCGATCCCGGCGAGCGCGTGCGCCTGACCGGCGGCACGCTGGTGGCGCGCGGCACGGTGATGGTGGGCACCACCGGCCGCGCGGGCGGCGGCAACTTTATCATCGGGCTCGACGCGGAGACCGGCGAGGAGCGCTGGCGGTTCAACACCATCCCGCCGCCCGACGCGCCAGGAGGCCACACCTGGAACGGGCTGGCGTACGAGGACCGCAACGGCGGATCGGTCTGGATTCCGGGCAGCTACGACCCGGTGCACAACCTGGCGTTCTTCGGACCGGGCAACACGTACGACACGGGGCCGCTGCGCGATCCCGTGGGCATCGACGGCATCAACAACGACGCGCTGTACCTCGACACCACGCTGGCGCTGAACCCCGACACCGGCGAGCTGGCGTGGCACTTCCAGCACCAGGCCAACGGCCAGTGGGACCTCGACTGGGCGTTCGAGCGGCAGGTGGTCGAGCTGCCGGTGCGCGGCGAGCCGACCAGCGTGGTGGTCACCGCCGGCAAGCAGGCGATCTTCGACATCGTCGAGACGCAGACGGGCAAGTACGTCTCGTCGATCGACCTCGGGCTGCAGAACAGCATCACGGGGATCGACCCGGTCACGGGCGCCAAGATCGTCGACCCGCGGTCGATTCCGGGCGACGGCGAGACCAAGATGGTCTGCCCGCACGTCGGCGGCGGCCGGAGCTGGGCGCCCACGGCGTACGACCCCGCAACGAAGATCGTCTACGTGCCGATCACCGAGGCCTGCATGGACATGGTGCCGGTGGGCGAGGACGAGCGCGGCAGCCTGACGACCGGCGTGCGCTGGACGGTGCGGCCGCGCCCCGAGAGCGACGGCAACTACGGCCGCGTGGAGGCGGTGAACCTGGAGACGCAGGAAACCGTGTGGATCGCGCGCCAGCGCGCGCCGCAGACCACCGGCGCCCTCGTCACCGGCGGCGGCCTGCTGTTCGCCGGCTCGCTCGACCGGCGGCTGAACGCCTACGACGCGGCCTCCGGCGAGCGGCTGTGGACGATGCGGCTGAGCGACGTGCCGAACTCGCCGCCGATCACCTTCGCGGTGGACGGGCGGCAGTACGTCGCGGCAACCACCGGCGCGGGCGGCTACCTGACCGGCGCGTACTCGGTGATGGCGCCGGAGATCCAGAACCCGACCGACCGCAGCGCCACGCTGTGGGTGTTCGAGGTGCCGGAACAGTAGCACCCGTGCGACACCGGGAGTTGCAGAGACGGGAGGAACTGACGATGCTGACGAGGAAGCGAGATCGATCGGCGGCGGCGGGACCCTTCGCAAGCGGCGTGCTCATCGTGGTCGTCGCGGCGCTCTGCAGCGCGCCCGCCCTGGCGCAGCCGGGCGGCGGCGAGCTGCCGCGCACGGCGTGGGGCGACCCTGACCTGCAGGGCGTCTGGGACTTCCGCTCCCTGACGCCGATGGAGCGCCCGCCCGAGCTGGCGGGCAAGGCGGTGCTGACCCCCGAGGAGGCGGCCGTCTTCATCGAGGCGTCCCCCTACACCAACTGGGACGACCGCTCGAACCCGGAGGGGCGCTTCGGCCTCGACACCGACATCGAGCACGGCTACAACCAGTTCTGGATGGACTTCGGTACCGACCTCACCGCCGACCGGCGCACCTCGCTGGTGGTCGATCCGCCCGACGGGCGGATCCCCTGGCTGCCGGAAGCCGAACGGACGGGCGGCTACGGCGACGCGTTCTCGGGCACCCTGCCGGCCGGCCCGGAGGACCGCCCGCTCGCCGAGCGCTGCCTGATGGGCTTCAACTCCGGCCCGCCGATGCTGCCGAGCGCCTACAACAACAGCGTGCAGATCTTCCAGACGCCCGGCCGCGTGGTCGTGTTCAACGAGATGATCAACAGCGCGCGCATCATCCCCATGGACGGGCAGCCGCACCTGCCGCCGCGGATCCGCCAGTGGATCGGCGACTCGCGGGGCCGCTGGGAAGGCGACACGCTGGTGGTCGAGACCACCAACTTCCTGCGCGAGACGCACTTCGAGGGCTCCAGCGCGAACCTGCGCCTGGTCGAGCGCTTCACGCGCGTCGGCCCCGGCGAGCTGGCCTACGAGTTCACGGCCGCCGACCCGGAGAAGTGGTCCAGCCCCTGGACGGCGCTGATTCCGATGACGCTGACCGACGGGCGCATCTTCGAGTACGCCTGCCACGAGGGCAACTACGGCATGGTCAACATGCTGGCCGGCGCCCGCGCGCAGGAGCAGGCGGAAGGACGCTGACCCCTATTCCGGCAGGGTGAAGACGTAGAGCGCGTTGCCGCTCAGAGGGTGGTGCACGTCGTCCGCCAGCGCGCGCGGCGCCGCGCGCGGGCTGCCGCCGCCCAGGCCGGTCGAGACGGCGATGTACTGCCGGCCGCCCGCCTCGAACGCGATCGGGAAGCCCTGCACCGACGTGCCGAGCCGCGCCCCCCAGAGCTCCTCGCCCGTCTCGACGTCGAACGCCCGGAAGCGGCGGTCGAGGTCGCCGGCGAACGCGAGCCCGCCGGCGGTTGACAGCACCCCGGTGAGGAACGTCGCGCGCTGCTCGTAGCTCCAGACCTCCTCCAGCGTCTCGGCGTCGAACGCCGCCAGCTTGCCGAGATTGCCGCCGGTGCCGGGCATCTCGTGGAACGGCCGCGAGCTCATGCCCACGCCGCCCGAGCCGAGCTCCAGCGGCACCTCGCGCACCGCCATCTCCATGCAGGTCTGCGCCAGCGGCATGATGAGCAGCCCGGTCCCGGGGTGGTAGCTCATCGGATGCCAGTTCTTGCCGCCGGCCGTGCTGGGGCAGGCCGGGACGAGCTGCTCGAACTGCGCGTCGATGATGTCCTGGCGGTAGGTGACCGCGCCCGTCTCCGGGTCGATGTGGTCGAAGACGTTCTGGTGGACCGTCTCCTTGTAGCCGAGGAACTCGCCCGTCTCGCGGTCGAGCTTCCAGAGGATGCCGTGCTTGCCGGCGCTGAAGACGGCCTTGCGGCCGCCCACGTCTACCAGCACCCGCTCGTACACCTCGTCCAGGTCGAGGCTCTCGGCCGGCACGTGCTGGAAGTACCAGTCGAGCGTGCCGTCGGCGGGCCGGATGGCGACGGTGGAGTTGGCGTACAGCCCCGTGTCGTCCATGGTCATGCCGCGGCTGACCGCCGCCCACGGCTTCGCCTGCGCGACGCCGAAGTAGACGAGGTCCAGTCCCGGGTCGTAGCTGCCGGTGATCCAGGTGTCGGTGCCGGCGCGCAGATAGTCCGGGACGCCGGCCCAGGTGTTGCCGCCCGGCTGATCCGAGCCGGCCGCGGTGTGGAACCGCCAGCGGCGGTCGCCCGAAGCGACGTCGTAGCCGCTGATGAAGCAGCGCTCGTTCGTGAAGCGGTCGCAGCCGCTGAGCCCCTGCACCACGGTGCCGTTCACCACGATCGGGCCGCTGGTATTGCGGAACCCGTCCCTCCGGTCGGCGATCGGGACGTCCCACAGTTGCGCGCCGTTGCGCGCGTCCAGCGCCACGAGGCGGGCGTCCGGCGCGGCGAGGAAGAGCCGGCTGCCGTGGATGGCCAGGTTGCGGCTGGTGCCGGAGTAGCCCGGCGTGTAGATCGGCACGCGGTGCTCCCAGATCAGGTTGCCGCTGCGGGCGTCGATCGCCTGCACCACCGGACCGATGCCCGCCAGGTACAGGACGCCGTCGTGCGCGATGGGCGACGGCGCGTGCCAGCCGCCCTCGGGCAGCGCCCACACCCATGCCAGCTCCAGCTCGCTTATGTTGCCGCGGTCGATCTCGTCGAGGGGGCTGTAGCTCCACGCCTCGTAGTTGCGGCGGATCATCAGCCAGTCGCCCGGATCCTGGTTCCGCAGCATCGCGTCGGTGACCGGCCGGAAATTCGCGACCTCGCCCTCCACCGTGATGCCGCCTTCGCTCAGCTCGTCCGTCGGCTGGCCCG
>JAJEEU010000057.1 GCA_022820825.1 Vicinamibacteria bacterium
AAGGCTCGAACTCGGGCGCCAGCCGGATGTCGGCATCGGGGGCAGCGGCGGCGGCCACGCCCACGAGCGCGGACGCGCCGGCCGGGTCCACCGCGGCGGCGGCGCCCGCGCCCACGCCCGCCTCCTTCAGGAACCGCCTTCTCGACATCGACGCCTTTTTTTTCGTGGTCACGATGCTCCTCCCGTCACGAGGCAACCGATTCAGAACGTTGTGTGGAGGCTGACCTGAAGCTGCCCCTTCGAGCCGCCGGGTACCGTCTGGATCATGTAGCCGGCCTGAACCTGGGACCGGTCGCCGACTCCGAAGCCCAGCGCCGTGTAGAACCGGTTGCGGTCGAAGCGTTCCACTGTCCTGCCCGGCCCGATCTCGAGCTCTCCGTTGACGAAGACTTCGTTGTACAGCGCCAGGTAGATGGACCCTTTCTCTTTCCCCCGTCCGTTCAGCGCGACATCGCCGAACAGGGCGTAGCGAAACCGCGTCCGGAAATCCTGGCCGTCGACCCAACGCTGTTCGTACCGGTAGCGGTGGCGCAGAAAAACGACCTGCCCGAATGCCTGGCGAACCAGCGCCTCCTGGTACAGGCGCCGCTCCGCGCTGGTCTCGTCGCTGTCGCCGAAGGCGCCGCTCGTGATGTGCGCGACGCCACCGGTCAACAGCACGGGGGATTCGGGCAGCGCGTAGGTCACGCCACCCCGGATCAGCAACTGCTCCAGGTCGGTTCCCGCATTCCAGTTGCGGTGTTGCACGTCGCCCTGCAGCCCCCACGACGTGTCGTCGAAGCGAGTCGACCAGAACAGCATGTACCAGGCGCCGAGCTGATCCAGGTCGACCGGCGTCTGCGCCAGGGCCGCACAGGGCGACAGCAGCATCGCGGCGGCGAGAACGAGCGCGCCAATCCACCCGCGCCGCATGGGATCAGATGAAGCGCACGGCGCCGCTGGAGACGTCATACATCCCGCCCACGATGTGGATCTCTCCATCCTGCTCCATGGTGGCCAGTACGGGGCTGTCTCGCCGAATTTCCGCGATGACCATGCGGACGTTCTCTTCGGCAACCGCGTCGACGTAGCCGTCGTTGTCGGCATCGCGCTCGCCTTCGATGGCCTCCACGGCCGGTTCGATCTTTTGTACGAGCTGCGTGAGATTGCCGAGGCGGGCGCTGCTGATGGACCCCTTCACCGCACCGCACGAGGTATGTCCGAGGACGACCACGAGCTTCGACCCGGCCAGCCGACAGGCGAATTCCATGCTGCCGAGCAGCTCGGTGTTCACGATGTTTCCGGCGACCCGGGCCGCGAAGATGTCCCCGATCCCCTGATCGAATACGGTCTCGATGGGGACTCGCGAATCGATGCACCCGAGCACGACGGCGAACGGGTACTGCGCGCCGGCGGTCGCTCGAATCTGATCGCTGTAGTCGCGACGGGCAGGTGTCCCGGCGACGAATCTCGCGTTGCCGTCGGCAAGGAGCGTCAGGGCCGCGTCGGGAGTGAGGGCCGCCTGTGAAGCAGCATCCTGGGCCGGCACTAACCCCTGATCGACTGCCGTCTCGGCGGCCGCCGGGTCGGCCGGGGGCTCGGGAGTCGAGCATCCCGCCACGGCCAGTCCGGCGGCCGACAGCCCAAGACTTCGTCCAAAGGCCCGGCGCGAAGTCGTCGCCGGCGCGCCGGCGGCGCCGGCATCGGGCACGGGTGTGATCCTGTCGAACATCTTGTTATCTCCTTTAATGCGGCCGCAAGGGCGACGCGTTACCCCAACGGCAACCGGCGTCTCCAACCTCACACGTTATCAGATGCACATGTCGCTCCGATGGCAGCCGATCGCGGCTACGGGTCGATGCGGTACACGCGGTTTTCCGCATAGCTCGACACGTAGAGGCTGCCGTTGCCGCCGACCGCGACGGCCGACAGGAAACCGACGGACGTCGTCGGGCCGATGCTCTTCTGCTCCAGGCTGTCGAGGGTGAGGCCGTCCGCAACCAGCATTGTCGCGCCGGTCTCCGGGTCCACCTGCGTCACGCGGCCCGCCTCCTGCTCGACGACGTACAACACGCCGTCCTCGCCGGCGGCCACGCCCTCGGGGCCGGCAAGTCCGTCAGTCACTACGCGCGGCGGCTCGATGGGCTCGCCGGCTTCGAGAACCTGCAGGAGCGCGCCGCTTCGGTCCGCGACATACAGATCGCCGCCGTGGGCCGCCAGGCCGGCGGGGGCCTCGAGACCGCTAGCCACCACCTCGCGCGTATAGGGCGAGTCGGGATCGAAGCGGATGACGCTGCCCGTCTCGTACTCGCTCACGACGATGTCGCCGCCCAGCACGAGGGCGTCGCTGGCCTGCTCGAAGCCTTCGAAGCGATTGACCAGGCGATTGGCGTCCGGATCCCAGATGCTCACGTTGGTGGCGCCGGACAGGATCAACTGACTTCCGTACGGGTGCGCCGTCAGCGCCTCGCCCACGTCGCCCTCGTGGCGGGTCACGAAATTCAGCTCCTCGCCGGTCTCGGGATCCAGCTCCCGCAGCGCCCGGCGGTCGGCCAGGAACAGCCGGCCCGTCCCATCGGCTCCCGGCAGCCAGGCCAGGCCGCCCGGGAAGCTGACGACGCCCGGGACGACCGTCCGATTCTCGTCGGGTCCGATGACCTCGACGACGAAGCTGTGGGCGTTGTTCGACACGAACAGCCGGTCGTCGGCGTCGAAGGCCAGGTTGTCGGCGCTCGGCGCGGTTTGGCCGACAAGCTCCTTGTCGCCGGTCTCGATGTCTACCCGGAACACCTCGCCGGTGCCGCTGTCGAGCACGTGCAGCCGGTGCTGCGAGTCGAACTTGAGCGCGACCGGAGACTCGAAGCCGGTGGCGACCGTTTCGAACGCGCCGCTATCGACATCGATGCGCACCACATACTGCGCCGTCAATCGCGGACTGTACAGCCGGTCGTCCGGCCCCCAGTCCATGCCGTTCAGGCCGCAGCCCGGACCGAGCCCGTCGGCGATGAGGCGCGGCTCCTCGACACCGTCCGGATCGAGCTCGAAGAGCCCGTCACCGAGCGCGCACAGCGCCACGAAAAGCCGGCCGTCATCCGAGAACGTGATGGGATTCACGCCGAGGCCGGGCGAGGCAATCACGGACATCGTCCCGTCGGGGGCGCGCTTGCCGACGTCGCCGAAGGCGAACTCGGTCCAGTACGCGGAGCCGTCCGGTCCGAACGTGATGTCGTCGGGACCCTGCACGCCCATCCCGGGCCCCCACTGCTCCAGGAGCTCCCCGCTCTCGGGATCGAACGCCGCCACTACCGCACTCGAAGCGCTGACGACGTAGAGGCGCCCGTCGGGGCCGAAGTACATGCCGTTCGTGGCGTGCAGGGGGCTGCCCTGGGCAAGCACCCGCACCGTCCATTCGGCCGGTTCCGGCGGTTCGGGCGCCGCGCAACCGCCCAGCAGCGCCACGCTGCAGACTGCAATCCACGCGCGGACGGCGATACGCGAGGGTAATCTTGAACGTCTGGTAAACATGGTCTTGTCTTCTCCGGGCTCACCGATCAATGCGATATACGCGGTTCTCCGCGTAGCTCGACACATAGAGACTGCCGTCGCCGACCGTGACGTCGGACAGGAATCCGACGGCTGTCGTCACCCCGATGCTCTTCTGCTCGAGGCTGTCGAGGGTGAGACCCTCGGCGATCGGGGTGGCGGCGCCGGTCTCCGGGTCCACCTGCGTCACGCGGCCCGCTTCCTGCTCGACGACGTACAGCGCGCCATCCTCGCCGGCGGCGATACCCTCGGGCGCGGCCAGTCCATCAGCCACCACGCGCGGGGGATCCAGGCGCTCGCCGCCGTCGAGAACCTGCAGCAGCGACCCGCTGCGGTCGGCCACGTACAGGTCGTCCCCGTGCGCGGCCAGACCGGCGGGCTCGTCGAGGCCGCTCGCCAGCACGGCGCGGTCGTCGGGCGCGGCCGGATTGAAGCGCAGCACGCTGCCCGTCTCGTACTCGCTCACGATGATGTCGTCGCCCAGCGCGAGGACGTCGCTCGTCTCCTCGAAACCTTCGAAGCGCTGGACGAGATGGTCGCCGTCCGGATCCCAGATGCTGACCGTGGCGGCGCCGCCAAGCAGGAGCTGCCCGCCATACGGGTACGCCGACAGCGCTTCTCCCACGTCGGTATTGTTGCCGACCACGTTGTGGAGCTCCTCGCCGGTTTGGGGATCCAGCTCCCGCAGCGCCCGGCGGTCGGCCAGAAACAGGCGGCCCGCGCCGCCGTCGCCCGGCAACCAGGCCAGGCCGCCCGGGAAACTGGGGCCGCCGGCCATGACCGTGCGGTTCTCGTCGGGTCCGAGAACCTCCAGGATGAAGCTGTGGGCATAGCTCGACACGAAGAGCCGGTCGTCCGCGTCGAAGACAAGGTTGTCGGCGCTCGGCGCGGTCTGGCCGACAAGCTCCTTGTCGCCGGTCTCGATGTCTACCCGAAACACTTCGCCGGTCCCGCTGTCGAGCACGTGCAGCCGCTGCCGCGAATCGAACTTCAGCGCGACCGGCGCCCGAAAGTCCGCGGCGACGGTTTCGAACGCGCCGCTGTCGACGTCCACCCGCACGGCCTCCCGCGCAGCCGGCCGCGGGCCGTACAGCCGGCCGTCCGGACCCCAGTCCATGCCGTTGAGGCCGCAGCCCGGACCGAGCTGATCCGTGATGAGGCGCGGCTCCCCGACGCCTTCCGGATCGATCTCGAACAGCTCGTGGCCCAGCGCACAGCGCGACACGAAGAGCCGGCCGTCGTCCGAGAACGTGATCGGGTTGGCGCCGCGGCCGGGTGAGGCAATCACGGAGATCGTCCCGTCCGGCGTGCGCCTGGCGACGTCGCCGAAGGAGAACTCGGTCCAGTAGGCGGAGCCGTCCGCCCCGAAGGTGATGTCGTCGGGCCCTCGCACGCCGAGCTCGGGTCCCCAGCGCTCCAGGACCTCCCCGCTCTCCTTGTCGACGGCAGCCACCGTCGCGCTGGACGCGCTGACCACGTAGAGGCGCCCGTCGGGGCCGAAGTACATCCCGTTGGTGGCGTGCAGCGGACTGCCCTGCGCGAGCACCGTCACCGTCCAGTCGGCCGGTTCCGGCGGGTCGGACGCCGCGCAGCCGGCCAGCAGCGCGAGGCCCGGAATCGCAACCCACGAACCTGCAGCACGCAAAGTCATCGCAACCTCTCGTCCGTCTCCGATTTCACCGTTCTACCCGCACGTAGGCTACCACCAATCACGGCGGCTCGGGTGGTCCTTGACTGGATACGCAATCCCGCTAGAATTGGCGGGTGGACGTCGCCGCATCCCGGCGGCGAGAAAGGCCTGAAGCCGTGGCAAGAGCATCGATCATCTCCGGTCCCGTGACGAAACTGCTCGTTGGCGCCGCCCTCGCGGCGGCCGTCCTGGTTGCATTGCCGGCAGCCGCGGCGGCGGCCGAGCGCGATACGGAAGTGACGTTCACGAAGGACGTCGCGCCCATCCTGCAGCGCTCCTGCCAGAACTGCCACCGCCCGGACGCCGTGGCGCCGATGTCGCTGCTCACGTACGAGGAGGCCCGTCCCTGGGCGCGCGCGATCAAGGACCGCACCGCGCTGCGCGAGATGCCGCCGTGGTTCATCGACAAGACCATCGGCATCCAGCACTACAAGGACGACATCTCGCTGAGCGACAAGGAGATCGCAACCCTGGCGGCCTGGGCCGACAACGGCGCTCCGCGCGGCAATCCCGCCGATCTGCCCCCGCCCCTCGTGTTCCCGGCGGAAGGGGTGTGGACCATCGGCGAGCCCGACCTCATCGTGTCGAGCCCGGTCATGACAGTGCCCGCCGTGGCGGCCGACTACCACGACGAGTTCGGCCCCGTGCCGACGGGACTCACCACGGATCGCTACATCAAGGCCGTCGAGGTCCAGGAGGTGCGCCTCATGGAGGCGGAGGCCCAGACGCGGCTCCTGCGCAAGGCAAACGAGGGCAGCGGCTACGGCCGGTTCACGATCCACCACATGGGCATCCACACCGGCGACCAGTACTACGCGTCGGAAGACGGGCGCTCGCAGTTCCGGCTGACGCACGAGATCGGCCAGAACGCCACGACCTATCCGGAAGAGGTCGGCGTCGTCCTGCCGGGCGAGTCGGAGCTCAGGTTCACCGTGCACCTCTACGCGTCGGGCGAGATCGTGCCGGTGCGCGCGGACATCGGGTTCGTGTTCCATCCCGAAGGCTACGAGCCGAAGTACGGCAGTTGGGAGTTCGGCGCGATCGGCGGCATCGGGGATGCGCTCGACATTCCGGCGGACCAGGACGAGGTCCGGCTCGATGGCTACTACATCATGCCGCAGCCGGGGCTGCTGAACACGTTCGAGCCCCACATGCACGCCAGCGGGCGGCGGATGTGCGTGGAGGCGATTTACCCTCCGGACGAGAACACCCACAACTACCGGCTGAGCCCGCGGCGCGAGGTGCTGAGCTGCGCGGGCTACGACCACAACTGGGCGAAGGTCTACGTCTACCAGGACGACTACGCGCCGCTGCTGCCCAAGGGGACGGTGCTCCACCTGACCGGCTGGTACGACAACTCGGCGAGCAATCGCAACGTCGTCGACCCGCGGAACTGGAAGGGCCACGGCGAGCGGTCGATCGACGACATGTTCGTCCAGCTCGCGAAGTTCACCTTCCTCACCGACGAGCAGTTCGACGAGATCGCGGCCGAACGGGAGGCCAGGCGCCTGAGCCAGCGCACCGACAACCAGAACTGACGGCCTGCCCGCCACCCTCTACCCGGTGAACATGGTTACCAGCCCGTGGTGAAAGTCCCACTGCATTCGACCGGCCATGCATCCCGCCTGACTGTGTTGTTCCTCGCTCACATACTCTGCAAGTATGCTCGCTCGTCACGCCTTGTCAGCCGGGCGCCTGACCGGTCTCGGTGCGACGCGGGATTTTCACCACGGGCTGTTACCAGACGCCGGTCGATTGCCGCCGCGGCGTGCATCGCCGCGCTTGCAGCATTCTCTCCGCTCGAGGCCGCCGCGCAGATGGCCCACGACCGCGGGCAGAACGTCGTGCCCGCCTTCGAGGGCTGGGAAGCCAACCCGGACGGCACGTTCAGCATGGTTTTCGGGTTCTTCAACCGGAACTGCCAGGAAATCGTGCACGTGCCGGTCGGTCCGGACAACAACGTCGAGCCGGGCGGACCCGATCGGGGCCAGCCGACGCGCTTCTTTCCCCGCCGCGCCGAGTTCGTCTTCAAGGTCCCCGTGCCGGCGGACTTCGGCGACCGGGAGCTGGTGTGGACGCTGACCGTGAACGGCCGGACTGAGCAGGCGTACGCGTCGCTGCAACCCGAGTACGTGCTCGACCGCCAGATCACGATGATGAACGAGGCCAGCTACGGCCAGCGCTTCGGCGAGAGCGACAACCAGTACCCGGTGGTCGAGATCGTGGGCCCGGCCGCGCGGACCGTGGCCGTGGGCCAGCCGTTGGAGCTGACCGCCCGCGTGAGCGACGACGGCCTGCCCGAGCCGCGTTTCGACCGGCGCCACCTCACCAAGCTGATGGCCGGCTGGCTCGTGTATCGGGGCAACGACGAGCACGTGACCTTCGATCCGCCGCAGTTCAACCCCGACCTGCGGCGGCGCGCATCCGCGAGCCCGCTGTGCCAGGGCATCGAGCCCGTGCCGGAATGGGCCGCTACCCTGCTGAGCGCTGACGGCGAGTTGACCACGACGGCCACCTTCAGCGAGCCGGGCACCTACGTGCTGCGCGCCCTGGCGCACGACATCGCGCTGAAGACGGCCCGCGAGGTCACGGTCACCGTCACGGAGCGGTAGGCAGCGCGAAGGCGATCATCCGCGGTCCGCCGCCGATGCTGGCCGCGATGTACTGCCGGCCGCCGGCCATGTAGGTCATCGGCGTGCCGATCGTCCCGGCCGGCAGGTCGACGGTCCCCCGGATCTCGCCGGACTGCTTGTCCCAGGCGACCAGGGCCGGACCGCCCTGGCTCCCGGCGGTCGGCACGGTGCTGATGAGCAGGGTCTTCGTCAGCAACGGCCCGCCGATGGTTCCGTCGCCGAGCGGCGGCAGGTCCAGGTGGCGCAGGCGGGGATGGTTGCGGATGCGGTCGCCGTTGCCCAGCGGCACCATCCAGGCGTGCTCGCCGGTGTTCATGTCGATGGCCGTGATCCGCGAGTAGGGCGGCTTGAGCAGCGGCAGGCCCTGCGGCATCCGCGCCTGGTAGCTCTGCCCCTCCCGGATCTGGCGCAGCCGCTGCTCCTCGGGGGCGCCGTGCGTGTAGAGCATCGTGGCGCCGAGGGCCGGGTCGGGCTGGTACAGCGGGATGGCGACGGCCACGTTGCGGGAGGGGACGTAGAGCATCCCGGTCTCGGGGTCGACCGCCGCGCCGGCCCAGCCGGCGGCGCCGAAGTCGGGCGGGCGCATCAGCGTGCCCTGCGTGCCGCCTTCGATGGGTCTTCCGGGCGGCGTGAACAGCGGCCCGATCTTGAAGTTGGAGACCACCTCGATCGCCATCTGGCGGATCTCCGGAGTGAAGTCGACCAGGTCGTCGATGGTCACCCCCTGGTAGTCGAACGGCGCCGGCTTCGTCGGGAACGGCTGCGTCGGCGAGGGCGCCTCGCCCGGCATGTTCGTCTCCTGCGGCACCGGGCGTTCCTCGATGGGCCAGATGGGCTCGCCGGTCACCCGGTCGAACGCATAGACGAACGCCTGCTTGCTGATCTGCGCCAGGGCCTTGACGGGCCGGCCGTCAACGACGACGTCCACCAGGTTGGGGTGGGTGGGAAAGTCGTAGTCCCACAAGCCGTGGTGCACCGCCTGGAAGTGCCAGACGCGCTCGCCCGTCTCCACGTCGACCGCGATGATCGACTCCGAGTAGAGGTTGTCGCCCGGCCGGTCGGCTCCGTAGTAGTCGTTGGTCGTGGTGCCGGTCGGCAGGTACACGTGGCCCAGCTCGTTGTCGCCGGCCAGCATCGACCACACGTTGGCGTTGCCGGAGTAGCGCCACGATTCGTTGCCCCAGGTCTGGGCGCCGAACTCGTCCGGGCTGTTGGGGACGGTGTGGAAGTCCCACGCGTGCTCCCCGGTGCGCACGTCCCAGGCCCGCACCCAGCCGGGCGGCGCTTCCTTCGTGATGCGCCGGTCCGCGATCTGCGAGCCGTGGATGACCCTGTCGCGGACCACGATGGGCGGCGAGTTGATCGAGTAGAGCAGCGCGTTGAGGTAGTCGCGGGCCTCGCGATCGACGCGCGGGATGCCGACCATGGCGTCGACCATGCCGCTGCCGTCCGGCCCGAAGTCGGGGCAGGGCTGGCCGGTCTTCGCCTTGACGCAGACCATGTAGCCGTTGCCGGTGCCCCAGAAGATGCGCTCGTCGCCTTCGCCGTCCGTCCAGTAGGCGACGCCGCGCTGCGTCCAGGGCGCGCTCATCGACGGCGTGCCCTCCTCGTAGCCCTTGGGGTTGAAGACCCAGAGCGTCTCGCCGGTGGTCGCGTCTATGGCCACCCCCTGCGACAGCGGCGTGTTGAAGTAGAGCACGCCGCCCACCATGATCGGCGTCGCCTGCAGGCGCGTGGCGTTGGGCGGCTGGCTGCTGCGGTAGAGGTCGGGCGTCTCTTCGACGAGCGATTCGACGATCGTGTCGAGCGGAGCCCACCATTCGCCGCCGCCCGGGGTGGACCGGCTGACGAAATTGTCGACCGACACCCACTCCCACGCGATCTCGAGGTCGCTGAAGTTGTCCGCGTCGATCTGATCCAGCGGCGAATACTTGGTGCCGGCGATGTCGCCCGCGTAACTGCGCCATTCGCCGTCTTCGGTGCCATACGTCTGCCACTGGGCCTGCACCGGCGCCACCCCCGCAAGCACCCCGGCCACCGCCCACGCGATCGACAACAATCTCATTCCGGCGTCTCCTCTCGTACCGCTCGCATATTCTGCACGAGGCGCCGGGCCACGGTATAGTTGCAGCCGGATTCGACAGCGACAGGAGGCGGTGATGCGGCGGATTGCGTGCCTGGCGGCGGTGACGGTTATCGGCGTGACGCTGGCGGCGGCGTCCTACGAGGCGCAGTCGGACCGGCACCCCATCCGCCCGCTGGAGCTGACCGACAACCTGTACGTGCTCACCTCGGATCCGGCCGAGCAGGGGATGCGCACGGGGGGCAACACCGCGGTCTTCCTGACCGTCGACGGCGTCGTCCTGGTGGACACCAAGATCAAGGGCTACGGCGCGGACATCCTCGCCCAGGTGCGGCAGATCACCGACATGCCGGTGACGACCATCATCAACACGCACACCCACTGGGACCACAGCGGCTCGAACCCCGAGTTCCCCGACACGGTCAACATCGTCACGCACGAGAACACGGCCGCGAACATGGCCAGCACCGACTGCGACGACGGCGCGGGCTTCGAGGGCGGGTCGATCAAGAACTGCGAGCAGTTCCAGGGCGACAACGCGAGGTTCCTGCCCGACACGACGTACTCGACGCAGCACACGCTGTTCAGCGGCGCCGACCGGATCGACCTCTACTACTTCGGCCGCGGCCACACGGACGGCGACACGTTCGTCGTGTTCAAGGACGCGCGCACGGTGCATACCGGCGACATGATGGCGCGCAAGGGACTGCCCTTCATCGACGCGGCCAACTCGAACGGCAGCGCCACCGAGTTCGGCGCCACGCTACAGGGGGCGGCCGACGGCATCCCGGACGTCGACACCGTCATCACCGGCCACGCCGACGATCCGCACGTCTGGCAGGACCTGGTCGACTACGCCGGCTTCTACAACGACCTGCTCATGCAGGCCCACGAGGGACGGGCCGCCGGCCGCAGCGCGGCGGAGATTATCGCCGGCTACAAGCTGCCCGACCGCTACGCCGACTTCGCCGCCCCCGCCGGCCGCCTCCAGCAGATAGTCCCCCTCCTGCTGGAAGGCCGCTAGCTGCTGGAGGCGGACGGCGGGATCGTTCAGGGCGCTCCAGGCCGGGTGCGGCGAGAACTCGCCTCACCAGCCCAACGAAGCCTGGCCGCGCCATGCTCACTGGATCACGACGCCGGCGAAATCACAGCGAGCGTGGAGAGGTCGGCCCCCTTTACCGCGTGCAGTGGAATGGTCCGATCAAATGTGGCGAGACAGCCGCCGTGCTTCTTCGCCAACCCCAGCAGATAGACGTCCGTAACCTGCCGGTGTCCGGACATGACGGCCGGGTTGAATATCGTTTCGTCGCGCAGCGACACTCCAGCCGCCCAGAACTGATGGTTGCTGTCCGCGCAGAACGACCTCAGGAGAACTGTCAGGTCCGCTACCCGGTGCAACACGGACCCATATGCCGGGTTTCCCAGTACGCGCAGGAACCCGCCCTCGGTAGCCGGACATGTCGCCCACCCGAACCGGCGATTGTCCTCGAACCAGTCGTGTGCGAGCTGGTGATGGACGTGATCCGGATCGACCAGCGCTATCAGGAGGTTGACGTCGAGCAGCGCCGGACCGGGCATGGCGTCGACTGCACGTTCAGTCGCGCAGGCTGTTGACCAGCTTCATTGTCGGCCGCGGTGCGCCTGGTTCTCGTCGCGGAAGAAGGGGAACGCCGTTGCGGGTGCGTTCAGTGCGCGCAGGCTGGAGCGCGGTGCGTGCGAGCTCCGAGATTACGCGCCCCGCGGTAAGGCGCCGTGCCGCGGCCAGCTCCTTGGCTGCCTGCAGAACGTCGTCGTCAATGTCAAGCGTCGTACGCACGCCGGACATCATCACGCATCACGCATCACAGGTCAAGGGAATGTCGATACGGGCAGCGCGAGCGCAATCAGGCGCGGGCCGCCGCCCACGGTGAGGGCGATGTGCTGCCGGCCCTCCACCAGGTACGTCATCGGCGTCCCGACGGCGCCGCTGGGCAGATCGACCGACCCGACGATTGCTCCGGTGGCCTTGTCGCGCGCGACGAGCCGCGGCCCGCCGCCCGCACCGCCTGCCGACAGGGCGCTGATCAGCAGCGTCTTCGTCACCAGCGGCCCGCCGCGCCCGTCGCCCCCGAGCGGCGGCAGGTCGAGGTCGCGCAGCAGGGGGTGGTTGCGGTAGCGGTCGCCGTCGCCGTTGGGCTGCATCCAGGCCGTCTCGCCGGCGTTGAGGTCCACTGCCGTCATCCGCGAGTAGGGCGGCTTGAACAGTGGCAGACCCTGCGGCATGGCCGGCTGCCGCCCCGATCCGAACGCGCCCTGCGTGATCGCCATGGTGGCCCCGTCGGCTGGGTCGGGCTCGTAGAACGTCAAGACCGAGTAGCGGTTCTGCGACGGCACGTAGAGCAGCCCGGTCTCGGGATCGACACCGGCCCCGCCCCAGTTGGCCCCGCCGTCGATGGCCGGCCGCTGGATGGTGCCCTGCACGCCGCCGTCTACCGCGCGCAGGGGCGGCGTGTACAAGGGCCCCAGCCGGAAGTCGCGCACCGCCTCGACCGCCATCGCCCGGATCTCCGGCGTGAAGTCGATCAGGTCGTCGACTGAAACGCCCTGGTACTCGAACGGCGGCGGCTTCGTGGGAAACGGCTGGGTAGCGGACGGGATCTCGCCGGGCAGGTTCGTCTCCTGCGGGACGGGCCGTTCCTCGATCGGCCACACGGGCTCGCCCGTCACGCGGTCGAAGGCATAGATGAACCCCTGCTTGCTGACCTGCGCGAGCATCGGCACCTCACGCCCGCCGACCGTCACGTCGAGCAGATTGGGGTGCGTCGGGAAGTCGTAGTCCCACAGCCCGTGGTGGACGGCCTGGAAGTGCCAGGCGCGCTGTCCGGTCTCGACGTCGACGGCGATGATCGACTCCGAGAAGAGGTTGTCGCCCGGCCGGTCCGCGCCGTAGTAGTCGTTGGTCACCGTGCCGGTCGGCAGGTAGACGTAGCCCAGCGCGTTGTCGCCGGCCAGCATCGACCAGACGTTGGCGTTGCCCGAGTAGCGCCACGATTCGTTGAGCCAGGTGTGGGCGCCGAACTCGTCCGCGCTGTTGGGCACGGTGTGGAAGTCCCACTCGTGGGCGCCGGTGCGGGCGTCCCAGGCCCGCACCCAGCCGGGCGGCGCCTCCTTCGTGACGCGCACGTCGGCGATCTGCGAGCCGTGGATCACCTTGTCGCGGACGACGATGGGCGGCGAGTTGATCGAATAGAGCATCGCGTTGAGGTAGTCGCGCGCCGCGCGGTCGACGCGCGGGATGCCCACCATGGCGTCGACCATCCCGCTGCCGCCGGGGCCGAAGTCGGGGCACGGCCGGCCGGTCCGCGCCTCGACGCACACCAGGTAGCCGTTGCCGGTGCCCCAGAAGATGCGCTCGTCGCCCTCACCGTCCGTCCAGTAGGCGACGCCGCGCTGCGTCCACGGGCCGCTCATCGACGGCGTGCCTTCCTCGTAGCTCTTCGGATTGAAGACCCAGAGCGTCTCACCGGTGGCCGCGTCGACCGCCACGCCCTGCGACAGCGGCGTGTTGAAGTAGAGGACACCGCCCACCATCAGCGGCGTGGCCTGGAAGCGCGTGGGATTCGGCGACTGCCCCTCGCGGTACAGGTTCGGGCTGTCGGCGACGAGCGACTCGACGACGGCCTCGAGCGGCCCGCGCCACTCGCCGCCGCCCGGCGTCGCGCGGCTGAGCGTCCGGTCGACCGAGGTCCACTCCCACGCGACTTCCAGATCGCCGAAGTTGCCGGCGTCGATCTGGTCGAGCGGCGAGTACTTGGTGCCGGCGATGTCGCCGGCATAGCTGCGCCATTCGCCGTTCTCGGTGCCGTAGGTCTGCCAGCGACCGGAGGACGCGGGCTGTGCGAAAGCCGGACCGCCGCCCAACGCCGCGGCCAGCAGGCAAGCGGCCGGCACGCGGGCCAGACCGGCGCGGCTTCGGAGACGGGGCGCAGGCATGGGACCTCTAGCGTCCGGCAGCGCGCTGCGCCTCGGCCTTCCGGGCGCCCGCCAGGATGTTCGGCAGGGCGTAGTTCCCCTCGTGGCAGGCGTACTCGTAGACGGCGCCGGCGGCCCTGCGCAGCGTCTGCACGGCGGTCCAAGGTTTGGTCCACACCGTCGGATCGACAACCGTGAACTCGTACTCGATGCTGCCGGCGCCGACCCGCGTGAAGCGCTCGACCAGGCTGTGCGCGTCATGGCTCGCGCCGATCAGCGCCATCCCGCGGCTGAAGTTCTGCGTCTCCACGACGAGCGTGTCGCCCTCCCAGCGGCCCCGCGAGTTGCCGAGCGCCTGCGGCACGGCCGCGTGCGGCCGACCGTCGAGCGGGATGATCCGGACCGACCCCATCATCTCGACGAACATGGCCAGGTGGTCGGGCGTCTGGAACACGTGCACGTAGTTGTTGTACGCCGTCGGGTAGATGGGCAGCGCCATCGAGCCCACGCAGCGGTCGAAGACGCTCATGTCCGTGTAGCTGTCGGGCGGCGGCTCCTGGCCCCATGGCGGGCGCTTGCTCCACGCTTCCGCGGCGGCGGGGGTCATCTGCGGCCGGCGGCCGTTGGGCGGATCGACGATCAGCGACGTGCGCCCGGATTCCACGGCCGCGGTTCCGAAGTCCATCCAGAACCAGTTGTAGGCGCCCACGTTGCCGCCCTTCGTGGCCCGTTCCGCCGGCTTCTCGTTCATGAAACGGTCGCGATCGACGGCCTTCTGCTCCGCCGCGGCAACCTCCTCCTCCGTCAGGAACGCCTTGTCGCCCAGCTCTTCCGGCCGTTCCAGCGGCGTGATGGTGCGAAAGTCCCAGACCCCGCCCAGATCGGGGTCTCCCCAGGACGTTCGAGGCGGCTGCGCGCCGGCCGACTGGGCCGCGGCGCCGGCCGGGGCCAGCAGGCCGATCATCAGCAGTACAGCTACGCGGCGACGGATGGTCATGCGCTCCTCCAGCTCCGCAAGCGAGCACTCACTTGCGGACGCCGACATGATACCAGCCGCGGCGCATGCGGTCGCAGATCGGCCGAAAAACGTCTTGTCCGGCCGCCTCCGGGTATGGTTTAATTCGCCGTTACGTCCGCGTAAGTTTGGCGTAACAAGTGATCACTCACCATCACCTGGGAGGGGACATGGGGTTGAGGAGCGGTAGCTTTACGTCGCTCGTCGCGTTGTTGTTGCTGGCGGGCGCGCTGATCGCGCCCAACACGGTCCACGCACAGGACCGCGCCGGCATCGCCGGCACGGTCGAGGACGAAACCGGGCTGGTGTTGCCCGGCGTCACGGTGGAAGCGGCCAGCCCGGCCCTGATCGAGCGCAGCCGCACCGTCGTCACCGACGGCGCCGGCAACTACCAGTTCATCAACCTGCCGCCAGGAACGTATTCGGTCACCTTCAGCCTGCAGGGGTTCCGCACCGTGGTGCGCGACGGCATCGTGCTCGAGGGTTCGTTCACGGCGAATGTCGACGCGGAGTTGTCGGTAGGCCAGATCGCCGAAACCGTGACGGTGTCGGGTGAGGCGCCGCTCGTCGACGTCGTCAACACTCGCGAACAGACGGTGCTGGTCACCGACGAGGTCAACGCGCTGCCGGCGGCGCAGAGCATCATCACCGGGATGCAGTACGCGCCGGGCGTCGACGCTCGCAACAACTTCCTCGCGACGGCCGGCACCCTGGCAGAGCGCGGGCCGACCGTGCACGGCTCGACGGGCGCGGACAGCCAGGGCCACATCGACGGCGTCGAGACCGGCACGCAGCTCGGCAGCCGCAGCCAGTCCGTGGGCGGCGTCGGGCTGGTCACCGACGAGGCGTCGATCGCGGAGATGGTGTTCGACACGGGCGCGCTCTCGGCCGAGTTCCCCCAGAGCGGCGTGCGCACCAACATGATCCCGAAGGCCGGCGCCAACACCTTCTCCGGGGAGCTCTTCCTCGACGGCGGGCGCGACACCTTCGCCGACAGCAACCTGACGCCCGAGCTGGAGGCGGCCGGGTTCGCCTTCGCGCCCACGGCGTGGAACTACAGCCTCAACCCGGCTTTCGGCGGCCCGCTCAGGGAGGACAAGCTGTGGTTCTTCGGCTCCTACGTCCGGAACCGCAACAAGACCTACCGCACCGACATCTTCTTCGACCCCGATGAGCCGTCCACGCCGGAAGGCCTCGGCGACGATCTGCGCGCGTTCGGCGAGGGCACGAGCAGCGTGCAGAACATCCGGATCACCTACCAGGTCAGCCAGGCGAACAAGGTCACCTCGGCGTTCACGGCGCAGCAGAACGACTACGGACGCGTGGTCGGCACCGGCTTCGGCCGCGTTTCGTCCGAGGCGCTGTTCAACGGCACCTCCGACCCCAACTACATGAGCACGACGCGCTGGACGTCGACGCCCACCGACCGGGTGCTGATCGAAGCGACCTTCTCGTACCAGCGGCTGGATCTCGCGTTCCGCGATTTCGACGAAAACGGCATCGGCCGGGTGGCTTTCAACGACCTTGCCACGGGCCTCCAGTCGGGCACCAGCATCCTCCAGGACTTCTTCACCGAGGACCACCGGCGCATGGCAAACGCGTCGGTCTCGTACGTCACCGGGTCGCACAACTTCAAGGCCGGCTTCCAGTACGCCAACAACATCCAGTACGGCCGCTGGAAGAACAACGGCGACATCTTCCAGGCGGCCACCTTCAACGGCTTCCCGCTCTTCGTGCTGGTAATGGGCAACGGGGATGCGGAGGATCTGCGCAAGCAGAACTGCGAGTGCGGCATCTACGCGCAGGACGCCTGGACGGTGGACCGTTTCACGGTGAACCTCGGCGTGCGCTACGACTGGCTCAACGGCTCCCTGGCAGGGGGCACCCGGCCCGCCGGCTACTTCTCGCCGGAGATCACCGCCGACCCGATCAACGACCTCCCGGCCTGGAGCGACTGGAGCGGACGCTTCGGCGTGGCCTACGACCTGTTCGGTGACGGCCGGACGGCGTTGAAGGCGTTCGCGGGACGCTACGTGGCGAACGAGGCGCTTGGCATCACCACCACGTTCAGTCCGTTCGGCTTTCTCTTCGACTACCGCCCGTGGTTCGACGCCAACGGCGACGGCACGCCGATCAACCCTGACGGGACGCCCCAGTACGCCGAGATCAGCGCGTCGTTCAACCCGAACTTCGGCACGCCGGCCACGGCGAACAGGCTCGACCCCGACGCGCTGAGGGAGAGCAACTGGGAGTACAACGTCGGCGTCGAGCACGAGCTGGGCAACAGTTGGTCGATCAGCGCGAAATGGATCCGGCGGGAGTTCGGCAATTTCCGCTGGGCCGACAACACGGCGGTCGACGCCAGCAATTGGTCCGCAATACCCTTCACCGGGCCGGCCGATTCGCGGCTGCCGGGCGGCGGCAACCAGCAGCTCACGGTGTACGAGTACGCCACCCCCGACTTCGGGTACTCGACGGGCGACATCCTGTATACCCAGGCGCCCGACGATTCGCGGAGCTGGAACGGGTTCGAGGTGATCGTCGACGGCCGGCTGTGGAACGACGGCTTCGCGCAGGCGAGCTGGACGGGCGGCGAGGCCTCGGGCAACTTCTGCACGGACGCGCGGATGGACAACCCCAACGGCAACCCGGCGAACGACGATGGCGCAGCTCCGATATTCGGACTCGACTTCTGCGACAACTCGCGGGGATTCCGCAACAACTTCAAGTTCTCGGGGGGCATTCCGCTGCCGTTCGGCACCATGATCTCCGGTCTGTTCCAGGTGTTCGCGGGCAACGAGATCCTGGCCTCCTACCAGGTGGACGCAACCGACCTGGGCCGGCCGCTCGTTTCCCCGCTGAGCGCGACCTTTCAACCGGTATTGCAGAACGTCGACGTTTCGCTGATCGAGCCGGGCACGCGGTTCGAGGATCTGACCACGCAGCTCGACATCCGCTTCCAGAAGCTCATGACGCTGCCCGGCGGCGTGCGGATACGGGCGTACATGGACGCCAGCAACCTCTTCAACACCCTGACCGTCTTCACGCGGAACCGGTTCTTCGGAGGGGGGGCGACGATCAACGACGACTTCTACCGGCCGACCCAGATCAACGACGGCCGGGTGCTGACGTTCGGCACGCAGATATCCTTTTAGCGGCCCATGCCCCGGGGAGCCGAACGGCTCCCCGGGGTGCTTTTCGTTCCGTCGCTCCGCGGCCGCCTCGGCCGGCCGCCTCACGCAACGTGCCCAACGACTCCCCCACTCAGACCGCTTCCGGCAAGGCGCCGAAGTGCGGCAATCGGATGCCCGGCCCCGAGCGCCGGGCCCAGATCGTCGACGCCGCCATCGCCCTGTTCGGCCGGCACGGGTTCAAGGGTACGACCACGAAGTCGCTGGCCCGGGCCTCCGGGGTCAGCGAGGCGACCATCTTCAAGCACTTCCCGACCAAGAACGACCTGTACGCGGCGGCCTTCGACCGCAGGACCGGCGTCGGGACCGAGCAGCTCATCGCCGAGCTGCAGGACTACGCCGAGCGGGGCGAGGACGAACGGTTGCTGCGCACGCTCATTCGCGCGATCTTCTACGGCTACGAGCACGATCGGGATCTCCACCGCATGCTGCTCTACGCCTGGCTGGAGCAGGAGGCCGACGACAACCAGCAGTGGTCCGACCAGATACAGAGTTATCCGCTGTTCGTCTTCCTGGACGGCTACATCCAGCGCCGGCAGGCCGAAGGGGTCTTCGTCAAGGAAACCACCGGCCTGGTCCTGGCCGTCCTGATCGGCCTGCCCGTCCACGAGGCCGTTCGCCGCAAGCTCTACGGCCTCGACACGGGGTTCTCCGACGACATGGCCGTCGAGACCTTCGCCCGCCTGCTCCTCGACGGCATCAAGGTCAGACCCAACCCCTAGCCGCCCGCATCCAGGATCAGCGTCCGTCGTAGATGTAGTTGACGATGGAGGTGACGCTGAAGGTACCGCTTTCGGGCGCGTTGTAGTCAGCGAACCTGGCCGGCTTGGCGTAGGAGGCGATGACTTCCTCGGCGCTGCGCCCCGCGTCGATGCCCTCCCGGGCCTGGCGGACCAGGTCGGCGTAGAAGTCCCGGTAATCGACCAGGTCGCTCCAGGCGAGCGGCGTCTCCCAGTGCCCGGTGATGATCGTCTCCACGTCCGGGACGCCGGCGATGGCCCGGGTCAGCGTCCGGCCGAATTCCAGCGCGCTCCCGCCGTTGCCGTTCTCGGCGTCGATGAACGGCAGGAGCTTGCCCTGGAACATGTCGCCCGTGTGCATCGTACGCGCCGCCTTGAACACGACGAACGTGTCACCGTCGGTGTGGCCGCGGCCGAAGTAGTACAGGTCGATCTGGTCGGGGCCGCCGGCGAAGAGCGTGAGCCGGTCCGAGAACGTGGTCGACGGCAGGTACTTCGCGTTCTCGCCCTGGAAGTCGTCGCAGTTGGTGGGTAGCGGCTGGCAGTCGGTGCGCGCCATGTGGCGCCGGATGTTCTCGTGCGCCACGAAGTGCACCGTGTCGGGAAACTCGGTGTTTGAGCCGCTGTGGTCGAAGTGCACGTGCGTATTGATGATCGTCGTCACCGGCTTGTCGGTGAGGCGCCGCACGTTGCCGAGGATGTCCTGGCCGTAGCCCTCCAGCTTGGTGTCGACGAGCACCACGCCCTCTTCCGTGATGAAGGCCGCCGTGTTGCCGCCCGTCGTGGTCCCCGAGCCCAGCATGTGGAGGGCGTCGGTGATGCGGATGACCTCGATTTCGGGGCGGGGCTCCTGCGCGGCGTGGATTCCGGCCGCCAGGGCCAGGCCGAGCGCGGTTATGGCCGCCAGGCAGATGCTGCGCATGACCATGTGCCCTGTGCGGTGCATGCTGTTGGTCCCTTCGACAGATGAGTGGTCACTCACCTTACCCGCTGGAAGCCGCGGTTGCAACCGCATCCCGGCAGGGATTAACTGCTAGGATATGGCCATGCACAAGACATACTGCCTCGCTCTCGCCGTGCTCCTTGCCGCTGTCGGAGCGGCGACCGCCCAGACTGTCGACGCCGGCCGCGGCGCGCTGCCGGTCACCGTGCCCGCCAGTTACTCGGCCGACGCTCCGGCGCCGCTGATCGTCCTGCTCCACACGTACGGCCGCACCGGCGCCGTGCAGGACGAGTACATGGGGCTCAGCGGGCTCGCCGACGAGTACGGCTTCATCTCGGTGGCGCCGGACGGCACCCCGTCCGCCGCGGAGAACAATCCGCGCTTCTGGAACGCGTCGGCCGCCTGCTGCAACTGGGAGGGCAAGCAGCTCGACGACTCGGCCTACATCATGGGCATCATCGACGCGGTCAAGGCGAAGTACAGCATCGACGAGCGGCGCGTCTACATCGTTGGGCACTCGAACGGGGCCTTCATGGCGCACCGCCTGGCCCATGACCACTCGGGCGCCATCGCCGCCATCGCGAGCCTGGCCGGGGCCGACCAGTCGGTCGAGCGGCCGGTGCCGCCCCACACGGTGCACGTGCTGCAGATCCACGGCGACGCCGACACCGCCATCGCCTACGAGGGCGGCGAGATCCAGGGGGCGTCCTATCCGAGCGCCAGGGCCTCGGCGGAGAACTGGGCCGCCCGCAACGGGTGCGACATGAAGGGGGCGGACACCGGAACGCTCGATCTCGTGAGCACCCTGCCGGGCACGGACACGACCGTCACGCGCTACACCGACGGCTGCAAGCCGGGCGGCTCGGCCGAGCTGTGGACCATCGAGGGCGGGGAACACGTGCCCGAGCTGTCACCGCACTTCACGCGGCTGACCGTGGAGTGGCTGCTGGCGCACCCCAAGCCCTGACCATCAAGACTAGTAAGTGGTTGCTCACTTTGGTATAGTGCGAGCCATGCATAGAGCATCCGCGGTGCTCATCGTTCTGCTGGCATCCGGACTGGCGCCGGGCGCGGCATTCGCCCAGTCGTTCGAATCCGACGTGACGCCGCTGCTGGACGCCTCGTGCCTCCAGTGCCACGGCCCGCGGACCGTGACGCCGCTGAACCTCGACGAGCTCGGGTTCGATCTCGGCGACCGCGAGACGTTCCGCACCTGGGAGAAGATCCACGACCGGGTCGCCGGCGGCGAGATGCCGCCGCCGGCCGCGCGGCGGCCGGACGCGGCGCTCGTGGACACGGCGCTGGGCTCGCTGAAGCAGGCGCTGGTGGACGCCAACCTCGCGGCCCGCGGCGGGCAGCGCACCCCCCTGCGCCGGCTCACCCGGTTGGAGTACGGCTACACCCTGCAGGATCTGCTGGGGATCGACGAGTACATCGCGACCGATCTCAGCCTGACGCTGCCGGCGGAAGCCGACTCCGGCGGGATCGACACGGTGGCGGCGAACCAGAGCATGTCGCCGCTGCACGTGCGCAGCTATCTGGAGGCGGCCGACCGGGCGCTCGACGCGGCCATCGTGACCGGGCCGCCGCCGCCCAGCGAGCCCTACTTCATCGACTACTCGCAGTCGCAGTACCTCTATTTCATCGGCATAGCCGAGCAGCTTGGGCTGGGCAGCGTCAAGAAGCTCGACGACGCCTTCGTGCAGTTCTTCGACTTCACCTCCACGTACACCTTCCACAGCAGCTCGGAAGGCTTCGGCGTGCCCTATCCGGGCCGCTACCGCGTCACGATCGACGCCTATCCGTACCAGGCGTACTCGCCGGTCACGCTCATGGTGTACCGCGGGAGCCTGTCGGGCGTGGCCGCGTCGCTCGACGACCTGATCGGCTCGTTCGACCTGGAGGGGCCGCGCACGGTCGAGTTGACGCCGTTCCTGCGCCCGGGCCACCTCATCGGCGTATCGCCCGCCGACGTCGACATGCCGCCCGACGTCAATCCCTACGCGAAGCTGACCGACCCGGCGAAGGGCTACGCGCACGTCATCGACGAGTGGCCGAGCGAGGGCATCGCGTTCAAGTCGATGACCATCGAAGGGCCGCTGTTCGACGCGTGGCCCCCGCCGAGCACGCGGGAGCTGCTGGTCGGCGTGGACTTCGACGCGAACGGCTACGTCCAGCTCACGAAGGACCCGTACGAACACGTGGCGGACATCGTCGCGGCCTTCGCGCCGCGGGCGTTCCGCCGGCCGGTGGGCGGCGACGAGCTGGAGGCGTACGCCAGCCTCGCCCGCCCGCTGCTGGACGCCGGACGGCCGTTCATCGAGGCAGTCCGCGTGCCGCTCCGAGCCATGCTGAGCGCGCCGTCATTTCTCTTCCACGCGGGCGCTCCCGGCGCGCTGGACGAGTTCAGCCTGGCGACGCGGCTGTCCTATTTCCTGTGGCGGAGCATGCCCGACGCCGAGCTGTTCGAGGCCGCGCGCGCGGGCCGGCTGTCCGATCCGGCGGCCCTGGCCGCGCAGGTCGACCGGATGTTGGAAGACCCCCGGAGCGAGCGCTTCGTCAAGGACTTCGCCGGCCAGGCGTTCCGGCTGTACGAGATCAAGGCCACCTCGCCGGACCCGGGCCTCTATCCGGAGTACGACGACCGGCTGGGTCAGGCCATGGTGCGCGAGACCGAGCTGTTCCTGGCCGAGCTGATCGCCGGGGACCTCGGCGCGGGACACCTGATCGACGCCGACTTCACGTTCGTGAACCGCCGCCTGGCCGATCACTACGGCATCGAGGGCGTCAAGGGCATGCAGATGCGCAAGCTGCAGTTGCCGCCCGACAGTCCGCGCGGTGGGCTGCTGGCGCAGGCCAGCGTCCACAAGATCACGGCCAACGGGACCACTACCTCGCCGATTCCGCGCGGCAACTTCGTGCTGGCGAACCTGCTGGGCCGGCCGTCGCCGCCCCCGCCGGAGGCGGTCGGCGGCATCGAGCCGGATACGCGGGGTACGACCACCATCCGCGAGCAGCTCGACGCGCACCGCAACCTGCCGGTCTGCGCAAGCTGCCACCGCCGGATCGACCCGCCCGGGTTCGCCCTGGAGTCGTTCGACCCGATCGGCGGTTTCCGCACGCACTACCGCACGTCCCCGCAAGAGGTCGACGCGCCCGGCGGGGGCACCTATTTCGAGCCGTTCGGGGAAGGTCCCGCGGTGGACGCCAGCGGCGTAACGCCGGAGGGCGACGCCTTCGCCGGCATCGAGGAGTACAAGCGGCTGCTGCTCGACCGGGAGGTCGACCAGGTGGCGCGCAACCTCGCGTCGCAGCTCCTGGTGCTGGCGACCGGCGCCGAGATCGAGTTCGCCGACCGCGACAGCATCGAGCAGATCGTCGACCACGGCCGTGCGGCGGGCCACCCGGTGCGCGCGATGATTCACGAGGTCGTCCGCAACGACCTCTTCAGGAGGCAGTAGGCATGGGCATGACCGCAGCAGTAGACCGCCGCACGTTCCTGCGGGCGTCGGGCGTCGCGCTGGCGCTGCCGATGCTCGAATCGATGCACCCGGCGCTGGCGCGCGCCGCGGCCGCGCCGCCGCAGCGGCTGGTGACGATCTGCAGCACGCTGGGGCTCTACTCGGACTCATGGTTCCCGAAGACGGCCGGCGCCGGCTACGAGGCCAGCGAGTACCTGGGCCTCATCGACGGCCACCGCTCGCGGTACACGCTGTTCACGGGGTTCTCGCACGAGGAGCAGAGCGGCCGGCAGCCGCACAACTCGGAGATCACCTGGCTGACGGCCGCCCGCCGGCCCGGCCTCGACGGCTTCCGCAACTCGATCTCGCTCGACCAGGTGGCCGCCAACCATTTCGGGTACGCCACCCGCTTCCCCTCCATCGTCATGGCCACGGCCACGTCGCAGAGCCAGTCGTTCACCACGAGCGGCGCGATGGTGCCGGCCGAGGCCAGCCCGGCCCGCCTGTTCGGGAACCTGTTCCTGCAGGGCACGCCAGAGGAGGTCGAGCGCGAGGCGCAGAGCCTCAACGACGGCGGCAGCATCCTCGACCGGCTCAAGTCGCAGACGGCGGCGCTGCGCCGGCGCGTCAGCGCGATCGACCAGCAGAAGCTCGACGCGTACTTCGAGGCGGTGCGCACGGCCGAGCAGGAGCTCGGCGAGGTCAAGGCCTGGCAGCAGCGGCCGAAGCCGGCCGTCGACGCGGAACAGCCGGAGGACATCCCGAACCCCGCCGACCTCATCGGCCGCATCAAGGCGATGTTCAGCCTGATGCCGCTGATCCTGGAAACCGATTCGTCGCGGGTCATCAGCCTCATGATCCAGGACCACGGCGTCGTGCCGCAGGTCCAGGGGGTGACGACCGATCAGCACAACCTGTCGCACCACGGACAGGACGAGGCCAAGATCGCGCAGCTCAAGAAGGTGGAAGTCGAGATCGTCAGGGCGTTCGACGGCCTGATGACCGACCTCACCGAGCGCAGCGACGCGAACGGTCCGCTAATCGACCAGACGACGGTGCTGTTCGGCAGCAACCTCGGCAACGCGAACGCGCATACGCCGGTCGACCTGCCCATCCTCGTCGCGGGCGGCGGCTTCTCCCACGGACAGCACGTCGTGCACGAGGGCGAGCACAACGCGCCGCTCTGCAACCTGTACGTGACGCTGCTCCAGAACATCGGCGTAGAGACCGACGCGTTCGCCCAGAGCACCGGCGCCCTGAGCTGGGCCTGATCGATGCGCCTGCACGCCACGAACCTGTCGCGGTCTGTCGCATTCTTGGGGGCGCTGCTGCTGGCGCCGCCGATCGCGTCTGCGCAGACGTCAGCGCCGCCCCGCACGCCCTGGGGCGATCCGGCACTCGGCGGCCTCTGGGACTACAGCAGCATCACGCCGATGCAGCGGCCCGAGGAGTACGCGGACCAGGAGTACCTCACGGAGGACCAGGCCGCCGAGCTCGAGCAGGCCGCCGTCGACCGCGAGCAGAACATCCTGGCGGCCCCGGCCAGGCCCGCGGAGGCGGGCGACGCCGCGGGCGCCAACGGGCACGCCTGGCAGTGGGGTCTCGACTTCGGCACGAAGGTCGTGGCCGACCGGCGCACGTCCCGGATCATCGACCCGCTGAACGGCCGGTTCCCGGAGATGACCGAGGCCGGCAAGCAGGACCAGGCGCGCCGCAGGGGTTTCGGCGCCATCCTGCCGGCGGATGACTACCGCGAGCTGGGCCAGGGCGACCGTTGCCTCGCGCTCCACGGCCTCCCCATCTCGCCGCTGCCGTACAACAACCTGGTCCAGTTGCTCCAGACGCCCGACCACTTCGTGATCTACGCCGAGGCGTTCCGCACCTGGCGCATCGTGCCCATCACCGACCGGCCGCATGGGACAATCCGGCAGCGGACGGGCGATGCGCGCGCGCACTGGGAAGGCGATACGCTGGTCGTGGAGACGACCCTCTTCTCGAACCGGCTGCAGCAGGTGGGCTCGGGCCCGAACATCCGCCGGCTCGTGGAGCGCTTCACCCGCGAGAGCGAAGACCTCATCCGCTACGAGTACACCGTCGACGACCCGACGCGCTGGACCCGCCACTGGACGGCCGCCATCTCGCTCAGGACGACCCCCGGCCCCATGTACGAGGTGGCCTGCCACGAGGGCAACTACGCCATCGTCAACATCCTGAGCGGACTGCGCGCCCAGGACGGCACGCCGAAGGAGCCGTCCGCCGAGCCCGGCGTCATCTGCTGGGACTGCGAGCCCGAGCCGTAGCCGGCGCCCTTACCGGCTGCCGGCCTGCTGCTCCAGGGCGCGCGCGCCGCCGAGGATGTTCGGCATCGAATAGTTCCCTTCGTGGCACGCGTATTCGAACAGCGGCTGGTCGTTCCTGACCATCGGCAGGTTGACCGTCCACGGCGCCGTCCAGGTGCCGGGATCGGTCACCGTGTATTCGTACTCCAGCGTGTCCGCATCCAGTCGGCGGAAGCGCTCGACCAGCGTCATCCTGTCGGACGACCCGCGCCAGGCGCGCTTCTCCGCGAAGTTCCTGGTCTCCACCACCAGCGTGTCGCCTTCCCAACGCCCCCTGGAATCGCCGGACCACTGCTGCACGCGGCCGTCGAGATGCGGCTGTCCGTCCAGCGGGATAACGCGGACCGTGTGCACCATCTCGGTCATCAGGACCAGGTGCCGCGGCGTCTGGAAGATCTGCACGTTCTGGTTGTAGGCGGCCGGCGTGATGGGAGGCCCGGCATTGAAGCCCAGGATGCAACGGTCGTAGGTGCTCAGATCGGTATAGGTCTCGGGGAACTCGACCCTGAACGAACCCAGGGGAATCTGCGCACGTGCCTGACCCTCTTCCGTGAGCTCGGGAATGCGCCCGTTCGGCGGATCGATGACGAGCGAGGTGCGCAGCGTCTCGATGACCGTGGTGCCGCGATCCATCCAGAAGTTGTTGTAGCCGCCGACGTTCTCGCCGGCCACGGCCGTGCGCGCCTCCTGTTCCCACAAGCGGAGGTTCCGGTCGAACTCGTCCCTCTCGCGCTGGGCCGCCTCTTCGGCAGTCAGGAACGCCTTGTCGCCCAGATCCTCCGGCCGCTGGAGCGGCGTGAGCGTCCGGAAGTCCCAGACTCCCTGCAGATCCGGATCGCCCCAACCGGTGCGCGGCGGCTCCTGCGCGGCCGCCGACAGGGAAAGAGCCACCAGGCCAACCAGCGCTACGGCGAGCGCACCCGCCATCCTGACACCCCGCATGTCGCAACCTCCTCCAGAGAAACTGGATTACGAATCCCCGCGATCATATCGCGCAACGCCACAACGCATCCAAGCGCACGGTCCTCGAGGTGGAGTCGGTTGACACTCCATTGTCCGGTGGGTAACGTTGCGCGCAAATGGGATATCGATTCGGGGCGGCAGTGTGCGTGGGCGTGCTGGCAGGCAGCATGCTGTCGGCGGCGGCGGTGGCGCAGGTTGCCCGCACCCCGTGGGGCGATCCTGACCTGCAGGGCATCTACACGACCGACGCGGAGCGCAGCGTGCCGATGGAGCGGCCGGAACGGTTCGGAGAACGGACCGAGTTGACGGCCGAGGAGCTCGCGGCGCGCGCCGGCGACGAGGAGCGGCTGGCCAGGGACGACAAGCACGACGGCCCGCCTCGCGACGAGACCGGACCGAAGCACTGGTTCGAGTACGCCGATCGACCGTCCGCCCGGACATCTCTGGTCATCGACCCTCCCGACGGCCGGATCCCGCCGCTCACGCTGGGCGCGCAGACCCGCGAGGTCGATCCCAACTCGATCCTGGGATTCGTGGGCGGGGCCTTCGACGGCGGTCCGCTCGACGGTCCGGAGGATTTCAACCTCGGCGAACGGTGCATCACCCGCGGGCTGCCGCATACCTGGTTCCCCAGCGCGTACAACAACGGGTTCCAGATCGTCCAGAGTCCGGGACACGTCGCGATCCTCTACGAGCGGCTGCACGAGCACCGCCTGATTCCGCTCGACGGGCGCGCGCCGCTGACCGACGGCATCCGGCAGTGGTTCGGCGACTCCCGCGGGCACTGGGACGGCGACACCCTCGTGGTCGAGGTGGCCAACTTCAGCGATCGCACGAACTACAAGGGCGCCGGCGCGACGTTGCGGCTGGTCGAGCGCTATACGCGCGTCGATGCCGACACCATCGAGGTGGCCATCACGATCGACGATCCGGCCACGTGGACGAGCCCCTGGACGTTCACGATGACCGGCAAGCGTGATCCCACGTACTGGCAGATCTTCGAGTACGCCTGTCACGAAGCGAACTACGGCTTGAGCAACATCCTCAGTATCCAGCGGAACCTCGAGAAAGCGGAGGACCGATGACTGGCAGACATTTCGCACTCGCGCTCGGATTGGTTGTGTTCCTGGTTGCCGGATTGGCGTGGCAACCGACGTTCGGCCAGGGCGCTGCTGCGGACGGCGATACCGACGCCGGGTGGGCGCCGGCGCGGACGCCCTGGGGGGCGCCCGACCTGCAGGGCATCTGGACCAGCGGCTACATCCTGACGCCGCTCGAGCGGCCCGACGAGTTCGAGGGGCGCGAGTTCGTGACCGAGGAAGAGAAGGCGGCCCTCGAGGCCGCGGTGCTCACGCGGGTCGACGCATCGGTGGGGGGCACGCGGGTACGCGGCGGCGACGACGTCGGGACCTACAACAGCGCCTTCAGTGGTTTCGGCCGCGAGGTGATCAGCACCGGTCGCACCTCCCAGATCATCGACCCGCCGGACGGCAAGGTGCCGTGGATTCCCGTAGTCCGGGAGCGCCACGCGACCGAGATGGTCTCCGCGTTCACCGAGCGCGGCCGCTACCTGGCGGAGGACAACGACCGGGGCGGCGACGGCCCGGAGGACCGGCCGAACGACCGCTGCCTCGGCGCGAGCATTCCGCTGCGGTTCGCGGCCGCCAGCTCGTCCGCGACCCTGCACCGCATCGTGCAGTCTCCGGACCTGGTCAGCATCTACTACGAGCACGGGCACAACGGCGGCGCGTACCGGCACATCCCGCTGGACGGCCGGCCGCACCTCCCCGGGGGCATCCGCCAGTACCTCGGGGATGCGCGCGGCCGTTGGGAAGGCGACACGCTCGTCATCGACACGACCAACTTCTCCGACAAGACGAACTACGAGGGCTCGCGCGACAACCTGCACCTCGTGGAGCGCTTCACCCGCACCGGCCCCGGACAGCTCCTCTACCAGGCCACCATCGAGGACGAGACGGTGTTCACTCGCCCGTGGACCATCGAGATTCCGATGACGGAGCTCGACAACAAGGAGAACCGCATCTACGAGTCGTCCTGCCACGAGGGCAACTACGCGCTGACCAGCATTCTCATGGGGGCGCGGCTGTTGGAGGCGCAGCAGTGAGCGAGGACGTGACTATCGATTGGAAGCTACCGCCGATTATCGCTCTGGTCCTGACCGCGGCCGTCGCGGCGGCGCCGCGGGTTGCCGCGCAGGATGCTGCGGCGCAGCAGGGCCCCGGCGCGGCCGCCTACCAGGCGCAGTGCGCCGAGTGCCACGGATCGCGGCTCGAGGGCAGCGCCCACGGGCCGGCGCTTACAGGATCCACGTTCGCCAGCGTGTGGGGCGAGCGCTCGGTGGCCGAGCTGGTCGAATACCTCCAGGCCGAGATGCCGCCCGGCCAGGAGGGACAGCTCGGTGAGGACGCCTATCGGGGGATCGCCGCGCTGCTCATGAGCTCCGGCGAGATTGACCCGGCAATACTGGCGGCCGCCGGATTCGGAGCGGCCGCGGCGCCCCAGACCGGCACGACCCGCTTCCGCGACGGCGGAGCGCCGGCCTTGACGACCGTCACCGACGACGTGCTGAGCCGGCCGCCCGCGGCGGACTGGCTGAGCTGGCGCCGCACGCGCGACAACCAGGGCTACAGCCCGCTCGACCAGGTCACGCGCGAGAACGCGGGCGAGCTGGAGCTGGCGTGGGTCCTGTCGATGCGCGAGGGACAGAACCAGACCACGCCCCTCGTGCACGACGGGGTGATGTTCCTGGCGAACCCCGGCAACGTCGTCCAGGCCATCGACGCGGCCACGGGCGATCTGATCTGGGAATACCGCTACGGTTATCCGCCCGACGCGCTCAAGGGCACCGGGGCCACGCGCGGCCTGGCGCTCTACGGCGACAAGATCTTCCTGGCGGCGTACGATGCGTCGATCATCGCCATCGACATGCGTACCGGCGAGCAGGTCTGGCAGACCACCAAGGTCGACTACACCCAGGGCTTCACGCACACCTCCGCGCCGGTCATCGCGAACGGCGTCGTGGTCAGCGGTATCAACGGCTGCGAGCAGTTCACCGACGCCGGCTGCTTCATCACGGGTCACGACCCGGACACCGGCGAGGAGCTCTGGCGCACGTCGACCATCGCCCAGCCGGGCGATCCCAACAACGACAGTTGGGGGGACATCCCGCCGCACCTGCGTGGCGGGGCCGACATGTGGATTCCGGGCGCGTACGACGCGGGCCTGGACCTCTTCTACATCGGGACGGCGCAAGCGAAACCGTGGGTGGCCGCCAGCCGCGGCATGTCGACGACCCACGACGCGCTCTACACGAACTCGACGCTGGCGCTCAACCCGCGGACCGGGCAGGTGCAGTGGTTCTTCCAGCACGTGCCGGGCGAGACGCTCGACCTCGACAGCGTGTACGAACGCATGTTGCTCGACATTGACGGCGAGCCTCTGCTGCTGACAGCGGGCAAGGACGGCCTGCTCTGGAAGCTGAACCGCGAGACCGGACAGTTTCTCGGCATCAAGGAGATGGTCTACCAGGACGTCTTCGAGTCGATCGACCGCGAAACGGGGCGGGTCACCTACCGGCAGGACATCCGCGACGCGCAGATCGGCGAACCCGTGCCGGCCTGTCCGGGTTACTTCGGCGGCCGCAACTGGATGGCGTCGGCCTACAGCCCCGAGACCGGCGCGGTCGTCTTCCCGCTGGTCCAGGCCTGCATGACCATGACGGGCCGGCCGGTCGAGCTGGCGGAAGGCAGCGGCAACGAGGGCGGCATCGCCCTGCTGCTGCCGATGCCGGAGTCTGAAGGGAATATCGGCAAACTCGCGGCGTTCGACGTGCGCACGTTCGAGGAGCGCTGGAGCTACCAGCAGCGGGCCATGTTCCTGACGTCGGCGTTGACCACGGCCGGAGGCGTCGTCTTCGTCGGCGACCTCGACCGCTACTTCCGGGCCTTCGACGTCGAGACCGGCGAGATCCTCTGGGAGCGCCGCCTCGGCCACTCGGCGCACGGCTACCCGATTACCTACGCGGTGGACGGCAGGCAGTACGTCGCCGTCCCCACCGGCATGGGCGTGTTCAGGATCGTCTCGGCTTCAATGAGCCCCGAGATCTACGTCCCTCAGAGCGGCAACGCAATCTACGTCTTCGCGCTGCCGGAGTGACGGGCGGAGCCGCGGCCGACAGCCTCGGGCTCGCTGCGAAAACCGGGCCGGCCGGGCCATCATCTTGCCGCTCGTCGCGGCAACCAGCTCCGGACCTCTACGGTTTTCTCCGCGAGCCCGAGGCTGCCGTCCGCTAGCGCCCCTCGAGCATGAGCGACACGATCCGCTGGAGGGTGCCGGTGGGTGCCTCGAACTCACTGTAGCGGTCGGGCTGCGCGTAGCTGGCGGCGATCTCCGCGGCGCTGCGGCCCGCGGCCCTGCCTTGGTGCGCCTGCAGCAGCAGGTCGTTGTAGAAGCCGGCGAAATCGACCAGGTCCTGCCAGACGTGCGGATCGTCGGCGTGGCCCGTGATGATGGCGTCGACGTCCGGGATGCCGTCGACCGCCTTCCGAATCGTCGCACCGAACTCCGTGGCGCTGCCGTTCGTATTGGCGGCGTCGATGAACGGCAGTCGCTTGCGGGCGAACATGTCGCCGGTGTGGACCGTCCGCGCTTCCTTGAACACGACGAACGTGTCGCCGTCGGTGTGGCCGCGGCCGAAGTAGTAGAGATCGATCTGGTCGGCGCCGCTGAACAGCGTGTGCCGCGTCGAGAAGGTCTCGTCGGGGAGGAACCTCGCGTTCTCGCCCTGGAACCGCTCGCAGTTCTTGATCGAGCCGCCCTCGTAGCCCATGCCGTCATCGCAGTCGGAGCTGGCCATGTGCGCGGCGGTGTTCTCGTGGGTGACGATGTTGACGGTGTCGGGGAATTCGGGATTCGCGCCGCTGTGGTCGTAGTGGGTGTGCGTGTTGATGATGGTCGTCACCGGCATGTCGGTGATCTGCCGCACCTGGGCGAGGATGTCCTCGCCGTACCCCTGGTACTTGGTGTCCACGAGGACGACGCCGTCCGACGTCAGAAAGACCGCGGTGTTGCCGCCGGTGCGCATCCCCTGCTCGGCCGGGTCCGAGGTGAGCACGTACAGGTTGCCGGCCAACTCGAGCGGGCGGATCGCATGGCGGGCCTGCTGCGCCTCGTTGGACACCGCCGCCAGCGTCGCCCCGATGATCGTCACCGCCGCCAGACACGCAATCCGCTTCATGGCCGCCTCCCCTCGTCGGTGCGCCAGTCCCAGCCCCGCTTCGATCCGCGAGTCTGGATGCGCCAGCCGTTCGACGTCTTTCTGAACGTGTCGAAGTAGTGTCCGGTCAGCATGAGCTGCGGCGGGGTCTGGGTGACGTCGATCACGTTCCAGTACCCGCGCCCATGCACGACCCCCTCCGCGTCCCGCCAGATCAGGATGTTCGGGTTGTCGTGCGTGATTCGCTTGTTTATGCCGCTCGCGCTTTCTTCCCGAAATTGCGCCCGTATCCCCTCGATGCCGGCATGGGCCACGCCGTTGCCTTCCGTGAAGACCGCGTCGTCGGCCCAGGCCGTGAGAAACAGCTCCTCGTCGTCCCAGTCGCGCCCCTGGCTGTACCGGTGGTAAAGCTGTTGGATCTCGGCGATGTCCGCTCCGGTCAACTCCGGCTGACCGCCGCGGTGCTGCGACGAGACCCAGCCGGCGCCCGCCAGCACACCGACCGCCGTGAGCATCACGAGTACGCGACCTGTCCGCATGGGATTCCTCCAGTGAGGGTTTGGCGGCCTTACTCCGCCGGATTGACGATCGCCGCGGCCGGGCCGGTCAGCTCCACGATGTGCAGGCCGGTGTTGGCGCGGTCCGCGAGGTAGATCAGCCCGCGGTCGTCGACCTCCACCTTGTTCGTCTGGATCGCCACCTGGCAGGTATCGACGCCGTCGATGGTCGCGCAGCGCTCGGCCGTGCGTTCCGTCGTGGCGGGTATGTACCAGGCCACCTCCGCCATGTTGAACGGGTCGCGCACGTCGATGATGCGTGCCCCCGCGTTGAACCACGACACGACCATCAGCCTCCCGTAGAACGGCGGCTCCATGGACCACTGCGGCGCGTGCGGGCCGAAGCGGCCGCCCCGTTCGCAGAAATCGCCGCTGGATTCCGGCACCTGGAAGGTGCCGATCGGCAGGGGGTGGGCCTCGTCCGTGATATCGAGCATCAGCGAGACGTGGCGCGTCTCCTGGCAGCGGTTGGCAACCGATTCGGAGACGACGAACAGGAAGTCGCGCGTCGCGTGGTCGCGGTTGCCGGCGTAGTCGGGAACCTCCACGTCCAGCAGCGGCATGGCGGTGTGCGCGCCCCAGTACGCGGGCAGGTCGACGCGGCCGATCTCGGGGAATGCCAGGGCGGCGGGGCTTGCCGCCAGCGGCGCGGCGGCGTCCGGGTCGCCGTTCAGCAACCGGTCGCGGTCGAGAATCTGCACGACGCCGTTGTTGGAGGTGCCGTACGACATGTAGATGCGGTCCCCCAGCCTGACCGCCTCGTGCAATCCCGATCCGCCGGGTATGGGACCGCTCGCATCCGGCTGGACGCCGGGCAGGCTGAAGTCGCGTATGCGTTGCGGGGCGGCCGGGTCGGCCAGGTCGAAGACCTGCATGACCCGCGGCGCGCGCCAGCCGTCGGCGGTCCCGACCAGGTAGGCGACGCCGGTGTCGCACTCCCACCAGTTCTTGTGCGTGTGCTGGGCACCTGACGGCGTCCGGCCCATCTCGGCCACCGTGCGCACGAACGCAGGGCTTGCCGGTTCGGTGACGTCCCAGACCTCGTGACTGCGGTTGCCGTTCGACCGCAGCATGAAGAAGCGGCCGGCGTCCCCGCCCGGCAGCCGGTCGCCCGTGCACACCTGGACCATCTGCGCCCCGCTGGCGCCGCCGGTCGCCGGGATGTGAGCCAGATAGACGGGCGCCGCCGGATCGGTGACGTCCAACACCGACGTGCCGTTGGGCTCCACCGCGCCGGTCAGCGGGTTCAGCGCCTCGCCGGCGTGATGGCCGACGTACGCGATGTGACTCTCCCCCTGCCGGACCGGCAGCGGCTGGTAGGCCGACCGCGCCTGCAGGTCGTGCGCGCCCACCAGCCGCGTGTTGAAGCGCTCCTCGCCGTGCCCCGTGGCCGCTGGCTGTGCCGGGGCGTGCGTGGTGAAGGCAACCAGCTGCGCGGCCAGGGACAGGCAGATGCAGCGGTTCATCGGAATCTTCCGGTCAGCCTACCCCGCATTCCCGTCGACGCGTAAGCGGGTCAGCCGCAGCGTCTTGATATGCCATTGCCCGTCGATGCGCTCGTACGTCTCGTGGTAGTGCCCCCACCCCTGCAAGACCTGACCGCCGCCGTCCGGCAGGCTCAACAGGTCCTCCATTGCCCACACGCCGCGCGCCGTGGTCGGCGAGGTGAGCTCGATCTCCGGCGTGTGCCCATGGTGAACGGTCACGAGGGTTTCTATGGAGGGGCGGACGAACGCGACGATCTCGGCCGCGCCCACGACCGGGTTGTCCGGTGTGCCGGGACCATCTCCCTCGAGCGACACGACCAACTCAGCGTCCGGCGCGAACACGGCCTGCCAACTGTCCCAGTCCTTCCCGTCGATATGGCGGAAGTAGCGGGCCTTCAGTTGCTTGATCTCTTCAATCGCGTGGTAGCGCTCAAGGTCCGTGATTCCGGCGTCCGGCGACTCGGCCGCGGCTTCGGCGACGGGCCGGGTATCGGCCCCGGGACCACACGCCGCCCCGGCCAGGACCGCCGCGCACACCAGGGGCCCGACAATGGCAACGGTGCTCTCGAATCGTTCATGCATGACACGCTCCCTTCACAGGCCGTCCCGGCCACTTTCGTCCGTCGAGTGCAGCGGGACCGTTGCCATGGGCCGCCAGGGCTACTGCATCGCCGCGATAGCAGCGTTGGCCGCGTCTTCGTCCTGTTGCCCGGTGGCGCCGCTGCAGCCGATGGCGCCCGCCGACTGCCCATCCTTCATGATGGGAACAGCTCCCTGAATGAACAACATCGGGCCTCCTTCGACCACGTCGGCGAGACCGAGCTCGCCGACGCGGGCCAGGTTGCCGGACGGAGCCCTGAACGCCGCCGAGGCCCGCGCCTTGCCGGCCGCAACGTCGGCCGTGAAGTAGCTCGCGCTGTCCATCCGCGCCAACGCCACGAGCGCGCCCCGCGAGTCGACCACCGCACAGGTGAGGCCGACCCCCATCTCGTTCGCCGCCTGCTCGGCCGCAGCCAGCGCGCGTTGAGCCTGAGCCAGTGAGGGCCCCATCACCGCCGGGGCCTGTGCGCCGGCGACCCCGGCCATCAGCATGAAACACAGCGCCACGCTCGGAACGACAACGTTTCGATCGATTCTCCTCATCGGTTCTCCTCTTCGTTGATACCAGCCCTATGCGAAAGATTACCGCTACTCGAACCAGCGCTAGCGTTCGTTCTTCCAGATGCTCAGCGTTTCGAGCGGAGCGGACCCGTAGGTTTCCAGGCCAAAGACCATCATGGCAGGGTCTTCGGACGTGTACGGCTGCCACGTGGGGATGCCCTCGTGGTTCGGATCACCGTCTTCGGCGAAGCTCGTCCACGCGGTCGTGAACTGTCCGGCCACGGCATCGGTGACGGCCGTTTCGCCGTAACCGGTCGCAGCGCCGGGCGAGATAACGTCCGCATCCACGAACCACAGGTAGGCCGGATTGCCGCCGGCCCCGGCCTTCGCCTCGGCCAACCGCAGATGCGGCAGATGCCAGTAGCGATCTCTGGTAATGCGATGCAGGAGGCTCGACGGAGAGGCGCCCCGCATCGTCTCTTCATAGGCCTCAACGATGTCGTTCGTCGCGTCTCCGAGATAGGGATTCAGGGTCGCGACCAGTTGCTCCCGCGTCAGCCACCCCCAGGGCTGCGACCGTTGGTCACCCGTGAACCAGTGCTCCATCCGGGACGTGCCGAGCATCAGATCGACATCAGCCGACGCCCCGTTGGTGATCGCATCGATCGGGAATTGCGGCAGGGTTTCGCCATCGATAACCGGCAGCAGCAGGTCGTAATGTGTCCAGGGTATGGGACCGGCGGACGGATCCGGGCCGAAGGCTTGCAGCACCTCATCGTGAGCCGCAAGCAGAGCGTCCATCGGCATGTTTTGCAATGCCTCGATGTCGCCCGGCTCGATGTCGAGCTTCTCGAGAATGGCGGCGCTTCTCTCGCGAGCGGATTGCAGGGTGTTGCGCTTCCAGAGATCGTGCCCGCCGATCACGATAGCGTGCTGGAACATGCCGTCGAACACCGGCATGGCCATCGCGTGGAGCGTCTTCGCGCCGCCGCCCGACGCGCCGAGGATCGTGATGTTGTCGGGGTCGCCGCCGAAGTTGGCGATGTTCTCTCGCACCCACTGCAGCGCCATGTGCAGATCAAGCATGCCGTTGTTGCCCGAACGGGCGTACTTCGGGCCGAACGAGTCGTCGAGCGAGAGATGTCCGAACACGTTCAACCGGTTGTTGGTGCTGACCACTACCGCGTCGGCAAGCGCCGCGAACGACGAACCGTCGGCCATGTTGCCCGAGCCCGACCGCCAGGCGCCGCCATGGAAGTTGACGAAGACCGGCCGACGACCGGAAAGACCGGACGTCCACACGTTCGTGAACAGGCAGTCCTCGCTCACGATACGCGGCGCCGCGGGATCGAAAAACTCGCCATTGCCGGTCTGAGGACACTTGGCGCCGAACTCGGCTGCGTTCAGGACGCCGTCCCAGGGCTCACGCTCCTGGGGCGGCAGGAACCGGTTTTCGCCGCCCGTGTCGGCCGCGTAGGGAATCCCCCGAAACGCCAGGACACCCTCATCGTTCACGATTCCCCGAACCTGGCCGCTCGTGGTGTTCGCAACAGGCCCATCGGTCTGCGCCAGGGCCGCGGGAGCGACCAGCAAAGCCGTTGCGGCGCCAGCCAACGCCGCACGCAGCACGACCACACTTTGCCTTGCGAGACTCACGTGATCCTCCCTCCAGAACGCGACGGCCGCCGGGAACATCGACAGCGATGACATGGATGATACCCTCATGGCCGAACTGGAGAATCAGTAGAAGTGGCTTCGATCGGCAAGCAAGTGGGCCTGGTGCTCAGTACCTTCATTCCGCAACGAAGGACGCCGGACCCTCGCCACGCAATACCGGCGTCGGACAAGGACCTCTCCGGGAAGACTGTCGTCTTCACCGGGGGAACGGACGGGATGGGCCGCGTCGCCGTCGAGATGCTCTCCAACATGGGCGCCCGCGTCGTCCTGCTTGGACGCAACGAGGCCAAGGGCATGGCGGTCGCACGGGAAATCGCCGCGGCGGAGGGACGAGGGAGCGTGGAATTCCAGAGCTGCGACCTCGCGTCGATGGCGAGCGTTCGCGCCTGCGCGGAGCGTGTGCTGACCGACCACAGCCGGATCGACGTTCTCGTCAACTGCGCCGGCGCGAATGTCGCCGAGCGAATCGTGACCGAGGAGGGCTTCGAGACCGTCTGGGCGATCAACTACCTGGGACCGTTTCTCCTCACCACCCTTCTGCTGGAACGACTGAAGAGCTCTGCACCGGCTCGCATCGTCAATCTGTCGTCCGACACGGAGTCCCTGGGCCACATCGATTTCGACGATCTGCAGATGGAGCACGATTTCAGCACGTTGAAGGCCTATCCGCAAGCGAAGCTCGCTCTGAACGCATTCACGATCGACCTGGCCCGGAGACTCGAGGGCACCGGCGTCACGGTGAACTGCCTGAACCCCGGCTTCATCAGCTCGAATCTCCTGCGAGACATGAAGGGGGTTCAGGGACTTTTTCGCTACGTCATGCGGGTGTTCGCATCTCCGCCCGAAGTGGGTGCGGACCGCATCGTGAGACTGGCCGTATCGTCCGAGTACCAGGGCGTCACCGGAACCTATGTGAGCGAGGACGCCATTGCGGTTCCAAACCCGGAAGCGCTGGACCCCGCGGTGCGGGAGAAGCTCATGCAGGTCAGCGAATCCGCCGTGTCACGGTTCTCACTGGCGAGTCGATCCGCCATGTGAACGTCTCAGCGAGCGTCCTGAGCGCACCTTCTTGCGCGGCAAGACCGGCCGGCGCGGCGGATTGCTACCGGCCCTCAAGCTCGGCCATGGCGACGGCGAGCCTGCGGCCGATCTCGACCAGGCCTGCGGTGTCGTAGTGAATCGCGTCAGATCTGTATGACAGGCCCTCGGACGCCACGAGCGCCGCGTTCCCGTCTTCCTCGACGAATGCTCGTTGACCGGCGACGATAATCGGCCCGTTCTTCCAGACTCCCCCGTCGGGCCCGGGTTCGTAGCCGTAGTCCTCGGCAAACAGTCGCGCGACGACCTCGGGCATGCGTGAATCGCCCACCACGCTGACCACCACCGGCAGGTCGTCTACGCGTAGCGCCGCCCGCGCCAGATTCATGAACTGTGTCAGATTGGCTCCGTAACGCCGCGCTGCAGCTTCGCTGCCGATGCCGGACTCGGTTCCGCCATGCACCCACACGATACCGGCGGGCACGAGGGTATCGTCCACGCCGTCGCCATCAATGTCCCGCACCGCCGTCGCGTGGCGGACAGCGGCCAGGAAGTGGTCGTAGATGTTGATGCCTTGACCGGGGCCCTCGCCCTCGTTGTAATCGTGAGCCCACGACCCGAATTGAAATGCCGCTTCCACGTCCAGCGCCGAGCCGCCGCGCGCGACCTTGAGCAGCGCGATGTTTTCATTCGGATGTCGCTTGAGGATCTCCCGGCCGAAGCCGATCTCGGGCCCGAAGCTCCCACCCCGGCCCGGGTCGAGGACTTCCCACCGGCCGCGCCCGTTGACGGGCGCCACGCCGTCGGGGCCGGTCGCGCCTTCGTAAATCATGACGCCCGCCACCGGCTGCCGTGTCTCTTCAGGCAGCTCATCAACCTGGCCGCCGCCAACCATGTTCGACTGCCCGCCGAGATAGTAGAGCCGGTAGACGTTCGCCTCAACGGCCGCTGCCGACACCAATTGGGCCAGCGCAAGCACCCCGATGCCGAGCCAGCGAGTATTTCGACTTGCCATGACTTGTCCTCCGTCCCTGCCCTCGCCAGCGGTCAACCCATCACCGCGCGCTGCCGGTCACGGTGACCGGGACGTAGCCGTTGGTCCAGCAGCAGTGGAACTCGAAGTCCTCGACGGGGTCGTCGATGCCCTGCACTCGGAGGATGTAGTCGCCGGGCCGCTCGAACGTCGCCGTGACCGTGGCCCGGGCCTGGGCCGGATCGACCCACAGCTCCGGCGCGCTGATGGCAACCGCGCCCGGTCCCTGGTGCTTCGTCCAGCCCAGCCAGCTCCGCGCGCCCCCGTGCTCGGCCCACACCGTCAGCTCGAGCGGCTGCCCCACCGCGACCGTCCGCCGGGCTGCGGTGTGTCCGGATCGGCCCCGGAAGCGCGTCCCGTTGTCTTCGAAACGCAGGGTCGGCGCCGACTCGCCCCGGCCGTCGGAATCGGGCTCGTCCAGCACGTAGTCGGGATGCAGGTGGCCGGGCGTGGACGCCCGCGCCGAGCCGCGCTCGATCGTCCACACGACCTGCTGCCGCCGGCCGAACCCGCGCGGCACCGTCACGGTGAAGACGCAGTAGTAGCGCCGATACGGCGTCTCCGGCACCGGATCGAAACGAGTCGGCTGCCCGCCGTCGAACTCCGCCGGCTCGATGACGTTGGCGGGACCGAGCGGGATGTCGACCGCTTCCTCGGTGTTGAGGCTGTAGTAGCCGAAGCAGATGTCGGACGAGCCGTCCGCGTTCCGATACCAGCCGTCGAAAATCGGCACGATGCCCTGCCCGCGCGGACGCAGCGTCTGCTCGTCGAACGGGCGGTTCTCGAGGGGGATTGCCTGCCCGGCCGCGGTTCCCGCGCTCCCGGTGAGCAGTCCGAGAATCCCCAGGCCGATCAGGCGCCGCCAGCCGCGTAAATCGAGCTCCCCATTCATCGCTCGGCCAGCAGCATCTGGTACTGCTCTTCCACGAGATACGAGATGCCGACCCACATGTGCGACATCTCGTCCACCCCGCGCCGCCCGAAGACGACCCACTGGTTCGGGTCGGGGTTGATCTCGTTGGCCGCCGTATTGTCGAAGACCGACGTGAAGAGCAGCGTCGTCCCCTGCGGCAGGAGCGGCTGCGCCCCTTCCTCGATGAGATAGGTGATCTGCCAGTTGTGGCGGTAGTTGTCGATCTTGCCGAGCATCTCGCGCCGGCCGTCCGGGTAGAGCGCCTCGATCGACATCTCCTTGCCGCGGGTGTGCATGTGCGGCCGGAAGCTCTGGATCAGCGCGGGGCGGTCGAGCGTGTGGATCCCCTGGATCACCTTGTAGCTGTTGGGCGGGATGAGGATGTCGCCGCCGCGGGGCATGCCGCCCATGCGGTCCACGCGGAAGAGCACCTCGCCGGCCGTCTCGATGCGCGGCGTCACGCCCTCGGGATGGAACCAGAGGCCGACTTCGACAACGTCGTCAGGGACCGCCTCCGTCGTGGCGAACGGCGCATAGTGCAGGTTCCAGCGCACGACGGCCTCGCCCGCCGGGAGCAGCATGCCGACGTCCTGCGGAAAGATCTCGTAGCTCTTGCCCACCCCGTAGTGCGCGATGGGCAACTCTCGCCCGTCGCCGCCAGTCGTCCGGTAGTACGCGTGGCCATGGTGGACCACCTTCATGCCGCCGGGGTACGACGGCTTGAACTCGTAGGCCTGGATCCAGCGCGGCTCGTCGATCCCGTCGACCCGGACCGACGGCCCCCACCACTGGTCCTGGCCGTTGGCCTGGACGTCGTAGGGCGTGGAGCGGACGATCAGGTCGGGCGGACGCTGCAACTCGGCCTCGAGCTGCCATGCGCCTCCCTTGCGAAAGACCGGCGGCGGCGGCGGATCGCCCGGACCGCGGGGCGCCCCGGCATCCACCCAGCGCGCGATCGTCGCGATCTGCTCGTCGCTGAGCGAGACGTCGTTCTTGTAGGCCTGCACGCCGACGTTCCTGTCGACGTGCCACGGCGGCATGAGGCGCTCCTGCACGCGCCGCTTGATCACGCCGGCGTAGCGCTTCGCCGTGTCGTAGTCGAGCAGCGACATCGGGGCGAAGGAGCCGGGCCGGTGGCACTCGACGCAGTGCTTCCACAGGATGGGCGCCACGTCCCCGGTGAACGTGACGTCCTCCCCCGCCGCCGGCGCCGCGGCGAGCATGCCGCCGGCAAGCAGCAGCCCCGCGAGCCGCACACGCCGCCCGGTACGATCAACCGTCCGTCGCGTCATGATCCCCTCCCAGGGAGCCGCGATTCACAGTGTCCCCGCTTCCGGCGCCGAACGCAAGCCCGGACGCTCGAGGCCGCGGGCAGGCGCCCGGACCCGTCAACGCATCTTCGCGAAGCAGGCGCGCAACTCGTTGACGAACGTGTCCGGCTGCTCGAACGCCGCGAAGTGTCCGCCCGTGTCCAGGACGTTGTAGTAGCGCAGGTCCTTGAAGCGCAGCTCCACCCAGCGCCGCGAGGCCCTGAAGATCTCCTTCGGGAAGATGCTGGCGCCGGACGGCACGGTGACCGGGTCCAGCGGGACGCCGCGGAAGCTCTCCCAGTACAGCCGCGCCGACGAGGCTCCCGAGCCGGTCAGCCAGTAGAACATGACGTTGTCGAGCAGCTCGTCGCGCGTGAGGACGTTCTCCGGGTGGCCGTCGCAGTCCGTCCACTGGTAGAACTTCTCCACGATCCAGGCGGCCTGGCCGGCCGGCGAGTCGACCAGGCCATAACCCAGGGTCTGCGGGCGCGTGCTCTGCTGCTTGGAATAACCGGAGTCCCAATCCTGGTAGTACTTCTGCCCCGCCAGCGCATCGCGCTCCTGTTCGGTCGGCTCCGCCAGCATCTCCGGCGGCGGGAAGACGACCGGCATGTTGGTGTGCAGGCCGGCGCAGTGCGCCGTGTCCTGGATGCCGATGGACGTGGTGATCATCGAACCCCAGTCGCCGCCCTGCGCGAAGTAGCGCTCGTAGACGAGCCGCGCCATCAGCTTGCTCCACGCGCCGGCGATGCGCCCGACGCCCCAGCCATGCTGCGCGGGCTTGTCGGAAAACCCGTAACCGGGGATGGCGGGAATCACCAGGTGGAAGGCGTCGGCGTCGGATCCGCCGTGGCTGGCGGGGTCGCTCAGCGGCCCGATGATCTTGAGGAACTCGACGATCGAGCCCGGCCAGCCGTGGGTAACCACGAGCGGCGCGGCGCCCTCGACCGGCGAGCGCACGTGCAGGAAGTGGACGTCGATGCCGTCGATCTCCGTCTTGAACTGCGGAATGGCGTTCAGCCGCGCCTCCGTGGCGCGCCAGTCGTAGCCGTCGCGCCAGTATTCGCACAGCTCGCGGACGTAGGCGAGCGGTATGCCCTGGCTCCAGTCGTCGACCGTCTCGGCTTCCGGCCAGCGTGTGCGCGCCAGCCGCTCGCGCAGGTCGTCGAGGTCGGCCTGATCGATGTCGATGCGGAACGGTCGAATCTCGTTGCTCATGTTGCTCCCTTTCGGCGCGTATTCTGTCAGAAACCTGCGCCTGCCGGCTGGAATCGGTCGCAATGCGCGGTAGGATCGGAAGCATGACGCAGGCAACAGATCGACCCACAGGCGGGCTCACCGCCGCGCCCCTGGCGGCGCTGCTCGTGCTGCTACTCTCTTCGCCCGTACTGGCGCACACCGGCCAGGGCGTCGCCTCCGGGCTGCTGAGCGGGTTCCTGCACCCGCTGACCGGCATCGACCACCTGCTGGCCATGGTGGCGGTGGGCATCTGGGGCACGCAGCTCGGCCGGCCCGCGATCTGGCTGCTGCCGCTGACGTTTCCCCTCGTGATGTCCATCGGCGGCGTGCTGGGCGTGCGGGGCGCCCCGCTGCCGGCCGTGGAGTTCGCCATAGCCGGCTCGGCCGCCGCGCTGGGGTTGATGATCGTGCTGGCCGCCCGCCCGCCGATCGCCGTCGCCGCCGTGCTGGTCGGCGGGTTCGCCATCTTCCACGGCCACGCGCACGGCACCGAACTGCCCGGCGCTGCCGACCCGCTGGCGTACGGGGCCGGCTTCGTGCTGGTGACCGGCCTGCTCCACGCCGCGGGCATCGCCATCGGACTGGTCGACCGCTGGCCGGCCGGGGCGCTCGCCCTGCGCGGCGCGGGGGCGGTGATTGGAGCCGTGGGCGTCTACCTGCTGGTGAACCTGGCCGGCGCGTGATGCGGAAACCGCGCCGGGCGGCGGTCGCCTGCGCGCCGCTGCTGGCCGTCGTCTGGCCGGCGGCTGCGGAAGCGCATCCAATGGCCGGCGTCGGCGACTTCTATGCCGGCATGCTGCACCCGCTGACCACCGTGGAGCACGTGCTGCCCCTGGCCGCGCTGGGCCTGCTGGCCGGACAGCAGCCGCGCGGCACAACTTTGCGAGTGATCCCGGCGGTCCCGGTTGCCCTGATCGCCGGCGCCGCGCTGGCGCTGGCGCTGCCCGCGCCGCCGGACCTCCAGGCCATCACCGTCGGCTCCATGGTGGCGCTCGGCGCGCTCGTGGCGCTGGCGGCCAGCCTGCCGCCCGTGGTGGCCGTAGCGGCCGCTGCGCTGCCGGCGGCGGCCATCGGCTGGGCCAATGCAGCGGAGCTCGGGGGACAGGTGGCGGCGGCCCGTTTCGTACCCGGAGTTGCCCTGGCAGGCCTGTTGGTGGTTATCTATGGCGCCGGCTGCGTACGCGGCCTGCGCGCGCCCTGGATGCGGATGGCGTTCCGGGTGCTCGGAAGCTGGATTGCGGCGCTCGGCGTGATGACGCTCGGGCTCCAATAGCGCACGCGCCCGGTTTGGACTGACACAAAGGAGATGGAATGGCACCAGTGAAGGAAGCCAGCGGCATGACGCTGGCGCAACTCTACGACCTGAGCGGCAAGGTAGCCGTCGTCACCGGCGGGGCCAAGGGCATCGGCCAGGGCATCGCCAGGCGGCTGGCAGAGGCCGGTGCTTCCGTGCTCGTGGTGGATATCGACGCGGAGGGTGCGCAGGCAACCGCCGCCGGCATCGCGGACGGGGGCGGCACGGCCAGCAGCGCCGTGGCCGACCTGTCCACCGCGGACGGCGCAAGCGCCGCCGTATCCACCGCAGTGGAGCGTTACGGCCGGATCGACATCCTCGTCAACAACGCCGGCATCTACCCCATGACGCCCTGCCTGGATCTGTCGGAGGAAGTCTGGGACCGCACGCTGGACCTGAACCTCAAGGGGCTGTTTTTCGCGTCGCAGGCGGCGGCCCGCGCGATGTCGAGTGCCGGCCACGGCGGCTCCATCGTCAACATCGCCTCGGTCGACGCGTTCAAGCCGATCGGCAATCTCGTGCACTACGACGCGTCGAAGGGCGGCGTGGTCATGCTGACCAAGTCGCTGGCCAAGGAGCTGGGACCAATCGGCATCCGCGTCAACGCGATCGCCCCGGGCGCCATCGCCACCGCGGGTACCGAGGCCAGCATTCCGCCCGATCTGCCGGCCGACGCGCTCGCCATGATGGAGCAGCTCAACAACGCGATGCCGCTGCGGCGCGGGGGCGAGCCGGACGATATCGCACGCGTCACGGTGTTCCTGGCGTCCCCGGCGGCGGAGTACATGACGGGTAGCACGGTGGTTGTCGACGGCGGGATGCTGCAGATCTGACGCCGCCTTACGGCAGGCCCAGCGCCACCCACTCGGCGGCCGATCGGCCCACACCGGCAACCGTCAGCAGGATGTACTGCCGGCCGCCGGCCATGTAGGTCATGGGCGCGGAGCTGACCCCACCGGCCAGCTCCGTTTCCCACACGACCTCGCCGCTGGCCTTGTCCCAGGCGCGAAACATCCTTCCCGCACCCGGGTTGAACGGGTTCGAGTTCTCGCCGGCGAACAGCAGCGTCGCGGTGAGCAGGAGCGACGGCGCGGACAGCGTGCTCGGCTCCCCCAGCGGCGGCAGGCTCGGGATCGGCGGCTGCGGCCGGCGCGCCGCCCCGGCCCTGTCCCGCGACACCGACCGCAAGGGCGGGCACGAGCGCCATGACAACGGTCAACTGGACGCAACCTCTCGACGGCAACGGCGCCTGCTGCACGCAAGCAGTTTGCCACACGGCGCGGAACGCCAGCGTGCGGGCTGCTACAATCCGGCGAGCAGCGGCGCGATGACGGCACGCAGACGCACGGCCTGGATCGGCGGCCTCGCCATCCTGGGCGCCCTGTGCGTCCTGGCGGGCGGGCCGCCGCCGGCCGCGCTGCAGGCCGCCGCACAGGCGCCGCGGCAGCCTGCCGAACCCCTGGCGCTCACACCGGTCACCGACGCGATGCTCCGGGAGCCGCCGCCCGACGCCTGGCTGATGTACCGGCGCACGTACGACGGCTGGGGCTACAGCCCGCTGGACCAGATCGATCGGACCAACGTGGGACGCCTGCGCCTCGCGTGGGTCTGGTCGATGGAGGACGGCCGCAACCAGCCGACGCCAATCGTGCACGACGGGATCATGTTCCTCGCCAACCCGCGCGGCGTCGTGCAGGCGCTCGACGCGCGCACCGGCACCGGCCTCTGGGAATACCGCCGCGAATACCCCGAGGGCTTCGGGGGCGGCGAACGCGGCATGCGGAACTTCGCGCTGCACGGCAACCGGCTCGTGCTGTCCACGGCGGACGCCGCCATGATCGCGCTGGACGCGCGTACGGGTGAGCTCGTCTGGGAGACCCAGGTGGCCGATCCCGCGCTGGGCTACAACAACACGGCCGGCCCGCTCGTCGTCCGCGGCAAGGCGATCAACGGCATCAACGGCTGCAGCCGGTTCCAGCCGGACAGTTGCTTCATCACGGCGCACGACGTGGAGACCGGCGAAGAGGTCTGGCGCACGTTCACCATCGCCCGCCCCGGCGAGCCGGGCGGCGACACCTGGGGCGACCTGCCGCTGGAGCTGCGCGGCGGCGGCGACTCGTGGATCGCCGGCAGCTACGACCCGCAGCTCGACCTGCTCTACTGGGGCGTGGCGCAGGCGAAGCCGTGGGTGCCGGCCAGCCGCGGGCTGACCACCGCCGACGCCGTGCTGTACACCAACTCCACGCTGGCGCTCGATCCGGACACCGGCGAGATCGTCTGGTACTTCCAGCACGTGCCGGGCGAAGCGCTCGACCTCGACGAGGGTTACGAGAAGGTGCTGATCGACAGCAACGGCCGGGGAGCGCTCTATACCATCGGCAAGCACGGCATCCTGTGGAAGCTCGACCGCGAGACGGGCGCGTTCCTCGACCACAAGGAGACCGTCTTTCAGAACGTCTTCTCGCACATCGATCCGCGGACCGGCGCGGTGACGTACCGCGACGACATCGCCGCCGCGGGCGTCGGCGACTGGGTGTCGGTCTGCCCCAGCACGGCGGGCGGCAACAACTGGCAGGCAATCGCCTACAGCCCGGAAGCGCGGCGGCTGGTCATCCCGCTCAGCCAGAGCTGCATGGAGCTCGCCGGGCGTGAGGTGGTGCTGGAGGTCGGCTCGGGCGGCACCCAGGCCGATCGCCTCTGGTTCGAGATGCCGGGCACCGACGGCAAACTGGGCAAGCTGGCGGCGTACGACGTCGATACGCTCGAAGAAACGTGGTCGATCGAGCAGCGGGCCGCCTTCATCACCGGCATACTGACCACCGCGGGGGGACTGGCGTTCGCCGGCGACGTGAACCGGTGGATCCGGGCCCACGACGTGCGGGACGGCACCGTGCTGTGGGAAAGGCGGCTGGGCACGTCGGTGCAGGGCTTTCCGATCAGCTACGCGGTCGACGGCCGGCAGTACATCGCGGTCCCGACCGGCCTGGGCGGCGGCAGCCCGCGGCGCGTGCCCGACCTGCTGTCGCCCGAGATTCGTTACCCCCGCACCGGCAACGCCCTGTACGTATTCACGCTGGACTAGGCAATCGGTCACAGGGAGAACTGACGCCATGCACGTATCCGCGCCGTGCGGCAGGCTGGCTCTGGCGGCGGCGGTCGCAGTAGCCGTCACCGCCGCGTTGCCCGCGCAGGGCACCCGCCCGCAGACCGTCACGCCCGCGCAGATCGACACCTGGAAGCAGGAGCTCAGCAACTGGGGACGCTGGGGCGAAGACGACCAGAAGGGTGCGCTGAACCTCATCACGCGCGCAAAGCGCCGGGCTGCGGCGGACCTGGTGCAGGAAGGATTCTCGGTGTCGCTCGCGCGGCGGGCCGACTACGAGAGCAACCTGGACACCGAGATCAACATCCCCGGCACCGGGCCGTACGTACGCAACATGACCCGGCCCACGCTCGACTGGTTCGAGCTGCGCTATCACGGCTGGGCGCACACGCATATCGACTCGCTGGCCCACGGTACCGACAACGACGTGTCGTACAACGGCTACGTCGACGACGACGAGGCCGTGATGACCACGGGCCAGCCGCGGAACGCGATCGACGTGGCCGAGCACGGCATCTTCACGCGCGGCGTCCTGATGGACATCCCGCGGCTGAAGGGCGTGCCGTACCTCGATCCGGGCGAGCGGATCTACCCCGCAGACCTGGAGGCGTGGGAGCGGCAGGCCGGCATGCGGGTGGCCGCGGGCGACGCGCTCTTCATCCGCACGGGGCGCTGGGCGCGGCGCGAGGCGCTCGGGGCCTGGAACGCCCGCGAGCACAGCGCCGGCCTCGACGCGTCGGTCATCCCCTGGCTGCGGGAACGCGACATCGCCATCCTGGCCGGCGAGTCGCCGCAGGACGCCGTGCCGCCGGGCGGCGAGCTGACCGGCCTGCCGGTCCACAACTTCGCCCTGGTGTACCTGGGCGTGCACCTGTTCGACAACGTCGCACTGGACGACCTGGCCGACGCCGCGGCGGCGCGCAACCGCTGGGAGTTCCTGCTGACCGTGGCGCCGCTGCGGATGGTGGGCGGCACCGGCTCGCCGATCAATCCGATAGCGACGTTCTGACCACGGCAACACGACGACACGAGGAGCAAATGGGAGCGCTTGACGGACAAGTAGCGATTGTCACCGGCGCCAGCCGGAGCATCGGCAAGGGCTGCGCGCTGGAGCTGGGCGCGGCGGGGGCGACGGTGTACGCCACCGGGCGCACGCTGAAGGAGGGCGACGCCGCGTTGCCGGGCAGCCTGGAATCGACGGCGCGCGAGGTGGACGCGCTCGGCGGGCGCGGCATCGGCGTCGCCTGCGACCACCGCGACGACGCCCAGGTGGCCACCCTGTTCGAGCGGGTCGCGGACGAGTGCGGGCGCCTCGACGTGCTCGTGAACAACGCGTTCCTGATCCCGCCCGAGCTGGTCTCCGGGCTGCCGTTCTGGGAGACGCCGCTGTCGAACTGGGACGACATGATCGACGTGGGCACGCGCTCGGCGTACGCCGCCACCTGGCACGCGGCGAAGCCGATGGTGGCCGCAAGGCGGGGCCTGATCGTGAACGTCAGCTCATCCGGGGCCGTCGGTTTCGCCTGGCACGTGGCGTACGGCGTGGGCAAGTGCGCGCTGGACCGCATCACCGCCGACACCGCCCACCAGCTCCGCGAGCACGGCGTGGCCGCCGTATCGCTCTGGCCGGGTCTGGTCTACAACGAGCGGCTGCAGCAGGCGCCGAACGTGGAGCAGATGTTCGACCTGAGCGGCGCCGAATCGCCGCGGTTCTGCGGGCGGGCCGTGACGGCGCTGGCGAGCGACCCCGAGGTCCTGCAACTGTCCGGCAGCGCGGTGTCGGCGCGCGAGCTGGCCGACAAGTACGGCTTCACCGACGTGGACGGCCGCCTGCCGAAGGGCCCGCTGTCGCACGCCGCCCGGACGGACGCAGCGGGACAGGACTGAGCCGTCTGTACGTCAACGGCTGACGACGAACGTCACATCCGCCGCACTCGAGAGCCCCCCGTCGTGGGCAAGTGCCCGCAATACGTACGTTCCCGGCTCCTCGAACGTCGCGCGCACCACCCACTTGCCGTCCGGGGGCACGGGAGGCGTCTCCCAGCCCATCGAGTAGGGTGAGTTGCGGCCGTCGCGCAGGTCCTCCCAGGCGCTGAACTGAGGCGGGTCGAACGTTACCCTGCCCGACCCGCGATACACGAACCAACTGAATCGGAGACCCTCCGCGTTGTGCGGCACGCCGGCAACCGACGTGCCGATCGGCGGCATCGGGTTCGGCTCCGGAATGCCGTCATCGCTGGCGACCGCGGTCAACGTGACGGGGCTGCCGGCCATGACCTGCCGCGTCGGCTCTCCGGCGACCGTCAGGACCGGCGCATCGTTGCTGGCGCCGGTGAGCGGCCCGCCGGTGTTGGCCTGCAGCACCGCGTCGTCGATGAAGTAATCCGGGTGGAGCGTCCCGTACGCCCGCTCGGCCTTGCCGCGAACGACCAGCGTCCATACCAGCTCTCTGTTGCCGAAATCGTGCGGCACGCGAATCCGGAACAGGAAGCGGGTGCGCTGGGGGTAGAAGTGCGTCGGCTGCCCCTGATCGGGACCTCCCGGCTCGATGGCGTTGTGCGGGCCGATCGGGACATCGACGGCATCCCAGTTGCGGCTGAAGTAGCCGAACACCAGGCTGAACGAGCCATCCGGATTCTGCTCCCAGCCTTCATAGACGGGCGCGATGGTCCGGTCGCCGCGGCCTGCTGACACCTGTGCTGCGCCGGTTTCCACCAGCGCCGTCGCCACGAGGATGGCCGCGGCTGCAAGCGTTGGACACACGGTGGCAAGGAAGTGTTGGAATCGCATCCCGCACATGATGCAGCGCAGCATCCGTCACGTCTTCCGGCTTCGGTCCAGACTCCGGGGAGCGGGCTATTGCTGGCCGGAGGTTACAACCGCTTGCACGGCCCTGCCGTACTCGCACAACGGGCAGCCGATTACGGTCTGGCCGTCCGCCAGCCCGAGATTATCGAGCCGCTCGGCCATCTCCTCCTCGAACTCTTCGTCGGTCAGGTGGATCCCCCGCAGGATGCTGATCGACATATTGTCCATGGTGCGGTGGCCAAGACCCGTCCAGTTCCTCGGATCGGCAACGTTCCGGTTCGCCGGCGTGGTGTCGAAATAGCCCGTGCTGCGCAGGATGGTCCCCTTCGGGAGCAGCGGCGCCGCGTCGTCCGCGTAGTTGTAGGTCCTCACCCAGCCGTGGTTGTATCCGGCGCAACTCAGCGTTTCAGCCGTATTCTGCCAAATCGCGTCCAGACACATCCGCACTCCCGCGGCATGCATGTGCGGCTCGAACGCGATGATCTTCGTGTGCTCCGGAAGCACGAGGAAACCCTCGAACTTCTGGTTCGCCTCCATGCCCCTGATGTCGAGCAGGCGCGTGTCGACGTTGAGCCCCACGAACCGTTTTGTCGGCCGATAGCCCCTGGGGTGGAACCGGAAGCCGAAGTCCAGGCGCGCCCTGGTGTGCTTGCCGATGGCATGCAGGTGTGCGTTGACGAACATCAGCGACGAGCCCGCTTTCAGCAGCCTGCCGGCCTCCGCATCGAACACGTCGGGATTGCGCCCCACTTCATGCAGGGGCCAGATGCCGCCGCCCTCATCCTCAGGCAGGGGCCGCCCTTCGGCGCTCACCGGCATCCAGGCCAGATGGTGCACGATCGCCCGCCCGCCGGTAGTCCGCCAGTCACCCGCCGGTTCGGCGCCGTCGGGCTCGGTCGGCTCGGCCACTTCCTTCACCTCGACCGAGGCGACATAGCGGTTCTCGGTCAGCCCGGTCGGCGTGGCGCCGATCGGCCCCCACCAGTCGGGTGACTGGGCCGGCATCTCGAAGCTCGGTGACGAGACGATCAGGTCCGGCTGCCCGAGCAACCACTCGCTTGCGTCGGCGAAAATCCGCGGCGGAGGCATGTCGGCCGGGTTGCCCCGGGCCGCGCCGCCGTCGACCCAGGCGGCGATCTTCGCAATTTCGTCCTCCGTCAGCGAGAAGTCATCCCTGAACTGCTGGATGCCGATGTCCCGCTCGATGAACCAGGGAGGCATGGCCTCGGGTTTGTCGCGCAAACCGGTTCGGTACTTGATGGAGCGCGCCCATGGACGCACCTCTTCGTACGTGACCAGCGACATCGGCGCCAGCGCACCCGGGCGATGGCAGTTCTGGCACTTCTGCTGCAGAATCGGGGCGATGTCCTTCGTAAAGGTCACCTCCGCAGACGGCGGACCGTCGGGCGCCTCCTGCGCCATAGCCGACCATGGCAGCATCACCAGCGCCGACGGGACGACCACCGCCCACGCCACGCGCCCCGCCGACCTTCGTTGCAGGTTCCACTGCATGACTACCTCTCCCGGCTTGTTCGACCCGGCGGCGCCGTTTCGACAGGTTCGAGCCGCAGCACGGCGCCTTCCGCCGCGTCGACCGTGACATACAACAGTCCGTCGGGCCCCTGCTTGACGTCGCGGATGCGGCGCTGGAGCTCGTGCAGCAGCGTCCAGTTGCCCGCGCGCTGCGGGTTTCCGCTGCCGGTCAATTCGATGCGGTGCAACTGGCGCGCACCCAGATACGAGCCTGCGCCGAGCGCGCCGACGAATATGTTGCCCTGCCAGTCCGGAAACCTGTCGCCCGTGTAGATCAGGATTCCGCCTACCGCCGGCGAGGGATTCCAGAACAGGAACGGCTCCTCCATGCCCTCCAACCGGCGGTCTCCGGAGCCGACCGGCTGGTTGCTGTACTCGCGGCCGTACGAGATGACCGGCCACCCGTAGTTCCTGCCGGCCTCGATGATATTGATCTCGTCGCCGCCCATCGGCCCGTGTTCGGTTTCCCAGATCTCTCCGGTCTCCGGGTGCACGAACAGACCTACCGCGTTGCGGATGCCGAGCGCATAGATCTCGGGCCGGTAACCGGGCCGGCCCACGAAGGGATTGTCGGCCGGGACGGTGCCGTCGTCGTTGAGACGCAAGATCTTGCCGGCATGCGTGGCGGGGTCCTGCGGCGCATCGCCGCGCGGCATGCCAATCGTCATGATAATCGTGCCGTCGCGGGCGAATGCGACGCGCGATGCGCAGGCCGCTCCGCACCGTATGTCCGACACGAAGACGTCCTGGACGTCGGCGAGGGCGGCGCCGCCCGCGAACCGGGCGCGCGCCAGAGCGACCGTGTTCCTCACTTCCGGCCGCGCGGACTCGGCCCGGGGCGCCGGCACCGCCTTCGTATAGGTGAGATAGACGAAGTGGTTGTCGGCATACCGCGGATGGAGCACGACATCCATCAGGCCCGCACGCCACGCCTGCGTTGTGGCCTTCGGCACGCCGCCGATCGGCTCCGGATCGAGCGCGCCGTTGCGGATAATCCGCAGCCGTCCTTCCAGTTCGGTGACCAGTATATCGCCGTGCGGAAGGAGCGCGAGTGACCAGGGATGCCTCAGCCCCGCGATGGGTACAACGCGGAAGGGGCGCCCGCTCGAGTCCTTGAAGATCTCGGGGCCGCTGGGGAGGGGCACGGCGGGCCGGTCGGCGCCCCGGGCGGCGTCCAGGGCAGCCGCAGACGGGGCCGGATCCGCTGCGGCCTGCTCTGCCTGCTGCGCGGCGACGCCGTGTTCAGCAGCAGGCACACTCCATGCGAAGACCAGGATGGAGAGGGCGATGGCGGCGCGCCTTACCGGTCGCTGTGCGACGCGGGGTGTCGCCACGGGCTGCTAGTGCGCGCTGGCGCGCAGGTGCTCGCGCAGGATGTCGCGGCCGAAGTCGCCGTCGAAGTCCCGCCACACCGAGTGCACGTGGTTGCCGTCGTTCTGCGTGTTGTCGTACTCGATCAGGAACGTCGGCCCCTGCACGCGGTAGTAGTGCCGGTCGCCGCGCTCCATGCCGCCGGCCCAGGCGAAGAGGATGTCGTCGGTGCCGGCCTCTTCGACCTTCGCCATGCGCGCCGCCGCCAGGTCGTCCTCCACCAGCGACGCATAGGTCCGAATCAGCCGCATCAGCATGCTGCGCTGGCCCGCGGTCAGATCCGCGGCCTTGACACCGCCGGGACCCAGCGCATGGACCTTCGAGAACGCCTCGGTGGCGATGTCGCGCGGCGCCTCGTCGTCGATGATGGCCTCTGCCTGCTGCTCGGCGTCGAGCGCCTTCAGCAGCTCGCGGGCGGCGTCCTCCTCGAACCCGAGCACCCGCATCCCCCTGTGCGGCCCTTCCTTGACCTCGGCCGGGTTGCTGCCGAAGAACGTCGGCGTGGTGGCGACGGTCTCTCCGTTGACCACCGTGAAGTGCAGTGAGAGGTGGTGGCCTTCCACGCGCCAGCCCCACGTGCCCTCCGGCGACGGGTTGCCGAACACCGAGAAGAAGTACCAGCCGGGATTGCGGTCCATGCGGCCGTTGGTCTCCAGGGTGCCGAGGATGCCTTCCAGCTCGATGACGTCGACCGCCACCTCGTAGCCCACCTCGCTGAGCCCGCGCGACATCAGCTCGTGGGCGGCCGCGCGCTGCTCGTCGTTCATGGCCTCGAGCGTCAGGCCGCGGCGGCCGAACATCTCGATGGGCACATAGTGGAACCGCTCGCGGTCGTCGGAATCGAACGGCAGGTTGGCGATGACGCGCTGGTCAGCCGGCAGCGTGGCGAGGAACGCTTCCGCCGCTTCCGCCATCGATGCGGCGGTGCGCTGCGAAGCGACCGTCGACGCGAGTCCTAGCGCGGCGAAGAAACCGACGACAATCAGCGACCGATACAAGGCCAGACGGCGCATGGCTACCCCCTGCTCTGTGCGTGTGTCCCCCGTATATTACGAGTGTGCCCGGATACCGTCAACGGGCCGTTTGCACGCGACTGTCCCGCGTGCGTACAGTGATGTCCCACGAGGAGGGAATCTCGATGCGCAAGCTGGATTGGATGATGATTTCCGCCGTGCTCGCCGTCGCCGCCGCGGGCTGCGGCGCGCCGGAGCCGCCCGCCGCGGCCGAACCGGCCGAGGAAATGCCGGCGGCGGACGCGTGCGCGCCGGTCGGCGAGATCCAGTTCATCTGCGACCTGATCAGCCCCGAGGACCTGGCCGTGCTGCCGGGAGAGGAATGGGTCATCGCCTCCGGCAACCAGGAGGGCGGCATGATCCACCTGGTCAGCGTCCGCGACAAGACGAGCTCCGTGCTGTACCCCACCACCGCTCCGCGGGAACGGCTGGACGCCGCGACGTACCCCGACTGTCCGGGGCCGATCGACCCGGGCGAGGGCGCCGCGTTCCGCGCCCACGGCCTGTACCTGAAGCCGGGCGACGGCGGGGTCCACACCGTCTACATGGTGCACCACGGCTTCCGCGAGTCGGTCGAGGTGTACGAGGTCGACGGCAACGCGAACCCGCCCGAGCTGACCTGGGTCGGCTGCGCCGTGGCGCCCGACGGTCTGACCCTGAACTCGGTGGTCGCGCTGCCGGACGGCGGCTTCGCCGCCACCAGCTTCCGGACCGCCGGTCTGGCGGAATCGATCGACGAGATCCTGACCGGCGCCATCTCCGGCTCGGTGTGGGAATGGAGTACCGCCGGCGGCTGGACCGAGGTGCCCGGCAGCGCGACCGGCGGCCCCAACGGCCTGGAGATATCCGACGACGGGGAGTGGTTCTACATCGCCGGCTGGGGCGAGCAGCGCTTCATCCGGCTGTCGCGCGGCCGCGACCCCGTCGAGCGGGACGCCGTCGACCTGCACTTCCGGCCCGACAACCTGCGGATGCAGCCGGACGGATCCGTCTTCGGCGCCGGCGCCGACCACTTCAACACGCCGGAAGAGACGTTCCACGTCGGGCGGATCGACCCGCAGACCCTCGAGGTGACGCGGATCATCGACCACCCCGTCATCGAGCGGTTCGCGGCCTGCACCGCGGCCATTCAAATCGGCGGCGAGATCTGGATGGGCACGAACCGCGGCGAGAAGATCGGCTACTTCCCCGCCCGGTAGTGCCCTCTCGCCGGTGTCGCGCGCTACTGCCGGGGCAGATACTCCTCTGGCGGCTCGCACGGCTCCTCGCAGCGCTCGAACACGCGGATGAGCGTGATCTCGCCGTCGACGGTCAGCAGCGTCGCCGAGTAGGTCTGCAGGTCCTCTTCCATGCGCCGCATCAGGATGTAGCGCGCCTCGCCCGTGGACCTGGTGCGGGCGATGCGGTAGTGGGTGCGGTCGTCAACCCAGATCGTCAGCAACTCCTGGTCGCGGAAGTTGCCCGGAATGTAGTTCTGGTAGTGCACCCACTCGTCGTCGTTGTACTTCGAGCTGTAGCCGGACTGGGAATCGACGTTTGAGCGCGCCCCCATGCTCTGCACGCGGTAGGTCTGCACGCCGTCCTCGACGCTGATGCGGATGATCTCGTACTTGTTCTGCTCGCCCCGGAACTGCCACGACAGGGCCGGGTTGAGCACCCAGGTGCCGACGAAGGGGTCCTCGCCGCCGGGCTGCGCCGCCGCGTCCGACGCCGCGCCCGCCAGCAGGAACACAACGAATCCGACGGCCAGACAGAATGACGCCCTCGATCTGCTCATCTTCAACTCTCCTTGTCATTTTTAGATGGGGGCTGCGCCCCCAAGCCCCCCCGGCCAGCGCTAGCGGGGACCCCATAGCCCCGCGCTGGCTTCGTTAGATGGGGGCTGCGCCCCCAAACCCCCCGGCCAGCGCTAGCGGGGACCCCATAGCCCCGCGCCGCGCTGGCCGGGCCGCGCCGTGCGCGGCCTGACTCACCTATTCTGCAATATGCGGGCTAGAATGCGGGACATACCGCGTGTTACGGCGCCGCGCGGCGCCAGGAGGAAGATCATGCGACTCGCCAAGCTCTCGTTCGTCGTCGTCATTCTGATGCTGGCCGCGAGCGGCGCGACCTGGATGCTGGCGCAGCAGCAGCGCACGTCGGACATGCTGTCGCCGGAGGACTACCTCGAGATCCGGCAGATGTACTACCTGTACGCGCACGACGTCGACCCGGGCTCCGAGCACGACGCCTCGTGGATGTTCGCGGAGGACGGCAGCTTCTCCTCGGGCGGCGATCCGGTCGTCGGCCGCGCGGCGCTCAAGGAGTTCTATGAAGGCGTGCGCAACCGCCATTCAGCCGGCATCCGGCACGTCAACGCCAGCGTCGTGATCATGCCCACCGAGGAGGGCGCACGCGGCATGGGCTACATGCTGCAGGTGGAGCAGCGGCAGGAAGACGGGCCGATCGAGATCACGCTGATGGGCAAGTACACCGACCGCTGGGTCCAGACCTCCGAGGGTTGGCGCATCAAGGAGCGCCGGTTCAACGCCGACACCTGGCGCGGCGGCACGTCGAACCAGTAGGCTGGCGGCCCGCCGCGCTACGGGATGAACCCCGGCGCATGGGGATTCAATGACGACAAGGCACCGGTACGCTCCGGCGCTCGCCGCCCTCGCGGTCGGCAGCGCGCTGCTCGCGCCGCTCGCGGGGCAGGACGGGCCGCGCCTCAACCGGGTGATCGAGCAGATCGAGCGCGGTGAAGCGGCGTTCACCGGCGAGCACTGGCAGTTCATCGACATGGAGCACGGGCCGTACCTGCTCGACCGGCTCCAGGACCGTCTGGCCGACCTGAAGCCGGACGGCGAGGCGCGCCCGGAGCAGACACCGCTGGTGCGGATCCCGATGGAAGGCGGCGAGCCGGTGCGCTTCGCCGTCAAGCAGGTGCTCGACATGGGGGCGTTCGGCGTCGTATTCCCGCGTGTCGAGACGCGCGAGCAGGCGGGTCTCGCCGTGCAGGCGATGCGCTATCCGCCTCAACGGGGCGAAGCGCGGCCCGAGCCAGAGGGGCTGCGCGGCTGGGGACCGGGACGCGCGGCGCGCTACTGGGGTCTGGCCGTGCCCGACTACGTCGCGCGCGCGGACGTATGGCCGCTCGATCCGCAGGGAGAATTACTCGCGCTGATCATGATCGAGTCGGAGTTCGGCGTGCACAACGTGGACGAGATCGTGTCCGTGCCCGGCGTCGGCGCACTGTTCATCGGACCGGCCGACCTGGCCATGTCGCTGGGCGTCGGGCCGCCGGGCGCGGAGCACGTGCCCGAGACCGAAGCGGCGATCCAGAAGGTGCTGCAGGCCTGCCTCGACGCCGACGTCGTCTGCGGCATCGCGGACTCCAGGACTCGCGCGGAGCAGCGCATCGCGGAAGGCTTCCAGATTCTGCTCGCCTTCTAGACGCCCCATGTCCACCCACTCGGTGCGCCGCCACCTGCGGCTCGAGATCGACGAGTACGACACGACGATCCGCCGCTTCATCCCCGGCTACGAGGAGATGCTGCGGGTGGCGGCCGGCACGCTGGCGCCGTTCCGCCCGAAGCTGGTCATCGACCTGGGCGCCGGCACGGGAGCACTATCGGAAGCGATCCTCACGCACGGTGACGCCGCGGCCGTCGAGCTGATCGACGTCGACGACGAGATGCTGGCGCAGGCGCGGACGCGACTCGCGCCGTTCGGGGATCGTGTGCGGTACCGGAAGCTGTCGTTCAACGCGCCGCTGCCCCGCTGCGACGGCGCCGCCGCGTCGCTGGCCCTGCACCACATACCGACGCTGCGCGAGAAGCAGGCCGTCTACAGCGGCATCCGGGAGGCGCTGCGGCCGGGCGGCGTATTCGTCAACGCCGACGCCGTGGTCCCGGCCGACCAGGCCGGCCGGGACGCCGCCTACGGCGCTTGGGCGGACCACATGGCGGCCTGCGGCATCGACCGCTCACGCGCGTTCGAGCACTTCGCGGAATGGGCGGAGGAAGACACCTACTTCCCGCTGGAGGATGAGCTGCAAGCGATGCGAGCCGCCGGCCTCGACGCGGAGTGCGTCTGGCGCAACGACTCGATGGCGGTGGTGGCCGGGCGGGCGCCCCGCCCGGCCTGAGACTGGCGCGCGCGGAAGCGCGCTAGTTGTTGTTCTGCGTAACGGTGAGGCCCTTGGACCGGGCCTGGTACTCCGCCTCGTACTCCTCGTCGGTCAGCCAGATCACCCGCGACAGCAGGAACAGCATGTCGTCGATGGAGCGGCTGCCCCAGCCCTTCCAGTTGCGCGGGTCGGCCACGCGCGGATTGCCGGCCGTGTTGTCATACCAGGCGGTCACCTTGAGCACCGTGCCCTTGGGCAGCAGCGGCGCCGCGTCGTCCTCGTAGTGGTACACCTTCACCCAGTTGTGGTTGTAGCCGGCGCAGTTGATGGTCTCCTGGTAGCCGCTCGGATACAGCGCCTCCAGGCACATCCGCCGGCCGCTCGAGTGCAGGTGCGGCTCGAAGTTGAGCAACAACCCGGCCTTGTCCATCGGGTACATCGCCTCGATCACCGTCTCCTTGTTGCCCGGAATGTCGAGGTCGTAGGTCAGTGATCCGAACGTGGCGGCGTTCGTGTACTTCGGCTCGTACCCCTCGGGATGCAGGTCGAACGCGACGTCGATGGAGAACGTCGCGTCGGTGCCGATCGAATGCGTATGGAGGTCGAAATTGAGGCCCGATCCCGCAGGCAGCTTGACGCCCAGCGTGTCCGGATAGATCGTCGCGTTCTGCCCCAGCTCCCACACCACGTTGAACAGTCCGCGGTAGCGGCCCTCGACAGAAGCGGTCCCCTCGGCCGCATCCGCCGCCGAGGCATCCTGATCCGAGTCGCCGTCGGCCGCCGCCCCCGGCGTCGCCATGACGACCGCGTGGTGCACGACGAAGTAGTTGAGGTCGCCTTCCTTGGCGCGCTCGGCCTCGCCCTCGAGATGCCGCACCTCGCGGAACTCGACCGCCTTGACGTAGCGATCCGTGGTCAGTCCGGTCGGCGCCGGTCCCATCCGCCCGTACCAGTCCGGAGCGACGCCCGGCAGCGTCATGGAAGGCGACCTGACGATCAGGTCCGGCGTGCCGATCGTCCACTCCTCGGCTTCCAGGTTGTACTCCGGCATGTGGGCGGGATCGCCGCGCTGGGCGCCGCCGTCCACCCAGGCCGCGATGGTGGCGACCTCGTCAGGCGTCAGCGACGGATCGTCCTTGAACTTCTGGATCCCGACGTTCTTCTCGATGAACCAGGGCGGCATGCGCTCGGGATCGTCGTCGGGACGCGAGACCTTGTCCCTGATCGACCGCGCCCAAGGCCGCGCGTCCTCGTACGAGAGCAGCGACATCGGCGCGATGGAGCCCGGCTTGTGGCAATTCGCGCAGGAACGGTGGAATATGGGAGCCACGTCCCTGGTGAACGTCACATCCTCTGCCGCGGCCGGCGCGGGCAACGCGAGCACCAGCGCCATCGCGGCCGGCACGCCGAACGCAACAACCAGCTTGATCAGCCTGTTCGATCTCATGGAGCAGCCCTCCGGTTAACCATCTATTTTACGCCAGCAACGCGGCAACGGCGACCCTTAATCGATCGCAAAGCAGTAGAACAGGCCCGCCCCGCCCGTCGCCACCAGGTTGTCCTGGCTGCAGCCGCGGCTCGGGTGCGCGGAGTTCCACGACCCGTTGGGGCCGCCCTGCTTGTCGTGGTGCCCCACCTGCGCCGAGCCGTCCTCGGAGTTGCTCGTCCAGTTGCTGCAGGTATGGTCGTCGCCGTCGGTGTACGCGCGGCCGTCCGGCATCGTGCCGGTGAGGATGTCGTGCTGGTTGGGCCGGTCGCCCAGGCCACCCACCTGGTCGCCGTTCTCCGTCAGCGCTATGCCCTTGCCGAACGAGATGCCGACGCGCGCCAGCTCCAGCGTGTCGCCGTGCAACACCGTCAGGTCGGTCGCGATGCGCCGCCGGCCGCCGTGCGCGTACCAGGGTCCGCTGCCGATCCGGTCGCGCGCGTTGACCGCATTCGGTCCCTGCGTGCTCAGGTAGGCGCGCCACGTCGAATCGCCGCGGCCGGCCGCCGCCGCGAGCGACTGGCAGTGCGCGTCAGCCCCCTCGAGCCCGCCCAGGTTGGCGCCGTCGCCGAGGCCCTCGCTGGTGATGAAGAACGACATCGGCTGCGGGTCGCCCTGCTGGGCCGTGAGGACGTGCGCGCCCACCGCAACCACCACCGCCAGACCGAACGCCACCCACCTGTGTCTCTGCTGCATGTCACTCGCTCCAGAAAGAAGGTTTCGCCGCCGCATTGTAACCCGTTCCGTACGAAACCACCCGCGATCCGCCAGATGCACTAACATCGGCCGGACAGAGCCGCCGGAACTGCAGGCGGACGAAGGGAGAACGGGCATGAAGCTCTCGCGCGCACTGCTTGTCACGCTGCTGGTCGCCGCCGGGGTGCCGGCGTGCAGCCCGCAGGCCCAGACGGAAGTCCCGACGTTCGTGCACGACGAGTCCTGGCCCAAGCCGCTGCCCGGCAACTGGCGGCTCGGCATCGTATGGGGCGTTGCAGTCGACCCGAACGACCACGTGTGGTTGCTGCACGCGCCCGACAACTACCGCGACGAGATCGAGGACGAAGGCAAGGTGCCGGCGCCGCCCGTGCTCGAGTTCGACCAGGAAGGCAACCTCCTCCGGTCGTGGGGCGGCCGCGACCAGGGCCACCCCTGGTTCTACCGCATGGACAGCCAGCGCCTGTCGCGCGTCGACGAGCACCCGCATCCGGTGCGCGAGCACGCCCTCAACGTCGATCACGAGGGCAACGTCTGGATCAGCGGCGGCGGGCACCTGGTGCTCAAGTTCTCGCCCGACGGCGAGTTCCTGCTGCAGCTCGGGGAGCTGGGCAAGACGGGCGGCAGCGATCACACGCAGTACCTCGGCAATCCGTCCAACGTCGACTTCGACGCACGCACCAACGAGGTGTACGTGGCGGACGGCTACCTCAACAAGCGCGTCGTCGTATTCGACATGCACACGGGGGAGTACAAGCGGCACTGGGGCCGCTACGGTGAAGCGCCGGACGACTCGTTCGAGGCCGGCCCCCTGCCGGCGTGGTCAGGTTTTCCGGGACCGACCGGCTTCTTCCCGCGCTTCGCGCACGGCGCCAACGTCGCGGCGGACGGGCTGGTGTACGTGGCCGACCGCGCGCACAACCTGATTCACGTGTACGAGCCGGACGGCAAGTTCGTCAAGGAAGCGCCGACGCCCGGGCCGATAAACTCGGTGGCCTTCTCGCACGACGCGGAACAGCGGCTGGTGTACGGCGCCGGAATCAACGCCGCGGGCAAGATCTACATCATGCGCCGCGACGACCTGGAGTCGGTAGGCGAGTTCGACAGCGCCGGACAGCACTTCTTCGACGTCGACTCGCAGGGAAACCTGTACACCTGCGGGCTGTTCCTGCCCGTCAGGTTCCTGCTGCAATAGCGCTCAGGCCGGAACGCCGGCAGGATCGGGGCGCCGCTATCCGGTGACGACGACCGTGATGTCCTCGTACGACATCAGTCCACCGTCGTCGGCCCAGGCGCGCAGCACGTAGGTGCCGGGCTCGTCGAACGTGGCGGAGGCCTCCCAGCGGTTGTCGGCAGGTGCGCTGGGCGCAGCCCAACCCGACGCCCACGGCGAATTGGCGCCGTCGCGCATGTCCTCCCAGACGGAGATCTGCCTGGGGCTGAACTTCACGTCGGAACCTTCGCCGCGGTAGACGATCCACGACAACCACAGGCCCGAGGCGCTGTCGGGGGTGCTGCGGAACCGGAACGGAATGTTCGGCAGGGGCCGCGGTTCCGGAATCCCGTCGTCGGTGACGTAGGCCGCGAGCTGCAGCGGCTGGCCCACCTTCACCTCGCGCGTCAGCGGACCGTCGACGCGCAGCTCGGGCGGCTCGTTGCCGGCCAGCTCGTACAGCCCGCCGCCGCCGCCGCCGGCGCCCTTGTTGTTCTGGATGACGGTGTCGTCGGTGTAGTAGTCGATCAGCAGCGAGCCGTAGGCGCGCTCGGTGACGCCGTTGGTGGTCAGCGTCCAGACCAGCTCCTTTTCACCGAAATCGGCCGGCACGCGCACCTTGAAGATGAACCGGTTGCGCCGCGGATAGAAATACGTCGGCTGCCCGTAATCCGGGCCGCCGGGCTCGATGTTGTTGTCCGCTCCGACCGGGACGTGGAGCTCCTCGGCCCAGTTGCGGTTGAAGTAGCCGAACAGCAGGTTGAACGAGCCGTCCTCGTTCTCCTCCCAGCCTTCGAAGGCCGGAGCGATATTCTGACCGCGCGGTGTCGTAACCTGCGCGTTCACCACCGGCAGCCCCGCCAGCACCACCGCGAGTCCCGCCGCGAGCGCGGCAACCGCCGCTGCCTGCATCAACCTGAACGACATGAAATCACCCCCAGTGCGCTTGCGAAAAGCGGCCGCCTACTGCTGGTCCTGCGCAGCCGTCCCCTCGTCGAACTGCCCGCACAGCGGACAACCGAGCACATAATCGCCCGCGTCCAGATCCAGGGTCTCGCGCCGTTCGGCCAGCTCCTGCGCGAACTGCTCTTCGCTCAGGTACATGCCCTGCGTCAGGCTGATCATCATCTGGTCTATCGAGCGGTGCCCCAGACCGGACCAGTTGCGCCCGTCGGCCACGTTGCGGTTGGCCGGCGTCGTGTCGAAATAACCGGTGATGCGCAGGATGGTGCCCTTGGGAAGCAGCGGCGCGGCATGGTCTTGGTAGACATAGGCCCGCACCCAACTGTGGTTGTAGCCCGAGCAGCTCAGCGTCTCGCTCAGGCCGTTCGGATAGATCGCGTCGAGACACTGCCGCACGCCCGCCGCGTGCAGGTGCGGCTCGAACAGCGACAGCTTCGCGTTCTGCGGCAGGGTCTGGTACGCCACCACCGCCTGGTCCGCCTGGTTGCCCCGTACGTCGATGTTGAGCGTGCCGGCGAACAGCGCGGAATTCGTGTACTCCGGTTCGTAGCCCCGCGGGTGGAACTTGAAAGCGATGTCCAGGCGGGTCTTGGTGTGCGAGCCGGTCGAATGGAGATGCGCCGACGTGAACGCGATGCGCGAGCCGGCCTTCAGCAACTGCCCGGCGCGCGGGTCGAAGTGGTCGGCGTTGCGGCCGACCTCGTGCACCGGCCAGAAGCCCTGTCCGGCAGCCTCGGCGGCGCGGCGCTCGAACTCGGCCGGATCCTCCTCACGCAGTCTCTCGAGTTCCTCGTCGCTGATCCGGTCGTCGTTCACGGCGTTCCAGATCATGTGGTGGATGGCGAAGTTCGACCCGACCGTGGACCGCTTGGCAGTCGTCGTCGGCTCCCGTTCGCTGACTTCCTTCTGCTCCACCGCGGCCACGTAGCGATCCTCGGTCAATCCCGTCGGCGTCTCGCCGATGGCCCCCCACCAGTCCGGATCAGAGGCGCCGACCTCTACCGTGGGCGACGAGATGATCAGATCCGGCTCGCCGATGGACCACTGGTCCGCGGCGAGGAACTCCAGCGGCGGCGGCATGTCGGCCGGGTTGCCGAGCGGCGCGCCGTTGTCGACCCAGGTCGCAATCGCTTCCACCTCGGCGTCGCTGAGGGACGGATCGTTCTTGAAATCCTGGATGCCGATGTCCTTCTCGATGTACCACGGCGGCATGGCTTCCGGCTTGTTGCGCAGTCCGGTGCGGTTCTTGATGCTCCGCGCCCAGGGACGGACGTCTTCGTAGGTGATGAGCGACATCGGCGCGCCGGCGCCGGGGCGGTGGCAGTTCTGGCAACTGCGCTGGAGAATCGGCGCGATGTCCTTCTCGAAGGTGACCTCGTGGTCCGCGTCCTGGGCCACGGCCAGCGGCGGCGCCAGCAGCAACGCGCCCGCCGCGATAGAGAAGACCGCCAGTGCTGTCCGTATCCGGGTCCACCGTGTCGTCATCGAAGCATCTCCCTGCGAGAATCGGTGAAATGGCGCAAGAATATTCAACCTGCGAATGTTATCACAGGCACAGGACGCACGGATCTACTCCATCGCGAGTCCGGGTCGCCCGGGCCGCGCCCGCGTAGTCCGTGCCGTTACGCGCGCCTCCGCTACTGGTCCTGGTTCTGTCCGGCGTCCGCGGACCAGGCGCCGCAACCCGGGCAGCCCGTCACGTACTGCCCGGGCGTCAGGTTCAGCGCGCGCCGCCGCTGCTCCAGCTCCGCGGCGTACTGCTCGTCCGAGAGCCGCACGCCCTGCGCCAGGTTGATCAGCATGTTGTCAATCGAGCGGTCGCCCATTCCGGCCCAGTTGCGCGGATCGGCCACGTTCTTGTTGCCGGGCGAGGTGTCGAAATAGCCCGTGATGCGCAGCACCGTGCCCTTCGGCAGCACCGGGGCGGCGTCCTCGGCATAGGAGTACGCCCGCACCCAGGAATGGTTGTAACCGGCGCAGCTCAGCGTCTCCATCCGGCCCGTGTCCGGGTAGATCGCGTCCAGGCACATCCGCGTGCCGGCCGCGTGCAGGTGCGGCTCGAAGATGGTCAGCTTCGCATGGAACGGCAGCGTCCTGAACGACTCGATCTTCTGGTTCGCCGTGCCGCCACGGATGTCGAGGTCGCCGGTGCCGTACGCCAGCAGTATGTTGGTGTACTCCGGCTCGTAGTCGCGCGGATGGAACTTGAAGCCGATGTCGAGGCGCGACTTCATGTGCGTGCCGGTCGAATGCAGGTGCGCCGAAGAAAAGATGATGTTCGAACCGGCTCGCAGCAGCAGGCCGGCCTTCGGGTCGAAGTAGTCGGCGTTGCGCCCCACCTCGTGGACCGGCCAGAAACCCTGCTCGATGACCGATGCGCCGACCCGGCGCGCGTACTCGTCCGGATCGGACTCGCGCAGCGCCTCCAACTCCTCGAGCGTGTACTCGTCGGGATGGACGACGTTCCAGACCAGGTGGTGGATGCCCCAGCGCGACCCGACCGTTTCGCGCCCGCCCGTGGGCTCGACGTCGTTGATCTCCTTCATCTCGATCGCCGCGACGTAGCGGTCCTCCGCCAGCCCCTCGATCGCCGAATCGCCGATCGGTCCCCACCAGTCGGGATCCGACGCCCCGATCTCGATTGAAGGCGACGACACGATCAGGTCCGGCTCGCCGATGGTCCACACGGACGCGTCGGGGAACTCGAGCGGCGGCGGCGCGTCGGCCGGATTGCCGCGCGGGGCCCCGTTGTCGACCCAGTCCGCGATCTTCGCGACCTCCTCGTCGCTCAGCGAGACGTCGCCCTTGTAGTCCTGGATGCCGATGTCCTTCTCGATGTACCAGGGGGGCATCGCGTCCTGCTTGTCGCGCAGGCCGGTGCGCTGTCTGATGCTGCGCGCCCACGGCCGCGTGTCCTCGTAGGTGATCAGCGACATCGGCGCGCCGCCGTCGGGGCGGTGGCACTGCTGGCAACTGCGCTGCAGGATCGGAGCGATGTCCTTCGACCAGGTGACTTCACCTGCGGCGTCCTGCGCCGCCGCCGGCGCCGCCAGGCCCGCCATCAGCAACGCCGCCGCCAGACCGAATGCCGACCGCCGACCGAATCGTGTCATGTCGCGCATCGTGTATGTCTCCCGTGCTCCAGCTTCCTGGCCGCGCAGCACCTACTGCTGCTGCGCCGCATCGCCAGTGACGACCACCGTTATGTCGTCATAGGACATGAGGCCGCCGTCGTCGGCCCATGCACGCAGTACGTACGTCCCGGGCGCGTCGAACGTCGCCGTCGATATCCAGCGGTCGTCGGGCGGCGCGGGCGGCACCTTCCAGCCGAGCGACCAGTTGGAGTTGCCCCCCTCGGACGCCGGCCGCATGTCCTCCCAGACGGACGGCTGCAGCGGGTCGAACGTAACCGCCTCCCCCGCTCCGCGGTAGACGAACCAGGCCTGCCACAGCCCGGAGGTGCTGTCGGGCGTGACCTGGCCGGTCTGCATCAGCGTCCGCGGCCGCGGCATGCCGTCGTCGGTGACTACCGCAGCGAGCTCGAGCGGCTCGCCCACCGCCACTTCGCGCCGCGTGGGCCCCTCGACGCGCAAGTTCGGCGGCACGTTGCCGGTCAGTATGTACTGCCCCCCGGCGCCGCCGCCCGCGCCCTTGTTGTTCTGGATGACCGTGTCGTCGATGAAGTAGTCGATCAGCAGCGAGGCGTACGCCTTCTCCGTCTGCCCGTTGCTGGTCAGCGTCCAGACGAGCTCCTTGTCACCGAAGTCCGGCGGGACCTGAATCTTGAACAGGAACCTGCTGCGCCGCGGATAGAAGTGCGTGGGCTGCCCCTGGTCGGGGCCGCCCGGCTCGATGGTGTTGTCCGGACCTGTCGGAACGTCGATCCGCTCGCCCAGGTTGCGGTTGAAGTAGCCGAACACCAGGTTGAACGAGCCGTCCGGATTCTTCTCCCAGCCTTCGTAGACCGGGGCGACGTTCTGCCCGCGAACGGCCGAGGAAGTCACCTGGGCGGTGATTTCCGGGCTGCCGGTGACGATGACCGCCAGACCGAGTGCGGCGGTCAAGGCGCATAGGGTCGACCTCGCCATCATGGCGTTCCCTCCTGCTTCCGCTCTCCGAGACGCCGGCCGGCTGCTACCCCAAACGGGTTATGCGTAACAAGCTACCACGCTGCGGGCCTCAATGCACGACGATGGTCAGGTCCGCCGGCGTGAGCCGCATCGCGTCGCTGGCAAACGCCCGCAGCGTGTACGTCCCGGGCTCGCTGAAGGTCACCGTCGTCTCGAACGTCGCCGACGTCCAGCCGTCGCCGTCCACGGCCGTCGATTGGTCGCTGCCCGGTCGGACTCCCGGGTAGCGCCGCTGCTGCGTGCCGGTGGGCTCCACCTCCTGCTCCGCCACGGCGCGCTGGAAGTCCGGCGGGTCGATGCCTGCATCCTTTGGCCCGCGGTAGACGACCCAGTGCAGCGACAGCCCGTTGCGGGCCGGCCGCGGACGCCGGTACCAGGGAATGTTGTCCGGCACGGCGGGCGCATCCGGCGGCGGCGTCAGCGCCGGCACGCCGCGGATGGCCTGCCCCGTGCCGCCCGCACTGCGTTGGGGCGGCAACCGGCCCGGAAGATCGTCGTCCTCGACGACCGCGATCAGCCGTAGCGGCTGGCCAACCGCCACGGTCGAGCGCTCCGCGCTCACGGCCAGCCGCGGAGGCTGATTCGAATACCACTCGGCCTTGGCGCGTCCGAAGCCGAGCCCCGTGTTCTTGACGATGGTGTCCTCGTCGATCTCCCACTCCGGCTGCAGCCAGGCGATGGCGGTCTGCTCGCTGCCGTTGTGGCGCAGCGTCCAGACCAGGCCGTCCTCCAGGGCGGATCCCATCCCCGCGGGCGCCGGCACGGAGAACACGAAGCGGTGCGTGCGCGGATAGAAGTAGGCCGGCTGGCCGCGGTCGGGCTCGCCCGGCGAGAAGAAGTTGTCCGGGCCCACCGGTATGCCCGGCTGCTCCCGGTAGTTCCGGTTGAGATAGCCGAAGTACAGCGTGATGCCGCCGTCGGGATCGCGCTGCCAGCCTTCGTAGATCGGCTGCACGTCCTGGCCCGTGTCGAAACGCTGCTGCGGCTGCAGGACGAGCGGCACGTCACGGCGGTCCACCTGCGCTTCCGCGGCGGACGGTGCTGCGAAGCACAGCACGCCCACGACTGAACAGGCCAGCAACATCCGGCGCAGCATGGGTGCCATGAGCCGCCCCCGGGCTAGTTGTCGGAGCTCGCCTTGCGGCGCGCCTCCAGCTCGGCCTGGTACTCCTCGTCGGTCAGGTCGTACCAGTTGATCCAGCCGAACGCCATCTCGTCGATCGTCCGGTTGCCGCTGCCCGCCCAGTTGTTGGCATCGTGATTGCCGCGGTGCGCCGCGGTGTTGTCGTGGTAGCTGATGACGTGCATGGTCGTGCCGGCCGGATAGATCGGCTGCGCGTCGTCCGCGTAGTTGTAGACGATGTGCCAGTTGAAGTCGAAGTTGGCGCAGCTCACCATCTCGGTGGTCGCGTCCGGATAGATCAGCTCCAGGCACTGCCGCGTGCCGAGGAAGTGCATGTGCGGCTGGAAGCCGGTCAGCTTGCCGGGGAGGTACATCTTCGTGTAGCCGTCGTGCCGCGTGATCTGGCCGGCCGGAATGTCCAGTTCCCCGGCGAGGCCGAGCTGCCGCGACCAGAGAACGTGATCCGGCTCGTACCCGCGCGGATAGAACTTCAGCCCCAGATCGGTCCGGTCGACGACCTCCTCGCCGACCGAGTGGTAGTGGAAGCTGAAACGCACCTGCGCGTCCGCCGGGAACAGCTTGCCCGTCCCCTCGGGATAGCGGTCGGCGTTCTTGCCCACCGCGTACTCGTTCAGGAAGAGATCGTTGGAGCTGTCGTCGGCCATCGGGTTCGGATCCGTGACCGCGTACGTCAGCGCGTGGTGCACGACGCGCAGGTCGCCCGCCCGCGTCTGAATCGCCTGGATGTAGCGGTCCTCCGTGACGCCCGACGGCACGATGTAGTCGCCCCACCAGTCGCCCGCCTCGGCCGGCACCGTGTGCGGCGGCGAGGTGACGATGACGTCGGGCTCGATGGTCCAGGCGCCGAAATCCTGGAACTCGACCGGCGGCGGCAGGTCGGCAGGATTGCCCCGTGGCGCGCCGCCGTCCACCCACGCGACGACCGTCGCGATCTCCTCATCGGTCAGCGAGCGGTCTTCCTTGAAGCGCTGCACGCCGACCTTCTTGTCGATATGCCAGGGCGGCATCTCGCGAGCCGCCACCTTGTTGCGGATGGAGCGGGCCCACGGGCGCGTCTCCTCGTACGTCATGAGGGACATCGGCGCCATGTTGTTCTCGCGGTGGCACACCTGGCACGACCGCTGCAGAATGGGCGCCACGTCCTTCGTGAACGTGACCTCCGTATCCTGCGCCGCCGCGCTGGCGGGCGCGCCGGCGGCAAGGATGACGACCGCGGCAATGCTGGCGCCGACTCTCACTGGCGTCCTCCGTCTTCCGTCAAGGGTGGTTGACCACACATTATCGCATGCCATTGCCTTCTCCGGCGGTTCAGCGGCACTCGCGGGAGAGTACTTCCGACTCGATGACCACGCCGCAGACGTGGGTGGTGTACTCGAACGGATCGCCGTCGAAGAGGACGAGATCGGCGTCCTTGCCGACCTCGACGGAACCGACCCGGCCGTCGACGCCGAGGATGCGGGCCGCGCCGAGGGTCACGGCTTCGAGCGCCCGCTCGCGGCCCAGGCCGTTGGCGGCGGCGATGGCGGCCTCCCACAGGAGCACGCGCGTCTTGGGGACGTAGCCCTCGAAGCCGGTCTGGATGGCGAACGGAATGCCGGCCTCGTCGAGCCGGGCGGCGGTCTCGAACGAACCGGTGCGCACGCGGCTCATCGGCGGATGGACCACGACCGGCACGCCGGCGGCGCGAATCTCGTCCAGCAGCAGGTACGCCTCGGCAGCGCCGTCGAGCACCAGGTCGAAGCCGAATTCGCGCTGCAGCCGCAGCGCCGCGGCGATCTCGGTGGCCGTGTTGGCTGTGACCAGCAGCGACAGCTCGCGTTCGAGCGCACGGACCAGCGCCTCCTGCGCCAGGTCGCGGGCCGGCGGCTCGGGAGCATCCGCACCGCCCCCCGCCGCGCGTTGCGCGCGATCGCGATACGCCTGCGCATCGATCAGCGCGGCGCGCAGCATCGCGACGCCCTTGGATGATGTCCCCGGCGACTCGAAGTTGGAGGCCACGGCCCTGCCGAGCGTCGCCGCCAGCATCCGCGCCGGCGCCACCGTCGCCTCCTCCACGTTGCGGCCGCGGGTCTTGACAATCATCGTCTGGCCGCTGATCAGCGCGCCCGGACCATGGCCGGTGTGGAGCGTCGTCACGCCGTACGAGCGCACCCATTCGACGAGCGTCTCGGTGGCGTCGTAGGCGTCTACGGCGCGCAACTCGGGCTGGATGGGCGCCGTGCGGTCGAGCTGGTCCTGGTCGCGGACCTGGCCGGCATCGCTGTTCAGCGCTCCCGAGAGGCCGACGACGGAATGCGCATCCACGAGGCCGGGAGTGACCACGACTGCTTCGAGCACCTCGACGCCGGCGGGGATGTCCGCCTCGGACGCCGGACCGACCCATTCGATGCGGCCGTCGGCGCCGGCAATCACGACGGCGTCCTCCATGGGCGGTCCGGATACCGTATGGAGCGTCCCGGCCCGGACGGCAACCTGAGCGGCGGCCGGCGCCGCCGCGCCGGCCACGAGGACCACCGCCAGCGTAATGCGATGCAGGGCGATCCGCCGCCGGTGGCTCGCGCGCCCGTTCACCGGCCTTCTCCCTCCAGCAGCCGGCGCAGCGCCTCTTCCTCCTCGGCCGTGGTCCGGTAGACGTCATGGCCGCCGACCGCGTAGCGGCGATGCTCGGGATTCGACCGGTCGTAGATCAGCCGACCCTCGACCCAGGTCTGCTCGACCGTCGTGTACACGCTGAACGGATCGCCCGAGAGCACCACGAAGTCGGCGTCCTTGCCGGCTTCCAGCGAGCCGACGCGGTGCTCCAGGCCCAGCATGCGCGCCGGCGCCAGGGTCAGCGCCTCCAGCGCCGCCTCGCGCGACATGCCGTTGCGCACCGAGATCGCCGCGGCGCGCAGCAGCAGCCGCGAGTCGGTGATGAAGTCGTCCGTGTTGAACGCCACGTCGACGCCCGCGCGCTCGAGAATCGCGCCGATCTCCAGCGACCAGTCGAGCGTCTCCTCCTTGCCGCCCGGCGCGTCGATGAACGTGATCGATACCGGCACGCCCGCGGCGGCGATCTCGTCCGCCAGCTTCCACGACTCGGTGCCGTGCTGGATGACGACCCGGAACCCGAATTCCTCCTGCAGCCGCAGCACGGTGGCGATGTCGTTGTGGCGGTGCGTGTGGTGCTGCACGATGCGCTCGCCCGCCAGCACCTCGGCCAGCGCCTCCAGGCGCAGGTCGCGCGCGGCCGGGGGGTCGGCGTCCGCCCGGGCGGCCTGGCGCTCCACGTACGCCTGCGCCTCGTGGTACAGCCCGCGCACCAGCGCCGCGGACCTGGCCCGGGTGCCCGGGAACGGCGGGTCGCGCAGCGAGTTGGTGCCGTTCGCCATCTTCATCCCGCCGCACACGTCGGTGAGCGGATCGCCGCAGAACAGCCAGTCCTCGATGGTGCGGCCGCCGTCCCGCAGCTTGAGATACACGGTCTGGCCGGACATCAGGTGCCCGGAGCCGGGCATCACGTTCACGGTCGTGATGCCGCCGGCGCGGGCGCGCCAGAAGCTGTCGGAGGCGATGTCGATGGAGTCCAGACCCCGCACGTCGGGATGCAGCGGCGACGAGCGATCGCCCCCCGAGACGGAGCCCACGTGCGAGTGGCTGTCCACGAGCCCGGGCAGCAGCACCCGGCCGGTGAGGTCGTGCTCGACGGCGCCCTGCGGGGCAACGATCTCCGGCCCGCCGACCGCCGTGATCGACCCGCCTTGAACGACCAGGACGCCGGACTCGATCGGCGGCCCCGCTATTGGAATGACGGTCGCGCCCCGGAAGACGTGAGCCTCGTCCTGCGCCGCTGCCGGCGCGGCGCCCGGCAACGCGGCCACGATCAGGAAGGACAGAAGGCGAATCGTACGCTGCTGCATGGCGATTCTCCGACAGCGCATGCCGGATGCCGCGACAGGCGACGGATATATCCATTGTACGTGCTGGCCGGGCGTTGCAAATGCGTCGCGCGGGCGCTAGTCTGAGGCTGGAATCTCCAGCTACACAGGGGGCACGGTCATGGCTGCATCCAGGTTGATCGGCAAGCCGTACTCGACCGCGGACCTGGTCGCCAAGGCGACCGGCCGCGCGCGCTACGCGGAGGACTTCCGGGCGGAGGGCATGCTGTTCGCGAAGCTGCTCGTGAGCCCGATGCCGCACGGCCGCGTGCGGCGCATCGACACGCGCGCCGCCGAGGCGCTGCCCGGCGTGGCGGCCATCCTGAGGGCCGATGACCTGCCGGCCGTCGAAGCACCGAACGAACGGGCGCTGACCAACGAGCCGCTGTACGAGGGCGAGCCGATCCTGGCGGTGGCGGCGGTGGATGAAACCACCGCGGCCGAAGCGGTCGAGCGGATCGACCTGGACCTCGAGCCGCTGCCCTTCGTGCTCGATCCGCTCGACAGCCTGCGCCCCGGCGGGCCGAACGCCCGCCTGGACGGCAACACCATGACCGGCACGGCGCTGGCCACCATCAGGTGGGACGCCGCCGACTGGACGGCCATCGATCGCGGCGAGCTGCCGGCGGACGGCCCCGCCACCACCGAGTGGGAAGTGGGCGACGTCGCGGCGGGCTTCGCGCAAGCGGACCTGATCCTCGACGAGACGGTGAGCCACCAGTCCATGTCGCACCAGCCCATGGAGACGCGCAGCGCGATGGCGTACTGGCAGAACGGCAAGTGCTACCTGCACGCCTCCACGCAGAGCACCGCCCGCACGCTCGGCCCGGCGGCGCGGTACATCGGCGTGCCGCCCGAGGATGTCGTGCTGATTGCCGAGTACTGCGGCGGTGGTTTCGGCAGCAAGGGGCTGGGATCGCTGCAGATGGCCATTCCGGCCCTGCTGTCACGCAAGGCGGGCAGGCCGGTGATGATGCGCATCACCCGCCAGGAGGAACATTTCATCGGCCGCGCGCGGCCCGGCATACAGGGCCGCATCAAGATCGGCTTCCGCCGCGACGGGCGGGTCACGGCCATCGACATGTACCTGGTGCAGGACGGCGGGCCGTACGGCCGGTCCGGAGACTACGCGCAGGCCGGCGACTACGCCTCGCTCATGTATCAGCCGCTGAACCAGCGGGTGCGCGGGCTGTCCGTCTACACCAACACGCCGCCGCGCGCCCCGCAGCGCGCGCCGGGCGGCCTGCAGGCCGTCTCCATGATCGCCCCCCTGATGCACAAGGCGGCGAAGTGGCTGGATGTCGATCAGCTCGACATGATCCGGGTCAACGCGCCGGCGGGCCAGGCGCGGTTCGGCCAGCCGCGGGAGGGCGCGCAGCCCAACGTGACGAGCGCGTTCGTACGCGAGGCTGCGGACGCCGCCGGGAAGGCTTTCGACTGGCCGGGCATGCGGGCGAAGAGCGGCCGGCGCGACGGCACGCGGGTGACCGGCATCGGCGTGGCGCTGAGCGCGTTCGCGGCGGGCGCATCCGGCATGGACGGGCTGCTGACCATCCGGCCCGACGGCAGGGTGTACATCCAGCAGGGCGTCGGCAACCTCGGCACGGCCTCGGTGTTCGACACCGCGCGCGCCGCCATGGAAGTGTTGCAGACCGACTGGGAGCACGCCGAGGTGATCTGGGGCAACACCGCGCGGCACCTGCCGTGGAGCTCGCTCCAGGCCGGCACGATGACCACCTACGCGCATACCCGGGCGAACCACGCCGCGGGCGAGGACGCGAAGCGCAAGCTGCAGGAGATCGCGGCGCGCGACCTCGGCGGCGCCCCGGACGACTACGACGTGGCGGACGCCCGGGTGTTCCGCCGCGGCAACCGCGCGCAGGGCCTGGGCTTCGGGCAGGCGGCGCGGCGGGCCATGGCGCTCGGCGGCCGCTACGACGGGCACGAGCTGCCGCAGGACATCAACGCGATGACCGTGACCTCGGCTACGGCGCTGGCCGGTCTCGGCCTGATGGGCGTGGCGCGCGACAACTACCCCACCGGCGGCCGCGTGCAGTCGTACTGCATCGGCTTTGCCGAGGTGGAGGTGGACATCGAGACCGGCACCATCGTGCTCAAGGACTACCGGGTGGCCACCGACTGCGGCACCGTAGTAAATCCACGCACGATGGCCGCGCAGTTGCACGGCGGCGGCATGCAGGGGTTCAGCGAAGCGCTGGCCCGCAAGTGGGTGTACGACCGCCGCTGGGGCCTCCAGGTGTCGAAGCGGTTCTATTCCAACCGGCCCCCGACGCTGCTCGACGTCCCGCACGAGCACGATCTGCCGTGGGTGGCCGTGAACCGGCCCGACCCGTTCACCCCGGTCGGCGCGCGCGGCGTCGGCGAGCCGTCGCACGGCGCGGGGGCCGGCGCGGTGCTGTGCGCCATCGCGGACGCGCTGGGCGACGGCTACTTCAACCGCACGCCGGTCATGACGGACATGATCCTGACCCGGCTCGAAGACCTCCCCTCCGCGGTTTCACCGCTGACCGCGCACGCCTGACCGCGCCGCCGGGCTTTCGCCACGGACTGCCAGCCCGCAGTTCTCACCAGCTTCGTCGCAGGGGCGTAGCGGACTGGCACGCATTCGCTGCGAAAACCGGACCGGCCGGGCGCACGCCTTACCGCTTGCAGTAGCAACCAGCTCCGGACCTTCAGCCCGCAGTTCTCACCAGGCTTCGTCGCGGGGGCGTAGCCGGCATGCCCGCATTCGCTACGAAAACCGGATCGGCCGGGCGCACGCCTTGCCGCTTGCAGTAGCAACCATATCCGGACCTTTACGGTTTTCTCCGCGAACGCGGGCATGCCGGCTTGCAGATCGAGCGTGGCGTTCGGCGCGATGACGCGGAGGGGCGGACCGGCCGGTGGGTTGCTGGCGGCGGGGCGAGAGGCGGGGCCGCCGACAGCCGGGGCCGGTGCGGGGGAGCAGGGGGTCGCGAGAGAAAAGGGGGCCTGCGGAGAACGTAACCGTTACCCCCTAGTCTCAAAGGAGCGACAGTCATGAACGGAGCGAGAACTACTTTCATGCGGAGGGGCTACCTGCTCACTGCCCTTGCCGCGGTCGTGCTGCTGGCGGCGTCCCCGGGAACCGCAAGCGCACAGGTCGCCGTCGACGCACCGGCAACAGTGAATGAGGGCGAGCGTCTAACCATAGACGTAATGGTGGACGTGACCATTCCCGCTGGTACCGCTGCCGGCGGAACTGTTGTCGTCACTCCGTCCGCCGCGGCTCCAGCTGTGGCCCGCCCTGGAACTACTACCCAGGAAGCCGGAGACTCCGTGGGCTTTGTGCCAGCCGCATTGACATTGAACGTGCCGGCGAACACAACGCCAGCAAACCTAGGCGGTACTCCCATAACTAGAACGCTAACAGGGAGCATTAGTTGGATTACAGGTGTCGACCTTGACGCGGAGGACGAACATTCTGTGTTGTCGTTCGCCGTCACAACTCCTGTTACAGCTTTCAACGGCGCCGACGGGGTTGCTCTCGCTGGTAATGATCCGGATGCCGAAAACGTCGTTATCGACGACCGTGAGACTCAGGACTTCGTATGGCAGGTAACTACGCCGAGACCAAGCGAGTCTGGGGTAATTAACGTGAATCTCACGGCTATACCTACGCCCGAACAGCTCACCTACAACGTGGCGCTGGCTGTTGATAGTGCCGGTTATACGCTCAACAACACCAGCGTTGTACTCGACGCAGCCAACCCTTCTGCGGCCAGCGACCCTACATTCGCTATCACACCGCCCAATCCTGACGGAAACCGGGACAGCGACACGATCACACTGACGGCTGTCAGGCTTGGCACCACAACGAATCTGGCCACTCCGCTGGAGATCCAGGTTTCGGACATTCACGCTTTGCCGGCCGGTGACAAGATCACGGCTATGGCCTACGAGGTGGATGCAAGGGGCGCCAAGACTACGAATGAAGCCATGTCCGTGACGGAGGGTGGTGGGCCAGTCCACGTGACGGTCACCGTCGATCGCGGCGTTGCCGGTTACCCCAGTAGTGAAATCCTTGAGGTAGCCCTGGTGGCGGCGGATTCGAGTCAGGTTGGCGACTACAGCGTCACTCCGGCCGACGTTGAGGTGGCGGCCGGCTCGGGCTTGCGGACTGCAAGCGCAGATTTCGTGCTGCAGGCGTTGGCGGATGACGACGTTGGAGACGAAACGCTGGAATTCAACCTCGTCGCGACCGGCGCGAATCCTCGGAACGGCTCGGGAGAAAGCCTCGGGTCCTTCTCGATCGAGGTCGTAGACGCCACGGATCCGATGATCTGGGTGAAGGACGGCGCGTATGACGCCATCACGATGGCGCTTGGAGACGCTCCGCTGAGCCCTGGGGATTCGGTTGAGATCATGACGGACGACGTGTTCGGGCTGGCCCAGGGCTACACGGCCAGCTACGGCGCTGCTGTGGAGGGTGACGCGGTCGCGGCCTCTGCATCCGGCGCGATGGTCACGGTCACGGCGAGCAAGGCCGGAGAAGCCAAGGTCACGATCAGCGGGACCGCGAAGATGGCGTCTTCCTCGCTTGTCATCAATCAGACCGTGTCGAACATCGCCGAGGTCACGTTCCCCGTGATGGTGGAAGACACGCCGCTCGAGGTGACGCTCGAGATGCCTGCGGGCGTCATGGACGGCAACATCGTCGAGGGCGAGTCCTACGACATCATGGTGATGGCCAACCGGGCGATCACCGAGGCGGAGGGCGAAGTCGAGGTCATGATCATGCGCGACCGTGCGGCCAGCGACGCCGACGACAGCGACTTCACGGTCAGCAATGCCACGATCATGGCCGGCGAGGACTCGGCTACTGCCGAGCTGATGGTGACCGAGGACATGGAGCCTGACAGTGGCACCAACGACAACATGGGTGAGCAGTTGGTGCTGTATGGGATGGCCGGCGACATGGAGACCAACTCGCTGACCTTCACCATCTGGGATCAGGCCGTGCCGGCTCTGCCCCTCATTGGACAGTTGGTGCTGGCGCTGTTCCTCGCGCTTGGCGGCGCGCGGCTGTATCGACGGCGCCAGGGTTAGGCGAGCCCAGCGTTTCTGAGACTCTAGGGGGAACCGGGAAGGGGGACCCGGCTCGGATGAGCCGGGTCCCCCTTCGTTTTCTCTGGAGCATTACGAGTCGTGTTCTTTCCTGCCATTGTCAGTCCCCAAACCGGCAGCCGCTCGGCGGCGAGCTTTCGGCGCGCAGTCGCCATGGGGCCTCGTGCATACGTCAGAACCGCCGCGCAAGATGTGCGCGCGCTGGCCGTCGGACTCGGACTGTGCTTGACGCTGGCCGGTTGCGCGTCGCCGATTGTCGAGGACCAGACCGTCAATGAACCGCGCATCGAGATTTCCAGCGTGGTCAGCGCCGCGACATGGACCGACGGACCGTGGCCGTTCACCATCGAGGGCGGCGAGTTGATCTGCATTGCATCGGCGGACGAACCGGGCGTATTCGTCGTGACCGACAAGGGCGAGACGTTCGCCCTGAATCCCGCAGCAATCCGGATGGCCGACCAGGCAGGCGCCATGGCGGATCTGGACCCGATCTGGCGGGACGATCCCGACCTTGTCGGCGCGAAGGTGAACGTGTCGCCGGTGATTTTGTACGCGCTGCAGCTCTGCTGAGGCGCCGTCAGGCCGCAAGATCGGCCTTCAGACCGGTCTGAACACGGCGGATCCGCCTCTTTCTCCCTCCGGATGGGGGACCGAATACGGTAGCTCGCCGCCGAGCGCGGCGCCCACCGCGTGACGGATCACACTTCCCCCCGGCCCCGCCCTTCCGGCACACTCCCGGACCCTCATGGGAGATCGAAAACGCGCGCTCAACGGCAAGCCCAGGGGCAGGCACCCGGCGAACGCGCTGTCCAGCGGTTTCGCGCGCAGCGTGTCGCGTCCCGGCCGCTACTGCGACGGCAACGCCCTCTACCTGGCCGTCAAACCCTCCGGCGCCCGCAGCTGGGTCCAGCGCATGGTCATCCGCGGAAGGCGGCGCGAGCTCGGGCTCGGCGGCTTCCCGCTGGTCTCGCTGACCGAGGCGCGCGCTCTCGCCCACGCCAACCGCAAGGCGGCCCGCGCCGGCGGCGACCCCCTGGAGGAGCGCCGCCGGGCGGCCGATGCGCCGACCTTCGCCGAAGCGGCCGAGCGGGTGTGGGCCGACAAGCGCCCCGGCTGGCGGCATCCGCGGCACGCACGGCAGTGGCTCTCGAGCCTCGAGCAGCATGCCTTCCCCCGGCTGGGACGCATCGCCGTGCGGGAGGTGACGAGCGCCGACGTGCTCGATGCGCTGCGCCGCGTGTGGCACATCCGGCCCGAGACGGCGCGGCGGCTGCGCCAGCGCATCAGCGCCGTGATGGAGTGGGCCGTGGCGATGGGGTATCGCTCCGACAACCCGTGCGACCGCATCGCGCCGGTGCTCGGGCCGCAGCAGGACCTGGTCAAGCACATGCAGGCGCTGGGCCACCGGGAGGTGGCCGCGGCCATCCGGACCGTGCAGGCAACCGGCGCCACAAAGGCCGTGAAGCTGGCCTTCGAGTTTCTGGTGCTGACGGCCACGAGGTCCGGCGAGGTGCGCGGCGCGCTGTGGGCGGAGATGGACCAGGCGCAGGGAGTGTGGACGATCCCGGCGACGCGCACGAAGTCGAAGCGCGAGCACCGGGTGCCGCTGAGCCGGCGGGCGATGGAGATACTCACGGCGGCGCGGAAGCTAAGGGGCGGGACGAGCGCGCTGGTCTTCCCGAGCGCGCACGGCGGGCGGATCGGCGAGACGCGGCTCTCGCGGCTGCTGAAGGTGCACAAGATAGCCGCCGTGCCGCACGGCTTCCGCTCGAGCTTCAGGGACTGGGCGGCCGAGGAGACGACGCATCCGCGGGAGGTCATCGAGGCGGCTCTGGCGCACGTGGTGACGAACCAGACGGAGGCGGCGTATGCGCGCTCGGACCTTTTCGAGCGGCGGCGGCGGTTGATGAACGAGTGGGCAGGCTACCTGGAGGCCGGGCGGGTGGTGCAGGGGCTGCCGCTGTGACGGCCCTGCAGCCAGCCGGGGGCGGTCCGGGAGGGCGAGCTGAATCGGCTCGGACCTTCGCGCCTGCGCGCAGGTCCGCCAGTGGAGCGGCGCGGGAGGGGGCGGAAGGTCTCTGCCGGTTTGCCGGCAGGAATGGGGGGACGGGCTTTTCCGGCTTGCGATTGGTCCTTTGTTTTCGGGGGGAAAGTGCGGGAGCGACAACGGAAGAAGTAGTACCCCCCTGCTCCCCCGCACCGGCCCCGGCTGCCGGCGGCCCCGCCTCTCGCCCCGCCGCCACCAACCCACCGACTCAAGCGGACTGGCGCGCGTTCGCGGAGAAAACCGTAAAGGTCCGGAGCTGGTTGCTACTGCGAGCGGCAAGGCGTGCGACCGGCCGGTCCGGTTTTCGCAGCGAATGCGGGCCTGCCGGCGACGCCCCCACGACGATCGCTGGTGATATATGCGAGCTAGAGCACCTCGGACGGCGGGCCGGCCGCGGCGACGCGGCCGCGATCGAGCACCAGCGCCCACTCCGCGACGCGGCGCACCTCATCGGCCGAGTGCGACACGTAGATCATCGGCGTGCCGATCACGTCGCGGATGGCTTCGAGGTACGGCATGATGCGGCCCCGCAGGCTGTGGTCCAGCGCCGCGAGCGGCTCGTCGAGCATCAGCAGGTCCGGCTCGGTCATCAACGCGCGCGCCAGGGCCGCGCGCTGGCGCTCGCCGCCCGACAACTCGCCGACGGGGCGGTCCAACAGGCCGCCAATTTCCAGCAGTTCCGCCACCTGCGCGAGCCGCTCGGATGCGTTCGGCGCCCCGCGGCGCGACTGTGCGCCGTACAGCACGTTGCGGCGGACGTTGAGGTGCGGAAAGAGGGCAAGGTCCTGCGCCACGTAGCCTACCCGCCGCGCGTGTGGCGGAAGGTCGACTTTCTGCTCGTGGTCGAACAGCACGCGGTTGCCGATGCGGACCGTTCCGGAGTCGGGCCGCCGCAGGCCCGCCACGAGATCCAGAGCCGTGGTCTTGCCCGCGCCGGACGGCCCGAACAGCGCCAGGGTGCGCGCCATGGCGATTCTCGGCAACCGGAGACGGAAGGCGTCCTCGCCGTCGCCGAGCTGCACCGTCAGTTCGATCACGATCGGATTCATGGCGTTCGCGCGAAACGGTTGGCGGCGTACACGGCTGCGAAGGCTATCGCGACCGAGCCGGCGATCAGGATCATCGCGGCCGTGTCGTTGCCCAGCTCGGCGTGGCGGTAGATGGCGACGGAGAGCGTGCGCGTGCCGGGCAGGGAGCCCGCCAGCATGATGGTCGCCCCGAACTCGCCCACGGCCCGCGAGAAACCGAGCACCAGTCCGGCCAGCAGGCCGCGCCGGGCGAGCGGCAGGCTGACCGTCAGGAAGACGCGCCACGGGCGCGCGCCGAGCGTGCCGGCGATCGCCTCGTAGCGGCGGTCCACCTGCTCGAACGCCGCCCGCGCGGCGCGCACGAACAGCGGCAGCCCCATCACCGCCATGGCGACCACGACCGCCCGCCAGGTGAACACGACCTCGACGCCGAGCGGCTCCAGGAGCTGTCCGATCGGACCGCGGCGGCCGAGCAGCTTCAGGAGGATTATTCCCGTCGCCACCGGCGGTACGACAATCGGCAGCGAAACCAGGGTCTCGAGGACGGACCGCCCCCTGAACTCGTAGCGCGCGAGCAACCATGCCAGCGCCATCCCCGCAGGCAGCATGACCAGCGTGGCGAGCGCGGCCATCAGCAGCGTGAAGCCGGTTACCTCCAGCAGCTCGGCAGTCAGGACGGCCTTCCTCCGGTGGTCGGCGGGAGCCCGCATTTCTCACCAGCGTTCGTCGCGAGGGCGTCGAGGCGCCGGTGTGGTGGGTCGCACGGACTGAACGACGCTGCAGGCGTAGTCGTAACTACGTCGAAGCGGCGCGAGGGAGTACGGCCCGCCACGGCGAGCGGATCGGCGGCCGCAGCAGAAGGCTGGTGAGAAATGCGGGCCAGCCGAACGAATCCGGCCGCCTCGAACAGGCGCGCCGCAGCCTCCCCGCGCAGGTAGTCGAGGAAACGCCGGCCGGTCTCCGGATTCGGCGTGCCGGCGGCGAGCGCCGCCGGGTAGACGATGGGCGGCGCGCCCTCGCGCGGCACCTCGAACGCCACCGCCACGCCGGTCGAGGTCAGGGCGTCGGTGCGGTACACGATGCCGGCGTCGACGGCGCCCGATTCCACCGCCCGCAGTGCGGCGCGCACGCTGCCGGCCGGCGCCACCTTCTCCGCGACTGCGCCCCACAGTCCGGCCGCGGAGAGCCAGCCTCGCGCGTAGACGCCGGCCGGGACCGCCTCCGGATCGCCGAGCGCAATCCGGCGGACCGTGTCGCGCGCCAGGTCCTCCGGTCCGCTGATGCTGCTCTCGCGGTCGGCCGGAACGACCGCGACCAGCCGGTTCGAGAGCAGGTCCACGCGCGTCGCGGCGTCGATCCGGCCCGCCGCGGCCACGCGATCCATCTGGCGCACGTCCGCGCTGATGATGACGTCCACCGGCGCGCCCTCCAGCATCTGCGTCGCCAGCAGGTGCGAGCCCGCCACGTTCAGCAGGATGCGGGCGTCCGTCTCGCTCTCGAATGCGTCCGCGACATCACCCATCACGTCCGACAGGCTGGCGGGCGCCGATACGAGGAGCACGGGCGCGCCGGCCCGGGGGCCTGCAGCCCACTGCCCGCAGCCGGTCGCCGCCAGCAGCGCCGCCGCGCACGCCAGCAGCCCGCGGCGCAACCTCCCGCCGGTAAACATCTGGCAATCTTAGCCCGCCCACGACGCGTTCCGGGGGTTTGGGAAAGCAGCCCCCATCTGAGGATAAAATGCCCGGCAGTCCAGCAGAGGTGGTCATGCCCGAACGAACGCCGCCGTGCGCCCGTGCGCTGATCGGCATCGCAGCGTTGTGCTGCCCGGCGCTCCTGAACGCCCAGAACAGCGAGACGCTCACCCGGGAGGTCAGGCCGTTCGTCCCGATCACGGACGAGATGCTGCTGGACCCCGATCCGGATGACTGGCTGATGGCGCACCGGACGTACGACTTCCAGGCGTACAGCCCGCTCTCCGGGATCAACCGCGACAACGTGCACACCCTGCAGTTGGCCTGGATGCGGGCGATGGACGAGGGCCCGCAGCAGATCCGGCCGCTCGTCTACGACGGCGTGATGTACATCGCCCACAACGGCGATCACCTGCAGGCGCTGGACGCCACCACCGGCGACATGCTGTGGGACTACCGGCGGCAGCAGCCGGACGACCTGCGGGAGTACGCCGCGCTGGGCAACCGTACGCGCAACCTGGCGATCTACGGCACCCACATCTACCACCTGACCGCCGACGCGCACCTGGTCGCCTTCGACGCCGAGACCGGCGAGCTGCTCTGGCAGACCATCATGGGCAGCAACATGCTCGCCACGTTCGCGCTGCCCGCAGCGCAGGGAGAACAGTAATGCGGAGATTCTGGCGGCCACTCGCCGGGGCGTGCGCCCTCGGCGCAGTCCTGCTCGTTGGCGCCTCGCCCGCGGGCGCTCAGCAGGGCGGAGCGGGCGGCGAATGGCGCAGCTACGCCGCCGACGTGGGCGGCAGCAAGTATTCGCCGCTCGATCAGATCGGCCCCGACAACGTGCAGGATCTGCGGATTGCGTGGCGCTGGCGGTCGGTCGACCACGAGCTGCAGGACGAGGATCCCGAGCTGCAGTTCAACCCGACGCTGCTGGCCACGCCGCTGATGATCGGCGGGCGCCTGCTGATGGGCACGAACCTGGGCCAGGCGGCGGCCATCGACCCGGCCACCGGCGAGACGGTCTGGGTCTACCGGGCGCTGGAGGACGGCGCCGGCCGGCCGCGCGGCGGCTCGACGCGCGGCGTGAGCTTCTGGGACGACCCCCAGCGGGACGACGAGCGGGTATTCATCGTGAGCGGCCAGCAGCTCGTCGCGCTCGACGCGCAGAGCGGCAACCCGCTGCGGGAATTCGGCGCCGGCGGCATGGTCGACCTGGCCGCCGGGGTGCCCCACCTCGAGGAGTACCGCTGGACCGCCGTGCCGCTGATCTGCCGCGACACGGTCATCATCGGCATCTTCGTCATCGACCAGTTCGAGAAGCGCGAGCAGTCGCCGGGCTACATCCGCGGCTACGACGCCGTCACCGGCCGCCTCAAGTGGACCTTCAACACGGTTCCGCGCCCCGGCGAGTTCGGCAACGAGACCTGGGAGGACGGCTCCTGGGAGCATACGGGCGCGGCCAACATGTGGACCGTGGGCGCGGCCGACGAGGAGCTGGGCTACGCCTACATTCCGACCGCCACCGCGACCCACAACTGGTACGGCGGGCACCGGCCGGGCGACAACCTGTTCGCCGAGAGCCTGCTCTGCCTCGACTGCGAGACGGGCGAGCGCATCTGGCACTTCCAGGCCATCCACCACGGCGTCTGGGACTACGACTTCGGGTCCACGCCCATCCTGGCGGACATCACCGTGGACGGGCGGCCGATCAGGGCCGTGGCGCAGGTCAGCAAGCAGGCGTTCACCTACGTCTTCGACCGCGTCACGGGCGAGCCGGTCTGGCCGATCGAGGAGCGTCCGGTGCCGCAGTCGGACGTGCCCGGCGAGCGGCTCTCCCCCACCCAGCCGTTCCCCACCAGGCCCGCGCCGTTCGACCGGCAGGGCATTACCGAGGACGACCTGATCGACTTCACGCCCGAGCTGCGCGCCGAAGCGCTGGAGATCTTCCGGCAGTACCGCTCGGGGCCGATCTTCACGCCGCCGTCGGTGCGCGACGAGTCGCCCGGCGGCACGCTGGGCACGCTGCAGGTGCCGAGCTGGGTGGGCGGGGCCAACTGGAACGGCGCGGCGTACGACCCCGAGACGCAGATGCTGTACGTGCCGTCCATCACCACCACGACGATGATCTGGCTGCGCGAGGCCGACCCGGACGTGTCGCCGTTCCGCTACCTGCAGGGCTCGCCCAACGTGTACATCGACGGGCCGCGGGGGCTGCCGCTGGTCAAGCCGCCGTGGGGGTGCATCACCGCCATCGACCTGAACACCGGCGAGCACGTCTGGATGCGGCCCAACGGCCCCGGCCCGCGCGACCACATCGCGCTGCAGGACCTGGAGCTGCCGTGGCTCGGAGCGCCCGGCCGCGTGGCGCCGCTGCTGACGAAGACGCTGCTGTTCCTCGGCGACGGCTCGCGGTCGATGCAGGTGCTGCCGCCCCACGCCGGCGGACGCATGTTCCGCGCCTGGGACAAGGCGACGGGCCGCGTGCTGTGGCAGACCGAGCTGGAGGCCGGCACATCGGGGGCGCCGATGACCTACATGCACGACGGGAAGCAGTACGTCGTCGTCGCCGTCAGCGAGCGCGAGCACGAGGGCGAGCTCGTCGCTTTCGCACTGCCCTAGTCGCCCACGTCTTCCCGGGCGGTAGCCAGCCTTACTGGGGCCGCGGCGCAAACCGCTATTCGTTGGCGTCCGAATCACCCTACGTTGTGAGCGACACGGGGGAACATCATGTATCGGACACTTCGCTGCGATCCGAAGCTCTTCGAAAAGGACCTCCTCGGACGAACTTGCATCGTGACCGGCGCCAACTCCGGCATCGGGCTCGAGACCGCGCGGCAGCTCGTCAGGCAGGGCGCCCACGTGGTGCTGGCCTGCCGCCGTGTCGACGCCGGCAAGGAGGCTGCCGCGGCAATCGCGGGCGGTCGCGGCACCACGGCCGTCATGCCGCTGGACCTCGGCGATCTCGATTCGGTCCGCCGCTTCGCCCGGGCCTTTCTCGACCAGTACGACCGCCTCGACGCGCTGGTGAACAACGCCGGGCTTTCCGTGTTCTCGCTCCAGCGCACCGTGGACGGGTTCGAGCTGATGTTCGGCGTCAACCACCTCGGCCACTTCCTGCTCACCGAGCTGCTGCTCGACCTGCTCCAGGCGAGCGCGCCGTCACGGATCGTGATCGTCTCGTCGCTCATCCACGCCGGCAGTGCCGGAAACCGGCTCACCATCCATTTCGACGATCTTGGCTATGAGAAGAGGCAGTTCGCTGCAATGCAAGCCTACGGGGAGTCCAAGCTCGCCAACGTGCTCCATGCCAGGGAGTTGGCGAAGCGCCTGGAGGGTACCGGCGTGTCCGCGTTCTCCGTCCACCCGGGCTGGGCGCGATCCGAGCTGCCGGGGAGCAGCCTCGTGCGCTTCATGCAGAACGTGGTCCCGCGACCTGTCTCGCCACTCCTCACACTGATGAGCACCAGCCTCGTGCGCTTCATCCAGAACGTGGTCCTGCGACCTGTCTCGCCGCTCCTCACACTGATAAGCAACGAGGACGGGGCCCAGACCTCGCTCCACTGCCTGCTCGACGACGACGCGCCGAGCCACAGTGGCGCCTACTTCAGCCAGAGCGGCATCCTGTACTCCGACAAGGCATGCCGCGCCGGCGGTTGGCCCATGCGATCGCCGAACGAGAACGCACACGACGATGCGCTGGCGCGGCGGCTGGCCGACGTCAGTCGCGAACTGGTCGGGCAGGGTACGTAGTCGGAGGGCGGACTGCAGCGACCGGCGTTGCGCCACCGGCTGCGTGAGCTTCCGGAAGATCCGTAAACGCAGGCAGTTACGCTAGCCCGCATTTCTCACCAGCCTTCTGCTGCGGCCGCCGATCCGCTCGCCGTGGCGGGCCGTACTCCCTCACGCCGCTTCGACGTAGTTACGACTACGCCTACAGCGTCGTTCAGTCCGTGCGACCCGCCACACCGGCGCCTCGACGCCCTCGCGACGAACGCTGGTGAGAAATGCGGGCTAGAATCCGACACATGCGGGCCCGATTGTCATCCGCCGCCCTCGTCCTGGCGCTGGCCGCGGGCTGCCTCCAGGCGCCCGCTACCAGCGGTCAGACCGGCGCGGCGGCCGCGCGCGTGAGCCAGCTCGCCCGCCTGCTCGACGCCGGCACGATCGTTTTCGGCAGCTTCGCCAACTTCAGCGGCATCGGCAACGCACCGATCGACGCCATGACCCACTCGGTCGACGAGAACATCGACGTCGTGATGTACGACCTGGAGCACAACCCGTTCGACGTCGAGGACATGCGCACGTACATGCAGTTCCTGCTCGACCCCGGCGCGCTCGTCGAGGCCGGCGACATGAGCGTGTCGAAGACGGTCATCGCGCGTATCCCCGCCTACGGCCGCGAGCTCGTGCACAACACGTGGATGGTCAAGAGCGTGCTCGACGCCGGCGTGCACGGCGTGGTGTTCCCGCACATCGAGACCGCCGAGCAGGCGCTGACCGCCGTGCGCGCCATGCGCTACCCGCAGGAGCCAGACGCGCCCGACTTCGAGCCCGACGGCATCCGCGGCTCGGGAGCGGCAGTCGCCGCGCGCTACTGGGGCCTGTCCGTGCCCGACTACCGCGCGCAGTCCGACATCTGGCGGCTCGACCCTAACGGCAACCTGATCCCCTGGTTCATCATCGAGAACCGGCTGGCCGTGGAGAACGTGCGCGACATCGCGCGCACGCTGGCGGAGCACAACATCGGCGCCGTGCTGTGGGCCGGCACCGGCGACCTGAGCGTCTCCCTCCTTCAGGACCAGGAGGCGCTGGCCGTGGCGGTGGACGAGATCCTGGCGGCCGGCAAGGAGTTCGGCCTGCCCGTGGCGATGAACGGCGCCGTGGACGTCGCCCGCCGCATCGAGCAGGGCGCCCGCATCTTCATGGGCGGCGCCACGCCGGAGGCGCGGCGGGAGGCGGGACGCTGAACGGACGTTGACGCTGCATGCCCGGCACCTCCACCCGGTTTCTGGCGCTGATGCGCGGCCTTAACGTCGGCGGGCACAACGTCATCGGCAAGCACGAGCTTGTCCGCTGCTTCGAGCAGCTCGGCTTCGACAGCGTGCGCTCGTACATACAGAGCGGCAACGTGCTGTTCCGCTCGGACGAATCACGGGTGGCGGCGCTGTCCGGCGCGATCGAGGCGGCGCTCTCGGAGCGGCTCTCGAACCGGGTGCGGGTCGTCGTCCTATCCCGTGCGCGCTACCGGGCCGCCGTGGCCTCCGCCCCGGACGACTGGGGCAGGAACGACGAGCGCAAGCACAACGCGCTGTTCACCCTGCGCGGAATCACGCCGCGACGGGTCATCGAGCAACTGCCCGTCCCGAAGGGCAAGATCGAAACGGTTTCCAGCGGACCCGGCGTGATCTTCTGGTCCGTCTCGAAGCAGCACCAGACCCGGGCAGCCTGGATGAAGCTGGCCGCAGCACCCGTCTACCAGCACGTTACCGTCCGCAACCACCGGACGGTCTTCAAGCTGCGCGAGCTCCTGGAAGAACTGTAGACATCTCCGTGCGTTTGCGACGTCACGGTGGCGGCGCTAAGATGACTCGTGGGGGTCATTCAATCGCGTCCGGCATGACGCGGCAGGTATGAGCATGGACATACCGACCTGGACTACCCCGGCGATGGTGTTGGCCGCGGCGCTGTGGATCGTGCGTGAGATCCGCAGTGTCGGCGAACGGCTGGCGCACCTGGAGGGGCGCATCGTCGGCTGGCAGGACCGCACGGCCGGCCGCCCTGACCGGTAGCAGGCGAGCAACCGCCGCAGACGTCCACGTCAAGACACTAGTGTACCGTGCGCTAAGTGCTTGTACTGGTCAGTGAAACTTGGTACTGTCTGATGCATGCAGACAACCAAGGGCTTTCAATTGCTCCCCGACGACCGGGAGACCTTGCGCCGATGGCTGCGGCGTTCTACGACGCCGAGCGGTCAGACGCGGAGAGCGCGCATCCTGCTGTCGCTCGACGAGGGCCGCAGTCCCACAGATACTGCTCGACTGTTGCACATCAGCCGGGCGACCGTGCACCTGTGGCACCGCCGCTACCGCGCCGAAGGACTCTCCGGCCTGTTCGATCGCCCGCGCTCGGGGCGGCCGACGGTCATCGCCCCGCGCACCGTCGAGCGCATTCTGTTTCTGACCACCGAGCGGGTGCCCGTCGAGGCGACCCACTGGAGCACGCGGCTGATGGCGCGCTACGCGGGGGTCACGCAGTGGCAGGTGCGGCAGGTCTGGCGGGCGGCCGACGTCAAGCCGCATCGGCTCAAGACCTTCAAGCTCAGCCGGGACCCGCAGTTTGCCGAGAAGGTCATCGACGTGGTCGGGCTCTACCTCGACCCGCCCGACAACGCGCTGGTGCTCTCGGTCGACGAGAAGACGCAAATCCAGGCGCTCGACCGCACGCAGCCGGGACTGCCGATGAAACCGGGCCGCGCCGCTACGCTGACGCACGACTACAAGCGACACGGGACCACGAATCTGTATGCTGCCTTCAACGTGGCCACCGGCGAGGTGCTCGGCCGCATCACCCGGCGCCATCGCGCCACCGAATTCCGCCAGCTGCTCGCGCAGATCGACCGCGCCACGCCGCCGGAGCTGGCCCTGCACCTGATCGTCGACAACTCCAGCACGCATACGACCGAAGCGATTCGGGACTTCCTGGCTGCCCATCCCCGCTTTCACCTGCATTTCACGCCGACCAGCGCGTCCTGGCTCAACGCCGTCGAAACCTGGTTCGGCCAGTTGGAGCGGCGCGCCCTCAGGCGCGGGGTGTTCACCAGCGTCAGCGAACTGCGAGAGGAAATCCGTCGATTCATTGACACGCACAACATGCACTCTGCCAAGCCCTTCCGATGGACCAAGTCGGCCGGTGCTATCCTCGATGCTGTCGAACGGGCGCGCCAATCATTGCGTCAAGAAATCTCCCGCACAGAACACTAGAACCTATCTCAAAATTGAAGCAAGCATTGAGATGCGCTATGCTGCATGTTGATGGTGAAGCTGACCGACGAGCAGTGGGAGCGCATTCGGGAACATTTTCCTGAGGAGCGTCGTGCTGCCGGCATTGCGGGTCGC
>JAJEEU010000033.1 GCA_022820825.1 Vicinamibacteria bacterium
GCGCGGGCGGCCGCCGTGGCGCTGGCCGGACGCGGCGCCCGCGTCAGCGTCTGCGCGCGCAACGTGGAGAAGGCGAGCGGCGTGGCCGGTCTCGTCGGCGGGGAAGCGGCGCCGTTGCCGCCGCAACCCGGGAGCTGGGATGTGCTCGTGAACACGACGCCGATCGGCACGTATCCGGACGTGGACGCGACGCCGCTCCCGGGCGGTCCGTTCGACGGGCGGGTGGTCTACGACCTGGTCTACAACCCGCGCGAGACGCGTCTGATGGCAGAGGCCCGGGCGGCCGGCTGCACGGCAATCGGCGGCCTCCCGATGCTGGTCGCCCAGGCGGTTCGGCAGTTCGAATGGTGGACGGGGACCGCCGCGCCGCTGGACGTGTTCAAGCACGCGGCCGAACGCCGCCTGGCGGCGATGGAGGCTACGTGCCAAGAGTAAGGCCCGCACGGCGGGCCTCGGCAAGCCCGGCGCGGGGCTATGGGGTCCCCGCCAGGGCTTGCCGGGGGTTTGGGGCGCAGCCCCATGTAAGAGATGCCTGACACGACATTCGAAGAGCTCCGCGCCCGCGCCGCGCCGGATACGTTCGTCCCCATCCACAGGGAGGTCACGGCGGACCAGCTCACGCCGGTGTCGGCCTTCCGCCGCGTGGCCGAGTACGCCGGCAACGCGTTCCTGTTCGAGAGCGTGGAGGGCGGCGAGCGGCTGGCCCGCTACTCGTTCCTCGGCAAGGATCCGTTCATGGTGCTGCGGGCGCGCGGCGCGGAGACGCTGGTCGAGCAGCGCGGTGCGAGCGAGCGGCGGCCGGCGCCGTTGATGGACACGCTACGGCAGGTGCTGGCCGCGTGCAAGTCGCCGTCGGTGCCGGGCCTGCCGCGGTTCACCGGCGGCGCCGTCGGGTTCATGGGCTACGAGGCCGCCGGCTGGTTCGAGCCGTCGCTGGCCCCGGTCTGGGACGCGGCCTACGGCCAGCCGCGGAGCGGGGACGCCGAGGATGCCGCGTTCATGCTGTTCGACACCATCCTGGCCTTCGATCACGTCCGGCAGCGCATCCTCATCATCGCGAACGTCGCGGTGGGCGACGGCAGCGATCTGCGGGCGCAGTACGACCTGGCGCTGGCGAAGATGCGCTTCATCGAGCGCGAGCTGGAGCGGAGCCTCTCGCAGCCGGAAGCGGCGGCTGACGGCGGTCCGCTGGAGGTGCGCTCCAACACGACGCGCGAGGCGTTCGAGCAGCGCGTGCTCAAGGCGCAGGACTACATCCGGGCCGGGGACATCTACCAGGTCGTGCTGTCGCAGCGCTTCGAAACGGACGTCACGGTCGATCCGTTTGCGGTCTACCTGAAGCTGCGCCACGTCAATCCTTCGCCGTACATGTATTTCATCAAGATGGGGTCGCGGGCGCTGGTCGGATCGTCGCCGGAGATGCTCGTGCGCGTGGAGGACGACCGCGCCGAGACGCATCCGATTGCCGGCACCCGGCCGCGCGGCGACACGCCCGGCGAGGACGCCGCCAACGCCGCCGAGCTGCAACAGGACGAGAAGGAGTGCGCGGAGCACGTCATGCTCGTCGACCTCGGCCGCAACGACCTGGGGCGGGTGTGCGGCTTCGGCACGGTGCACGTGCCCACCTACATGGTGATCGAGCGCTACTCGCACGTCATGCACATCGTTTCGCGCGTCGAGGGCCGCCTGGGGGACGGCCGCGATCCACTCGATGCGCTGGCGGCGTGTTTTCCGGCGGGAACGGTGTCCGGTGCGCCGAAAATCAGGGCGATGGAGATCATCGCCGAGCTGGAGGCCGAGGCGCGCGGGACGTACGCCGGCGCCATCGGCTATCTGAGCTTCAGCGGACATCTCGACTGCTGCATCACCATCCGCACCATCCTCATGGAGAACGGGAAGGCGTACGTGCAGGCAGGCGCGGGGGTCGTCGCCGATTCGGTCCCCTCAAGGGAGTACCAGGAGACGCGCGACAAGGCGTCGGCGATGCTGCGGGCGCTGGAGCTGGCGCAGGGCGGCGGATCCGGCCGGATCGGAGCGGGTTGACGTCATGCTGTTCGTGCTCGACAACTACGATTCGTTCACCTACAACCTCGTCCAGTACCTGGGCGAGCTCGGCGCCGATCCCGTCGTGCGGCGCAACGACGCCGTGTCGCTCGACGAGGTGGCGCGGCTGGCGCCCGAGCGGATCGTCATCTCCCCGGGACCGGGACGTCCCGAGGACGCGGGCATCACGGTGCCGCTCATACAGCGCTACGGTCCGACCGTCCCGATGCTGGGCGTCTGCCTGGGACACCAGGCGATGGGGCAGGCCTTCGGCGGCCGGGTCGTGGCGGCGCCGGCGCTGCGGCACGGCAAGCGTTCGCCCATAGAGCACGACGGGCGCGGCGTATTCGCCGGCATCGATCGGCCGTTCGACGCCGGCCGCTACCATTCCCTCTGCGTCAGTGAGGATGGCTGGCCGGACGTGCTGGAAATCGTCGCGCGCGCCGCCGACGACGGCACGGTCATGGGTTTGCGGCACCGGGAGTTCCCGGTGCACGGCGTGCAGTTCCACCCGGAGTCCGTGCTGACGCCGGACGGCCGGCGGATGCTCCGCAATTTCCTGGATCTGTAGATGTTTACCGCGCTGATCGACAAGCTGCAGTCGCGCCGGGACCTCACCGCGGAGGAGGCCTCGGCGGCGATGGCCGAGATCATGGCCGGCCGCGCCACGCCGGCGCAGATCGCGGGGCTGCTGGTCGGCCTGGCGATGAAGGGTGAGCGGCCGTCCGAAATCGTCGGCTTCGCGACCGCGATGCGCGCGGCCTCACGGCCGCTGGCGCGGACGTACGACAACGTGTTCGATACCTGCGGCACGGGCGGCGACCGGCAGCGGACGCTCAACGTATCGTCGCTGGCGGCGCTGGTGCTCGCGGCGTGCGGCCTGCGCATCGCCAAGCACGGCAACCGCTCGGTGTCGAGCGCCTGCGGCAGCGCCGACCTGTTCGAGGCGCTCGGGGTCGACGTCGCGGCGGCGCCGGAAACGGTGGAGCGCTGCCTGGATGATGTCGGCCTGGCGTTTTTCTTCGCCCCGACGTTTCATCCGTCGATGCGGCACGCGGCGCCCACCCGCCGCGAGCTCGGCATCCGCACGGTGTTCAACCTGCTGGGCCCGCTGACCAATCCGGCCGGCGCCGTGCGGCAGGTGGTCGGAGTGTCGGTGCCCGAGCATACGGACTTGATCGCGCAGGTGCTTGCGCGCCTCGGCTCCGAGCGCGCCTGGGTGGTGCACGGCGTGGACGGCGTCGACGAGGTCTCCGCCGGGGGGCACACCAAGGTCTCGGAGTGCCGCGCCGGGGAAGTGCGCACGTTCTACGTGCATCCATCCGATTTCGGCGTGGAGCCGGCGCCGGTCGACGCGATCCGGGTCAAGGACGTCGACGAGAGCGCCGCGCAGGCGCGAGACGTGCTGGCCGGGGCTGCCGGGCCGGCGAGCGACTACGTCGTGGTCAACGCGGCCGCGGGCCTGCTGGTGGCGGGCAAGGCCGCTTCGCTGCGCGACGGGGCGCGCATGGCGCGCGCGGCGCTCGCCGACGGATCGGCGCGAGGCAAGCTGGAAGCGCTTGCCGCCGCCTCGCGGGCGGGGAAATAGGCGCGTGGAGATGACCTCGATCGCACAGCCGGGTCAGTCGTTGGCGCAAACCGGCACGCCGGACCTGCTGGAGGCGATCGTCGCGGCGACCCGCCACGAGGTGGCGTGCCGCGAGCGGCGCGTCGGCCTGGACGCGCTGGAGCGCGTCGCGGCCGGGCGGACGCCGCGAGGGGAGGCATTTCGCGCGCACCTGGCGGATGCGGGCCGTTTCAACGTCATCGCGGAATGCAAGCGCCGCTCGCCGTCGAAGGGGGTGCTGCGCGCGGAATACGATCCGGCGCGGATCGCGCGCGGCTACGAGGCGGCCGGGGCGGCCGCCGTCTCGGTCCTCACGGAGCCGGCGTTCTTCGACGGCGCGCTGAGCCACCTGGAGCGCGTGCGCGAAGCCGTCGCGCTGCCGCTGTTGCGTAAGGACTTCGTGGTGTCGCGCTATCAGCTCGCGGAAGCGCGCGCCGCCGGCGCGGACGCGGTGCTGCTGATCGTCGCCGCGCTCGACGACGGGCAGTTGCGGGCCCTGCTGGCGGCGGCCGCGGAATACGGGCTGGCGGCGCTCGTGGAGGTCCACGATCGGGTCGAGCTTGCGCGTGCGCTGGAGGCGGAGGCGGACATCATCGGCGTGAACAACCGCAACCTGCGCACGCTGGAGGTCGACCTGGACGCATCGCATGCGCTGATCGAGTCGCTGTCGGGGGCGGCGGTCGCCGTCGCGGAAAGCGGTCTGCGCAGCGGCGCCGATCTGGTCGCGTTGCGGCAGGCGGGCTATGACGCGTTCCTGGTGGGCGAGTCGCTGATGAGCCGGGACGACCCGGGAGCGGCGCTGCGGGAGATGCTGAACGGCTGTGGCGAAAATTAAGGTGTGCGGCATCACGCGGCTCGCGGACGCCCAACTGGCGTGCGAGCTGGGTGCGTCCGCGATAGGCTTCGTGTTCTGGGACCGGAGCCCGCGGCGGATCGACCCGGCCGCGGCCGCTGCAATCGCCGGAGCGCTACCCGCCGAAGCGTTGCCGGTCGGCGTCTTCGTGGACGCGCCGGCGGAGGAGATTCGCGCGGTGGTCGAGCGCGTCGGCCTCGGGGCCGTCCAGTTGCACGGGGACGAGACGGAGGAACTGGTGCGCCGGCTGCCCGCGGGCGTCGCCGTCATCAAGGCGGTGGCGCTCCGCTCGCCTGCGGACGTCGCGGCGGCCCTCGATCTGCCGGACGGCCTCACGGTGCTGCTCGACGTGCACGACCCGGTGCGCCGCGGCGGCACCGGACGCACCGTCGATTGGACGCTGGCCGCGGACGTGGCGCGCCGGCGCCGGACGTACCTGGCGGGCGGTCTGGGGCCGGACAACGTGGCCGAGGCCATCGCCGCGGTGCGCCCCTACGCGGTGGACGCCTCGTCGCGGCTCGAGGCCGCACCCGGGGTGAAGGATCCGGCCAGGCTGCGCGCGTTCCTGTCCGCTGCGCGCGTTCCTGTCCGCCGCGCGCGCGGCCGGCGAGCAGGCAAACGGCAGTCATGAACCGATAGGCAGGGCAGGCTCTGATGGACAACGCGGCTGAATCGACGCTGCCGGTCTTCGGGCGCCGGGATCCCGACGGACGGGGCTATTTCGGCGCGTACGGCGGCCGCTTCGTGCCCGAGACGCTGGTCGAGCCGGTCGAAGCGCTGGAGCGCGCCTACTTCGAGGCCAGGCGCGATCCCGCGTTTGCCGCGCGGCTGGCGGAGCTCCTGAAGTGCTACGTCGGACGTCCCACGCCGGTGTGGGAGGCGCGGCGGCTGACCGCCGACGTCGGGGGCGCCCGGTTGTTCCTCAAGCGCGAGGATCTCGCCCACACCGGGGCCCACAAGATCAACAACGCGCTCGGCCAGGCGCTGCTCGCCGTCCGGATGGGCAAGACGCGCGTCGTGGCCGAGACCGGCGCGGGGCAGCACGGCGTCGCCACCGCCACCGCCTGCGCGCTGCTGGGGCTGCGCTGCGACATCTACATGGGCACCGAAGACATGCGGCGCCAGGCGCTCAACGTCTTCCGCATGAACCTGCTGGGCGCCTCCGTGACCGGCGTGGACGGCGGCAGCCGCACGCTCAAGGACGCCATCAACGAGGCGATGCGGGACTGGGTGACGAACGTGGAGGACACCTACTACCTGCTGGGGTCGGTGCTGGGGCCGCACCCCTACCCGCTGATGGTCAGGGAGTTCCAGGCCGTCATCGGCCGCGAGGCGCGCGAGCAGTTCATGGCGCTGGCCGGAGGTCTGCCGGACGCGGTGGTCGCCTGCGTCGGCGGCGGGAGCAATGCGCTGGGCATCTTCGACGGATTCGTCGACGACGAGGCGGTGCGGCTCGTCGGCGTGGAGGCGGGCGGCGAGGCGATCGCCGCCGGGCGCCACGCGGCGCGCTTCGCGACCGGCGCCGCCGGCGTGCTGCAGGGTACGCGCAGCTACGTGCTCCAGGATGCCGACGGCAACATCGAGGGCACGCATTCGATTTCGGCCGGGCTGGACTACGCCGCCGTCGGTCCGGAGCACGCCTGGCTCAGGGATCTCGGGCGTGCGGAGTACACGCACGTTTCCGACGCGGAGGCGCTGGACGCGTTCAAGCGGCTCGGCAGGCTGGAGGGGATCCTGCCGGCGCTCGAGTCGGCCCACGCGGTGGCGTACGCCTGCCGGCTGGCGCCGCAGCTCGGCGCAGGCCGGACGCTGCTCGTCAACCTGTCCGGCCGGGGCGACAAGGACGTGGAGACGATCCGCGGCGGGGAGGCGGGCTGAGGGCCGCAGTCATGTCGCGCATAGGACGGGTTTTCGAGCGGCTGCGGGCGGACGGGCGGACGGGCCTGGTGACGTTCGTCACCGCGGGCGACCCCGACATGGAACGATCAGCGGCGATTCTCCGGACGCTCGACGGGGCCGGGGCGGACGTGCTCGAGGTCGGCATCCCGTTCTCGGACCCGCTGGCCGACGGACCGGTGATCCAGCGGGCATCCGAACGGGCCCTGGCGGCCGGGGCGACGCTGGCGTCCAGTCTCGATGTCGTGGCGCGCGTGAGGCCGCAAATCGGCGCGGCCGTGGTGGTCTTCAGCTATGCCAACCCGGTGCTGGCCATGGGTCTCGAAGACTTCGTACGGCGGGCGGCCGACGCGGGCGTGGACGGCGTGCTGGTGCTGGACCTGCCGATCGAAGAGGCGGACGAGTTGCGCGACGCCCTGGTGCCGGCCGGGATCGATCCGATCTTCCTCCTGAGTCCGACCACCACCGACCTGCGCCTGCGGCGGGCGGCCGCGCTGGGACGGGGTTTCCTGTACGGCATCTCCAGGCTCGGCGTCACGGGGCAGCGGGACGCGGTGGCCGCCGGCGCGCGAGCGCTTGCCGAGCGGATCAGGGGCGTCACCGATCTGCCCATTGCACTCGGTTTCGGGATCTCGCGTCCGGAGCACGTGGCGGAAGTGGGCCGCTGGGCCGATGCGGCCGTGGTGGGCAGCGGGCTCGTGGACACCATCGCCCGCGCGTCGGACGGGCCCGACCTCGAGGCGGTGGTGGACCGCTACGTGCGGTGGTTGAAGGGCGAGGATCGGGAAAGACGGTGACCGACAAGCCGCAACGATCCGGGGACGGGCGCGACGCCGTGGCGCGCCGGATGGAGCACTGCCGCAAGCAGATCGACGCGCTGGACGAGAGACTCGTCGCGCTGCTGAACGAGCGCGCCGCGCACGCTCTCGAGATCGGCCGGCTGAAGGAAGTCGTCGACATGGAGGTCTATCAGCCGCAGCGCGAGGTCGTCGTGCTGGAGCAGGTGCGCAGCGCCAGCCGGGGCCCGCTGGACGCCGGTGCGATCGGCCGGATCTTCGAGCGGATCATCGACGAGAACCGGCGCATGGAACGGGTGCTGAAGGAGAAGAAGCAGGGAGAGGGGCAGTAGCAAATGGTCATCGTCATGGAGGAGCGGGCGTCCGAGGATCAGGTGCAGCACATCATCGCGACGCTCGTCGAGCAGGGATTCGACGTGCATCGCTCGACCGGCGCGCTGCGCACCGTGCTGGGCGCCGTGGGCGGCGACCGCTCGTTCGACGAGCAGTTGCTCAACGTGATGGACGGCGTACAGGAGGTGATGCGGATTACGGAGCCCTACAAGCTGGCGAGCCGGACGTTCAAGCCGGAGCGGACCGTCGTGTCGGTCGGTGGCGTGAGGATTGGCGGCGACGAGGTGATCGTCATGGCCGGACCCTGCTCCGCGGAGAGCGAGGAGCAGGTGGAGGCTGCCGCCGCCGGTCTGGCAAAGGCCGGGGCCAAGATGCTGCGGGGCGGCGCGTTCAAGCCGCGCAGCTCGCCGTACAGCTTCCAGGGGCTGGGAGAAGAAGGCCTGAAGCTGCTCCGCGCCGCCGCCGATCGCCACAACCTCAAGCTGGTGTCCGAGGTGATGGAAATCGGCCAGATCGAGCTGGTCGGGCGCTATGCCCACATGCTGCAGGTGGGCGCGCGGAACATGCAGAACTTCAACCTGCTGCGCGAGCTGGGCAAGACGTCGATGCCGGTGCTCCTGAAACGGGGCATATCGGCCACGATCGAGGAATGGCTGCTGTCGGCCGAGTACATTCTCGCGGGCGGCAACACGGGTGTCGTCCTGTGCGAGCGCGGCATCCGGACGTTCGAGCGGTACACGCGCAACACGCTCGACATTTCGGCCGTGCCGGTGGTGCACAAGCTGAGCCACCTGCCGATCGTCGTGGATCCGAGCCACGGGATCGGCCTGCGGGACAAGGTGGCGCCGATGGCGCGGGCGGCGGTTGCCGCGGGCGCCGACGGCCTGATCATCGAGGTGCATCCGGACCCTGACCACGCGCTCAGCGACGGCGCGCAGTCGATGTTCCCCGGCCAGTTCGAGCACCTGATGGCGGAGCTGCGCATCATCGCGCCCGCGATCGGGCGCAGCATCTGCGTGGAGCCGGTGCCGCGCCGTGGTTGGGGCGCCTGAAGGAACCATGGCAGACACGCGACGCCCGCTGCCGGTGATTCCCGCCGGCGCCGCCACCGGCAAGCCGCCGATATTCGAGAAGATCGCCATCTTCGGACTCGGGTTGATCGGCGGCTCCATCGCGCTGGCCGCACGCCAGCAATGGCCTGCCGGGCTGGTGATCGGGGTCGACGACAGGGCGGTGCTGGAGCTGGCCATGCTGCGGCACGCCATCGACGTGGCTGCCGACGACCCGGTAGTCGCGGCGGAGGCGGACCTGGTCATTCTCGCGGCGCCGGTGCACGTGAACGCGGACCTGCTGGACGAGATCGGCAGCCACGTGACCGGCCGGGCGATAGTGACGGACGTCGGCAGCACGAAGCGGTTGATCGTGGAGCGCGCGCGCTCGCTGCCGCCGCGCCTGACGTTCGTCGGCGGGCACCCGCTGGGCGGTGCGCCCCGGGGCGGGCTGGGAAACGCGCGTCCGGACCTGTTCGCCGGGCGCCCGTGGCTGTTCACGCCGGCCGGCGACGCGGCCGGTGCAGCGCTCGACAGGCTGCAGCAGTTCGTCGAGGGGTTCGGCGCGCGGCCGCACGTGATGTCGCCGGTGGAGCACGACCGGCTGCTGGCGTACCTCAGCCACCTGCCGCAGCTCGCGGCCAGCGCGCTGATGCACGTCGTCGGCAGCGAAGCCGGGGGTGACGGGCTCGCGCTGACGGGCCGCGGGCTGGCCGACACGACGCGCCTGGCGTCGAGTCCCGCCGCGATCTGGCGCGACATCTGCTCGAGCAACGCGGACGAGCTCGGCGAGGCGCTCGACGTGCTGATCGCCGAGCTGCAGCAATTGCGCGAGCACCTCGATTCAGGCGACGCGATCGATCGGATATTCGACTCGGCGGCCACATGGCGTGCGAAGCTCGTGGACCGGAGCGAAAGCCAGCGGACCGGATAGTGTCGGCCGCGACCGCCGCCGGCGGGCTGCTGAGAATCCGCCGCGCCGCGGTGGACGTGATGCTCGCCGACGCCCGCCGCGCCCTGCCGAACGAGTGCTGCGGGCTGCTGATCGGGGCCGCAGCCAGCATCGAGCGCGCGGTGCCCGCCCGCAACCTCCGGCCCAGCCCCGACCGCTATCTGATCGACCCCGCGGACCACTGCGCGGCGCTGCGCGCGGCGCGCGCGGCAGGACTGGAGGTGGTCGGGGCGTACCATTCACATCCCGACGGCGTCCTGCGGCCTTCGGAGGTCGATTGCCGCGAGGCGTACTACCCCGAATTCATCTACGCGATTGTGGCGCCGGAACCCGCCGGCGGGCGCCGCGTGGCGGCCTACCGCCTGCAGCGCGATGCCTATGACGAGATCAGCCTGCGGGTCGTGCCGTAGCTGGTGCGGTCAGTCGAAGCGCCCGAAGCGGCCGCCGCGGAGCTCGACGACGGTGCGTGCGGAGGCGACGGGATCGTCGCGGTTCAGCAGTCGGAAACGAACCTCGTAGCGCCCCCCGTACTCGAAGCGGTGACGCATCGAGAAACGGCGGCGAATGCGGCTTGTCCCCGCTTCGTACGGGTCGCAGTCCGGTGTCGACTCGGAACGGGTGTCGTCGTCCCAGTCCCATTCGATCGACGCGCAGTAGAACTCTTCCCAGTCGTCCGCGCCGCCGCGTAATTCGGCGACGAACAGGATGTCCGCGGGCGCAAACCCGACGCGGGGCGAGGCGCGCAGCGACAGCTCCGGCCGGCCCTCGCCTTCGTCCTGCGCCAGGACGGCGCTGCCGTGTCCGCCGAGAGCGGCAAGCGCCGCGCCGGCAAGCAGCAGCGCGGCAAGACGAGAGCCGTGGACCCGTGACAGCATGATGGATTCCCCGTCGGTATCGACGCCACCATTGTAATGGTTTCCCAACGGAGATTCGCGGCGGGCTGCTGGCTATAATGCTGCGGTGCCGGATACGAACATGGAACCTGTTGTCGAAGCAGCGGCGCTGGCGCCGCAGGATGCCGTATGCGATCTCCTGATAGTCCCGGTCTTCGAAGATGACGATCTCGGCGATCTGCCGGGGCTGGACGAGGCGACCGGCGGCGAGGTGGGCCGGGCGCGGTCGACGCGCGAGTTCAAGCCGAAGCCGAATGCGCTGTTCGTCACGCGCGCCGGCGGCGCGGCCTGGAAGCCGGCGCGCATCGCGCTCGCCGGGGTGGGGCGCGCCGATTCGGGTGGCGTCGACCGCCTGCGTGCGGCCTGCGCCACGGCGCTCCGCACGGCGCGGCGGCAGCGCGCGGATACCGTCGCTGTCCTGTTGCGCGGCCCGCTCGGCGGAGAGCCTGCGGCGCGCGCCGCCGCCGAGGGGCTCCTGCTCGGCAGCCACAATGACGCGCGCTACAAGAGCGAAGACGACGATGGGCCGCCGATCCGCCGCGCGCTCGTGATCGCCGCCGCGCCCTTGACGCCGGCGCTCGAGCGCGCCGTCGAGGTGGGGCGCACGCTGGGCGAGGCGGCCAATCGCGCGCGCGAGCTGGCGGATGCGCCCGGCAACGTGTTGCACCCGAGGCTGTTCGCCGAGCAGGCCGAGGCGCTCGCGGGCGACGCCGGCGTGGGTGTGGAAGTGCTGGACGAGACGGCAATCGACCGTCTCCGCATGGGCCTGCTGCAGGGCGTCGCGCGGGGCAGCGCCGAGCCGCCGCGGCTGATCGTCATGCGTCACGAGCCCGAGGGCGCGGCGCGCAGCCCGGTGCTCGGCCTGATCGGCAAGGGCGTGACGTTCGACAGCGGCGGCATCTCGATCAAGCCGGCCGAGCACATGGAGCAGATGAAGCACGACATGGCCGGCGGCGCGGCCGTCGTGGGCGCCATGCGCGCCATCGGCAGGCTGGGGGTTCCGGCGCGCGTCATCGGCATCGTGCCGGCAACGGAGAACATGCCGGGCGGGCGGGCCACCAGGCCGGGCGACGTGCTGGCGGGCGCCAGCGGCAAGACGGTCGAAGTGATCAACACCGATGCGGAGGGCCGGCTCATTCTGGCCGATGCCCTCTGGTATGCGCGTGAGCTCGGCGCAACGCACCTCGTGGACGTGGCGACGTTGACCGGCGCGTGCGTAATCGCGCTGGGCGACGCGGCGAGCGGCCTGTTCGGCCAGCCCGACGGTTGGGTCGCGACGGTCCGGCAGGCCGCCGAGCGCGCGGGTGAGCGTCTGTGGCCGATGCCGCTCTACCCGGAGTACGACGAGCAGTTGCGGTCGGCAACCGCCGATCTCGCGAATGTCGGCGGCCGGGCCGGCGGCGCCTGCACGGCCGCGGCGTTCCTCAAGGCGTTTGCCGGCGACCTGCCGTGGGCCCATGTCGACATCGCGGGAACCGCGTGGACGGACAAGGCGTCCGCCACCCAGGCGAAAGGGGCCACGGGCGTGATGGTGCGCACCCTGACGGAGCTGGCGGTCGGCGCGCCAGGCTGGTAGTCTGGCCGGGATCCCGACAATTTCCGCGTCATGCACATGCAGCCGGCAACACCGTTCGTCTATGAGGTCGTCGAGCCGACGACGGCGCAGACGACCGTCCTCGACGTGGTGCTGGGCGCGGCGGCCGTGGCCGGGGCGCTGGCCCTGGTGGCGGTGGTGGTCGGGGTCGCGTTCGGGGGGCTGATCCTGGGCATCCGCCGCCTGCGCCGGCAGGACGGGCTCACGTCGGGCAGCAGCCTCAACCTCGGCGTCGGGGGGTGACGATCCCGCAGCCGCGGCCGCGCCGCTCGGCGCGCTGCATCAATCCTGCTGGGTGGCGCGCGGGACCGGGTCGAGCGCCTTGCGGTAATCGAGAACGCCCGCGACCAGGGCGTCCGCAATGCGTTCGCGGTAGGCGTCCGTCGCCAACAGGTCCGCCTCGCGGCTGTTCGTCAGGAATGACACCTCCGCCAGGACGCTCGGCATCCGGGCGCCGATCAGGACGAAGAAGGGCGCCTGTTTTACGCCGAGGTCGCGCACCTCTCCGTTGACCTCGCGCAGCGCATTCACCAGCGCGCGCTGAATCGTCCCGGCAAAGTCGCGCGACTCCCGGAGCTTGCTGTTGGCGGCAATCGCTTCCAGGAGGTTCTGCAGATCCTTCATCTTGCCGCCGGCCGCCAGGTTCTCGCGGGCCGCGACCCGTTCGGCCTCCGGGTCGAGCGCAAAGTCCAGGAAGTACGTCTCGACGCCATGCGCGTTCGCGTTGCGGCTGGCGTTGGCGTGAATCGAAAGGAAGAGATCGGCGCCGACCTCGTTCGCCAGCGCGGTGCGCGCACGGAGCGGGACGAACGTGTCGTCGTTGCGGGTCATGACCACCTCGACGCCGGGTTGCGCCTCCAGGCCCGCGGCCACGCGGCGGGCGATGTCGAGCACCACGTCCGCTTCGCGCAGGCCGTGCGCATGGGCGCCGGGGTCGCCTCCGCCGTGGCCGGCGTCGATGACGATGCGCGACACCTGCAGACCGAGCTGCCGGGCCAGCGAGAGGTCGCCGGCCGCGGCGTCGTCCGCCGGAGCCGGAGCAGCCAGTGGCGGCGGCGGAGGCAGTGCGGACCCCGGCGCCGGCCGCGGTGGCCTGGGCGCCGCCGGGGGCGTCGGCGGTGGATCGGGAGCCGGCGCCCGGCGGGGCAGGCTGCTGCCCGGCAGCCGCAACGGGCGGTCCGACTGGGCATCTGCCCACCCGGCGGAGAACAGCAGCAGGCCCGCGACGACGAGCAGGCTGACAACGTGTCTGGCCATCAGCGTGGTTGCAGATCGAGCTCTTCGAAGTAGTCGGGCTTGACGAGCACTTCGCGCGCCTTGCCGGAGGTGCCGGACGACACCAGGCCGTCCGCTTCCATCATGTCGACCAGCCGTGCGGCGCGGCTGAAGCCGACCCTCAGCCGCCGCTGCAGGTACGAGATGGACGCGTGGCCGCTCGATACGACGATCCGGGCGGCGTCGTCGTACAGGTCGTCGCGCTCGAAGTCCGACGCGCCCTCCGGCTTGTCGTCCTCCGTGATCGTCGTGTCGTAGCTCGGTTTGCCCTGCTTCCGCAGGAAGCCGGCCAGCCTCGCGGTCTCCTGCTCGGAGATGTACGGGCCGTGCAGGCGCACGGTGCGGGAAGACGCCGGCGGCATGTAGAGCATGTCTCCCTTCCCGAGCAGTTGCTCGGCGCCGTTCGTGTCGAGAATGGTGCGCGAGTCCACCTTCGACGACACCCGGAACGCGATGCGCGACGGGAAGTTGGCCTTGATCAGGCCCGTGATGACGTCCACCGAGGGCCGTTGCGTGGCGAGAATCAGGTGGATGCCGATGGCGCGGGCCATCTGCGCCAGCCGCGTGATCGCCTCCTCGACGTCATTGCCCGCGATCATCATCAGATCCGACAGCTCGTCGATGATCAGCACGATCTGCGGCAGCGGCTGCAGCTCGTCGCCCGCCGCCGCCAGTTCCTCCGGATCGGCCTCGCGGCGGCGGGCCTCGATATTGCGGTTGTACTGGTGGATGTTGCGCACGCCCTCCGCTGCCAGCAGCTTGTAGCGCTCCTCCATGGTGCGGACCGCCCACTGCAGGGCGTTCGCGGCCTTCTTCGGTTCCACGACGACAGGGGTCAACAGATGCGGGATGTGCTCGTACATCCCCAGCTCCAGCCGTTTCGGATCGATCAGGATGAGGCGCACGTCGGCGGGCGTGGCGCGATACAGGATGCTCGTGAGCATGGCGTTGAGGGCCACCGACTTGCCGCTGCCGGTCGTGCCGGCAACCAGCAGGTGGGGCATGGTCGCCAGGTCGGCCACGACCGGCTCGCCGTGAATCGACCGGCCCAGCGCGAGCGTCAGCATGGACGGCGAGTTGCGGTAGGCGTCCGAATCGAGCATCTCGCGCAGCGATATCGGGTCGCGGACCGCGTTCGGGATCTGTATGCCGATGGTCGACTTGCCCGGAATACGCTCGATCAGCACCGAATCGGCCTCCATCGCGAGGCACAGATCGTCGGCGAGCCGGGTGACGCGGCTGTACTTCACGCCCGCGTGCGGCTTGAACTCGAAGGTGGTCACGACCGGGCCCGGGTGAATCTGCACCACGGAGCCGTCGACCGAGAACTCGCGGCACTTCTCCTCGAGCAGCCGGGCGTTTTCGTTGAGCTGCCGCTCGTCGATCCGTTGCGCGCCCGCGGGGGCGTCGAACAGCGCGGCGGGCGGATTCGTGAAGGGGTTGTCCGGCGGGGAAGCCTGCGACGGCGCGCTGGCCGACTCCTCGGGAGGATCGAACGGCAACGCCGCAGGCTCGCCCGCGGAGTCGACCGCCGACACGTCGGGAACCGGCGCGGCCGGCAAGTCATCCTTCCCGAGCGCGAGCCGTTCGGCCGGCAGAGGGGGCGGATCGGCGAGCAGCTCGCCGGGCTCCGGATCCGGCGGGCGCAGCGGCAGGTCGGCCAGCACCGCTTCCGCCGTGTCGTTCGCCTGCGCGGCTTGTGCGGCGGCCCCGGCGACGCGGATGGCCGCCGGTGTCGGCTCCGGCTCCGGCGGTGCGTCCGGCTCCGGCGCCTTGCGGGCCCTGGCCGCCTTGCGTTTCGCCGCGCGCCGCTGCCGGCGGGCGTCGCCCCGGGCCGTCCACCAGCGCCCGGTGCGCGCGGACATGCGCGCGATCTGCCGGCCGACCTGCGAGAAGGACCGGCTGAACGAGAACTGGGTGGCCAGGATGACCGACAACGCCAGCGCGGTGACGACGAGGATGAACGCGCCCGTGCGGTTCAACTGGGACATGAGACCGAGGGCGATGCCGTATCCGGCGTAGCCGCCGGCGAGAAACGACTTGCCCGCCACGTCGATCGTGCCGAGCGCGAGGTCGAGCAGCGACGACACGCACGCAATCATCAGAGCCACGCCGATCAGCTTCGTGTACGCCGCCGCAATCGGCCGGCACCAGAACGCGAACCACCCCACCACGGCCAGCATCGGCGGGAAGAGATAGGACGCGATCCCCAATACCTGATAGGACGCTTCCGAGAGGAACGAACCGGCCATGCCGACGAGGTTCAGCGGCGGTGTCTCACCGCCGCTGTTGAAAAACCACACGGCGTCCGTCGGGCTGTAGGTCGCCAGCGCGATGAGCCAGACGAGCGCCAGCGCGAACAGCAGGACGCCGACGAACTCGCTGAGCCGGCGCGACAGGTCGATTCGGAACATTTCAGTTCTCCACGATGAGTGGCAGGACGAGCGGCTTGCGGCCCGTCCGCTTGCGAAATGCGTGCTCCAATCCGGCGCGGACCCGTTCCCGCAATGCCGGCGAGTCGTTGCGCTCGGTGTCGGGCGCGGCGTCGATCAACCGGCGCGCGAGGGCGGGCGCCTCGGCCAGCACCGCCCCGGCCTCGCCGTCGCGCAGGAAGCCGCCGGTCGCCAGCGCCGGGAGGCCGTTGCCTGCGCCGCCCCGCGCGCCTTCCGGAATCACGAGCACGACGACGCCGGCGCCGGCGAGCTGGCGGCGCTGGCGCAGCACCGCGCCGGCCACCTCCGCGCCGTGTGCGCTGTCGATCAGCACGTTGCCGACGGGAACCGTGTCCATCACCCAACCACCACCGGCATCGAACGCGATACGGTCGCCGTTCTCCACGAGCAGCACCTGCGTCCGGCCGTTCAACGTTTCATGGGCGACCTGCGCGTGCCGCGCGAGATACCGGTACTCCCCATGTATCGGCACGAAGCAGCGCGGTCTGACCAGTTCGAGCAGCCGCTTGAGGTCCTCCTCGCAAGCGTGGCCCGAAACGTGGACCGGAAGCGTGCCGTCATCGACGATCTCGGCGCCGAGCCGCGCGACGGCATTCTTGAGCCTTCCAATCGCGCGCTGGTTGCCGGGGATGGCGCGGGCGGAGAATACGACGGCGTCGCCGGGAGCGAGCTTCACGTGCGGGTGCCGGCCGGCCGCAATCCGCGACAGGGCGGCCAGCGGCTCGCCCTGCGACCCGGTGGCGATGCACAGCACTTCGTCCGCCGCGTGGCGGCTCACGTCCCGGTCGCGAATGCGCGCGCCCGGAGGGATGTCGAGGTGGCCGAGCTGTTCCGCGATCTCGGCCGTGCGCCGCATGCCGCGGCCGACGAGCGCCACCTTGCGGCCGAACCTGACGGCCATGGAGGCCAGCATCTGCACGCGGTAGACGCTCGACGCGAAGGCCGCGACGATCAACTTGCCGCGGGTGCGCCCGAACAGCTCCTCGAAAGCGCCGGCGACGTCCTGCTCCGAGCCCGCCCGGCCCGCCCGGGAGACGTTCGTGCTGTCGGCGAACAGCGCCAGCGCGCCGTCGTTCCCTATCTCGCCCAGCCGGCGCGTGTCGACGCGCTCGCCGTCGAGCGGCGTGTCGTCGAACTTGAAGTCGCCCGTATGCACGATGGTTCCGGCCGGAGTCCGCAGCGCGACGGCGGCGCAATCCGGCATGCTGTGCGCGACGCGGATGAACTCGACCTCCACGTCGCCGATGCTGACGCGCTCCCCGGGCCGGACCGCGACCAGGCGGCCGGCGGGATCTATCCCGTGCCCCTCCAGCTTCGACGCGAGCAGCGCCAGGGTCAGCGGTGTGCCGTAGATCGGGCCGGCGATGCGGTCCCAGAGGTAGGGAACGGCGCCGATGTGGTCTTCGTGGCCGTGGGTCAGGACGACGCCCGACACGCGGCGCCCGCTGCGCTCCAGGCAGGCGACGTCGGGGATGGCGAGGTCGACGCCGAAGTGATCCAGGCCGGGAAATATCGCGCCGGCGTCGAGCAGCACGGTTGTGCCCGATGCCGTCACGGACATCATGTTCATGCCGAACTGGCCCACTCCGCCCAGGGGGACGACCTCGACGAGCGCTTCGCGTTCAATCCCGAATGGTGCAGAAGACACTGCGCGTATGACGTGCAATCCGCTGGCGGGATGGCTCCCGCATTACAGGCGGCTGGGACGCCTGTCAGGAAGGTGTGCCAAGCATAGCACGGGGGCGGCCGCGGCAGAAGGACGGCGCGTGACGCGTTCAGCGCCGCGTGGCCGCGAGCACGGCGCTAAGGCCGGCGAGGGCCGCCAGGTCGAGCTGTTCCGGCCGCTGTTGCGGGTCCACGCCCGCCCTGTCGAATATCTCCGGAGCGGGCAGGGTGCTGTGCTGCAGGGCGTGCGGCCGCAGTGCGTTGAGCGCGGTCTTGCGGCGCCGCGTGAACAGCGCGCGCACGAGGCGATCGAACAGCATCCGGTCGGCCGTCTGCACGGGCGGCGCGCGGAACTGCAGTTGGACGACCGCGGAGTGCACCCGCGGGATGGGGCGAAACGCGCCCGGCGGCAGCGTCAACGCGCGGCGCGCCTCCGCATGCATGCGGGTGGCGATGGCGAGCGGCCCCCAGTTGCGCGAGCCGGGGGCGGCGGTGACCCGGTCGGCCACCTCGCGCTGCAGCATCAGGGTGGCATCGGTCAGGCGCCGGCCGTGATCGCTGAAGCCGAGCAGCCTGAGCAGGACGGCGGTGGCGGCGCTGTACGGCAGGTTGCCAACCGCCCGTGCGGGCGCCCCGAGCTCCAGGCCGTCGAGGTCCAGCTTCAGGAAATCAGCCCGCACGACGGCAACCGCCGCGGGCGCGCGCTCCGCCAGCCCCGCCGCCAGGCGCGGATCGATTTCCACGGCGACCAGGCGCGCAACGCGTTCCGCCAGGGGCAGCGTCAACGCGCCGCGGCCGGCGCCGACTTCGAGAAAGGTGTCCTGCGGCGAGGGCGAGATGAGCCGCAGCAGCCTGGTGACCCAGGCCGGCTCCAGGAAGTGCTGGCCGAGCCGGCGCCGTACCACGGGCTGCTAGTGAACCGGCGTATCCGGCCCCGCCACCTTGTGCGTGCCTTCGCCGAACGACCGCAGGTGCTCCTGGAGGGCGTTGATCAGGTTGGGCACGAACTGCATCGGAACGACGATGCGGGAACGGACCGGCGCCTGGAGCACGCGCTGGGTCTCCGCCTCGCGCACTTCCTTTTCGGATGGCGGCAGCACCTCGCAGAACGTCAGCGTGAAGTCGAACGGCGTGTGCGAGATCGCACAGAAATTGGCGTACGTCCGCGGTACGTCACTGGATTCGTCCGGAACAATGGTGAAGTTGATCTGTTTTCGCTGTGTCATGAATAGCCTCAGTACCGCCGCATGACGCCGACGACGACGCCTTGAATCTGCACTCGATCGGGTTTGACGACCAGCGGCGGCAACTCCGGATTGGCGGGCTGCAGCCGGATCCGTCCGCTGTCGCGGTAGAACTTCTTCAACGTCACGTCCGCGTCATCCAGCAGCGCGATTACCATTTCCCCGTTGTCGGCCGACTGGCGGTCCTTCACGATGACGACGTCGCCGTCGCGGATCTGCTCGTCGATCATGGAGTTGCCGCTCACGCGCAGCGCGTAGTACGTGTCGCGCAGCGCAACGATATCCTCCGGCACGGCGATGGTCTCGGAGCCGGCCACGGCCTCTATCGGCACGCCGGCCGCGACGGTGCCGAGCAGCGGCAGCTCGATGGCGCGGCGGCCGACGCGCGTGGGCACCAGCTCGACGGAGCGGCTGCGGTTCCGGGCACGGCGGATGAACCCTTTTTCCTCGAGGTTCGTCAGGTGCTTGTGCACCGTCGCCAGCGACGTCAGGCCGAAGCGGCGGCCGATTTCCTCCAGGCTCGGGGCGTAGCCGTTGTGCTTGATGAACTCTGCGAGGAAATCGAGAATCTCCCGCTGGCGCCGGGTGAGTGGCTGCACGCAACCTCCAGTCGACAGCGCTAGGATACCCGCTGGACGAGCCCACGGTATACAAATAAAAAGCGAAAATCAAGTAGTCTATTCTCCTGGGTCATCGCGCAGTGACACACGATCTCCGCACGCCGCTGCAATTCGTCAAGGGCATCGGTCCGCGCCGCGCCGCCGACCTGGCGGGAGCAGATCTGCACGTGCTCGAGGATCTGCTGCTGCGCCTGCCGCGGCGCTACGACGACCGCGAGCACGCGCGGCCCATCGCCGAGCTGCGGGCGGGCGACGCGGTGGCGATCCTCGGCACCGTGCTGAGCGCCGGCGAGCGGCGCACGCAGCGGCGCGGATTCCGGATCTTCGAGGCGATGATCGGCGACGCGTCGGGCCAGGTGCGGGCGGTTTTCTTCAACCAGTCGTTCCTGGCGGACGTGCTCGCGCCCCGCCGGCAGGTCGCGCTGTTCGGCACGGTCGACCGCGGCCGCACCGGCGGCGGCCTGCAGTTCACGAATCCCGACTACGAGGTGCTCGCCGGGGACGCAGCGGACGACGGGGATCAACGCGTGCACATCGGCCGGATAGTGCCGATCTACGAGCGGGTGGGAAGCGTGACGCCGAAGATGGCGCGCCGCATCGTGCATACCTGCCTGGAGGGGCTTCCCGGAGACATCGGCGATCCGCTGCCGCCGGCAGTGCGCCGGCGCCACGGAGGGCTCGACCGCCGGACCGCGTTGCTGCGGGCGCACTTTCCCGAATCGGGGACGTCCCTGGATGATCTCAACCTGTACCGGACGCCGGCCCAGCGGAGGCTGATCTTCGAGGAGTTCTTCGTGTTCCAGCTCGGGCTGGCGTTGAAGCGGCGCGAGACCGACACGCTGCGCAAGCCCCACGCCATCGCCGTCGACGACCGGATCCGCCGCGCCGCGCTCGACGTGCTGCCGTTCCGTCTGACCGGCGACCAGCGGCAGGCGCTCAGGGAGATTGTGGAGGACCTGCAGCGGCCGCGGCCGATGAACCGCCTGCTGCAGGGAGACGTCGGCTCCGGCAAGACCATCGTGGCGCTGCTGGCCGCGCTCGTGGCGATGGAGAACGGGCTGCAGGCCGCGGTGATGTCACCGACCGAGCTGCTGGCCGAGCAGCACTTTCTGAACATCGCGCGCCTGCTCGAGCCGTCGCGGTTCGAACCGGTGCTGCTGACCGGGACGATGGGCGCGAAGGACCGCAGGGACGCGTGGGAGCGCCTGGCGGAAGGCGACGCGCAACTGGCGGTGGGGACCCATGCGCTCGTGCAGGAGGCGGTGCGGTTCAAGCAGCTCGGTTTCGTGATCATCGACGAGCAGCATCGCTTCGGCGTCATCCAGCGGGCCACGCTGCGGCGCAAGGGAATCCAGCCCGACGTGCTGGTGATGACCGCGACGCCGATCCCGCGCACGCTGGCGCTGACGGCGTACGGCGACCTGGACGTATCGGTAATCCGGGAGCTGCCGCCGGGACGGCAGCCGGTCGCCACGCGGCTCGCCGGCGAGCGGCAGCGGGCGGACGTGTACCGCTTCGTGCAGCGCGAGTTGCGCGCCGGGCGGCAAGGCTACGTCGTCTATCCGCTGGTGGAGGAGTCCGAGAAGGTCGACCTGAAGGCGGCGACCGAGATGGCGCGGCAGCTCCAGACGGAAGTTTTTCCCGATCTGCGGATCGGCCTCGTGCACGGCCGGCTCGGCCCCGCCGACCGCGAAGGGATAATGCGCGCGTTCGCGGCGGGCGACATCGACCTGCTGGTGGCGACCACGGTGGTCGAGGTGGGCGTCGACGTGTCGAATGCGACCGTCATGCTGATCGAGCATGCCGAGCGCTTCGGGCTGGCGCAGTTGCACCAGTTGCGGGGCCGGGTCGGCAGGGGAGCGCAGCGCGCGCACTGCGTCCTGCTCCACGGCGACGAGCTGTCCGCGGCGGCCCGCGCCCGTCTGGCCGCGGTGGCGGAGACGACCGACGGATTCGAGATCGCCGAGCGCGACCTGGAGATACGCGGCCCGGGCGACTTCGTCGGTACCCGGCAGTCGGGCGTGCCGGCCTTGCGGACGGGGGATCTGCTGCGGGATCATCGCGTCATGGAGGACGCGCGGAAGGCAGCCCGGGACTGGCTGGGGGAGAAGCCGCCGCGGGCGGAAGTCGACGCGGCGGTCGCCGGATGGTCCGAACGCTTCCACCTGGTCGGAGTCGGGTGACGTGCGTATCATCGCCGGCTCGCTCAGGGGGCGCCGGCTGCGCTCGCCCGGCTGGTCGGGCCTGCGGCCGACGTCGGATCGATTGCGGGAGACGCTGTTCAACGTGCTCGGCGAGCGGGTGTGCGGGGCGGACGTGCTCGATGCCTGCGCGGGGACGGGCGCGCTCGGGTTGGAAGCGCTGAGCCGGGGCGCGCGCGCGGTGACGTTCGTCGACGCCGATCGGCGGGCGGCCGAGTACATAGCCGATCACGCCGCGCGTTTCGGCGTCGCGGACAGTTGCCGGATCGTCTGCGCGCGGCTGCCGGGAGCGGCCGCGGACCGCCGGCTGGCAGCGACGTTCGACGTGATCCTGCTCGATCCGCCCTATGACAACCCGGATACTGATGCGATACTGTCCGCTGTGGGAGCACGGCTCGCGACCGGCGGCGTGCTGGTGCTGGAACGGTCGCGCCGCGCGGCGCCGCCGAGCGCGGAGGGGCTGATTCCGGCGCGCCGCGTGGTGTCCGGCGACAGCGCCCTGGAGTTTTTCGCGCCGGCCGGGGCGGACGACTGAACGGCATGCAGCAACGACACACACCGCGTCTGGCTGTCTACCCCGGGTCGTTCGACCCGCTGACGAACGGCCACGTCGACATCATCCAGCGCGGCGTGCGGCTGTTCGACAGGATCGTTATCGCGCTGCTGGTCAACCGCGAGAAGGCGCCGCTCTTTTCCGTCGAGGAGCGCCTGGAGCTGACGCGGGAGGTGTTCCGCGCGGAGCCGAACGTGGAGGTGGATACCTTCGACGGGCTGCTCGTGGACTATGCGCGCCGCCGGCGTGCGAACGTGATCGTGCGCGGCCTGCGGGCAATCTCGGACTTCGAGTACGAGTTGCAGATGGCGCTGATGAACCGCCGCCTGAACGACGAGATCGAAACGGTGTTCATGATGCCTGCGGAACCGTACACCTACGTCAGCTCGCGGCTCGTCAAGGAAGTATTCGCCCTGGGCGGCTCCGTAGCCGGGCTGGTGCCCGCCGCCGTCGAGGCGCGCCTGGCCGCGAAGTACCAGACGCAGCCGGCGGCCGGCTGACCCCTTCTGCCGCATGTTCTCCCAGCGCATCGCGCGCGCGGCCGCATCCGGCACGCAGCGCATCACGGCCGAGGTGGATCGCCTGCGCCGGCAGGGCGTGGACATCGTTGATCTCGGCGCGGGGGAGCCGGACTTCGCCACGCCCCCGCACGTGAAGGCCGCGGCCGTGGCCGCCATAGACGAAGGATTCACGCGCTACACCCCGAACGCCGGCGTACGCGAGCTGCGGGAGGCGATCTGCCGGCGTTACCTCGACGACTACGGCGTCGCGTTCGAGGTGGACCAGGTGATCGCCACGGCCGGCGGCAAGCAGGCCCTCTTCAACGCGGCCATGGCGCTGTTCGACGCGGGCGACGAGGTGATCACGCACGCGCCGGGATGGCCGAGCATCGTGGAGCAGGTGAAGCTGGCCGGCGCCTTTCCGGTGGCGGTCCGCACCCATCCCGAGGACGGTTTTCGCCTGCACGCCGACGCCGTGCTCGAAGCGTTCACGCCGCGGACGCGGGCCGTCGTCGTCAACTCGCCCGGCAACCCGACGGGCGCGCTCGTCGCGGAGCGGGACCTGGCGCGCATCGCCGGCAAAGCCGCGGAGCACGGCGCATGGGTGGTGCTGGATCTGTGCTACGAGCAGTTGATCTACGACGATGCGCCCCACAACCTGCCGCGCGTGCTGCTGGAGCACCTGCCCGATCGGTTCGTGGTCAGCGGCAGCCTGTCCAAGGACCACGCGATGACCGGCTGGCGCTGCGGCTGGGCCATCGGCCCGCCGGCGTTCATCCGGGCGTGCAACACCGTGCAGGGCCACGCCACGTCCAACGTAGCGTCCATCACGCAGCGCGCGGCGATTGAAGCGCTCACCGGGCCGCAGGACTGCGTGGCCGAGATGCGCGAGGCGTACCGCGAGCGCCGCGACCTGCTGCTGCGGCTGCTGGGCGCCGAGCCGCGCATCCGCTGCGTGCAGCCGGGCGGCGCCTTCTACCTGTTCCCGGACGTCTCGGAGCTGTTGTCGCCGGACGGATTGCGCACGTCGGCGGATTTCGCGCAGGCCCTGCTGCGCGACGGGCGGGTCGCCGTCACGCCCGGTGAGGCGTTCGATGCGCCCGGCTTCGTCCGCCTGTCGTACGCCGCGTCCCGCGAACAGCTCGAGGAGGCGGCGCGGCGCCTGCATGCATTCATCGCCGCGCTCGACCGGGCGTGACGGATTCCAGCGCCGGAGACGACTTGTTCGGAAAGCTGTCCGCACCGGCCGTGCGCGAGATCGAGCGCGTTCTCGGCACGAAGCATGTCCGCCGCGACGCCCCGCTCCGCCGAGAATACGGCGAGGACGCGCTGGGCCGGGGGCATCCCCCGGATCTGGTGGTGTTTCCGGGCTCCGCCGCGGACGTCGCGGCGGTGGTGCGGCTGTGCGCCGCGCAACGCGTACCGCTGACGCCGCGCGGCGCCGGCACCGGTTATACGGGCGGCGCCGTGCCGTCCCGCGGCGGGGTAGTGCTGGCGCTCGACCGGATGGACCGGATCAAGGCGATCGACGAGGCCAACCTGCTGGCGGTGGTCGAGCCGAACGTGGTGACGGGCGCGCTGCAGGCCGCCGTGGAGCGCGCCGGCCTGTTCTATCCGCCGGACCCGGCCAGCCTCGACCGTTCGGCCATAGGCGGCAACGTGGCCGAGTGCGCGGGCGGCCCACGGGCGTTCAAGTACGGCACGACCAGGCGCTACGTGCTGGGCCTGGAGGCGGTGCTGCCGACGGGCGAGATCATCCGGACGGGCGGCAAGACTGTGAAGAACGTCGTCGGCTACGACCTGACCCAACTGCTGATCGGGTCGGAGGGGACGCTGGCAATCATCACCGAGATCACGTTGCGTCTCGTGCCGCGGCCGGCGGCGAGGCGCGTGCTGCGGGCATGGTTCGCCAACGTGGAGAAAGCGGTGGCCGCGGTCCGCGGCGTGCTCGCCGCGGGCGTCGTGCCGGCGGCCCTCGAGCTCGTCGACGCCGTCTGCCTGGCCGCGGCGCGCGCCCGTGGAGGCGCCGGGATTGCACCTGATGGCGCGGGCGCCGCGCTGATCGTGGAGGTGGACGGCACGCCGCGGGCGGTGGACGAGGAGTTGCGCCGTGCAGCGGAAGCGTGCGAGGCGGCCGGCGCCGGGGGCGTCGTCGCCGCGCGTGACGAAGCCGAGCGCACGGCCTTGTGGCAGGCGCGCCGCGACCTGTCGCTGGCGCTGCGGGCGGCGGCGCCGCGCAAGATCAACCACGACGTCGTCGTCCCGCAGGCGCGCATCCCCGACCTGTTCGACGCGGTGGATGGCCTGCGCCGCGATCTGCAGCTCGACATCGCCTGCTTCGGGCATGTCGGCGACGGCAACATCCACGTGAACCTCCTGGTCGATCCGGAGGACCCGGCGCAGATGGCGCGCGCCCACGCCGCCGAGCGCCGGCTGTTCGAGGCGGTCGTGGCGCTGGAGGGGTCGATCAGCGGCGAGCACGGCATCGGCTTCACCAAGCAGCCGTACCTGCACCTGGAGCTGTCGGCCGAGACGATCGCCCTGATGCGGCGCCTGAAGCAGGCGTTCGACCCGCACGGGATCCTCAACCCGGGCAAGATTTTCCCGGAGGTCGCCAGCTAGCGGTTGGCGACGAGGACTGCCTCGATCAGCACCCGGTCGGGGTCCGGATCGACCAGGGCCCGCAGGGTGAGTCCGCCCGTATTGAGAAACGAGACGCTGCCCAGGCGCCGCAGCGGGAGCCCGTCGCGTTCCAGTCGCGCGGCGTCTTCCGCGCGCAACACGCAGAGCACGCGCTCGGCCGAGCTCAGGAAGTCGCGCGCCACGTCCAGCGTCACCATGTCCTCGTAGCGGGCGCGGGTATAGAAGATCAGGTTGCGGTCGAAAACGCGGTGGCGGCAGTAGGGCTCGCCGGCGGCGCGCGCTTCCGTGACGAGAGCGGCCATCCGCTGGACCGGCGCGGGGCCGGGGGAGGCGAGCAGCACGTAGTGCGCCCCGAGGGTGGTGACGATCATGGCGCCCGCCAGCCCTGCGACGGGTAGCCACCAGCGCCGCGCGGCGGACGCGCAGACGAACGCGCCGCACGCGCCGACGGCCAGCGCGAGGGCCACGGTCCAGCCGGGATTCCATTCGACGAACAGCGGCCGCGCGCGCAGCAGCAGGCCCGCAATCAACAGCAGGATGGCGCCGCCGGTCGCGGCGGCGGCGGCGAAGAGCCGCCGCGCGGCCGGCGCGGCCGCTGCCTGCACCATGCTCCACGCCAACAGGATGGCGAGCGGCGGCAGCAGCGGCACGATGTAGCGCGGCTGCTTGCCGACGGACAGCGTGTACAGCAGCAGCGGTGCCGCGGCCCAGACGGCGAGCCGCAGCACGGTCGGATCGACGGCGCGGCGGCGCCACGCGTCCCGCACGGCCGGGCCCCACAGCAGCATGAACGGCGTCCACGGCAGCAGGCCGCCGGCGATGATCGGCAGGTAGTACCAGACCGGACGCGGATCGTTGTAACGCGCCGTGGCGAAGCGTTCGAGGTTCTCCGCGCCGAAGAACCGGTACAGGTACGCCACGCCGTGCTCGGCCGTCATGGCGGCGTACCAGGGGACGACCGCGGCGAGGAACACCGCCGCCGCGGCGAGCAGGTGGGCCGGCCGCACCCGCGGC
>JAJEEU010000020.1 GCA_022820825.1 Vicinamibacteria bacterium
CGCTGCCGGGCGCGGAGTCGGCTCGGGCGGCGCCGGGCGCGGCTGCGGGCGCGCCGGGGACTGCTCCAGCCGCGCCGCACCGCCCGCCAGCAGCTCGGTCAGCGGCACCAGCTTGCCGAGATGCATCCACTTGAGCAGCGCCATCTCGAAGTGGTGCCGCGGCTGCGCCGCGCCGCGAATCTCGAACTCGGCGCGCGACAGGACATCGAACGCCCGCATCAGGTCCTCGCGCGAGAAGCGGCGCGCGAGCGCCAGCAGCCGGTCGCGGTCGGCGTCGGTCGCCACGTCCGGGTCCTGCGCCCGCGACTGGTCGATGGAAATCACGAGCATGTCGCGCAGCGCGCGGGACAACTCGCGGCAGACGAGGCGCAGGTCGTAGCCCGCCTCCACGAACCGGCCGGCCAGCTCGAACACGGCCGGGGCGTTCTCGTCCGCCACCACCTCCACCGCGTCCAGCACCGGGTCGCGGCCGATCAGGCCGAGCACGGTGGACACCTCTTCGGCGGTGATCCGGTCGCCCGCGAACGCCAGCACCTGGTCGAGCGCGCTCTGGGCGTCGCGCATGCTGCCGTCTGCCGCGCGCGCGATGAGCACGACGGCGGCGTCGTCGATGGCGATCGACTCCTTTTCCGCAATCGCCCGCAATTGCTCCGCGATCGCCCGCGTGCCGATCGTCCGGAGCTCGAACACCTGCGAGCGCGACAGGATCGTCTCGGGAATCTTCTGCAGCTCCGTCGTCGCCATCATGAACACGACGTGCGGCGGCGGCTCCTCGATCGACTTGAGCAATGCGTTGAACGAGTGGCTGGAGAGTTGGTGGAACTCGTCGATGATGAAGATCTTGTAGCGGTTGCGGACCGGGGCCATGGCCAGCCCGGCGATGATCACCTCGCGGACGTTCTCGACCTGCGTGTGGGTGGCGGCGTCGATCTCCAGCACGTCGATGTCGCGCCCCTCGGCGATCTCCGTGCACGCACTGCACGCGCCGCATGGATCGGGGGTGGGGCCGGACTCGCAGTTGAGGGCGCGCGCGAGGACGCGCGCCGTCGTGGTCTTGCCGACGCCGCGCGGCCCGGCGAACACGAACGCCTGCGCGACGCGCTCCGCGGCGATGGCGTTCCGCAGCGTCTGCGTCACGCCGCGCTGGCCGACGATGTCGTCGAAGCGCTGGGGCCGATACTTGCGCGCGAGTACCTGGTAGGCCATCTGTCCGCTGCGGGCCCCAGCGCGGCCCGGAGGGACCTGCGGCACCTGTCAGTGACTGCTTAGCGCTGCTGCCTTCCGGCCCTGACGCGGTTCACAGGCTGAAATTGCACAGGGTCCGAGCCGCGGTGGGGCCCGTCATCGGCAACGCGGGCGCCGATGCGCCGTTCAGTCTATCACCAGGCCGCGCCACGGGCTGCTAAACTGCTGAAGCGGAGGATGAGGGAGGCGGGAATGAACGGTCGACACACCGTGATGCTGGTTGTGGCAAGCTTGGCGTTCGCAGTCTTGGTACCGGGCACCGCCGGCGCCCAGGGGTCCGACGCGCCCCGTACACCGTGGGGGGCGCCCGACCTGCAGGGGGTGTGGGACCGGCAGACGCTCACGCCGTTCCAGCGGCCGCGCGAGCTGGGCGACAAGGCCGTCTTCACGGAAGAAGAGGCCGCGGTATTCGAGTCCCGGGCCACCGCTGCGCTGGATGCGCTCGACGTGCGCGTGGCGCCGCGCGACAGCGCGGAGAACAACGAGACGGCCCAGACCATCGGCAACTACAACGATTTCTGGTTCGACGCCGGCGCCACGACGGTCGAGACCCGGCGGACGTCGCTCGTGATCGACCCGCCCGACGGGCGCGTGCCGCCGCTGACGGCGGAGGCGGCGGACAAGCAGGCAGCGCTGGTCCGGTCGCGGGAGGGCGTCAACCGCCACGAGCCGACGCCCGGCGGGTTCGTCGACGACCTCGGTCCCGGCCGCTACGCCGTCCGCTGTCTGGTCGGCTTCAACACCGGGCCGCCGCTGGTCCCCGGCGGCTACAACCAGAACATGCAGGTGTTCCAGACCGAGGACACCGTCGTGCTGTTCAACGAGATGATCCACGACGCCCGCATCGTCCCCATCGACGGTCCCGGACGGCTCGACGACGGCATCCCGCAGTGGCTCGGCAGCTCGCGGGCGCACTGGGAAGGCGACACGCTGGTGATCGAGACCACCAACTTCCGGGGCGATACGAGCTTCATGAACGGCCTCTCCGACGCCAACCTGCACCTCACCGAACGCCTCACGCGGTCCTCGGAGACGACGTTGCTGTACGAGGTGACCGTGGACGACCCCACGGTATGGACGCAACCGTGGAGCTACGAGCTGCCGATGAAGCGGATCGACGGCCCGCTCTACGAGTACGCCTGCCACGAGGGGAACTACGGCCTGTACAACATCCTCGCCGGCGCTTCGGAACAGTAGACTATCCCGAGCTTCCCGGACCGGAGAGATGTCCGAGTGGTTGAAGGAGCACGCTTGGAAAGCGTGTGTAGGGGTGAACCTCCTACCGTGGGTTCGAATCCCACTCTCTCCGCCATCTTATCTGTCGGGCTGCGGATAATCCGCCGCGTCCAGCGATACCCGGATGATCTCCTCGTCGTTCCGCAGCACGACATGCCGGTTGGCGAAGGCCGGATGGGCCCAGACGACCAGGCGATCGCTCTGCCCGTGACGTCTTCGCGAACGGCTGCCGGGCCGCGACGGACCGTAGCCGGTACGTGAGGTCGGCTTCAGCAGGTGGGTTCGGTCGAGCTCGACGTAGCCCTCGGGAGTGAACCGGGCGATGATGAGGTCGCCGTTCTCGTTGTAGACGAAGTAGCGGTCCTCGTGTTGCACGAAGTAGGCTGATCCCCAGCGGTTGCGAGTGGTCAGCCCCTCCGCCTCCCAGACCCGCTCTCCGGTGTCCTTCCGCAGCGCGCGCACGTGCCCGTGGCTGCCGATGCCGTAGATGTAGTCGCCGACGATCAGCGGCGTCGTGATGTTCGAGTGCAGTCCGTCCGACTCGGCGACCTCGACGCCGTCCTCCAGGATGCGGTCGCTGCCCTCGTCCTTCCAGAGCACCGTCGCGGCCGGCCGGTCGGGCGAGAGCCGCATCATCATCGAGCCGGTGTAGAACCCCGACACCAGCAGGTACGCATCGCTGCGGACGGGGTCCGCAATCGGAGCCTGACCGCCGGGGAACGGTTCCTCCCAGTACAGCGCGCCGGTCGCCGGATCGAGCGACGAGAGCCCCCAGGGGTGCCAGACCAACAACTGCCGGGCGCCGCCCGCCTCGATGATGGCCGTCTGGCTGTAGCCCATCTCGGTGCGCGGCTCCAGCGCCTTCCAGAGCTCCTCGCCCGTGTGCTTGTCGAAGGCCATGACCAGCGCGTCCGGCTCGCCGCCGACGACGAAGATGACACGGCCGCCGTCGACCAGCGGCGCAACCGAAGTACCCCAGACCGGGACGTACGCGTCGTACTCGGCCACGGTGTCCTTGTCCCAGATCACCGCGCCGGTGGCCGCGTCCAGGCAGAAGATGCGTCCCGCCGCGCCCATCACGTAGACGCGGTCGCCGTCGACCGTCGGCGTGGCGCGCGGCCCCGATGCGTAGCTGAACATGAGCATCCGGTAGGTCGTGGCCCACTCGCGCGTCCACAGCACCTCGCCGCTCTCTTCGTCGAGGGCCAGGATGCGCTCCCTGCCGTCCATCGTGCGCGGATCGGTCTCCGCGTAGTCGAGGACGAACACGCGGCCGCCGGCCACGGCCGGGCCGGCGAAGCCGCCGCCCACCGGCGCGCGCCACTTCACGCTGAGCCCGTCGTCCGGAAATTCCCGCAGGATGCCGGTCTCGGTCCAGATCCCGAGCCGGTCGGCGCCGCGCCACTGCGGCCAATCCTCGGCCGACAAGGTCGCGCCAGCGGCGACGATGACTGCCAGGGCGCCCGCGATGATGTAGTTGAATCGTCCCGCGCCCGCGGATGTCGGGCAAAGACTGCGCACGTGTGCTGGACCCCTTTGTTCGGAATTCACGGCAGACCGGGCCGCGCTCTTCGCGCCGCGGCGCTACCGGGTTGCCGGCAGGCCCCGCAGGCGCTCGTGGATGGTGCCCTCGGCCAAGCGGAACGCCGTCCGGCTGCGCATGGTGGCCGTCCTCCAGTCTAGCGGGCCGCCGTCTTCATGCGGTAGCCGGTTTCCTCGTCCCCCTCGCGATGGATTTCATGGCACGCGTCGCAGGCGCGTTTCACGTCCCGCACCGATGCGGCCACCGCCGCCGCGTCGACCGTGTTCGCCGACAGGACCTTGTCGAGCGCATCCAGCGCGGCCACCGCCTCGCGCGTCATCCGCACGGCGTCGGGCTCGCCGGCGGTTTCCCACACCGGCCTGGTGGACGCCAGGACCTGGCGGGCCAGCGCCAGCGGCGTCTTGGCAGGCGCGAACGAGCTCGCTGCAACGGCTTCATCGACGGCGTCGATGGATGCGCCGATTGTCTTCATTGCCCGGTCGAACTCTTCCGGACCCACCACCTTCTGCGCGGCCCCGAGAGTGGCGATGCCGGCCGCGCACACCGCCGCCCATGCTGCCGGTTGAAGTTTCATGGGATGCGGCGGCGCTACTGAGTCGCCAACAGGCCCCGCAGGCGCTCGTGGATGGTGCCCGGGATGCCGAGGCTCGTATCGGCTCCGAGCTCCGCCAGCAGGGCCGCCACCTCGGGCCAGGCCTGGTAGTGGAACGACTGCTTGGCGCCCTCGGCCAGGCGGAACGCCGTCCGGCCGCGCCAGTCGCGCGCGTCGATGTCGGCGCCATGCCCCACGAGCTGCCGCACCACCTCGTTCAGCCCGCTGAACGCAGCACAGTGCAGCGCCGTGTAGTCGCCTTCGTTGACGGCGTTCACGTCCATGCCGGCCTCGACGAGGATTTCGACGGCCGCTTCGGCCTGCGGCTGGCGCGCCGCCCGCGGCGTATTCGTCCAGTGTCCCGTGCGCCCGCATCCGGCCGCCGCCATCAGCGCCGTCGAGCCGTCCACGGTGGTGATGTGGGTACGCGCGCCGGCCGCCAGAAGACTGCGCACGATCTCGCCGGTCGATTCGTGCGTGCCCCACCCGTTCCGCGGCCGGCCCGGCCCGGGGTTCGTCGCGAACGCCGCGACCCACAGCGGCGTCGCGCCGGCGATATCTCCGGTGCCGGTGGCGAACGTGTCGTACGCGCCGTTGCGCACGAAGCCCTGGTGCATCACGCCGGAGGCGGTCATCCGGACGTTGGGATCCGCGCCGTGCGCCAGCAGGGCGTTCACCAGCGGTAGGCGCTCGCTCAGCTTCAGGCGCGCGCCGCTGCCGCGCGCGCCGCCGTGGTTGCGGCGCCACGCCCGCAGCCACTCCGTGACGGGACCCGCGGCGGCGTGCAGGGCGGTGACGCCGTCGACGGCTCCGTTCGGGTTGGCGCCCTGCTCCAGCAGGAAGTGGGCGAACGCGCTCTGCCCGGCGATGACCGCGGCGGCCAGCGGATGCCCGCCGTCAATGCCGGTGTCGTCGACACGTGCGCCCGCGGCGAGCAGGACTTCCGCCATCTCGATGTCCCCGTTGCGGGCGGCGGCGATCAGTGGGGAAAACCGTTGCCGCGGCCGGGGATGAACATCCGCGCCGTGCTCTACGAGCGCGCGCACGACGTCCACGTGACGCTCGGCGACGGCCCACATCAGCGCCGTTTCATGCGTCGCGGCCGTGGCGGCGTCGACGTCGGAGCCGTGGGCAAGAAGAACCTCGACCACCGCGGGGCTGCCCGTGCGCGCCGCCGTCATCAGCGGCGTCAAGCCGTTCGTCTGCGCCGCATTCGGATCCGCACCCGCGTCGAGGAGCCGCTCTACCAGCGCGGCGCTGGCGTTCTCGCAGGCCCTTGCGATTGGCGTGACGCCGTGGTCGTCGGCGGCGTTCACGTCGGCGCCGGCCTGCAGCAGCAGCTCGACCGTTTCGGCGTCGTCCCGGTGCGCGGCCCACAGCAGCGCCGTCGCGCCGTCGGCCCGCGCGGCGTCCACGTCGACGCCCTCGTCCAGCAACGCGCGCACGAGCGCGGTATCCCGCGCCGCGGCCGCATCCACCAGGCGCACGTCCGCCGCGGCGGCTGTCGCGCCGACCGTCAATGCGGCAGGGAGAAGAAACAAGCCGGCGAAACGTCTGGCTGGGATGCGCATGGCGGCGTTCCTCTGTTCTGCGCTTGCCGCTGCCGGTGCTCAGGAGTCCCGATTCTAACGGAGCGGGTGCCGCGCTTGTCAAAAAATGGCGGCAAGTGTGATAAGTTGCCCGCATCAAGAGGTTTTCATGCCCCTCCTGAGAGCGCTCGGCGCCGTACTCGCGGCCGGCGTGGTCCTGCAGCCCGCGGCGGCTGCAGGTCAGGTTGACCTTCCCTCGCGCGCGCTCCTCGATCGCTACTGCGTAACCTGCCACAACGAGCGGCTGAAGACGGCCGGGGTGATGTTCGACCAGGTCGACATCAGCCGGGTCGCCGAGCACCGCGAGCTGCTCGAGAAGGTCGTCCGGAAGCTGCGCAGCGGACAGATGCCGCCCGATGGCCGTCCGCGCCCCGCGCGGCCGGAGGTAACCGCGTTCGTGACGGCGCTCGAGACGGAGCTCGACAGGGTGGGCGCCGCGGCGCCCAATCCCGGCCGCGTTGCGTCGCACCGCCTGAATCGAACCCAGTACGTGAACGCCGTGCGCGATCTCCTGGACCTGGAGATCGATGGAGAGGCGCTGCTCCCGAGCGACATGGCCGGGTTCGGCTTCGACAACAACGCCGACGTGCTGGCGATGACCCCGGCCCTGATGGATCGCTACATCACCGCGGCGACCAAGGTCAGCCGGCTTGCGGTCGGCACGCTCGAGAACCGCCCGGCGATCCAGACCTACAGGCTTCCCACGGCCACGCGGCAGGACGCCCGGATGGGGGAAGACCTGCCGTTCGCGACGCACGGCGGTCTGGCGGCGCGCCACACGTTCGCGCTCGACGGCGACTACCTTTTCAAGATCCGGCTGCAGCGCGGCGACGTGGGCGGGACGATCCGCGGCAACATCGCGGAGCGCGTGTACCACATCGAGCTGCGTGTCGACCACGCGCTCATGGAACGCCTGACGGTGGGCGGCGAGTTCGAGGGGCAGGTCAAGTACACCCTCACGGGCGGCGGCATCGCGCCGCCGGACGACGATCTCGTGCACCAGCAGATCGCGCTCTACAACCAGACGGCCGACCAGGACCTGGAAGTGCGCCTCCCCGTCAAGGCCGGCACGCGGCTCGTGTCCGCGGCCTTCACCAACGTAGCCCCGTCCGCATCGCAGGGCGTGGGCGACAACATGGTGGCCGGCATCGCGTCGCTCGAAATCCACGGCCCGTACGGCGGCAAGGCCCCCGCGGCGACACCTAGCCGCGAGCGTATCTTCGTGTGCCGGCCGAGCGGCCCCCAGGACGAGGAGCCCTGCGCGAGAACGATCGTCAGCACGCTGGCCCGCCGCGCGTACCGGCGGCCCGTCACGGACGCCGACCTGCGCCCATTGATGGAGATCTACGCGATCGGGCGCGCCGCCGGCGATTTCGAGACCGGCGTGGCGCGGGCGCTGGAAGCGCTGCTCAGCATGCCCGCGTTCCTGATGCGGGCCGAGGCCGATCCCGCCGATGCCCCGGCGGGCACCATCTACCGGATCAGCGACCTGGAGCTGGCGTCGCGCCTGGCCGCCTTCCTGTGGAAGAGCATTCCGGATGAAGAGCTGCTGGAAGCGGCCACGCGCGGCGAGCTGCGCGATCCCGCCGTGCTGGCGCGGCAGACGCGCCGGATGCTCGCGGACAGGCGGGCGGTGCGCTGGATGAACGACTTCCTCGGGCAGTGGCTGCAGACGCGCAACCTGGAGACCATCCTGCCGGACCCGCTGCGGTTCCCCGGCTACGACAGCACCCTGCGCGAAGGGTTGCTCAGGGAAACCGAGCTGTTCTTCGAGAGCCAGGTGCGCGAGGACCGCAGCGTGCTCGACCTGTTGCGCGCGGACTACACGTACCTGAACGCCCGCCTTGCCGAGCACTACGGGGTCGCGGATGTGTACGGCAGCCATTTCCGGCGCGTCCCGGTGACCGATCCGGCGCGGCAGGGGCTGCTGGGCCACGGGAGCGTGCTGACGGTGACCTCCTACGCGGACCGGACCTCGGTGGTGCTCAGGGGCAAGTGGGTGCTCGAGACGCTGCTCGGCGCACCGCCGCCGCCGCCGCCGGCCAACGTGCCGCCGCTGCCGGAAAACGACGGACAGAGCGAGCCGGCGTCGCTGCGGGAGCGGATGGAGCAGCATCGCTCGAACCCGGTGTGCGCGAGCTGCCACGCCACCATGGATCAGTTGGGCTTCGCGCTGGAGAACTTCGATGCCATCGGGAGATGGCGCGAGGAGGACGAGGGCGCGCCGATCGACGCCGCAATTGCGTGGAGGGAAACGGATATCGACAGCCCCGCGGCGTTCCGGGAAGCGTTGCTGCGCCAGGCCGAAGACGAGTTGGTCCTGACGATCACGGAAAAGCTGCTGACGTATGCGCTGGGCCGCGGCGTCGACTATCTGGACGCCCCCGCGGTGCGGCAAATAGTGCGGGATGCGGCGCGCGACGACTACCGCTGGTCGTCGCTCGTTCTGGGCATCGTCCGGAGCGCGCCGTTCCAGCAGCGGATCGTGCGGGAGTCCGGGCAGCAGGCAAATGCAGCCGCCGACGCCGGCGGCCAGTAGGCGGAGAGAAATCATGTTCATCACGAAGAAGCACTTGTCGCGGCGGACGGTGTTGCGCGGCGCCGGCGCCACCCTGGCGCTGCCGCTGCTCGACAGCATGGTGCCGGCGCTCACGGCAATGAGCCGGACGGCGGCGGCCCCGGCGCGGTTGCGCCGGATGGGCGTCTTCTACGTGCCCAACGGCATGTCCATGGGCTACTGGTGGCCCAGGGCGGAAGGGCCGCTGCAGGAGCTGCCGCCGACGCTCCGCTCGCTGGAGGCGCACAAGGACCGCGTCCTGCTCATGGGCGGCCTCGCCGACAAGCCGGCGGATCTCATGGAAGGGGGCGGCGACCACGCGCGCTCGGCCGGCACGTTCCTGACGGCCACCACGTTCAAGCTGACCACGGGCGCCGACGTGTACGCGGCGGTGTCCATGGACCAGGTGGCCGCGCGCGAGCTCAGCAAGGAAACGCAGCTCACGTCGCTGGAGCTCGGCATCGAGTCGAACGCCATGGTAGGCACCTGCGACGGCGGATCGAGCTGCGCTTACACGAACACCGTCGCCTGGCGCACGCCGACCACGCCGCTGCCCGTCGAGCGCGACCCGCGCGCCGTCTTCGAGCGCCTCTTCGGCACCAGCGGCAGCACGGATCCGGCGGCGCGGCTGGCGCGGCTCGAGCGCGACCGCACCATCATCGACGCCGTGGCGTCCGAGTTGCAGCGCCTGCAACGGATTCTCGGGGCTGGCGACCGGGTCAAGGTATCCGAATATGTCGACTCGGTGCAGGACGTCGAGCGGCGCATCCGGACCGCGGAGCAGCAGAGCTCGCGCGAGCTGCCGCTGGTGAACGAGCCCGCGGGCATCCCGGACGATTACGCCACGCACGCCAAGCTGCAGATGGACCTGCTGGCGCTTGCGTTCCAGACGGATCTGACGCGCGTCAGCACCTTCATGCTGGCGCGGTAGGTCCGCGGCCGGGCCTATCCCGAGATCGGGGTTTCGGACTCCCACCACCCGCTGTCGCATCACCAGGACGAGACCGGCAAGCTCCACCGCCTGCACCTGATCAACGAGTACCACTTCCAGCAGTTCGCGCACCTGGCGACCAGGCTGGCCGAGACGCCCGAGGGCGACGGCACGCTGCTGGACCATACGGCGCTGCTCTACGGGACCGGCATCAGCGACAGCAACACGCACTTCCACGACGACCTGCCCGTTGCCGTGGTCGGCGGGCAGGCTGCAGGGATCCGGGGCGGCCGCTACGTCCGGCACCCGGACGGGACGCCGATCGCCAATCTGTACGTATCGCTGCTGGACAGGCTCGGCGTGCACGTCGACAGCTTCGGCGACAGCACCGGCAGGATCGAGACGCTGACCTGACGCGCCGCCGCGCCGCCGCGCCGCTTGCGCCTTGCGCTCCGGCGCGTCCGGGTCCATCATCTTGGGTGTCCTGCAGGCAGGCAGGTCGAATAATCAGGAGAGTGAGATGAGGTTTCCAACCCTTACCGCGGCATGTATGGCAGTTGCAGCACTCGCGCTGGCGCCCGCGCTCGCCGGCGCGCAGTCCTCCGGCGAATTCCGTACGCCGTGGGGCGTTCCGGACATTCAGGGCGTCTGGCACTCGTCCGGAAACGTGCCGATGGAGCGGCCGGACGAGTACCAGGGCCGCACCACGCTGAGCGACGAGGAAGCCGACGCACGCCGCGCGCAAGTGGCCGCGCGCGACGAGGAGCTGCTGCTGGCCGAGCGCCGCGAAACGGTGGCCGGCGGCAGCGTCGGCGCGTACAACAACTTCTGGATGGAGCGCGGCGCGCCGACCGACCGGACGTCGCTGCTCGTCGACCCGCCGGATGGCAGGTTCCCGCCGCTGACGCCGGAGGGCGAGTACGCGAAGGACAACAAGCCGCGGGGCGACGACACCTGGGAGGACCGGCACATCTGGGAGCGCTGCGTGACGCGCGGCGGCATGCCCAACGCCATGTTCCCGCGCTCCTACAACAACAACTTCCAGATCTTCCAGTCGCCCGGCTGGGTCGCCATCCTGCACGAGCAGGTGCACGAGACGCGGCTCATCCCGCTGGCGGACCTGCCACCCGTCGCCGACGCCATCGGCGAGTGGAACGGCGTGCCCCGGGGGCGCTGGGACGGCGACACGCTGGTGGTGACCACGACCAACATCCACCCCGACGTGAGCGCGCTCCAGCCCTGGTCGGCCTTCAACTCGCACAGCGGGTCCGGCGAGGGCATGGTGCTGGTCGAGCGCTTCACCCGCACGGCCGGCGACACCCTCGAATACGAGATCGAGGTCAACGATCCGCAGATGTACACGCGGCCCTGGACGGTCGCGTATCCGTTCACGGACCTCGGCCAGCCGATCTACGAGTACGCCTGCCACGAGGGCAACTACGGCATGGAAGGCATCCTGACCGGCGGGCGCGCCGAGGACGAGGAAGAGGCCGCGGCCAAGAAGTCGAGGTAGGCATGGGCAAGGATCTGTCACGGCGGGGCTTTCTCTTCAATGCCGCCGGCGGCGCGAGCGCGCTGGGGATCATGCGCCTGCTCGGCGAGGCGGGGCTGCTCGCCCAGGGTCGCAGCGGCGCCGGGGTCGATCCGCAGCGGATCTTCCAGGCCGCCGTGGACGCGGCCATCGCGGCCGGCGAGGTCGGCATCCAGTTCGCGGTCTACAAGGACGAGGACCTGGTCGTCGACGTCTGGGGCGGCATGGCCGACCGGGCGGCGGGCCGGCAGGTCGACCGCGAGACGCTGTTCAACGTGTTCTCGGTAACCAAGGCGATCACCGCCGTGGCGGTCCACATCCAGGCCGAGCGCGGGCTGGTCTCCTACGACGCGCCGATCGCGCAGTACTGGCCCGAGTTCGGCGCCCACGGCAAGGACCGGACCACCGTGCGCGACGGCCTCAGCCACCGCACCGGCATTCCGGCGATGCCGGAAGGGGTGACGCCCGAGCAGATGGCCGACTACGACTGGATGGTGAACGCGCTGGCCAATCTGGAGCCGGTGTTCGAGCCGGGCACCACCAACGCGTACCACAGCTACACCTGGGGCTGGATCAACTCCGAGGTCGTCGTGCGCACGGATCCAAAGCAGCGGCCCTTCCGCCAGTTCGTGGACGAGGAGATCGCCCAGCCGCTCGGCATCGAGGACTTGTGGATGGGGCTGCCGCCGGAGGACGAGCCGCGGGTCGCGCACATGTACAACAGCGAGACCTCCATCGCGGACCAGAGCACGGCGCGCGGACGGTCGATGCCGATCCAGGTGGCCGGCACGCAGGACGTGTTCGGACGCTCGATCGTCCGGCAGGCGGTGATCCCCGGGGCCGGAGGCATCTACAACGCCATCAGCGCGGCGCGCTTCTTCGCCCTGCTGGCGAACGAGGGCCAGCTCGACGGCGTGCGCCTGCTCTCTCCCGAGCGGGTGCTCCGCTGCCTGGAGCCGCGCCCCGACACCGACAAGCTCGACGTCGGCCGCGGCACCGTCACGCGCGTTTCGAACGGCGGGTTCTGGCTGGAGGCGCCGGGCGTGTTCGGCAGCGGGCGCATCCTGAGCCATCCGGGGCTGGGCGGCTCCATCGGCTGGGCCGACCTCGACAACCGCCTCGCGGTGTCGATGTGCCACAACCGGCACGGGGTGGCGTTCGCGGACCCGCTGGCAGACGCGCTGGGCCGCGCGTTCGGCGTCACGTAGCGTCGGCGGGAACGCTCAGCGCTGCTGCTCTTCCGCGGCCCGATCCTCGGCGCGCGCCGCCTCCAGCATGAAGGTCATGTTGTAGTTCGCCTCGTGGCAGGCGTACTCGAAGATCTGCCAGTAGGACGGATCTCTCTTGCCCTCGATGACCGCCGTCCACGGCCGGGTCCAGGTCGAAGGGTCATTCACCGTGATCTCCACGCGTACGGTCTCGGCGTCCACCCGGCTGTAGCGCTCGGTCAGCTCGAGAGCGACTCCCGCGCCCCTGTAGTTGGTCTGGTCGCTGAAGTTGGTCACCTCGACGACCAGCGTGTCGCCTTCCCAGCGCCCCCGCGAATCGCCGAACCAGGTGCGGATGTTCGCGTCCAGCGGCGCGCGGCCGTCCAGCGGAATGATGCGGTGCTCGTGCAGCCGCTCGTACAGGATGGCCACGTAGTCGCGGTTCTGCACTATCTGGAAGCCGTTGTTGTAGATGCTGGGAAACCAGGTGTTCGGCAGCCCGCGGGTGATGCAGCGGTCGATCGGGTTGAAGTCGTCCGCCCCGTTGAACGGTCCGTCCCCGAAGCTGCCGCCGGCAAAGCCGATGACGGTGGACGGATCGATCTGCCGGTGCTGCGCCGCGAGGGTCAACGGCGGAATGCGCCCATCGGGTGGATCCACGATGAGGGACGTGCGGGGCGAGGGACTGTCCGACCATTCGTCCCAGTGCACGGGCGTCCGCAGGTTCTCGCGGTCGCCGTCCGGGCGCACCGACGGATCGTCCACCGCGCGGAGCTGCTCGCGGGCGGCCCTGGCGGCGAGTTCCTCGTCGGTTATCACCGCGCGCTCGCCGTACTCGGGATCCCGCTCCAGCGGCACGCTGCGCAGCGCGTCGGTGTCCCAGATCCCCTCCAGGTCCGGATCGCCCCACGGCGTCCGGAACTGCGCGCCGTCGCGCGCCTCCTGGCCCTCTGCGGGCGCCGACAGCAGCAACGCGGCGATCACCGCACCCATGAGAAATCCTGAAGACTGGCGTCGCATCTCGCCTCCCTGGTCCCGCCGGCCGAAGCAAACGAATTGTACGCCGATTCGGGCGCACCGCCGCAGTTGCCGCGCGAAGGCCGGTCAGCGCTTTTCCGCGGCGAGCTGCTCCAGGTAGAGCTGCTCCAGGCGCTCGACCTCGGAGCGAAACCCCTCGGGGTCGTAGAACGTGTCCGGGTTGTACCGCTGCCCGGGCTCGTACTTGTCGTGCAGGTTGTACTGCCCCCCGTGCGAGGCCACCCAGACGTCGATGCTCAACGCCTTCTGCTTGCGGAACGTCTCCGCGAAATCGTCGGCCACGCCCGGATAGGTCGGCTCGACCACCAGCCGCTTCCCCTCGTTGATGGTGGCCATGTTGGCGATGATGACGTCGTAGTCCACGCCGTTCTCGTACATCGCCATCGTGTAGCTCACGCTGCCGGCGGTGTGGCCGGGGCTCAGGAGCACCGTCAGCCGCGTATTCCCCAGCTCGAGCTCCTCGCCGTCCTCGATGATCCGGTCGACGGCCACCGGCGGGAACGACTGCCGGCCGCCGAAGTGCGGATCGCTGAACCCGCCGTCCTCCAGCACGGGCGCGTCGCCGGCCGTCGCCCACATCTCGGCGCCGGTGATCTCCTTGATCTCCGCCAGCGCGGCCGTGTGGTCCCAGTGCGCCTGCGTCGTCAGCAGCACCTTGACGTCCTCCAACTGAAACCCGAGCGACTCGATGTTCTCGCGGATCAGCGGGACCGAGTCCTCGAGCCCCGTGTTGATCAGGAAGTGGCCGTCGTTCGAGGTGACCAGGAAGACCGCGAGGTCGTAGGTGCCGACGGCGTACAGGTTGCCGATGACGCGGTGTCCCGGAAACGGGCGCGTCCAGTCCTCCCGCTGGGCGGCGGCGGTCGCGGCCAGGGAAACGGCTATGGCGACGGTCAGGCAGCAGGTCACGATGATGCGTTGCATGGCGGTTCTCTCCAGTGATCGGTGACGCGTGGTCCGCATGTTAACAGCCCGGGAGTCTCCCCGTGTTGACGGTTGCGTCGCTGCCGCGTGACGGCCGTTCGCTAAGATCCCCCGCATGTTTCGCGTGAGAGCTTGCTGCCTCCTGATTGCCGCCGTCTTGATCCCGCTTCCCGCAACGGCCCAGAACCGGGCGACCACGGCCGAGATCACCGGCCGGCTCGAGGACACGACCGGCGGGGTGCTGCCGGGCGTCACCGTGACCGTCGTGAACCTGGACGACGGCCTGGTGCGGTCCGGCGTCTCCGACGGCGCCGGGCGCTACGACGTCATGCTCCTGCCGCCCGGCCGCTACGACGTGCGCGCCGAGCTCTCCGGCTTCGGCGCGGTCGAGCTCGACGCCGTGACGCTCACCGTCGGGGCCAGCCGGACCATCAACTTCACGCTGGCGCCGGCCGGCGTGGCGGAAGAGGTCACCGTGACCGCCGAAACTTCCGTCGTCGAGACGACCACGGACACCTCCGACGTCACGCTCGACAGCCAGGCGATATCGAACCTGCCGATCAACGGCCGCCGCTTCCACGACTTCGTCTCGCTGACGCCGACGGCGCAGGTCGAGCCGCAGCGCGGTCAGATATCGCTCGCGGGCCAGCGCGGCATCAACGGCAACATCAGCATCGACGGGGCCGACTACAACCAGCCGTTCTTCGGCGGCATCCGCGGCGGCGAGCGGTCGCGTTTCACCTTCACGATCCCGCAGGAGGCGATCCGCGAGTTCCGGGTCGTCAAGGCCGGCTACTCTCCCGAGTTCGGCCGCTCGACCGGCGGACTGGTCAACGCCATCACCAGGTCGGGAGCCAACGCCACGAGCGGCTCGGCCCTCTACCTGCTGCGGCCGGAGCAACTGGCGGCGCAGAACGCGTTCGGGCAGGAGGCGGCGCCGACGCAGCACCAGTTCGGCGGGTCGCTCGGCGGCGCGCTCCGGCGCAACCGCGCGTTCTACTTCGTCGCCTACGAGCAGCAGGAGTTCAGGGCGCCGCGCGAGGTGCGCTTCGCCCGGCTCGAAGGCTTCACGCCGACGGCGGCCAGCCGGGAAGGCTACGACCACTTCCGGGGCTACGAGACGCCGTTCGAAGTGACCAACGACGCGCGCGCATGGCTGGCGCGTTTCGATTTCAACCTGCCGCGCGGGAACCGCTTCAACATCCGCTACAACGGCAGCACGAACAAGGCGCTGAACTCGGACGGCGTCGGGGGCGTCATCGTCCCCACCACCAACCGCTCGCTGGAGACGAACGGCACGGAGGAGGACTCCACGCAGACGGCCGTCGGCCAGTTCACCAGCGTGCCGTCGTCCGACCTGGTGTTCGAGCTGCGCGGGCAGTACTCGCGCGAGGACCGGCCGCGCTCGGCGAACGCCCTCAAGCCGCTCGTCGACCTGTCGCTCGGCGAGTACGGGACGCGCAGCTTCCGCCCCACCTGGCAGTACGACTGGCGGGCGCAGGCGGGCGGCAACGTGACGTGGCTCGCCGGCGGCCACAGCGTCAAGGCGGGCTTCGACTACAACCACGTCTTCATCGACCAGGAGTTCGGGTTCTTCCAGAACGGCGGCTACCTCGTCTTCGGCTCGGATGTCGAGACCACGCTCGACATCATCGGGGTGGGCGGCGCCATACCGAACCGCTTCGGCTCCAGCTCGCTGCTCTACCTGCAGCAGATCGGCAACCTGAAGGCGTCGTTCGCGACCGACGAGGTCGGTCTGTTCATCCAGGACGAATGGCGCGTGTCGCCGAACCTCACCGTCAACTACGGCCTGCGCTGGGACGGCCAGTTCAACCCCACCCCACCGGCCGACAACGAGGCCCTGCTCGATCAGTTGCGCGGCGTGAGTTTTCCTATCGGCCGCACGGTCGATCCCACGCGGATCCCCAGCAGCGCGCTGCAGTTCGGCCCGCGCGCCGGCTTCGCGTGGGATCCCACCGGCGCGGCCCGGACCGTCGTGCGCGGGTTCGCCGGGGTCTACTACGCGCGGACTCCCCTGCTGCTCCTGGCCGGCCCCATGAACAACTTCCGCGTGCCGCCCGGCGACGTGACGGTCGCGCTCCCGTTCGGCGTGCCGCCGGGCAGTCCGCACGTCACGCTGTACGACCAGATGAAGCTGATCGGGATCGACCTGAACGAGCGCACGCTCGACAACCTGCCGACGCTGACGCCGGGCCAGTTGACGGCCATCGCCACCGCTCTCGGCATCGAGAACAACCCGTTCGCCGGCGCGCGCGTGACCGCGATGGACGAGAACTTCAGGAACCCGCTGTCGCGGCAGGTCGGCGGCGGCGTGCAGCACGAGCTCAGTCCCGGCTGGTCGCTCGGCGCCGACGTGCTCGTCGTCGACACGATCCGCCTGGAGCGCAACCGCGACCTCAACGTGCCGCTGCCGGCCACGCGGCCCGACGATCCGGCGCAGCGTCCGTTCTTCGGCCTGCGCAGCGGCACGGCGCGGCCGGTTCCCGGACTCGACAGCGTCACGGTGCGCGAATCGACAGCCTCGGCGCTCTACCGCGCGCTGACGATCAGCTCGGAGGTCCGCCGCTCCTGGGGGCAGCTCAACGCCTACTACGTGCTGTCGAAGAACGAATCCAGCGACGACAACGAGCGCTCGGCGGGCGGCGTGGCCTACGAGAACGCGTACGACCTGACGTCGGAATACGGCCCGAACGTGCTCGACCGCCGGCACCAGTTCCACCTGCACGGCGTGCTGACGCTCCCCGGCGCCGTGGACCTTTCGACCGGGATGTACGTGCTGTCGGGCGCCCCGTTCGACGCGCGCATGGGCACCGACTCCAACCAGGACCGGGGCGGGGCCGACCGCCCGTACAGCGCGCCGGGGGTGCCGTTCACGCGCAATGCGTTCCGCGACGAGCCGATCGCCGACATCAACCTCCGCGTCCAGAAGCGGTTCGCGCTGGGCGGGACGCGCCAGGCGCTCGTGTCGCTGGAGCTTTTCAACCTGTTCAACCTGGACAACGTGACGCTCGACCAGGGCTATTCCACGGTTGCCAACTACTGCGCCAGCTCGCGCGACGCGGCGTGCGGCCTGAGCGGACAGCCGACCAACCCCGACTTCGCGCGCACGCGGGGCGCGGACGGAGAGTACCTGACCGGGAACATTCCCGGGCCGCCGTTCCAGATGCAGATCGGCTTCCGGCTGCTGTTTTAGGGGAATCCACCATCGCCGTGCGCGGCCTCGCGTGCGCTACATCGCGTAGAATGCACGGGCTCGCAACTGGCTGCTCCACGGATACCGATGCCGATGTTCGAACGCATGAAGGCGCGCTGGGGTGTGGGGCCGGTGGGCGTGGTGGCCATTCTGCTGGCCTTCTCGCTGGCCGGCCTGACCACGGCCGGATTGAAGGATCCCGTCACCGGTTTCCTGCTGCCCGCGAACACCCCCGGCTGGCTGCAGTGGACGATCTACCTGGTCATCATGCTGCCGGTCTACCAGGCGCTGCTGCTGGCCTATGGAACGCTCCTGGGACAGTTCGACTTCTTCTGGACCAAGTTCAAGGCGATAGGACGACTGGTCACCGGCCGCACTGCCGGTGCGGCGGGCTGACACTCTCCTCCGGGCGCCTCGCGCGCCGTCAGAGACCCAGCGCGCGCTGCAAGGCCCACGCCAGGCCGACCAGCGCGATTGCCGCCGAGGCCGGCACGGCCAGTCGGGCGCGGTACCACGACCGCGACCGGAACCAGCCGAACGTCAGCGCGGCGCCCAGGATGACCGCAAGCTGGCCCAGCTCGATGCCGGCGTTGAAGGTCACCAGCGCCAGGAGGCGTTCCTGTTCCGGCAGGCCGAGCTGGCCGAGCACGCCCGCGAATCCGAGCCCGTGCAGCAACCCGAATCCGAACACGACCCCCGGCCGCCAGCGGGTCAGCCGGTCGACCAGCATGTTCTCGACGCCGACATAGGCGATCGACAGCGCGATGAGCGGCTCGACCAGTCCCGCCGGCAGCGACACGTAGCCGAGCGTGGCCAGCGTCAGCGTGACCGCATGGGCCACGGTGAACGCCGTCACCTGCCACACCAGCGGCCGCAGGCGCGCGCTCAGCAGGAACAGGCCGAGCACGAACAGGATGTGGTCGGCCCCCTCCGGCACGATGTGCACGAACCCCAGCCGCAGGTATAGCCGCGCCACCGCGCCGGGGCCGGGCGGCTCGACCGGGCCGGCCAGCTCCAGCGGCTCGCTGCGCTCCCCCGGCTCCAGGATGGAGCGCACCTCGAGCCCGCGGGCCGGGTCGTTGACGGTCAGGTGCACCTCGCCGAACGCGCGCGACGCGAAGAACCCCACGTCCGCAGCGCCGTCCGGGATCGCGCCGGTCAGCCGCGCGTTCAACCCGAGCACCGTCGGAATCTCGGCCTCGGTCGCCAGCGGCGTGCCGTAGTCGGGGAAGTCGACCGCGAACGGCGCCGGCTCCCCGTCGAACCGCACCCGCACGCGGCGCTCGAACATCCGCCGCAGCCGCGCGACCAGCGTGTCGAACTCGTCGCCGGAGAGGCCCTCCAGCGCCGCGACGAGCTCGGCGTCGTCCGTGTCGTACGGCGCGCCGAGGGCGAGCGCATCGAGGTCGCACACCAGGTTCGCCTCGAACGTCCCGTCCGGCTGCAGCGCCAGCGTGGCGGCGGTGAACTCCAGCGGATGGGCCGCGGCGGGTGACGCGGTGAACAGCAGGAGTACGGCCGCAAGCGCGGGAATCAGCACGGTCGGGCGGCGGCGCACGCCGAAAAGGATAGCGCGGGGACTCCCGGGACCGCCCGCGCGGGCTCCGGCCGGTAGCCGGGACGAGCGGCCGAGCCGTGTCCGCCGGGGTGTTGTGCTAAGGTGCCGCGACTTCCCGATGCCGCAAGAGGGGCGCATGACGCGGGTCGACAGCACGGCGAGCCGATTGCGGGCGGCTGCGGCGTTGCCTGCCGCAGTTGCCGCCGCTTTCCTTCTGGCCGCGCCGGCGGCCGCACAGGTGGCGCCGGCCGATCTCCCCTATCAGGCGGCCGAATGGCTCCAGGAGTACATCCGTATCGACACGGTAAACCCGCCGGGCAACGAGACCGCGGGCGCCAGGTTCCTCGGGGAGATCCTCGAGGCGGAGGGCATCCCGTACGAGCTGGTCGAGTCGGCTCCGGGCCGCGGCAACATCTGGGCCCGCCTGCCCGGCGGCGACGCGCCGGCTCTCGTGCTGCTGCACCACATCGACGTGGTGTCCGCCGACCCCGACTACTGGACCGTCCCACCGTTGTCGGGCGAGGTCCGCGACGGCGTGATCTACGGCCGCGGGGCCATCGACACCAAGGGGCTCGGCATCGTCCACCTCGCGGCCTTCCTCGAGCTGCACCGTTCTGGCGTTGCGCTGGACCGCGACGTCATCTTCATGGCCACGGCCGACGAGGAGGCCGGGGGCTACCTCGGCGTCGGCTGGCTCGTGGAGCAGCGCCCCGAGCTGTTCGCCGACATGGGCTGGGTGCTCAACGAAGGCGGGGGCAGCACCGTGCTCGACGGACACGTGCAGGTGGCGGTCGAGGTGACGCAGAAGGTGCCGTACTGGCTGCGCCTCACGACGCTGGGGCAACCGGGCCACGGCTCGCGGCCGCGCGAGGCGACGGCCGTGACGCGCCTGGTGGCCGCGCTGGACCGGCTGCGGGCGCACGAGTTCGAGGCCCGGATCGTGCCGGCGGTTGACACGTACTTCCGCGGCCTGGCGCCGAGCATGCCGCCCGAATGGCGCAGCCGGTACGCCGCCATGGGCGCCGCGCTGCGCGAGCCCGGGGTCGCGAGGGACATGCTGCGCGAGTTTCCGGGCCACTACGGCCTGACTCGCAACACCTGCAACATCACGCGCCTGGGCGCGAGCGACAAGATCAACGTCGTGCCGACCGAGGCCTGGGCCGAGCTGGACTGCCGCCTGCTGCCCGACCAGGACCCCCGGGCGTTCCTCGCCGAGCTGGGCGGCATCCTCGGCGGCGACGTGGCCGTCGAGACGCAGATGGGCTTCACGCCGGCCGTCTCCTCGTCGGAAACCGGCCTGTTCCGCCTGATCGAAGACGTGACCCGCAAGCACTTCCCGGACGCGACGATCGTGCCCTCCGTGATTGCCGGCTTCACCGACAGCCACTTCCTCCGCGACCTCGGCATCACCGCCTACGGCTACAGCCCGTTCGCCATTCCGCTGGAGGACCGCGCCGGCGTGCACGGCAACGACGAACGCCTGTCGATCGAGAACGTCCGCCGGGGCGTGCGGGTGATGTCGGACGTGATTCGAGGGTGGGCGGTGGAATAAACGCGACGGTCGCGAGCCGAGACCCCGGCGGGTGAGCTGGTTTCCGCCCCGTCTGCGCATTCACAGACGGGAGGTCGCCATGACACGAATCGCCACCGTCGCCGTCTTGCTCGCCGCCGTACCGGGTCTCGCCGCGGCACAGCAACCCGACCACTTTGCCGTTCACGGCCTGACGGCGTTCTACGCCGACGCCGATCCGCACCTCGGCACCGGGGTGTCCTGGCAGAACCACGTCGGGCGAAATTGGGCGCTGAATGTGGAGTATGACTTCACGACCACAGGGCTGACAGCCGACAGACATCACGCGCACTCGGACCACCTCCTGTGGTTGGGCGTGGCCAAGAGCTTCGGGCCACCGGACCGGTCGGTGCCGTATCTCGTGATTGGCGGGGCGGGCATTTACCGGCACACGTTCGCGGACACCGCCGGGTTCCGTCACGCACTGGGTGTCGGCGTCGGTTGGCGGCGTTGGAACGAGAACCGCAGGTGGTTCATTGCGCCCGAGGCCAGGCTGCTGATCAACGCGCACTTTACGGCGTCGGTGGCGTTCGGGTTTCGTCTCTGACGCCGCGTAGAGCAAGCGGGGGTCGGGCTGGCCTGGTGACAACTTTGTGAGGCAAAGCCTCGCCGGAACGTCACATGGCGTCGTCGTTCCGAATCTTTGCGGCGCCGGCCGAGATCGACTCCTCGACCTCCTCCGCTGACAGCGTTGGCTCCTGGCGGCGCGCTTCGATGAGGTTCCAGAACGCGGGGCTGGTCTCGAGAACCACCGACTCCCAATCCTTGCCCTCGACGCCAACGAGTACGGCTGCCGGCTCACCCCGGCGCGTTACGACAACCCGCTCGCGTTGCGCCGAGTCGACGATACCCTTGATGTTCTTCTGCAAGTCCCTCACCGAGATCGTCTTCATAGGACCTCCTCCGTAGTCGCGTGCGCCGGCTTCCGCCGGACTGCGCGCACGAAGATCGTCCGCTTGACCTCATCCACGTCGTAGAAAACGCGGTAGTCGCTGACGCGCAACTGCCAAATCGGCGGCACATGCTCGAACGGCGGTACAAGCTTCTGGAGTTGTTTGACGTGTTTCGTTCGCCTGGTCGGTTCGTACCGCAGCCTGCGCTGTATCCTGTCCATGATCAAGCGTCGTTCGGCAGCTCGCAGCGCGTTGAGATCGCGCACGACACCAGCCGCAAAGCGGATCTCAAACACGCATACATATTTGCATATGCATGAGCGAACGGCAACCGTCTCCGCGCTGCTCGCCAGCGCTGCGATTCTATCGATGAGGCAACCTTGACTGGAAGGGCAACGACGCACCTATCCCAGCGGCCGCTCGCAAGGGCGCTGTGCCTATCGGTCTGGGCCGTCTCGGTCGCACTGCTCACGGCGGGGGCCTGGGCACAGGAGCCGTCCGGCGCTGCGGCCGACCGCGCGGGCGAGGTGCTGGAGCTGGAGCGCCGGATCGAGGCGGCGGTGCTGCATGCCGACACCGACTTTCTCGACGGGGTCCTGGCGAGCGACTTCACCTACACGCACGGCGACGGGTGGACGACCGGGGGCGCGGTGCGCGGCGTGGACCACAGGGCGGAGTGGTTGGCGTCGCTCGCCGGCCGCTACAGCCGGCGCGAGGTCGACTCGCAGCAGGTGGAGCTGCACGGCGACGTCGCCATCACGATGGGGCGGGTGCGGGCGCGCTCCGGCCCCGCAGCCGGCGCGCCGCGGGCGTTCAGCTTCTGGTACGTCCGCGTCTACGCGCTGCGCGACGGCGGCTGGCAGTACCTCTCGCACCGGACGGTGCACGGGCCCGTGTACGAGGGCGACCCGGCCGGCGCCGCGCCGGCGCGCTGACCCGCGACCCGGCCGGCGCGATATACTGCAAGAAGCGGACATCGACGTCCGGATTCCGGATCAAGGAGTCTCAGCATGAAGCTCTCGAAGACAGTCGGCCTGCTCGGACTGGCCGCGTTGCTGGCGGCGGCGGCGCCGCTGCCCGCGGCGGCCGAAGCGGTCCCGGAGGAGCCGACCTTCAGCAAGGACATCGCGCCGCTCCTGCAGCGGAGCTGCCAGAAGTGCCACCGGCCGAACGCGCTGGCGCCGATGTCGCTCCTCACCTACCAGGAGGTGCGGCCCTGGGCGCGCGCCATCAAGAACCGCACCGGCCTGCGCGACAAGCCGGGCGTCATGCCGCCGTGGTACATCGAGCGCAACATCGGCATTCAGGAGTTCAAGGACGACTGGTCGCTGAGCGACGACGAGATTGCGACCATCGCCCGCTGGGTCGACCAGGGCGCGCCGCAGGGCGATCCCGCCGACATGCCGCCGCCGCGGGAGTTCCTCGGCGAGCACGAGTGGGAGATCGGCGAGCCGGACCTGATCGTCTCGTCGCCGGAGTTCGAGATGAAGGGCAGCGCGCCGGACTGGTGGGGAAGCCTGGGCCAGTCGGAGACCGGCCTGACCGAGGACCGTTACGTGGCCGCCATCGAGTACAAGGAGCGCAACGACCTGGAGCGCGGGGTGCGTTCCGACACCGTGGGCGGCCTGTTCATCGTGCACCATTCGACGCTCTATTCGATGGCGGAGGGCGACGATCCGGGAGACGCCCTGCTCTGGCCCGTGCACGAGGTGGGCCGCAACGCGGACGTCTTCGACGCGAACGCCGGGCGGATCCTGAAAGCTGATTCGATCCTGCTGTTCCCCTCGACGCACCTCCACGCGAACGGCACCGATACGCGCGCGCACATCGACGTCGCGTTCAAGTTCCATCCGAAGGGCTACGAGCCGGAGAAGGAGATGCAACTGCTCTTCTTCGGCAACGGACCCGACCTGGATATTCGCCCCATGGATTCCGACCAGCGGGCCGACGCCTACTTCACGCTGCCCGAGAACGCGAAGCTGAGCGTGTTCGAGCCCCACATGCACGCACCGGGCGTGCGCATGTGCATGGAGGCGTCCTGGGGCACGTCGGTGCAGACCCTGAATTGCGCCGGCTACGACCACAACTGGGTGCGCGTCTACAAGTACGCGGACGACGCGGCGCCGCTGCTGCCGAAGGGCACGATCCTGCACCTGACCGGCTACTTCGACAACTCGCCGACCAACCCCAACGTGGTCGATCCGCGCAACTGGTCCGGCTCGGGCCACCGTTCGGTCGACAACATGTTCATCAACCTGATACAGGCGATCTACCTGAACGACGAGGAGTTCGCCGCTGCCGTCGCGGAGCGCGAGGCGGCCATGGCGGCTGGCGGCGGCCCCGACATCGGCTGCCTGCTGTGCGGCGCCGCCGGCGAGGCGGACGAAACGACCGCCGGAGGCAACTGAGGGGCGCGCGATGAGCGGCACCGTCGCGCGGATCGTGATTGTCACTGTTGCGCTGGCGGCGATTGCGTTGCCGCGGGCCGCGTCAGCCCAGCAGGGCTACTCGTCCGGTCAGACGATTGCGCCCGCCTACGAGGGCTGGGAGCAGAACGACGACGGCTCCTTCAACCTGGTCTTCGGCTACATGAACCGGAACTGGGAGGAAGTGATCGACGTTCCCGTCGGTCCCGGCAACAACATCGAGCCGGGCGGCCCCGACCAGGGCCAGCCGACGCACTTCTACCCGCGGCGGAACCGCTTCGTCTTCCGCATCCGCGTGCCGGCCGACTTCGGCGACAGGGAGCTGGTCTGGACGCTCACGACCCAGGGCCGGACCGAGCGCGCCTATGCCACGCTGAAGCGCGACTACTTCATCGACGACCTGGTGATCCAGGCCAACTTCGGAGCCGGCGGCGGCGGCGGGACCACGCCCGAGCTGCCGGAGAACCAGGCGCCGACGTTGGATATCGAAGGCGGCGGCGAGCGCACCGTGCGCGCCGGCGAGCCGCTGGAGCTGGTGGCGGTCTCCGCGGACGACGGCAAGCCGCGCGCGCGGTCGATGCCCGCGTCGAGCCCGCGCCATCCGGGCCGCTTCACGACCGACACCGCCACCGGCCACCGCCTGTCGTGGTTCGTGTACCGCGGCGCGGGCGAGGTGGTCTTCGATCCGCCCCAGATCAAGGTCTGGGAGGATACGCGGGATACCGGGGAATCCCCCTGGTCGCCCGGCTGGACGACGCCTCCGGCTCCCCCGGACGGGCGCTGGGTCGCCACGGCAACGTTCGCCGAGCCCGGCGACTACGTGCTGCGCGCCATGGCACACGACGGCGGCCTGGCCACCGCCGCCGACGTCGCCGTCACCGTCACTCCCTGACGCCGCAGCGCGGCTTCAGGCCCCCTCCAGCGCCAGGTCCGGGGACGGTCCGCCTTGCGCGGGCGGCCGCCGGAGCATCCGCAGGCCGTTGAAGGTGACCAGCAGCGTCGCGCCCATGTCGGCCGCCACCGCCATCCAGAGCGTCGCCGCGCCGAAGAACATGAACGCCAGGAACAGCGCCTTGGAGCCGAGCGCCAGCGCGATGTTCTCGACGATCAGCGACCTGGCCCGCCGGGCGTGGTCCACCAGGAACGGTATGCGCCGCATGTCGGCCCGCAGCATCACGACGTCGGCCGATTCCACCGCCACGTCCGTGGCGTTGCCGCCGAGCGCGATGCCGACCTGCGCCGCCAGCAGCGCCTGGCTGTCGTTGATGCCGTCGCCGACCATGCCGGTCGCCCCATAGCGCGCGGACAGGTCCCGGACGGCCGCCACCTTGTCCTCGGGCAGCAACTCCGCGCGGACGTCCGACACGCCCACGCGCCCGGCGACGGCGGCGGCGGTCTCGCTGTTGTCGCCGGTGAGCAGCGCGGACCGCAGCCCCAGTGCGTGCAGCCGCGACACGCTCTCGCGCGCCTCCGACCGCACCTGGTCGGCGATGGCGACGAGCGCCCAGATGTCGTCGCCCGCGCCGCAGACGACGACCGTCTCGCCCGGACGCTGCATGTCGGCCAAGTCCTGCTGCAGCGGGTCGCGCCCCGTCTTCTCCCGGGCGTAGAGCGCGCTGCCGACCCAGAACCTGTCGCCGTCCACGACCGCCTCGGCGCCGCGCCCTTCCACGGCCTGGAAGTCGGCGGCCGGCGCGGGCTCGACGCCGCGCCCCCGCGCGTAGCGCACGACGGCGCGGGACAGCGGATGCTCGCTTTGCATCTCCACCGCCAGCAGGCGCGCCAGCACCTCGGACTCGGTCCTGCCGCCGAGCGGCCGAATCTCCCGGACGTCCGGCTCGCCGCGGGTGACTACGCCGGTCTTGTCCAGCGCGACCACGCGGAGGCGCGCCAGTCCCTCCAGGTGGACGCCGCCCTTGATCAGCGCACCCTGCCGCGCCGCGGACGTGATGGCGGCGGCAATCGTCACCGGAGTGGAGATCACGAGCGCGCACGGGCAGGAAATGAGGAGGATGAGCATCCCCTGGTAGAACCAGTACTCCCAGCCGGCGCCCGTGGCGAGCGGCGGGATGACTGCCACGCCCGCGGCCACCGCAAACATGAGCGGCGTGTAGTACAGCGCGAAGCGGTCGATGAAGCGCTCGGTCGGTGCGCGGTGGTGCTGGCTCTCGCCGACCATGCGGATGATGCGCGCGAGAGTCGTGTCCGAGGCCGGCCGCGTGGCCCGCAGCTCGATCACCCCGTGGCCGTTCACGGTCCCCGCGTACACCGCGTCGCCGGGGCGCTTCCAGACCGGCACCGACTCGCCGGTGACCAGCGCCTGATCGACATGGGAGCTGCCGTCGGTCACCTCGCCGTCGCACGGGATCCGCTCGCCCGGCCGCACGCGCACCCGCGCGCCGACGGCCACCTGGTCGACGGGCATCCGGTGCTCGTGGTCACCGTGCACCACCGCGGCGGTCGCGGGCGAGATGCGCAGCAGCGAGCCGATGGCGGTGCGGGCCCGGCGCGCGCTCCAGTTCTCGACCAGGCCCGAAAGCCCGTACAGAAAGGCCAGGACACCTGCCTCCGCCCATTCCTCGAGGAAGACGGCGCCAATCACCGACACCAGCACCAGCGCGTTCATGTCCGGCCGCAGGCGCCGGAGCGAAGCGAGGGCCTTGGGAGTGGAATGGAAGAGGCCCGCAGCGATCGCGAGGACGAGCAGCGCCACGACGGGGTAGTCGACGCCGTGCTCGGCGTGCGTGTGGGACAGCACCAGCGCGACGAGCCCGCCGCCGGCCACCGCCGCATGCAGCGCGAATCCGCCGAGCAGGGCGAGACCGCTCAGGGTGACCAGCGCGCGGCGGCCGTTGCGCTCCCACCACGACTCGGCCCGCGGGGCCGCACGTTCCAGCGGCTCCGCGCGCATCCCGAGCCGGGCAATCGTCCTGGCCACCTGCTCGGGACCGAACGCGTCGGTGTCGGCGTCCACCGTCATCCGGCCCTCCACGGCGTGGAACGCCACGCCGTAGACGCCGTCGCGGCCGTCCAGCTCGCGCCGGATGAGCGACGCCTCCTCCGTACAGTCCAGCCCTGCTACGCGGTATTCCCTCTGCTCGCGGATGGCTCGGCCCTCGCGCCGGGGCAGAATCGCCCGGTCAATTCATCATACGCGATGGCGCCGGGGCGGCCGGACGGCTAGCGAGAAGCCTCCGCCTCCCGTTCTTCCGCGCGCGTGCCGGCGAGGATTCCCTCCAGGCCGTAGTTACCCTCGTGGCACGCGTACTCGAAGGTCCCGTTGGGCGAGAGCGCCACCGGCACCTCGGCGGTCCACGGCCGCTCGAACGTACGCGGGTCGTTGATCGTGAAACGGTACAGCAGCGTGTCGGCGTCGGCGCGCGTGAAGCGCTCCTCCAGCCGCAGGTCGCGCGTCACCCCGCGGAAGTTGGTCTCATCCCGGAAGTTGGCCGTCTCGACCACCAGGGTGTCGCCGTCCCAGTAGCCGCGCGAACTGCCGAGCCACTGCCGGACGTCCGGGTCGAGCGGGCCCCGGTCGTCCAGCGGCACGATGCGGGCGTCGTGCACCATCTCGTTGAGGATGACGACGTAGTCCTCGGTCTGGAAGAGCTGGAAGATGTTGTTGTACGCGCTCGGCGCCATGGGCGGGCCGCTGTTGAAGCCCACCAGGCAGCGCTCGGCCAGGTTGCGGTCCTCCCACGAATCGGCCGGATGCTCCGCCAGGTAGGTGCGCCGCGCAGCCTGGCGCTCGCGCGCCACAGGCGTCAGGTCGGGAATGCGCCCGTTCGGCGGATCGACGACGAGCGAGGTGCGCCGGTCGTCCGAGACGCCCGACCCGAAGTCGAACCAGAATTCATCGTACGTGCCGGTACGCGTGTCGGCGGATCCCGTGCCGCTCTCCGAGAGGAACTGGGTGAACTGCTCGGAGCGGGCCAGGATGGCCGCCACGTCCTCGTCGGTCAGCGTCGCCTTGTCGGCGAACTCGGCGGGACGCTCCATGGGCGTGAGGGTCGCGTAGTCCCAGACGCCCTGCAGGTCGGGCTTGCCCCACGCCGTGCGCGGCACGTCGCCGGACTGGGCGAAACCGGGCAGCGGCGCCAGCGCGACGGCGGCCGCCGCCGTGAACAGCAGTGCGCGCAGTAGATGTCTCACGTCAAACCCCCTTGAAGGCCACCTCGCGGCAGCGAACCGGATACATCGGAATACGTCAGTCTAGCACTCCACCTGGCGGCGGGGTGTACCCGGTTCGGGCTATTGACCCGCATTCGCCTGGTGGGCGAACCTGACAGCCTGTGGCAAGACAAGCGGGAGAGAACATGTCCAGGAACTACCAGAGGCCGGGTCAACGTGAGCGCGCGACGCGGCGGCTTGCGGTGCTGCTCGCTGCAATCGGCGCCGTCATGGCCGCCGGCGGGCTCCCGGCAGCACAGCAGACGACGGGCGCCGATGCACGGCGCGTGTTCGCGCCGGTGCCGATCGCCTTCCGCATGCTGGCCGACAACGTGTACCAGGCGGCGGGCAACGGGAACAGCCACCTGATCCACACGTCGGAGGGCAACGTCGTCTTCGACACCGGCAACGCGTTCGCCGGGCAGGCCGACGACCACTACCGCCTGCTGCGGGACGCCGCGCCGGGACCGATCCGCTACGTCATCTACAGCCACTCCCACCCCGACCATCTCGGCGGCCATCCGTACTGGATCGACGAAGGACCGGAGATCATCGTCCACCGCGAGTTCGAGGAGGAGCGCCGCTACACGCAGGCGCTGTCGCGGTTCGGGGGACGGCGCCTGCAGCGCCTGCGTCCGCCGCGGCCGCGGCGTGCCGACGAGCAAACCGCGCAGGGCGCCGGCCGGCCCCGGCCGCCCGTGCCGATCGAGCCGGACATTCTCGTCGGCGACCGGGACCACGCGTTCGAGCTCGGCGGCGTGCGGTTCGAGGTGCTGAACACGCCGGGCGCCGAAGGGGCCGACAACATCTCGCTCTGGCTGCCGCAGCAGAGGATCCTGTTCACCGGCGACACCCTCGGCTTCCTCTGGGACGGGTTCCCCAACATCTTCACCATGCGCGGCGAGAAGATCCGCAGGCCGATCGAATACATCGATACGCTGGAGCGGTTCATCGCGCTGGAGCCGGACGTGGTGGTGCCCAGCCACCACGACCCCATCCGGGGCCGGGACGCGGTGCTGAGCGGCCTGGGCAGGATGCGCGACGCGGTGCGTTACGTGCACGACGCTGTGGTGGCCGGCATGAACGAGGGCAAGACCGTGCATCAGCTCATGGCCGAGGTGACCCTGCCGCCCGGGCTCGATCTGCACCAGGGGCACGGCAGGGTGTCGTGGGCGGTCAAGAGCATCTGGGAGTACTACGGCACCTGGTTCCACTACGACACCACCACGGAGCTGTACCACGTGCCGGCCCGGGAGATTCACGGCGAGCTGGCGGAGCTGGCCGGGACCGACGCGCTGCTGGCGCGGGCCAGACGGCACCTGGACGACGGCCGGCCGCTGCACGCGCTCCACTTCATCGACATTGTGCTCGGGGGTGCGCCCGAGCATGCCGCGGCGCTGCAGCTCTATCGCGAAACGCACGAACGGCTGCTGGCCGAGTCCACGGACGTGAACAACGCCTACGAGCAGAACTACCTGCAGTCGGTGATCGACGAGACCGGGGCGGCGCTGGAGGAACTGCAGCCGGGGCGTTGACCCCGACCGGCCGGCGGCAGCTTTGCGGCGCGCAAGGTCGAGTAGACGGCTGCGGCGCGGCCGCGCACGGAGGATGCGGCGGAGGCTACCTGTCTGCAGCCAGGACCGTGCGGAATCCCAGGTGGTCGGCGCCGGAACGGACCTCTCCCTTGCCGCGGGCGCCGACCAGGTAGCGGGCGCAGTACTGGTCCGTGCAGAGGAAGGAGCCTCCCCGCTGCGCGCGCTTGGGGACGCCCGGCTCCGCCGGGTCGAACGAGCCCGACGGACCCCGCGGATTGCGGGCCACGCCGCCTTCAGCGGCAAGCTGCGCGTAGTAGTCGGGCCGATACCAGTCGCCGACCCACTCCCACACGTTGCCGGTCATGTCGAAGAGGCCGTAGCCGTTGGCGGGGAACTGCCGCACGGGAGACACGCCTCCATGGCCGTCTTCCGCCGTGTCCTCGACCGGGAAGACCCCCTGGAACGTGTTCGCCAGCGGTTCACCGTGGGGACGCATCGCGTTGCCCCAGGCATACGCCCGACCCGTCAGGCCGCCCCGCGCCGCGAACTCGAACTCGGCTTCGGTGGGCAGGCGGCGGCCCGCCCATGCGGCGTACGCCGCGGCGTCTTCGTAGGCCACGTGCACGACCGGATGGGATTTCCTTCCCGTCAGATCGCTGTCCGGCCCGCCGGGATGACGCCAGTCGGCGCCGCGCTGGTAGCGCCACCACTGGAGGTGGCCCGTCAGGCCGACCCGCGTGGACGGCGGCGTGAACACGATCGATCCGGCCACCAGGGCCTCGGGCGGCGCGCCGGGAAACTCCTCGGCGGTCGGGGTCCGCTCGGCCACGGTGACGTAGCCGGTAGCCTCGACGAACGCGGCGAACTGCGCGTTGGTCACCTCAGTCTCGTCCATCCAGAAGCCGTCGACGTACACGCGGTGCACCGGCCGGGTGTCGGCCACGGTGTCCGGCGGCAGCGGGCCGAGGTCGCCGGGGTCGATCGCACCCATCGAGAACTCGCCTCCGGGCACCCACACCATGCCCGCGGGGGCCGGTCCGGGCGGTGGGGCGTCGTTCTCGACGGTCGGCAGGAAGACGGCCTCCGGATCCAGCGCGGGTGCTGTCAGTGTGGGCGCCTCGTCGCGATCGGACGTCGAGCACGCTCCGACACCGATCAGGAGCAAGGCAATGCCTGCCATCCGGACGCGGCCGGCGGTGGAGTGGACGACACCCGCCCACGTCGAGCCGCGGGTCCCTGCGGTCACCGCCGTAGGGTACTGCAGAAGCGGGAGGGATCGGTGGCGGAAGCCCGGCGGACCGGTCAGGCCAGCAGCTCGATCAGCGCGTCCGAGACCGCGTCGGGACGCTGCGGCGCCAGGTCGTGCCCCGCGCCCTCGACGATGCGCCGCGCGACGAGGTTGGTGAAGCGGGCCTGGTCCCCCGTCGGATCGGGCGAGGGCGGGCCGAACCCGCTGTCGGCCCCGCGCAGCACGATGGCCGGCACCCCGATCGGCGGGCGCTCGGCGAGCCGGCGCTCGTCCGCCAGGAAACGATCTTCCCCCGGCGCGTAGCCGTGCCGGTGGCGGTAGGAATGGATGACGATGTCGACGAAGTCGGGGTTGTCGAACGACGGCGCCGACACCTCGTACGCCGCGTCGGTGTACTCCCAGGTCGGCGACCAGGTCTCCCACAGGTAGCGGCAGATGGAATGGCGGTTCGCCTCCAGGCCGGCCCGGCCGCGCTCGGTGTTGAAGTACCACTGGTACCAGAGGCGCGCCTCGGTGAGGGCCGACGCGGCGGGCCGCGACGGCGAGATGGAGTCGAACACCGAGTAGCCGCCGATCGCCACCTGCGCGCGCACGCGCTGCGGGTTCAGGATGGACGTGATGCACGCCGCGCGGTTGCCCCAGTCGAACCCGGCCAGCGCCGCCTGCTCGATCCCCAGCGCGTCGGCGAAGTCGACGACGTCCTGGGCGATGGCGGCCTGCTCGGCCATGCGCGGCGCGTCGGGATCGAGGAACCGCGTCGGTCCGTAGCCGCGCAGGTACGGAACAAGCACGCGGTAGCCGGCGTCCGCGAGCGTTGGCGCCACGCCGTCCCAGGCGCGGATGTCGTACGGGAAGCCGTGCAGGAGGATGATGGGGAATCCGTCGCGGTCGCCGCTCTCCTCGTAGCCGATCTCCAGCACCGGCGTCCGCACGCTGCGGAGCTCGCCGCGGGCGGCGCCCGCCTGCGCGCCCGCACGTCCGGCGGCGGGGCGTGTGCTAGCGGCCATGGCGGCTGCTCCGGCGACGCCCGCGCGCTTCAGGAACTCGCGTCTGCTGGATGGCATTGCGCTGCACTGGCTGGACGCCCTAACGGCCTGCGGCGGCGGTCGGCGTGTCGGTCCCGGTGACGGCCGGCAGCCCGCGCGCGGTCATCAACTCGCGGAGCAGGGCCACGGTCTCCGGCCGGCGCTGGAGTCCCGCACTGGTGAACTCCTCGCCGTTTGCAACCTGCAGCGGCGTAAATCCGTTGCGGTTCACGGCGTCGAGCCGCGCACCGCGGTCGACGAGCAACCGGACGATCTCGTTCGACCCGCGCCAGGCCCCGCCGTGCAGCGGCGTGTCGCCCTTCTCGTCGGCCGCGTTCACGTCCGCGCCGTGCTCCAGCGCCACCTGGACGGCCACCAGCGCGTCCTCGTTCGTGCCGCTGTCCTCGTTGGCGTAGAACATGCCGACGCCGGCGGCGGCCATCAGCGCGGTCGTGCCGTGCTCGTTGGTCAGCGTCACGTCCGCGCCCGCATCCGCCAGCAACCGCAGCATCTCGTGGTCGGCGCCCTTGCCGGCCAGCACGTACGCGGTGGCGTCGATCTGGCTGAAGCGCGGGCCGCGGTAACCGTCGTCGATCGGTTTCGTGACGCGCGCGTCGGGGTCGGCGCCGGCGGCAATCAGCCCGTGCGCGAAGTCCAGGCTGCTCAGCCGGCCGGTCGGCACGGGGTGCGGATACTGGCCGATGTTGAGGGTCCGCGTGCGCACCACCTGGTGGAGCGCAGTCCACCCGGCGCCGGCGAGGTTCGGGTCGGCGCCGGCGTCGAGCAGCAGCGCGCCCAGCTCCCAGTGCGCGTTGACCGCCGCCACGACCAGGGCGCTGGCGCCGTTGGGCGCCGTGTCGTTCACGTGCGCGCCGCGCTCCAGCAGCGTGCGCACCGCATCGATATGGCCCGCCCGGACGGCGAACAGCAGCGGCGTGAAGGCGTCGATGCGCCCGCGGCGCGCGTAGTCCCGGAACACGGCCGCCTGCGAGCCGGCGGCGGTCGCGGCCGAGGGCGGCGCCGTCGAACGGCCGTGGACATCGGCGCCGGCGTCGGCCAGCAGGTCGATGACGTCCGCGTGCCCCTGCGCCGCGGCCCACATCAGAGCGGTCTGGCCGCGCGTCGTCTCCCGGGCCGTTGCGTCGGCGCCGCGCGCAAGCAGCAACGCGACAGCTTCCGACGATCCACTGCGCGCAGCCGTCATGAGCGCGGTCTCGCCGCCCGGCAGCGCCGTGTTCGGGTCCGCGCCCGCGTCGAGCAGCCGTCCGATAACCGGTGCACTTCCGTTCGTGCCGGCCAGGCTGAGTGGAGAGACGCCGTAGCGGTTGACGGCGGCAACGTCGGCGCCCGCCGCGAGCAGCAACTCCACGGTCTCCGGGTCGTCGCGGTGCGCCGCCCAGTGCAGCGCGGTCGCGCCGTCCGGCGCCGGGGCGTTCACGTCGGCGCCGGCGTCCAGCAGCGCGCGCACGGCTGCCGCGTCGCCTGCCTTGACAGCCTCCATGAGCGGCGGGTCGCCGGCGGCCGCTGCTACCAGCCCGGGCGCGGCCAGGGCGCCGAGCAGCGAGAGCACAACGACCCTACGGCCCGCGGAATTACGCATGCCTGGCTCGGGCTAGATGTCGGTCAGGCGGCCGGTGCTGTCGCCGATGCTGTCGAGCTCCACGCCGACCTTGTCGAGCAGGGTGAGCCCGAGGTTCATCATCGGCGTGTCGGTCTCGCAGACCACGTGCCGGCCGCCGCGGAGCTGTCCGCAGCCGCCGCCGGCAAGCACCAGCGGCAGGTCGTGCGGATGGTGCAGGTCGCCGTCGCCCAGCCCGCCGCCGTACAGCAGCATCGAGTGGTCCAGCAGGGAGCCGTCGCCGTCGGGCGTCGCCCGCAGCTTTCCCAGGAACTCCGCGAACAGCCCCGTGTGGAACTGGTTGATCTTCGTGTTCTTGGCCATCCGCTCGGGATCGCTCTGGTGGTGGGAGATGTCGTGGTGCGACTCCAGCACCCCCAGCTCGGCGTACGAGCGCGTGCTCAGCTCCCGGCCGATCTGGAAGGTGACGACGCGCGTGATGTCAGCCTGGTACGCCAGCACCTGCAGGTCGAACATCAGCCGCGCGTGCTCGGCGAACGTGTCCGGAATGCCGAGCGGCGCGTCCATGGCCGGCGCCGGCGACGCATCGGCGCGCTGCAGCGTATTCTGCAGCCGGCGCTCCACGTCGCGGACGGCGTCGAGATAGCCGTCGACGGTGGCGCGGTCGCGCGGGCCGAGCGCGCGCTGCAGCCGGCGCATGTCGTCCGAGACCGCGTCGAGCAGGCTGCGGTCCCGGCGCATCTGCGCCATGCGCGCCTCGGGATCGCCGCCCGCGCCGAACAGGCGCTCGAACACGGCATGCGGGTTGATCTCCATCGGCAGCGGCATGGTGGGCGTGCGCCAGGAGAAGGTGTTGATGTAGACGCAACTGTAGCCGCCCTCGCAGTTGCCGACCGTGAAGTTCGGCTCCAGCGCGAGCTCCAGCGAGCGCAGCGGCGTCTCCTCGCCGAGCGTGCGGGCCGCGAACTGGTCGATGGTGGTCCCCGCACGGATATCGGCGCCCTCGGTGCGCTTCGGCCGCACGCCGTTCAGCCAGACCGCGCTGGCGCGCGCGTGCGTGCCGCTGCCGACGTCCAGCGGATTCGCCAGGGCGTTGGCCAGACCGCCCAGGACCGTCATCTGCTCGCGGTAGGGCTCGAGCGGCTGCAGGATCGGCGTCATCGCGTACCCGGCGCCCGCAGTTGCCGGCCGGAAGTTCTCCAACTGGACGCCGTTCGGCACGTAGACGAAGCCCATCCGCATGCGGGGCTGCGCGGCCGTGCGCGACAGCGCCGAGAGCGCCGGCACCATGGCGTCGAGCAGCGGCAGCGAGAGCGTGGCGCCCACGCCCCTCAGGAAGGTTCGCCGCGGCAGCGATCGCTTCGTGATGATCATTGCGCCTCCGCCTGCGGCGGCGCCGTGCGCCGCATCAGGAACGCCTCATGGTGGATGATACCTTCGATCAGCGCGGACAGCCGATAATCCTGCTCCCCGGCATCGCGGACGATGCGGCGCACGCCCGGCATGTCGTACGGCTCGAGCCCGCGGCCGAGCGCGTACGTGAGCAGCTTCTCCGTCAGGGTCGTCACGAACTGCTCGGGGCGCGCTAGCAGCAGCGCCCGGAATTCATCCAGACCGCTGAACGCCGACCCGTCCGGCAGCTCACCGGAGGCGTCGAGCGCCTTGAACGCGGCGTCGACATCCCGCCAGCGGCCCAGTGCGTCGAAGTTCTCCAGCGCGAACCCCGGCGGGTCGATCATCGCGTGGCAGCCGGCGCAGGCCGGGTTCTCGCGGTGCGCCGCCATGCGCTCGCGCATGGTCTGCGCCCGGGCCGCGGCCGCCCCCTCGTCGCCCGGCAGCGGCGGCACGTTCGGCGGCGGCGCCGGCGGCGGGGCGCCCAGGATGTTCTCGAGGATCCACTTGCCCCGCAGCACGGGCGAAGTGCGGTTCGGCCGCGAGGTAACCGTCAGGATGCTGCCGTGTCCCAGCAGGCCCCGCCGCGCGGTGTCCTGCAAACCGACGCGCCGGAAGTGGCTGCCGCGCACGTCCGGGATGCCGTAGTGCAGCGCCAGCCGCTCGTTCAGGAACGTGTAGTCCGCGGTGAGCAGCTCCAGCGCGCTGCGGTCCTCCCGCAGAACGCTCTCGACGAACAGCTCCGTCTCGCGGCGGAACGCCTGCCGCAGGCTGTCGTCGAAATCGGGGAACAGCGGCACCGCGGGGTGCGCGGCGTCCAGGTTCCGCAGTTGCAGCCACTGCCCCGCGAAGTTGTCGACCAGCGCCCGCGAGCGCGCGTCGGCCAGCATGCGCCGCACCTGCCGGCCGAGCACCGCCGGCTCGCGCAGCTCGCCGCGCTCGGCGCGGTCGAGCAGCTCGTCGTCCGGGATGCTGCTCCACAGGAAGAACGACAGGCGCGACGCCAGCTCCAGGTCGCTGACGCGGTAGCTCGTGTCCGGATCGGCGCCGAGCGGATCCATCTCCACCCGGAACAGGAATTCCGGGCTCGTCAGGATACGGCTCAGCGCGACCTCGATGCCTCCTTCGAAGCTCCCCTCTTCACCGCGCCCGGTCTCGAAGAAAGCCAGCAGGCGGTCGACGTCGTCCGCCGCGACCGGCCGGCGGTACGCGCGGCGCGCCAGCGCCGCCAGGATCTCCCGCGCGCACTCGGCCTCGCCGACCGCGCCGCCGGGCTCGCACTTGAAGATCCGCGCGCGGCTCGGCGTCTCCCCCACGGCTCCGGGATTGAACGGCCCGGTGATCGTGACCCGGTCGACGAACGGCTGGTAGATGGACCAACGCTGCTGCATCGAGTTGCCGTTGAGGTAGTACGGCCGGAAGAACCGCCGGCGCAGCGACTCCACCTCCACCGCGGACGGCAGCTTGAGGAACGTGACGCCAACGTCGCGCGGGCCGGCCTCGACCGCGACGCGCGCCTGGAGCTCCGGCAGGTCGACGTCGATGCCCTCGTGCGGCTCCAGCGCGAACAGCGCCACGCGGACGCCGTCCACCGTCACTTCCAGATCGTGCCGGTCGGCGAACCCGGCCGAGCCGTCGCACTCGCCGGCGATGCGGCACAGCAGGTCGACCTCGATGACGTAGTCGCCGTCCTGCGGGAAGTTGTAGGTGATGAGCGTTCCGCCGCGCGTACCGAACGGCAGGCCGTCCATCCGTTCGTACTGCCGCCGCTCCTCCGGGATGCGGAACTCGCGCGCCGTCGGCCCCGAGAGCGGCCGGCCCACCGCGGCGCGGCTGATGCGCGCCGCCGCCGCCAGGTAGCGCTCCATGAGCGACTCGTTCAGCCGCAGCACGCCGGCGATGTTGTCGAAGCCGTAGCTCGCATCGTCGGCCGGCAGCAGCGCCTCGACGTCCACGTCCAGCGCCAGCAGGTCGCGGACGGCGTTGCGGTACTCCGCGCGGTTCAGGCGGTGGAAAGTCTCCGTGCGGCCGGGATTGGGGTGCGCGGCGGCGGCGCGGTCCAGCTCGGCCTCCAACCAGGCGACCAGCCCGTCGTGCGCCGCCGGTTGGGGCCGCGGGCTGCCGGCGGGCGGCATCATACCGGCGCGCAGCTTGCGGACGACGCTTTCCCAGACGCCGGCGTCGGCGCCGACGTTCTCCACGTCGGCGGCCTGCAACGAGATGGGAACGCTGCCCCGCCGGCGCCCGGCTTCGTTGTGGCAGGTGACGCAGTACTGGTCGAGGAGGGCGCGCGCGGAGGCGGTGGAGGCCCCCTCGGCGGCGGTTGCCTGCGGAGACTGACCGGCAGCCTGCAACCCGCCGGCGGCGGTCGCGGCGATCGCCATCCAGAACGCGACGACGGCGGGAGCCCGCAGCATCCGCATGTCCGTGTGGATCCGTTCCGCATCGTATGTAACGGTCCGGAGGGTGTCAACGACAGCGCCTGCCACGGTCTGCAAGCAGCCCGTGGCAAAAGCCCCGCTGCATTCGAGCGACGATGCATCACGCCTGACTGTGTTGCTCGTCGCTCACATATGGTTGAATATGCTCGCTCCTCGCGCCTTGTCAGCCGCGCGCCTCGCCGCTCTCGGTGCGACGCGGGGTTTCACCACGGACTGCTGGCATGCGCGGATTGGGAGGAAGGAAGATGCGTTTCCGCCGCCTGGCTTGTGTCATCGTCCTCGGCGCCTGCGCTGCCGTCTTCCTGGCAGCGCCGGGCAGCGGCCAGTCCCCCGATGCCGGCGTGCGGATGATCGCCGTCGAGGGCGAGGGCGCGTACTTCTGGCCGCGCTGGCGGGGGCCCTCCGGCCAGGGCCTCGTCGACGGCTCGGGCTACACCGATCGCTGGAGCGCCACCGAGAACGTCATCTGGCGCAGCACGGTTCCCGGCCGCGGCAACTCGTCGCCGATCGTCTGGGCCGACCGCGTCTTCCTGACCACGGCGCGCGACGGCGGCCGCCGGCTGTACATGCTGGCCTACCGCATCAGCGACGGCTCGCTGCTGTGGGAAACGGAAGTGGCGCCGGGGTCCGCGGAACGCGTGCACAGCAAGAACGGCCACGCGTCGGCCACGCCCGTCACGGACGGCGAGCGCGTGTACGCCTCGCTCGGCGGGCGGGGCCTCGTGGCGCTCGACCTCGACGGCAACGTGCTGTGGCATACGGAGATCGGGCAGGTCGCCAACTACCACGGCCCGGCCGGCTCGCCGCTGCTCTACGGCGACCGGCTCATCATCTACCAGGACCAGAAGGGCGGCGCGTTCGTCGCCGCCTACGACACCGCGACCGGCGCCGAGGTCTGGCGCACCGACCGCGACGCCAGCGTCGGGTGGGGTACGCCGGTAGCCATCCGGGTCGCCGGGCGCGACGAGCTGATCGTCAGCAGCCAGCACACGGTAATCGCCTACAACCCCGACACCGGCGGCGAGCTGTGGCGCTGCGGCGGCAACCGCTTCGAGGTCATCCCGACCCCGGTGGTGGCGGCCGGCCTCGTCTTCTGCACGTCGGGACGCGCCGGCCCGACGCTGGCCATCCGCCCCGGCGGCAGCGGTGACGTCACGGAAACGCACGTCGCCTGGTCGACGCCGCGCGGGTCGCCGTTCGTCCCCTCGCCCATCGTCGTGGGCGACTACCTCTACACCATCAACGACATGAGCAGCGTCGTCACCTGCTTCGAGGCGGCAACCGGCGAACTGATGTGGCAGGAGCGGCTCGGCCGTCCGCTGCGCGAAGGGTTCTCCGCGTCCCCCGTGGCGGTCGACGGCAAGGTGTTCTTCACCAACGACAACGGCACCACGTTCGTCGTGCGCGCCGGACCGGAGTTCGAGCTGCTGCACACGAACGACATCGGCGCCCGCACGCTCGCCTCCCCCGCCCTCGTCGGCGGGCGCTGGTACATCCGCACAGAAGTGGAGCTGCTGGCGGTCGGCTAGTCGGGACCTCCAGGCCCGCGTTCGCTATCTGCTTGCCGGCCGGCGTTCGCCGGCGCGATTGAGCTGTTCGAACGCGCAGGCGAGGCGCAGGACGCCGAGGTCGTCGTGCTGGCGGCCGACGATCTGCACGCCCACGGGGAGCCCCTCTTCGGTGAAGCCGCAAGGGACCGAGATGGCCGGGAGGCCGAGCACCGAGATCCAGGCGCAGGAGCGCATCCAGTCGAGGTAGGTGTCCATCCGGACGCCGTTGATCTCGGTGACGTACGGCTGGTCCACGTCGAACGGCGGCACCTGGCTGACCGGCAGCACCAGGTAGTCGTAGCGCGCCATGAAACGGCTCACGCGGTCGAGCAGCGCGGACCACGCGCGCGCGGCGGCGCCGAGTTGCGGCCCCGTCAGCCGCCGGCCTTCCTCGATGTTCCAGACCACCGTGTCCTTCATGGCGTCGCGGTGCTTCGCGAGCAGCTCGCCGTAGTACAGCTCGAAGTACCAGGCGCGCCAGACCTGGAACACCTCGTCCGCGCCATCCATATTCGGCTCGGCATCCTCCACGGTGCACCCGATCCGCTCGAACGTGCCGCGCTCCGCCTCGATCACCGCCGTGACGCGGGGGTCGACGGGCAACCCGCCGAGGTCGCGGCTCCAGGCGACGGCCTTGCCGGCCACGTCGGCGTCCAGCGGCGGCCGGAAGACCGTCCCCGGCTCGGACAGCGAGATCGGCGCCCGCGGGTCCGGGCCGGCCATGGCGCTCAGCAGCAGCGCCGCGTCGGTCACCGTGCGCGCCAGCGGCCCCTGCACCGCCATCGGGAACCAGTGGGCCAGGTTCGGCCAGTTGGGCACCCGTCCGGGCGAGGGCCGGAAGCCGACCACGTTGCAGAAGCCGGCCGGGTTGCGCAGCGAGCCGCCCAGGTCGTTGCCGTCGGCGACGGGCACCATCCCCGTGGCGAGCGCCACCGCCGCGCCGCCGCTGCTCCCGCCGCACGTCTTCGTGAGGTCGTACGGATTGCGCGTGGCCCCGAACAGGGCGTTGAACGTCTGCGACCCGGCGCCGAACTCCGGCACGTTCGTCTTGCCGACGGTGATCGCCCCGGCCGCGCGCAGCCGCTCGACGACGATGGCGTCCGCGTCGGGCACGAACCGCTCGAACAGCGGCGACCCGAAGGTCGTGCGGATCCCCTTCGTCCAGGTGAGGTCCTTGTGCGCCACCGGCAGGCCGTGCAGCGGCCCCAGCGCGTCCCCGCGCGCGACCGCGGCATCGGCCGCCTCCGCGCCCCGCCGCGCCGCGTCGGGCACCAGCGTGACGATGGCGTTGACGGCGGGGTTGACCTCCTCAATCCGCGCGAGGTGCGCCTCCATCACCTCGACCGCGGAGATCTCGCGAGCCGCGATCAACCGGGCCAGATCGGCAGCCGTGCGGAAGCAGAGATCGGTCATGCCAGTCGCGACAACTCCTCTGCCAGCGCGGTCAGACCGATCACTTCGACGCCTGCACCGGCCGGATAGCGCTCCTCGCCGCCATACACGATGAACGCCCGCTCCGGCTGCAGGTCGGCCAGCGCGACCCGCAGACCTCGTTCCACCCGGGGCGCGAAACCCCGCTTGATCTCGATCGCCCACAGCCGGTTGCCGGGCAACTCCAGCGTCAAGTCCACCTCGACGCCCGTCGCGGTGCGGTAGAAGCTGGCCCGCGCCCTTTCGGGCGCCGCCCTGATCAGCGTTTCGACAGCGAAGCCCTCCCAACTGCCGCCGGCAACCGGGTGACCAAGCACCGTCTCCTCGTCGTCGAGGCGCAGAAGCGCGTGCACGAGGCCGCTGTCTCGCACGTACACCTTCGGCGCCTTGACCAGGCGCTTGCGAACGTTTGCGTGCAGCGGCGGAAGTCGCCGGACCAGGAACAGATCAACCAGCAGGTCGACGTACCGCGCGACTGTCTTGCCGTCGACGGCGAGCGAGCGGGCGAGGCTGGCCGTATTCAGGATTCCTCCCTGACTGTGCGCCAGCATGGTCCACAGCCGGCGCAGTGTTGCGGCGGGCACGCGCGGCCCCAACTGCGGCACGTCCCGTTCGAGATACGTCCGAATGAACTGCTCGCGCCACACGACGCTGTCCGGCTCGCCGGCGGCCAGGAAGCTGGGCGGAAAGCCGCCGCGGACCCACAACCGCGAGCGATGATCGTTGCCCGTTTCGAGGATGTCGAACGGCGACAGCTCGACGTACGCGATCCGCCCCGCGAGACTTTCTCCCGACTGGCGCAGCAGATCCGGCGACGCGGAGCCCAGCAGGAGAAATTGCCCGGCGGCTTCCCCCTCGCGGATTCGCTCGTCTATCGATCCGCGCAGCAACTCGAACAATCCCGGCGCACGCTGCACTTCGTCGAGCACGAGCAGCCTGCCGCGCATCGCGCGCAGATAGCCGGCCGCGTCGGCCAGCTTCGCCGCGTCAGCCGGATTCTCGAGATCGAGGTACGCGCTGTCGAAGCCGCTCGCCACCGCCTGCGCCAGCGTCGTCTTGCCGGCCTGTCGCGGTCCGAGGAGCGCGACCGCCGGAAACTGCCGCAGGCGATCGACGATGCGCGTCTGAAGCACCCGCGTTATCATCCTTGCAATATAGGAATTCCATGCCGGATTTGCAAGGATGAGAGGGCGGCGGCCAAGCGAACGCGGATCGGTCAGCGCGTCACTTGTGCTGCAGAACCGTGCGGGGATCGTTCCAGACTTCAACCGTGGACGGCGCGGGCTGCGGCGCCTCGGGCACGCCGTCGATCAGCTTGCGGACGAGCAGGATGAACACGCCCGTCAGCGCCAGGTTGAGCGCCAGCGACAGCATGGCCACGGTGACGATGGGCCCGCCGATGCCGTAGCTCAGGCTGAGGACCAGCACCCCCGCGCCGACCTCGCCGCGCGGCCACATGCCGATGCCCACGGCCAGGCGGTGCCGCCAGTGCGCCTCGCGACGGTAGCAGAAGGCCGGGAACATCTTCCCCAGGTTGCTCAGGAGCGTCAGCATCAGCACGTGCCACGCGATCAGGCCCCAGCCCAGGCTCGGCTGGCTGGCCGTGACGGTGGTCGTGTAGACCCGCTCCGGCTCTCCTCCGTGCAGGACTGGATCGTCCACGATGCTGCCGGGCGCGGCGGCGTGGAGCGAAGCGGGCTCGGGCGACGGATGCTCGGCGTCGGGGCCTTCGAAGATGGGCGGCATGCTGAGGCCCACAAGCACCATGAAGGCGGCCGACACGGCCGTCGCCGCACGTCGCTCTCCGGGCTGCCCGACCACGGCATGGAACGCGTGCTCCACGGTCGCCGTATCGGCGTCGGGCGCCGCCGCCGGCGGGCGCGCCATGCAGCCGAGGACGAACGCCGGCAGCAGCACCTCGATGTGAATGGGCACCGACGCATCGAAAACGGTGCTCCAGACGTGCAGCAGCTCGCTCCCGCCCACGATGGCCGCCGCGTACAGCAGCACCCAGCCCCAGGTGACCGGCATCCGGGCCAGGTGCAGCCAGCGGTAGGCGGCCGTCAGCATCACTGTCATCACCACCACGACCAAACCGAGCTGCCAGGCGATCCCGACCATCAGCATCTTCAGCGGAATCATCAGCAGCACGGTGTCCAGGTCGTCGAAGATCGCCAGAATGCGGGCCTTGCGAAACAACCAGGTCGTCCCCAGGCCCGCGGCGGCCAGCATGCTGAACAGGACGCCCGCGGAAGTCGGCGCGGCGAAGCGGCCGGCCAGCAGCGTCTCCTTCCAGGCGTCGAGGTCGGCCCAGACCTCCGGCGGGAGCATCGCGAAGACGAAGTAGCCGGTGGCGAACACCCACGGGAACGACGCGGCGGTGAAGGCCACCACGTAGTCCCAGCCGTACTGCTTCAGGTTGGACTTGTCGATGTGAAACTCGAAGCCGACCTGGATCATGATGAAGGCCAGGCCGGTCATCGTCAGCAGGCGGATGGCGTTCGCTACGGCGTCGCGCGCGTCCCCCAGCAACGCGGGCAGCACCTGCGAGAGTCCCAGACCGACGAACAGCAGGACCGAATAGACGAGTACCTTGCGCATGGACCGAACCGGCCCGGCAGAATCAGGGAACGAACCGCGGCCGATAAAACCAGTCTACTTCGACAGGTTCACCGAGTAGTCCCCGGTGTCGGGGTCCTGCGTGCGGTAGACGCCGTGGCAGGTCTGGCAGGCGGCGTCGGCGCCCGCGGCCAGGTCGGCGGCGGCCGGCGCATCCACCGGCGGCCTGGAGAGGGCGGCGTCGAGGGCGTCGAGTCCGTCCAGCACGGCGCGCAGCATGCGGACGCCGTCATCGCGCTCGTTGTGCCGCCAGTAGGTGATGGAGACGGCGACCTGCTCGCGCGTGCGCGTGAACAGCGCCTTGGCCGTCTCGAAGTCAGCGGCGGCGAGGGCCTGCCGGGCGCCTTCGAAGTTGCGGCCCACCAGCTTCATCGTGCGGTCGAGGTGGTACTCGTTGTAGACGGGGTACGGCCGCGGCTGCGCGCCGGCGAGCGCCGCGCCGGCAACCGCCAGCAGGGCCAGGACGGCTGCGGCTGCGAACCGGCCGGTCGAATACAGCAGGGCTCTTCGCACGGGCTGCTAGAAGGTCGCTATCGGATTCACCGCCGCGCCGGTGCCGCCGCGCACGATGAGCGGCGCGAAGGTCACCGCAAACTCCCAGCGGTTGCGTTCGGCCGCCGCTTCGCCCACGGCGGTCAGGTCCATGTTGTCCAGCACGTGTACGCCGAGGTAGACGAGCGCGAAGTTGTGCAGCACCAGGCGTCCGAGGTCGCCCGGCGGCGGCGCCACGTCCATGGACGACTCGCTGCCGAGGATCGCCACGTCGCGCTCGCGCAGCCACGGGATGACCGACGGGTCGAGGCCGGCCACCTCCTGGTGCACCGACCACGGCCCCACCTCCGCGCGCCGCGCCCAGCGGCCGATGCGGATGAAGAGCGCGTCGCCGGACGCGACGCGCATGCCGGCCTGCGCCTCCCACGCCTCCAGGTCCTCCGGGAAGATGCGCGTGCCCGGCTCCAGGTACTCCACGCCCTTCAGCCGCGGGATGTCCATCAGGATGCCGCGCGTCATGACGCCGGTGCGCATCACGTCCACGCCGCCGCGCTCCGGCCCGGTCGACAGCATCACCTCGTCGGAAGGCCGGTAGCCGTTGTAGGTCACCCCGTCGTCGAAGATGTGCGCCAGCGAGTCGACGTGCGTGATGCCGGCGCCGTGGAAGTGGATGGTCCACTCGTCGCCGCCCACGCGGTAGAACTCCTGCACGAACGGGATGGAATTGTCGACCGCCTCGACCGGGTCCATCTCGAGCGCCATCGACACCGGGTGGCCCTCGCGGATCAGCCCGGCCGCCTCGCGCCGCTTGGCGGGGGTGATGAGGTTCAGGGCGCCCAGCTCGTCGTCCGCGCCCCAGCGCCCCCAGTTGGAGAGCTCGGTCTTCCAGCGCGCCAGGTCGTCAGGCGTGACGTCGCTGGCGGGCAGGGACTCGCCGAAGCCGATCTGCAGGACCACGGCGAGGAGAACGACGAAGCCGACGCCGGCCAGAAGCGTCCTCGTGGGCATTGCTCGTCCCCCGGTCAGGAACCCGCGTACGTCTTGCTGAACCCGTTGCGGCCGTTGGTGACGGTGAAGCTGCCGTCGGCGGCCGCGGACACCTTGATCCAGTGCGCCGTGCAGCCCTCGCGCGACTCGTCGAAGTTGGCGATGAACTGCTCCGGCGCATTGAACTCGTCGCCGACCTCCACCGTGTAGTGGCCCTGCCAGAAATCTTCCAGGCCGGGCGAGCTGCGCACGGTCTGCCAGGCCTCCCGGTGGCCGCCCTTCGTCGGCCCGTTGTTCATCACGGCCACCCGCGGCCGCAGGGCGTGGACGATGGCCGGCGGTCCGGACATGCTCAGGCCGTGGTGCGTCGTCAGGTAGAGGTCGACCGTGCCGAGCAGGTTGTTCGGACAGACCAGCTCGTATTCCCGGTTCCACGTCAGGTCGCCCAGGGCGATGGTCCGGAAGTCGCCGAAGCGCACCACCACGCCGACCGACCGGCCGTTCTCGCCGCCGGAGATGTAGGTTTCTTCCTTCCGCTCGAAACTGCCGCACAGCGGGTTCGGCTCGCCGGCGGCCCCCTCCAGCGGAGACGTGATGTACTGCTCGCCCGACGACACCACCCACACGTCCAGCCCGGCTATCGGAATGGTGTCGCCTGCCTTCACCGGCAGGTGCCGGCCGGACTTGCGCGTCTCGACGTAGGCGTCGTAGAGCGGCTGGTTGCTGTCGAGCTCGGTCGTCGTGGGCAGGCCGTGGTCGACGAAGTTGCGCACCGGCAGGCGGGCCGCCACCTCCGGCGCGCCGCCGACGTGATCGAGGTGGTAGTGCGTCGTGACGAGGTAGTCGATCCGCTCCAGGCCCGCGTCCGCGGCGGCGGCGGCGATCCGTTCGGCGTCCACCGTGCCCGGATGCCCGGTGTCGACGAGCATCGACTCGCCGGACGGCGCGATCATCAGCGTGGCCGCGCCGCCCTCGACGTCGACGAAGTAGATGTCCAGCGTGCCGCCGTCCTGGGTAGCGGCCGGCCAGGCGAGGCCGACGGCCCCCAGCAGAAACAGCCACAGCCAGCGGGTGCGCATCGGGAGCCTCCTCTTTCTCGGGACCCCTTTACTTACCACGCCCAGGAGCCGTTTTCCAGCGTGCGCCGGGGCAGGGGCTGCACTCGACGCCGCTGCTGCCTTACACTATGGCGGGCGATCGACCATGGCTGAAGTATCGCTGGCGGATGTTGCGCGCGCGCTCGACGCGCTGATGAACGGCCAGATGACGGCGCAGGCGCGCATCGCCGCGCATCTCGTGGCCGCGGCGGAGGCGGCCGGCCAGCAGCCGGCGCGGGTAGTTCAGACCCTGGAAGCCGTGGCCGCAAGCACGGCGGTGGACGAGTTCTGGATCACCGACGAGCAGGGCTCCGCCTACCTGACCACCGTCCGGGACGAGAACGGCGCCCTGGTGCCGTTCCGCTTCGACCCCGATCCGGCCGTGCAGCCGCAGGCATCGGTCTTTCACCGCCTGCTGGCGTCGCCGCTCGACAGCGACGACGTCGTCACGCAGGAAGCCCAGGTCCGCGAAATCGACCACGGCGTGTACAAGTACGTCGGCGTATCCGGCGTCGACCGGCACCGGATCGTGCAGGTGGGCAGCGGCCTCGCCTTCGAGGAGCAGGTGCGCCAGAGCAACACGTACACCTCGCCGGTCATGACCTCCGTGCTGGCCGCGTTCGAGGTGCCGGAGCTGCTCGAGGACACCCATACCAGCCAGTTCGACGAGATCCGGCCCGTCTTCGAGGAGATTCTCCGCCAACAGATGATCGGGCAGGCCGTGCTCGTGGGGCATTTCATCGCGGACGCCGTGGAGGCCGGGTGGTCGACCGACGGGATCGACGGCCGCCTGCGGCGCCTCGTGCGCTCGAGCCCGATCGGCGAGATTCACATCGTGACCCGCGACCGCGACGTGCTGTTCACCAGCCTGGAGCCACACCCGGACGATCTGCCCGACGCCGGCGACCTGAGCCCGCTCGTGGACGGCTCGCAGCAGGTGGTGGACCACCCGACCGCGGCGCGCGCGTCCGACGGCGCCATGTACAAGTACGTCACCGTCGCCGCCGCGGACTCGCCGCGGCTCGTGCAGGTGGGCCTCCCCATCCCGGACAGCTCGCCCGTGTCACCACGCTTTGCGGGGACCCCGTAGCCCCGCGCCGGCGTTCCCTCCAGATTCAACCTGTAGAGGCCGTACCGCTCCTGTGCAGCGCCACCGGCGGGATTGCACCACGCGCGGCCGGTTGTAGCGGAATAGTCGGCGGCAGGTCGCGGTCTGTACATGGCAGCAGGGAGGGTGCAGATGAATCCGAGCAGTGTGAGAGGAATGCTGGCCATGGCAATCGCCGGTCTCGTCGCGGCCGTCGGCCTGGGCTGGGGCGTGCCGGCCGGCGCCGCGGGCGGGGTGCAGGACGGCGAGCTCGTATTCGCGGGGACCTGGGTGCTCAACGACGAGTTGAGCGATGAAGCTCAGGGGCGGGACCGCGAGCGGCGCGGCGGGGGCAGGGGCCGCTTCGGCGGCAGGGGCGGCCAGGGACCCGACCCTGAACGGATCGCGCGGATGCGGGAGGCGATGCGCGAAGCGATGGCCGTAACCCGGCGCGTCACGATCTCGGGAGATCGCAGCGAGGTCGTGCTGACCCTCGACGACGGGCGCGTCGTGCGGCACGTTCCGGACGGCCGCGAGCATGCCGATCAGGCGGGATCCGGCGCGCAGGTGACACGCACCGCGCGCTGGCGCGGCGAGACGCTGGAGGTGGAGATCGAGCTCGCGCTGCGGCGCACCATCACGATGCACCGGACCTTCGAGCTGCAGGACGGCGCGGACGGCGGCCGGCAGCTCGTCGTCACCTCGCGCGTCGAGGGCGGCCGCGGACGCCGCGGCGGCGACCGGGAGAACCGCCGCGTCTACGACGCCGCCGAGTCGTAGGCAGCCAGCGTACGCTCAGGCCCGCGGCAACTCATAGTTGATCATCCAGTTGACGCCGAACCGGTCGGTGCACATCCCGTAGTAGGCGCCCCAGAACATGTCCTGCAGCGGCATCGTCACCTTGCCGCCGGCGGACAGCTTGCCGAACACCTCGTCGCAGTGCTCGCGGCTCTGTCCTTCAATGGAGATGGAGAAATTGTTGCCCACGACCAGCTCCGGGCCGGCGCCCGGCCCCCGGTCGCTGCCCATCAGGACGCTTGCGCCCACCGGCAGCGACACGTGCATGATCTGGTCCCCCAACTCGTCCCGCCCGGGCATATCGGGCGGCCCGTCCGCGAACGTCTGGATCACGGAGAACTCCCCTCCGAATACCGAGCGGTAGAACTCGAATGCCTCGCGGCAGTTGCCATCGAACGTGAGATACGTGTTCAGCGCCATGCATTTCCTCCTGGTGTTCAGGGTACTGCTTCCGCGTCCGGGCCGCGCCCGATCAGCTCCGGATCCGCGAACAGGGTGAGCGCCACGCCGTCCCAGCGGCCGTCGCCGGACGGGCTGTCGTCGGCCTCCGGGCCGATCGGCATCGTGCCGGTCAGCTCGGCCGCGCGGCGGAAGGTGCGGACCAGGTGGTCCTGGACCGCCGCGGCGCGCGCGTCGGCCGCGCGGTACTGCCGCCCCAGGCCGCCGGCGGTGGCGTAGCCCTCGACGACGAGCGGGCTGCTGCGCGGGTACTGCAGCAGCTCCGACATCGCTTCCTCGATACGGTCTTCCGCCCCGTCGGCGAGCGTCACGCTGCCGTCCTCGCCGGTCTCGAACAGCACGTCGGCGCGCAGCCAGATGCGCAACGGGGTGTAGCGGTCGTCGCGCAGCAGCTCGCGGTACTCCTCCACCGTCATCTCGTCGAGGTTGTAGAAGCCGCGCTCGGAGAAGAAGCCGCGCAGCAGCCAGTTGCGCTTCATCGCCTCGGTGTTCTCGGCCAGGTCCGACATGGCGTCGCGCGCGTGGGTCACGACGTCGCCCGCGTCCACCAGCAGCCGCTGCGCCGCGCTTTCCGGGCCCCGGAGGCCGCCGACGATCTGCTCGAAATCCTCCGCGCTGCCGCGCACGGCGCGCAGTGTCGCCTCGACCTCGCCCGCCATGCCGGTCACGTGCGTGTACAGCGCGTCGTCGGTGAGGAACTTGCCGGCGGTCCCCTCGCCCGCGGACACGCGTTGCACGATGTCGTGCGTGTCCTCCATGACGTCGCGCGCCGCGTCCATGAACAGCGCGCTCACGGTTGTCACCTGGCGCACGTCGTTGCCGACGTCGTTGATCATGAGGGTCGTGGTCTCGACCGTCTCGCCGAGTCCGGAGAACGTTTCCGTCATCTGCTCGCGGAGGCCCACGAACTCGTCGGCGACCAGCCGGAACGTCTCGCGCCCCTCCTCGATCAGGTCGGCGACCTGCACGGCGTCGGCGCCGGCAAGCTGGCCTCCGTCGGCGACCTCCGGCGCGGACTGCGTGCCGGCCCGGATCTGGATGAAGGCGGAGCCGAGCAGCCCGTCCGTCAGGACGGCGGCGACCGAGTCGGTGCGCACGAGCGAGTGCAGGTCCTCGCGGACGCGCATCCGCACCTGGAACCGCCCGCCCGGCGCCGGCGGGATGACGATGTCGGTCACCTCGCCCGCCGGCAGGCCGGAGAGCCGGACGTCGGTGCCGACCTGCACGCCCGTGACGTTGCCGAAATCGGCCACCACCTCGAAGTGCTCGGTGAACAGTTGCCTGCGGTCGCCGATCATGAACAGCCCGACCGCGAACAGCAGCAGTCCGCCGCCCACGAATGCACCGACCAGCGCCAAGCGCGGGGAACCCATGTTTCTCCTCCTTATTCAACCTGTGCGGGCTGTGCTAGCCGCCCGCCTCCGACTGCATGAACTGGCGGACCAGCTCGTGCTCGCTGCGCTCCAGCTCCGCGGCCGTGCCGCGCGCGAGGACGCGGCCCTCGTGGAGGAACAGCAAGTTGTCGCCGATGCGCCGCGCGCTCGGGATGTTGTGCGTCACCACCACCAGCGTGGCGCCCTGGTCGCGCTTGACGCGCACGAGCAGGTCGTCGATCTCCTCCGAAGTTATGGGGTCGAGCCCGGCGCTCGGCTCGTCTACCAGCAGCACCGCCGGATCGAGCGCCATGGCGCGCGCCAGGCCGGCCCGCTTGCGCATGCCGCCGGAGAGCGCGGCCGGCATCCGGGCGACGGCCTGCTCTAGCCCGACCGCCGCCAGCTTCTCGTGCACGCGGGCGCGAATCTCCGTCTCCGGCAGCCGCGTGTGGCGGCGCATGGGAAACGCCACGTTCTCGCCGACCGTGATCGAGTCGAACAGCGCGGCGTTCTGGAACAGGAAGCCGATCTGCCGGCGCGCAATCGCCAGCGCCGCGGGGTCCAGCGACGTGATGTCCTGGTCTCCCAGGAACACGCGCCCCGCGTCGGGGTGCAGCAGGCCAACGATGTGCTTCAGCAGCACGCTCTTGCCGGTGCCGCTGCGGCCGAGCACCACCGTCGCCTCGCCCGCCGGCAGCTCCAGCGAAACGTCGTCGAGCACGCGCAGCGTCCCGAACGCCTTCGAGACGTGCTCCAGCCGGACGCCCGCTGCGCCGTTCGCGCCGGCGCTCACCCCGCGCTCTCCGGGAACAGGAAGAAGATGAGCCTCACGAGCACGACGTTGGCCGTGATCAGCAGGATCGACGCCGCCACGACGCTGCGCGTCGCGGAGTAGCCGACGCCCTGCGTCCCGCCGCGCGTGTGCACGCCGAGATACGACGCCGTGATGGCGATGATGAAGCCGAACACGATCGTCTTGATGGTGCCCGGAATGTAGTCGGCGAAGCCGACCACCGAGAAGGCGGAGCGGAAGTAGGCCTCGAAGCTCATGCCGGAGATGGCAGTCTCCGCCGCCCACCCGCCGACGATGCCGGTGAAGTTGGCCACCGTCGTGAGGACGGGCATGGCCAGCATGCAGGCGACGGTCCGCGTGACGACCAGGAACTTGAACGAGTCGACCGCCACCGCCTCCAGCGCGTCGATCTGCTCGGTCACCTTCATGGCGCCCAGCTCCGCGCCGAAGCCGGCGCCGACGCGGCCGGCCACCAGCAGCCCGACGATGAGCGGGCCGGTCTCGCGCACCAGCGCCAGCATCAGCGCGGCCGGAATCAGCGCCTCGGCGCCGAACCGCTCCAGCGACGAGCGCGTGTGCATAGAGAGCACGATGCCGACGGCGAAGCCCGACACCGCGATCAGCGGCAGCGAGCGCCAGCCCACCTCGTACAGTTGGCGCGCGGTCTCCTTGAGCTCGAAGGGCGGCCGGAACATCTCCAGGATGGCGCGCCCGGCGAAGGCGACGGCATGGCCCGCGCGCGACAGCGGCGCAATCAGAAGATCCAATACGCCAGCCCCACGCTGATGACGACCGAGTTGGCGCGCATGCGGTGCGTCTCTACCGACGTATCGGATACGAACGTCACCTTCGGGCGCGTGAACAGGTAGCCGCCGAACAGGTTGATCCCGATGCGCGGCGTCACGTCGTACCAGAGCGTCGCTCCGGGGCGCCAGACGAAGCTGTTGGAGACGTCCACCGCGCGGCCGGAGCCGACCGCGGTCTCGTCGATATCCAGGTTGTTGAACGCGTAGCCCCCCACGACCGACACCCCGGCCCCCAGCCGCCCGCGCGTGTAGCCGTACTGCACGCCGGCCATGACCGGCCGGATCCGCACCCTGGCCAGCGCCGGGAGGCCGGTCGGGCTGGTCTCCATCGCGGCGTTGGTCCAGTTGAAGGCGATGGTCGGGGCGAGCCCGTTGCCCGTGCGCAGGCGCAGGATCGGCCCGATGTCCAGCTCGTCGGCCAGCGCGTCGCCGGCCGGGTTGTTGAGGCGCACCGAGGCGCCCGCCCCGATGAGGCGCAGCGGCCCCTCCCGCGGGCGCGGCGCCAGGGCCGGCAGCGGCGGCACCGGTCGCGCCAGCGGCGGGTCGGGATCGCCGATGACCAGTGCCGTCTGCACCCGGACGACCCCCTCGACACCGCGCGCGACCTCGACCGCACGGTCGATCTGCTCGGACGTCCGGACGATCCCCTCCAGCGTGACGACGCCGCCCGCGGCTTCCACGTCGATCGGCAGCGTCCCCAGCTCGACGTCATTGACTATCGCCGTCTTGACGCGCACCGCGGTCTGGGCGTTCTCAATAGCGGTGCGGGAGCGCGCGGCGCATCCGGAAGAGACGGCCGCAGCGATGCCTGCGAGAGCCAGGGCCGCGGTCAGGCGGCGGACGCTGCGGGGGATGTGGCGGCCGGAAAGAAGCGGATCAGGCCCGGACACTACCGTATCGTACACCGCGGGCCGTGCACCGTTCCGGGAGGCGCCGTGCCGGCGGGCGTCACTTCGGTTGGCGCACCACCTCGGCGATGAGGCGGCTGTTGGCGATCGACACCACGGCGTCCGCCTGCTCGATCAGCGCATTCGTCGGCGTGATGGAGACCAGGGTGCCCCGCTGCCCCTGCAGCTCGACCTCCTGGCCGATCTCGAAGATCCGGCGGGCATAGAAACCGGCGAGGATGTTGTGAACGATATCGCGTCCGCCCAGCCCGAACGACAGACCCAGCGCGAGCGCGAGTCCGGCGACCAGCCACCCGAGCACCAGCCAAACCGCGCTCGTGGTGATCTGCAACTGGTTCACCGCGATCAGGGCGACCGCAAACGTGATCGCGGCGAAGACCAGACTGCCCAGCGTCGACGCGATCTCGATGCCGGAATCGGCGGCGGCACGGCTTGCCGCGCGGCGGGCGTAGCCGGCCGCCACGATACCGCCGAGCAGGATGCCGCCGGCCGCGAGCACGCGCGGCGCATAGGCGAGAATGCTCCCGAGCGCGGCGGCTACCGCCGCCAGACCCAGGGTGTCGGCGGCCACCTGCGCCACGAACAGCAGCACGACAAGAAACGCGGACAGGCCAAGGAGGTCGCTCAAGCGGCGGTGGACGCCGATCCCCGCCAGGATCGCATCCAGGCCGACTCCGTCCGCCCAGCGGTCAAGGCCAACGCGCGCGAGGATACCTCGCACCAATGCGCGGGTGAAGGCGGCCGCGAGCAACGCCGCGAGCAGGATCACGGCGCCGATCAGCAATGTTTCGACGGACGCCACCAGCCATTGCGCGAGGTGCTCCATGCTCTCCGCCACGTTGATCCGGAAGATCTCCCCAATCATTGGTCGTCACCCTTTCGCTCCGGCGCGCGGCGGCTGAAGGAGCGCGATCCGGCGATGCCGACCAGCAGGCCCACGACGACGATTCCCGTTCCGATGACGCAGAATTCCACGATGCTCGCGCCGAACAGCCGCCGGTGGATGGCGCGCTTTACGCAGCCAGCGAAACGGTCGGCCGCCGCGTCGTCCTGACCGGCGGCAACGGGACCCATGTCCAGCGGCGCCTGCGACTCCCCGGCGGACTCCGCCGGCGCTCCGTTAGCCGTCACTGCGAGCCGCCTCCGGAAGGCTCCGTCGCGGCAGCGATCCGCTCGCGTACCGCGCGCCGCGCGCGCAGGATGCGCATCTTGACCGCCGACAGGCCCAGATCGAGCCTGCGGGCGATCTCGTCGTACGTGAAGCCGTCCATGTCGCGCAGCGTGAGCGGGATGCGCAGGTTGTCCGGCAGCGCGTCAATCGCCGCGGCCAGGCGCTGCCGCTGCTCACGCTCGAGAAGGTCGCGCTCCGCGGCGGGTTCAACCGCCATCACCGGCGCCGACGCCAGGTCCTCCGCTGTCGCGTCGACGAAGGCGGGCCTCGCTCGGCGGGCCTTCAGGTAGTCCAGGCAGTGGTTGACCTTGATCCGCTGCAGCCAGGTCTTGAAGGACGACCCGCCGCGGAACCCGGCAAGCGAGAAGTATGCCTTCACGAACACTTCCTGGGCGAGATCTTCGGCCTGCGCGGGTTCTCCCGTCAGGTAGCGGCAGTTGGCCACAACGCGCGCGCGGTGGCGCCGCAGCAGCGTTTCGAAGTGCTGCACGTCGTCCCGCGGCGAGGCGCGAATCCGAGCGACCAGCATCTCGTCGGTCAGGCCTGCTTCCGGGGATCCGCTCATTCCGGGCTATGCGGCCGCGGCACACGCGCGTCCGTACGGTTCCCCCGTCACTTGGTTGGACGCGCTTCCCCGACAAAAGTCACGCGCGCTGCGATCGGCTTCCGCGCGGCGCACATGTGACTTCGAGAAGGCTGCGGTCGTCAGGATCGACTGGGCAGGGCAGACCCGGAGCCGCGACGCGGATGTGCGGCCGGCGAGGTTGGCGCGGGAGCGGCAGGCGCACCGGCCCCACGGACGCAATGTACGCGTATCCCTCATCAGTACTGCTTCTGCGGCGCCTCTGCATGCATGTCGCGGCGGCGGCTGCCGCGATACTGGGCCCGGCTGCCTGGGCGGCGGCGCAGCCCGCGCAGCCGAGTGCATTCTATCGCTGGCTCGCGCCTCCCGTCGAGGATCAGCTCGCGGCCGACACCACACCGATTCCCCCGGGGCAGGGCGCCATTTTCGTTCCGGTGCTGTCGTTTCCGCAGGACGAACCGCACGCGGTCGTATTCGCCGGAGACCGACGGGTCGCGTCCGGTCCCAACGGCTCCCGCATCGTCCTGGAGCCGGGCGCATACACGGTGCGCGTCGGAATCGCATCGGCAGCGGAAGCCGTGGAGACGGCCGTGCGCGTGGCCGCGGGACAGACCGCGGTTGTCCCGGTGGCGTGGGGCGGCCTGCGCGTGGAGGTCGTCGACGAGCACAACCGCCCGCACAGGGGAGGGTTCGAACTATTCGGCGCGATCGAGCGGCGCCTGCTCCTGGTGGGGTTCGGCGTCAACACCATGCGGGGCGAGCGCATTCCGACCCTGCTCGTACCCCCGGGTCTGTACCGCATCGTCAGGCGCGGGGAGAACTATCGGGCGCGGACGGATTTCTCCACCGTGGACGTCGGCTCCGGCAACCTCGTACACTTCAAGCTCGTGCTCGACCCCACGACCGGCAGCCTGCTGGGCGGCGGCGTCGTGCGGCCGGAGGAGATCGGCATCGTCACCGACACGAACCCCTGGAGCAGGATCTATTCGGTTGGCGTATCCCTGCCGTACAGCTCCACCACCAACGTGGTCGGCGCGCCCAACCAGACGTCCGTCGCGGTCGACATGTTCCTCGACGCCTATCTGACCTACCAGCGGCGCCAGGATTTTCTGAGCGGCGTATTCGAGGTCGAACAGGGTGTGCTCAAGCTCAACCCCGAGGGTTCGCCGCCACCGCCCCTGCAGAAAACGCGCGACCGCGTGCGCGCGGACGTCTTCTACACGCGCTTCGTGAGCCCCAGGCTCGGTCCCTACGCCCGTTTCGGCCTGCTGACGAGCGCCCGAACGTCGCAGAGCCTCGTCACCGAGGACGTGAGCATAGCCGTGCGGCGGATCGACGGCTCGCGCGACGGGCTGTCGGTTCCCGCGAACTCGAACTTCATGACCGCCGCTCGCTTCTCGCCGAACCTGTGGCGCGAAGGCGCGGGCGTCAACGCCCGTGTTCTGCGCGCGCGCGCCCTCAGGCTCGACGTGCGCGGCGGGGTGGGCTTTCGCCAGAACCGCTACAACCGGGCGCTGTTTCTCGACGACGACCCGCTGACGCCCGAGCTGGAGTACCGCGAAGCCGGCAGCTTCAACGAGGGCGGCGTCGAGATGACGCTCGTCGCTACCGCGCGCATGCGCCAGTTGCTCGTGAACTCCAACTTCGACCTCTTCGGCAACATATTCGGCGGCAGCGGCGACGCGGTCGTGAACACCAGCGACGATCTGCACGCGACCGTCGATTGGCGGAACACGGTCAGCTATCGTCTCACCAGCGACCTGTCGCTCGATTACAAGCTCGACATTCTCCGCCTGCCGCAGGTGCGCCCCGAGAGCCAGGTGACGCAGTCGGTCCTGATCCGCTATTCCTTCGGCACCTGACGACCCGCCGAGGCCTTCCCCGCCCACGACAGTGCCGGCAAGGTTCTTCCGAATTCGTTGGTCGCCGCGCCGACTGGCTGCCGCGTGCGCCGCTGTCGCTGCCGCGCTGCTGCTCGTCGCCGCATTCCTGACGCCGCTGCCGGCGATCGTGCTGCGCACGGTCCTGCTGGCGTCGCTGGATCGGCAATTCGGCATCGCGGCCACGATCGGGCGCGTGGAATTCGACGCCGCGCGCCTGAGCGTGGCCCTGCAGGATGTCAGCCTCGCGGCGCACGGCCATCCGCGCGAACCGTTCCTGCGCGCCGGTGAGGTGCGCGTCGATCTCACCTGGAGCGCGCTGTGGGACGGCCCGGCGCTCGAGGAGCTGGTGGTGCGGCGTGCGGCCGTCTCCGTCGTACGCCGCGGCGACGGCAGCTCGAATCTGCCTGCGTCCGGGGACGGCGCGAATGAAACCGGCCGACTGCCGGTGCCGGTGTTGCCGATAGAGCGGCTGGACATCACGGGGCTCACCGTCGACTGGCGGGACGAATACGCGGACTTCGCCGCGCGCCTGCCGCCCACGACGGTCCGCCTGTCCCCGCGCGGCGGCGGCGGCAGCGGCGGGACCGTCGCCTTCGACGGCGGCGGCAGCGCGACGTGGCGCGGGTGGGCGACGCGTCTGGCGCGCCTCCGGGGCGAAATCGAGTTCGACGGCGCCGCACTGGGCATCCGACGCCTGGCGTTGTCCGGTCCCGAGCTGGACCTGCGACTCTACGGCCGCCTGGAGCCGATATTCGCCAATCCGCGCATCTCCATCGAGTACGAGGCGGACGCAGCCCTGGAATGGGTTGCCGCGCTGCTGTCCGCACCGCCGGCGGCCGGCCGGCTCTCGGCGGCCGGGGAAGTCTCCGGGACGGTCGAGCGGCTGGAGGTGTCGTCGGAATTGGCGGGCGACGCCATCGAGTTCAACGGCGTGGAAGCCGACCGCGTCGACGCCTCCGTGCGCGTGACGCCCGCCGGCGTCGAGCTGGACAGCCTGCGCGTGGAGCTGGCCGGCGGGGTGCTGACGGCCGCGGGCAGTCTCGCCCGCGACGCGGATCGGTCCGGGCGGTTCGACGCGGCCTGGAGCGGCGTGGACGTCGACCGCCTGCTGGCCGCGTTCCGGGCGGACGCGCCGGTTGTGCTCGACGCCGCCGCCGAAGGCTCACTGGCCGCAAGCTGGACCGCGCTCGACCCGCGCTCCGTGGTCGCGTCGGGCGGGACACGCCTTGTGGCCGACGGCGCCAGCGGCGCCGGAGTAAGCATCGAGGGTAGCGACGGCCGGTGGCATGTGACGCTCGACCAGACGCTCGCGGACGCAGTATCCGTTTCCGGCTCGATGGACACGGCGCTGGCGGCGGACGCGCTTGCCGGCGGCAGATGGAACGACGCGCCGCTCGCGGGCAGCCTGAACCTGACCTGCAACAACCTCGGCGCCTGCAGCCGCCTCCTGGATGCCGCGCGCGGAGCGGGGGCGCTCGCCCCGCTCGACGGCACTGCCGGCGGCCGTTTCGAGCTCGGCGGCACGCTCGGCCGGCCCGTCCTCAGCGGCATGCTGGAGGCGTACGGACTGACCGCGGGCCCGGCAACGCTCGACAGCGCGGAAGCGCGCCTGCACGCGGATGTGGACGGGCTCCGCGTCGACGACGTCCAACTCCGGGCGGGACCCAACGCCGCAACCGGCGGACTGCGGCTGCAACCGCCCGACGGCGCGCTCGACGGCGCGTTCACCGCGGTCGTATCCGACCTTGGCGCAGTCGGATTGGAGACGCCGCCGGGCTGGGCGGCGGCAGGTCGCGGCCAGGTGCGAATCACCATCGGCGGCAGCATCCGGCAGGTCGAGGCGGCAGCAGCGTTCGAGTTCGACGGGATCGAAGTCGCCGGGGTGGACGTGGGCGCCGTGGCCGGACACGCGGTCCTGGACGCCGGCTCGGAGGTGCGCGCCGACCTGCGCGCGCCCGAGCTCGGCGCCACGGTCGCAGCGTCGTTGTCCGGTCCCGCCGCCGAGCGCCGTTTCCGCCTGCGCGGACGCACCGTCGACGCCGACATCGCGCGGCTGGCCCCGCCGTCCGCTGCGCTGGCGGGCCGCGTGACGCTGGCGGTTGACGCCGACGGACCGCTCGACAACCTGGCGGCGTCCGCGTTGGAAGTGCGGATCGGGGACGCCGAGGCAAGCATGGGCGGACTGCCGGTGCACGTTGCCCGGCCCGCGGTCATCAGCTACGGCGCGGACGGACTGCGCGCGGAGGACCTGGAGCTGGTCTTCGGGCGCTCGCGTCTCCGCGCCGGCGGCGGCCTGCGGCCCGCCGGCGACGAAGCGCTGGAGGTGGTTCTCGCCGGCCGCGTCGCGGACCTCGCGGCAGTGGCGGGACCGCTCTCCGGCCTGCCGCCGGGTTCGCTGGACGGGCGGATAAGGGTCGAGCTGTCCGCGACCGGCGCCCCCGACGCGGTAGACCTTGCGGGAAGCCTGGAACTCGACGACGGCGCGATAGCGATCGAAGGCCGTCCGGGTCCGGGCGGCATCACGGCCCGGGCGACGCTCGCGGACGGACTGTTGCGGATCGCATCGCTGCGGGCGGCGTGGGCTGGCGCCACGATTGAAGGGTCCGCCGAGCTGCCGATCGAATTCGGGTCCGCCTGGCTGCCCGCGGCCGTCTCCGTACGCCACGCCGACAGGCGGCGGCCGGCCGCCGCGCGTTTCGACATCGACGCGCTGACCCCCGCCGTGCTGGCCGGGTACCTCGACCCCGCTGCGCTCGACCGCCTCGCCGGCGCCGCGGGCGGCACCGTCGAGCTGGAGCTTTCGGCGCCGGACCTGGCCAGCACGCGCGGCCGGTTGACGCTGTCGGAGGCAGCGTTCGTCGCGGCAGGAATCCCGTTTGCGCAGCGGCAAACCACGGAGATCGTGCTGGAGAACGGGTTTGCGGCGATCAGGTCGTTCGACTGGGGCAACGAGACCAGCCGCCTGGCCGTCGCCGGCCGCGTGCCGCTCGCCGGGGACGCAGGCGCGGACCTGTCGCTCACCGGCGATCTGGATCTGCGCGCGCTCGGCGCGTTGGTGCCGGCGCTCGGTGCGCTCGGCGCCGCGGCAGCCGGCTCGGCGCGTGTGGATGCGCGGCTCACGGGACCGCTGGCAGGCCCGGACGCAAGCGGCCGCGTGGAGCTTGCCGACGGCGAGTTGCGCGTGGCGGAGCCGCGGCTGACGCTCACCGACCTCAACGGCGCATTGCGCCTGGCCGGCAACCGGGTGACGGCCGACAATCTGACGGGCAGCGCCAACGGCGGCCGGGTCACCATCCGCGGCGGATGGTCGTTTGCGGGCGCCGGCGCGCGCAACGCGTTCACCATCGCCGGCGAAGGTCTCGCGCTCGAGATACCGAGCGGCCTGCGCAGCGAGGCGGACGTCGACCTGGAGCTGGCCTCGACGGGCGATGGTCTTGCCCTGACCGGCGCGGTCGACCTCCTCCGCGGCGCCTACCGCGAGCCGTTCGTGCTCGCCGGCGGGTTGTTCGAGTTGCTCGGGCGCGAGCCCGGCGTTGCGACAATCGAGGCCGGCGGCGGGGACGGCGCGGACGTGCAGCTCGACGTGCGCGTCGTCACGGGCGACGACATCGTCGTCGCCAACAACTACCTGGACGCCGAGCTCGGCGGGGACCTGCGCGTCGGCGGTACGTTGCGGGCGCCCGCCGTGACGGGGCGGGCGGCGCTGCGCGAGGGCGGGCGCGTCCGCTTCGGCAACCGGACATACGAAATCGACACCGGCGCCGTCGACTTCATCGATCCCGACGGCATCGTGCCCGCGCTGACGCTGGAGGCGCACACCAGGGCGGGCGGCTACGACATCACGCTGGAGGCGAGCGGCAGCGGCGGCGACTGGTCGACGAGCCTGCGTTCGGAGCCTCCGCTGCCCGAGTCGGACATCGCTTCCGTGCTGCTCACCGGGCGGCCGCTCGACCAGGCGGCCGTCGGGCTCGCCGCCGACGCGCGCGAGCAGGCGCTCGGTCTCGCTTCGAGCGAGCTGCTGGCGCAGGTGGGCCGCGGCATCGGCGTGGACGTGCGCATCGGCGCGGACGGGCCTGCCTACGACGACGGCGTGCTGTTCGATCCGAGCCTGATCGCCACCGACCTGAACCCCGCTTCGCGGCTGACGGTCGGCCGCGACCTGCGCGACAACGTGCGGCTGGTGTTCTCGCGCGGCCTGCGCGACGACGACATGGCCTGGCTCGTGGACTACCTGCCCCGCAACAACGTCGAAGTGCGGGCGCTGTTCGACGACGAGCGCCGGCGCGCGTACGAGTTCAGGCACGTGACCTCGGCCGGGGCGCCCGAACGCGGGGCGCCGACGGCCAGGGCCGCAGCACGGGCGCGGCCGGAGGTGGCCGCGGTCGAGGTGCGCGGCGAACCAGGCATCGACGCCGGGATGCTGCGCGAGCTGCTGGCGCTCGAGTCCGGCGACACCTTCGACTTTCACCGCTGGCAGGACGACCGCGAGACCCTCGAAACGCGGCTGCGCGAACTGGGATTCCTCGAGGCGCGCGTGCGGGCGCGGCGCACGCCGAGGCCCGCGGGGACGAGCGTCGATCTGACGTACGAGGTCACGCTTGGACCCCGCACGCGGCTGAGGGTCACCGGCTACCGCCTTCCGGACAGCGTGCGCCGCGAGCTGGAAGCGATCTGGTCGCGCGCGGTGTTCGACACTTTCCTCACGGAAGAGCTGACCGCGCGCGTCACCGCGCATCTCGCCGGCGAGGGATACCTGCGCGCCGCGATTGACGTACAGGCAGGTGGCGACCCCGCTGCCGAGGTCGGCGGCGCCCCGCGCGTCAAGGAAGTTGCGGTCAGCATCGACCCCGGCCCGCGCAGCGACACGCGGCGCCTCGTATTCGAAGGCGTAGCGGTCGAGGAGCAGGCTGCGCTGCAAGCGCTGGCGGCCGCTACGGGGCTGGACGCGGGTGCGTGGATCGATCCCGAGCCGCTGGCGACGGCCGTCCGCGACTGGTACCGCGGCCAGGGCCGGCTGCGCGCGGCCGTCGAGGTCGGTGAGGCGCGCTTCACGGATCGCGACGCCGAGTTGCCGGTGCTTGTCGCGGCGGGCGCGCAGTACCACATCGGGCAGGTCCGCGTCTCCGGCACGCGCAGTCGATCGGAGCTTGACGTGCGGGAGGCAGCCGCAATCCGCCGCGGAGACGTGTACACCGAAGCCGCCGTACTCGACGCGCGCCGGCGCATTGCGGCGAGCTACCGCCGTGCGGGACATGCCGCGGTGCGCGTCTCGGCGGAGAGCGTGGTCGCCGACCCATCGCACACCGTCGAAGTCCGGCTGGAAGTCGTCGAAGGCCCGCTGCGCGTCATCGAGCAGGTCGTCGTGGAAGGTGCGCCGCGGACCCATCCGACGCTCGTCGCGCGGGCGCTCGACCTGCAGCCGGGCGGCCCCGTCGATCCACTGGCGTGGAACCTCGCCCGCAGGCGCCTGTACGAAACGGGCGTGTTCCGCAGCGTGGACATCGTTGCCCGCGAGCTGCCCGCCGCGGACGACGCGGGCGCTGACGGGTCGACGCCCGTCGAGGCGCGGGTGACCCTCGAAGAGTGGCCGCCGTACCGCCTGCGCTACGGCCTGCGCCTGACGGACGAGGCGGCGGCGCTGGGGGAATCGACAGGCCGCACGCTGCGCGTGGGAGCCGGCGGAGACTTCACCCGGCGCAACCTGTTCGGACGCGGACTGACGGCTGGCGTCTCCGCGCACGCCGACCGCGGACGCCAGGCGTTGCGCGCCTTTCTTACCGTACCCACGCTCCTCGGCCGCGACGTCGAAACCAACCTGTTCGCCGCGCGGCGGCGCGCGCGAACCGGTCCCGACGCGGCCGACTTCGTCGCGAACGCGACGACCTTCACCGTCGAGCAGCGCATGCGGCCGAGCGACGACGTGACCTTCGCCTACAGCGCCAACCTGGACCTCAACGACGCCGTGGAGGGCGTACCCGGGCACGGCTTCTCCGCCAATCCGCGCGGCAGGGTGGCGCGCTTCGACGCGAGCGCCGTCGCTGACAGCCGCAACGACCTGTTCAACGCCACCAGCGGCCTGTTCCACTCGTCCAACGTCGAGTACGGCTCCGAGCTCGGGCGGGCGGCCAGGTACCTCAAGTACCTCGGTCAACAGTTCGCATACCGGCGACTTGGAAACGTCGTGCTCGCGTCCGCCGCACGCATCGGGCTCGCTACCGGTTTCGGCAGCCCGCTGCATCTCACCGAGCGTTTCTTCGCCGGCGGCGGGAACACCGTGCGCGGCTACGGGCAGGACAGCCTTGGTCAACTCGGCAGCGCGGGCGCGCCGACAGGCGGGCGCGCACTTCTGATCCTGAACCAGGAAGCGCGATTTCCCTTGTGGCGGCGGTTCTCGGGCGTGGGTTTCTTCGACGCCGGCAACGTATTCCAATCCCTGCGCGACATCGCGTTGGATGACCTGCGCTTCGGGACCGGCTTCGGGCTGCGTTTCGACAGCCCGCTCGGGCTCGTCCGCGCCGACTACGGATTTCCGCTGCGCAGCCGGGAGCGAGGGCAACGCGGCCGGCTCTTCATCTCGCTCGGCCAGGCGTTCTGACCGCATGCACCGCTGGCGCCCGCCGGGCGGCGGCGTGCGCCGCGCGCGCTACAGCGACGCCATCAGCAGCGTCGCAATGCCCAGGAAGCTGAAGAAGCCGACGATGTCGGTGACGGTGGTGAGCACGATGGACGACGACTGCGCCGGGTCCTGCCTGACCGCCACCAGCCCCATCGGCACGAGCGCGCCGGCCAGGCCGGCGACCAGCATCGACAGGACCATCGAGGATGCGATCACGGCCGTGAGTCCGAGCGATCCGCTCCAGACGAACACGCCCGCCGAGGTCGTGACCGCGACGCCCAGGCCGTTGATCAGGCCGACTGCGCCCTCCTTCACCGCCACCCGGCGCCAGTGCCGCAACCGCACCTCGCGCAGCGCCAGACCGCGAATCGTCACCGCAAGCGCCTGCGAGCCGGTGTTGCCCGACTGGCCGGCAACCACCGGCAGCAGCACCGCGAGCGCCGTCACGCGCGCTATGGTGTCCTCGAACAGGCCGACGACGGCCGCCGCCAGGAACGCCGTGAGCAGGTTCACCTGCAGCCACGGGAGCCGCTTGCGCACGGCGAAGCCGACCGGCGACAGGGCGTGCTCGTCCTCGCTGGCGCCGACCATCGTCTGGACGTCGCTGCTCGCCTGCTCCTCGATGGCCGGCGACAGGTGGTCCTGGCGCACCACGCCGAGTAGCCGGGACTGGGCGTCGACTATCGGCAGCGTGCCGGCACGAGTCCGCGTCATCAGCTCGACAACGTCCTCGCGCGGCGTCATCGCCGGCACGGCGTAATGTTCTTTCCGGACCAGCGCCTGCGCTGCCGTTGCAGGGTCGGCGGTTGCAAGCCGCGCCACTGGGACCATCCCGGCGAGCCTGCCGTCGCTGTCCACCAGCGCGACGTCGTTCAGGTCCTCGTCGTGGGCGGCGCGCAACTTGCCGAGGATGTTGCCGGCCGCGGTGTTCGGCCTGAACGTGGGAATGCGAGTGGTCATGAGGCCGGCCGCGGAATCGGCCGGATAGACCATGAGCTCCCGGAGCTCGCGCGCCTCGGCGGGGGGCAGCTTCGAAAGCAGGCGGTGCCGGTCCTCGCCGGCCAGCCGGCCGCACACGACCGTGGCATGGGCGGGATCGAGCGCCCGCAGCGCGGCGACGCCCCGCTCGTCGGACAGGCGGGCCAGCACATCCGCCGCGCTGGTCGGCGTCAGGGAAGCGAAGACCGCCGCCGCGGAGTCAGCAGGCAGGCGTTCGAGAACGCCCGTGATGTCGCCCGTGTCGCGCTCCTCGAGCAGCGCGGCGACCTCTCCGGGGTGCCGTACGACGTAGTCGCCAGCCAGCGCCGCACGTACCGTCGCTGCATCCATCATCCGCCCGCCGTTGCTTCGGGCGACCGTCGCGGTGTGTGCCCAAGTACATCCATCAATTCACCGACCGCCGTGATGCCGGCCGACCAGGCCAGCTCACCGAGGTCGAGCGCGACGGCGGCGGCAGCCGCCGGGCGAGCCGCGTAGCCTCCCAGTTGCCGCACCGTCTCGTAGCGCATGATGCCGATCAACCGGCCGGCGCCGTCGACTACCGGCGGCGTCAGCAGGTCGGTCCACGCCGGATGCGCCAGGATCGTCGCACGTTCGGCGTTCGCAGGAATGGCGGTTAATTCGCGGCGTGCAATCACCCCCAGCGACGCGCCGGGCGCGGACGTCAGCAGCGCGCCGAGCTCGACGATCCCCAGCAGCACGCCGTCGGCGCCGGTCACGAAGAGATAGGGCTGGCCGCTCAGCCGGGCCTGGCGCAGCCGTCGTTGCGTTTCGGCCACGGTCTGCTCCGGCGCTGCTGTGATGCATTCCGGGTCGAGCAGCGCGCCGGCCGTACCGGGCGGGTACTGCATCCGGATACGGGCCCGGCCGGCCGCCCCGGGCGACATCCGGTCGAGAACCTGCTGCCGCAGATCGGGCGGGAAGCGGCTGAGAAGCACACTCGCCGCGGCCGGCTGCAACTGCTCGACGATCCGCGCCGCCAGCTCCCGGTCGATATCCGCCAGCGCCGCGGCGGCGACGCCCGGATCCATCGCCGCGACCACGGCCCCCATATGCTCCGGCACGGAGCCGGACAGGTAATCGGCCACCTGCGCCAAGGAATGCCGCTCTATCGCGCGCGCAGCCTCCGCGGGGTGGTTGGCGAGGAAAGCGCCGGCAATGATGCCCTCAACCTCCAACCTGGTCCTCCTGCGGCGGCACAACCGTCATCTGTTCGCTGAACATCCTGCCGGGCACGTGGATCTCTCCCTCGCCGCCGCCAATGATGACGGACGTGCTCGTGAAGGCCCGGATCCTTCCATTGACGCCGCCCAGCGTGATGAGCTGCCCGGGGCGAAACGTCTGCCGCACGTAGTGCATCGCCACGATGTTGCTCACCTCGGTGCGCGCGCCCAGGGCGAACGCCAGCGCGACCCCGCCCAGCGCGCCGGCCGCGGCGACCACCGTCATGGAGGTCAGGAACCGGCTGTCCACGCCGACCTGCTCCAGGCCGGTCACGATGGCCGTCGCCACCACGACGGCCTGGACGATGCGGCCCAGCAGGTCGGCCCGTGCGGCGCCGCCGGCGCGCGCGGCAGCGGCTACCGCCTCGCGCGTGAACGCCCCGGCCAGGAAGCCGGCCACGACGATCAGGCTGGCCACGAACAGCCTGGGCAGCAGGCTGCCGAGCTGTCCGACCCAGGCCGCCAGCACCGGCAGGCCGAGCGTCTCGACCGCAGCGGCCACGAAGACCGCCAGGACTATCCAGAATATGAACGTGCCGACCAACTGCGAGACCCGCCGCTCGAAGCCGAGGCGGGTCAGCGTCAGACGCGTGGCGCGTTCCTCGAGGCCGGGAGCCAGCTTGTCGATGAGCTTCGTGACTGCGCGCGACAGCAGCCACGCGACCAGCCAACCGCCGGCCAGGAGAGCGAAGGTGCTCAAGAGAGTCGGCGTAAAGGCCCCAAGCCGGTCGAGCATCCGTTGCGCCACGTCGAGTATCGCGTCGATTCCACCTGTCTCACTCATGGTGCCCCCCTGCCGGCGCCTTGCCACGGAGCCGGCGCAGCGCGCGGCGGCGGGAATACGGAGCGCCGTACGCCTGCGAATTCAGACGACCGGTACGGCGCCAAGTCACCCCTTCCTCATCTTGCGAGCATGGGATGTGACACTTCGGCGCACGGAATCGTCTATTCGGCCAAGCGGTCACGCGTCCCGAGGAATATACATGGGGCCAAGGGCGGGATGACCGATCGATGCAACGCCGCGGAGAACGTCCGAACGGCGCAGTTCGCCCTGGTGAGTATCGGAGGAGCATTCGATGAAAGTGGCGGTGGTCTACAACCGGGAGAGTCAGAACGTCATCAATCTGTTCGGCACGCCGAACCGTGAGAAGCTCGTGCTCAAGAGCCTCCAGAGCGTCACGCAGGCGCTCAAGCGGGGCGGACACCAGGTCGCGCTGATCGAGGGCGACAAGGAGCTCATTCCCAAGCTCGAGGACTTCATGCCGCGGGTGGTGAAGGGCGAGCGGCCGGGCATGGTGTTCAACGTGTCGTACGGCATCCAGGGTCATGCCCGCTATGCCCACGTGCCGGGCATCCTCGAGATGGTCGGCGTGCCGTACGTCGCGTCCGGACCGCTCGCGCACTCGCTGTGCCTCGACAAGGTCGTCACGAAGATGATCCTGCGCCAGCACGGTCTTCCGACGCCCGACTTCGTGGTGCTGACGACGCCCGACATGGATCTTCCGGAGATCAGGTATCCCATGATCGTCAAGCCGAAGAACGAGGCGGTGTCGTTCGGCCTGAAGGTCGTGAACAACGACGACGAGCTGCGGGAGGCGGCCGGGGCCATCTACAACGAGTTCAGGCAGCCCGTGCTGGCCGAGCAGTTCATCGACGGCCGCGAGATCAACGTGGCGCTGCTGGGCAACAACCCTCCGGATGCGCTGCCTCCCGTCGAGCTCCAGTTCGGAACCGGCGGGCCCAACATCTACACCTACGAAGACAAGACCCACAAGAGCGGACGCGAGGTGACGCTCGCGTGCCCCGCCCCGATCTCGGACGAGTTGAAGACCGAGGCCCAGGAGATTGCCAGGAAGGCGTTCTCGGTGCTCGGCTGCTACGACTGCGCGCGGATCGACATGCGCCTCGACGAGGCGGGCAAGCTGTACATCCTGGAGGTCAACAGCCTTCCCGGGCTCAGCGAGCGCGGGTCGTACGCCACCGCCGCCCGAGAGGTGGGGATGGACTACGCCGCGTTCATCAACCGCCTCGTCGAGATTGCCAGCGCGCGCTACTTCGGGACGCCCGAGCCGCCGACCGTCGATGTCGGCTCCGTCGACACGCGGTCGCACGTGGCCAGCTATGTCACCCAGCGCCGCGACCAGATGGAGCGGGAGCTCCGGGAATTGACCGACGCACCCAGCCGCACGGACGACCCCATCGGCATACAGCAGACCGTTCACAGAGTGACCGAGTGGTTCGGGGAATTGGGAATGCGGCCCGCGGCAGACATCGCCTCGGGACCCGATGCCTGGTGCTGGGAAACGTCCAAGGGGTTTGCCGGCGGCACCTTGCTGGTCGCGCACCTCGACGTCCCGATGGAGGCCGGGGCTCCGCAACAGTCGTTTCGGCGAGACCCGGAGTATCTCTACGGTGACGGCGTGGGCACGTCGCGGGCGCCGTTGATCATGATGCAGCACGCGCTGCGGGCGCTCCGGAGCATCCGGCGGCTCAATCGCCTGCGCATCGGCGTCCTGCTCTATTCCGATGAAGGCCGGGACGCGCGAGACAGCTCCGCGATCATTCGCAAGGCCGCCGGCAAGGCCAGGCATGTTCTGGTTCTCCGGCCGGGCACGCCTGGAGGAGGGATCATCAACCGCCGGCGGGGACATCGCAAGTACCGCCTCCAGGTGGTGGGCGATCCCGTCCGCCCCGGCAGGACCGAGCCGAAGACGCAAGCGGTTCGCTGGACCTGCGCGAAGGTCGAAGAGCTCAGCAGGCTCACGTCGCAGAAGGACCAGTTGTCGGTGTCGATCAGCGAGCTGCACACGGAACGGCACACGATGGCCCTGCCCCACCGCGTCACGGCGACCATCCTGATGACCTACCGCGACACGAAACGGGCGGACGATGCGCTCCACAAGATGCGCACGATCCTCGGCAAGGGCGGTCCCAGGTGGGAGCTGGTCCAGATCTCGGACCGGCCGCCGATGCGGGAACGGACGGTCAACGCGCGCTTGCAGGAGAAGCTCATGGACATTGCGAAGCGCTGGGACGTTCCGCTCAAGCCCGAGTTCTCCCGCTGGCCGTCCGTGGCGGGCCTGGTCCCGGCCGACACGCCGTGCCTGTGCGGCATCGGTCCGGAGACCCAGGATCGGGGCACCCCCCAAGAAGCCGTGCAGCGCATCAGCCTGGTGCAGCGCACGCTGCTGCTGGCCGAGTACCTGGCCGCGGACCTCGAGACATAGGGAGGCTGCCATGACTCTGCCGTTGCTCATCTCGGTGCCTCACGCGGGCCTGCGCGTCCCACCGGAAGCCCGGCCCTACTGCTCGCTCACGCCGGAAGAGATCGCCAGGGACGGCGACGAGGGAGCGGCCGAGATCTACACCATCGAGGAGGAGGTCGAGTGCTACGTGACGACGGATGTCGCACGCGCCATCGTCGATCTCAACCGTGCGGAGGATGACCGGCGCAAGGACGGCGTCGTCAAGACGCACACCTGCTGGGAAGTGCCGGTCTACGAGCCGTTCCCGCCGGAAGCAGTCGTCCAGACCCTGCTGGCGAAGTACTACCGGCCCTACCACCAGCGCCTCACGCGGCTCGGCGACCGCGGGCTGCAGCTTGCCGTCGACTGCCATACCATGGCGGCAGCGGGTCCTCCTGTCGGTCCGGACCCGGGCGTTGAACGGCCCTGGGTGTGCATCAGCAACGCGGACGGCACCTGTCCCCAGGAGTGGATGGACACGCTCTGGGCGTGTCTCGAGGAGCGTTTCGGTCCCAACGTGACGATCAATCATCCGTTCAAGGGTGGCTTCATCACCCGCACGCACGCCGCGGAGATGCCCTGGGTACAGTTGGAGCTGTCGCGCGCGCCGTTCGCTTCGAATCAGCAGAAGCGCGAGCACGTGCTGGCGGCGCTCCACGCCTGGACCCGCAAGGTGCCGCGGTAGAGCCCGCCGTGGAACCGGAGCGGGTCGAGCGGTCCTTTCAACAGTCGACCGACCAGAAGTGTTCGTCCGCGGCGGGCGGCATGGTCGCCACCGCGTTTCCCGACGCCACTCGCGCAGGGGTGCAGATGCTCGAGCGCGGGGGCAACGCGGTTGACGCCGCCTGTGCGGCCGCGCTGGCGCTGGGCGTCTGCGAACCGCAGGGCTCCGGCCTCGGCGGTCAAACGATGGCGCTCCTGCACGTCGGCGGACGGACCATCGCCGTGGACGGTTCGAGCCACGCACCCGCGCTGGCCCACAAGTCCAGGCTGAGGAGCAGGCGCTCCAGGGAGCTGGGGTACACGGCCACCACCATACCCACCACGCTCGCCGTTCTCGGTCATCTCAATCGTGCATACGGCCGCCTCGGCTGGAGCACGCTGGTCGAACCCGCGGTTCGCATCGCCGAGGACGGATACCGGATAACGCCGCTTCAGTCTCGGCTGCAGGCGCGCGAAAGGCAGGGCTTTCTGAAGGTCCCTTCCCGATCCGGCGCGCGTTACTTCCTCAAGAACGGAACGGCGCCGTACGCGTCCGGGGAGCGTTTCGTGCAGCGCGATCTCGCCGCGACGCTGAGCGCGGTGGCAAGCGACGGGATCGAGGCGTTCTATCGGGGGAACATCGCCCGGCGCATCGACGCCGACATGCGGTTGCACCGGGGCCTCCTGCGGGCGGAGGACCTTGCGTACCTGCCGGAGGTAATCGAACGCGAAGCGCTCGCCGACACCTATCGCGGCCTGACCGTGCACACCTTCCCGCCGCCCGGCGCCGGCCATACGCTGCTGCTGATCCTCAAGATGATGGAACACTTTCCCGCCGGGCGCCTCTCGGACGGCACGCCGGATGCGCATCGGCTGCTCGCCGAGATCCAGCGTCTCGCGCTCATCGAGAACCGCAGGAACCCCCTGAATCCGCACACCTTCCATCAATTGCAACCCTGGACGGAACATACCCGGCAGCGCGCCCGCAGCCTGGCCGGCCAGATTCGACAGGGGTCCTCCCCGCAGGGCCAATCGGGCGCGCGGGGCCATGACCGCGGGGAAACCACCCACCTGTCCGCCATGGACGGCGCCGGCAACGTGGCCGCAATCACCCAATCGGTGAACCTGGTGTACGGCTCGAAGGCCGCGGCTGATGGCCTGGGGTTTCTCTACAACGACTACCTGGAGGCGTTTCAGTACGACAAACCAACGCACTACTACAATCTGAGACCGAACGGCATTCCCTGGTCGTCGGTGGCGCCGGCGCTGGTCTCGGTGGGCGGCAAACCGTGGCTGGTTGCCGGCAGTCCCGGCAGCCAGCGTGGATTTTCGGCGACCGCCAGCTTCCTGTCGGCCGTCATCGACGGAGAGCTCCCGATTTCCAGCGCGATGTCGCAGCCGCGCCTCTATGTAAACGTGGCCGGCGAGGTCAGCATCGAGGCCGGCCGCGTTGATTCGGCGGTGCTCGCGCACCTGGCGCAGGCGGGGTATGGGATACGCCCGCGGGAGGACTACGCGTTCTTCCTGGGAGCCATACACGCGGTTCTGCAGTGTCACACGAAGGACGAGTACCAGGGTGTCGCCGACGTGAGGCGCGACGGCACGGCGGAGGGCTTGCCGTGACATGTGCTAGTCTCGCGGATTCCCGCTGAATGACTCCTCCAGGGAAGGGGCCGTCTTGATGGACATCGGCGTGCTACCCGAGCCGCAACGGCTCGCCGTATCGCGCGAGGGCATGGTGGCGACGCAGCACCATGCGGCTACCGCGGCCGGCGTGGCGATGCTCGACGCGGGCGGCAATGCGTTCGATGCGGCCGTTGCGGCAGCCTTCGCGCTCGGCGTGTGCGAGCCGGTCGCATCCGGTCTCGGCGGCCAGACGATGGTGCTCGTCCACGATGCCGCCGCGGGGCGCACGTTCGCGCTCGACGGTTCGTCGCGCGCGCCCAACCGGGCCACGCAGGACGCCCTGGTGAACCCGCGCGCGGAGCGCCGCCGGGGCTATCGCTCGACGACGGTGCCGAGCACCCCCGCCGTGCTCGACTACCTGCGCGAAGCGCACGGCACGCTGCCGCTGGCCGATCTGCTGCAACCGGCCATCGACCTCGCCGAGAACGGCTTCCGCATATCCCGTTTGCAGCATTCACTCACGAAGCGCGAAGCGAAGTATCTCCGGGCGGGAACGGCCGGGGCAATCTTCCTGCGGAACGGCAAGCTCCTCTATCGCACTGGCGCCGTATTCCGCCAGCCCGCACTGGGCGCGACGCTCCGGCGGCTGGCGGAGCACGGCGTAGCCGACTTCTACCTTGGAGATATTGCGGCGGCCATCGAGGCCGACATGGAGCGCCACGACGGCTTCATCCGGCGGGACGACCTGGCGCAGATACCGCAGCCGATCGAGCGCCGGCCGCTCACCGGGCGGTTCTTCGGGCACCGTGTGTTCACCATGCCGCCGCCCGGCGCCGGCCGCACGCTGATCGAGATGATGAACATCCACCAGCACCTGCCCGAGAACAGGCGCGATTCGCAGACGCGCGCGGGCGCCGTGCTGCTGGCCGAGACAATCCGGCGCGCCTTCCTGGATCGGGCGGACCGGCCGTTCGATCCCGCCTTCTATCCGCAACACGCCGAGAAACGCATGTTGCAGGACGACTATGCCCGGGAAATTGCAGGCCAGATCAACCGGCGCTACTCCGGCCACGGCGAAACGACCCACCTCTCGGTGATGGACCGCGCGGGCAACGCCGTCGCGCTGACCCAGTCCATCGAGAACGTGTACGGCTCATGCGCGGCAACCGCGGAGCTCGGATTCCTCTACAACAACTACATGAGCGCGTTCGAGCACAAGGACATCTCGCACCCGTACTACCTGCGTCCCAACGCGGTGCCGTGGGCCAGCGTTGCACCCACCATCGTGTTCAGGGGCCGCCGGCCATGGCTGGTCATCGGCTCGCCGGGCAGCGAGCGGATCACGCCGTCCATTCTGCAGGTGCTGATCCGCCTGATGCAGGGAGATACGCCGCTCGAAGCCGTCACGGCGCCGCGGCTGTTCTGCTCGCTGTCCGGATGCGTGTCCCTCGAGGCGTCGCGCCTGCGGGACGACCTGCCGCAGGTGTTCGAGGAGCGCGGGTTGACAGTCGACCGCCGCGAAGCGTTTTCCTTCTACCTCGGCTGCGTGCAACTGGTGGTCCGCGAACGCAACGAGCTCTACGGCGTCGCCGATCCGCGCCGCGACGGCTCCGCCGGCGGGCCGCGGCGGCGCCCGGCTGCGGCGTCGGAGGATGCGTAGGAACCGCGTCGATCGAGGCCCCCGGCGCGGACGTTGCAACGCATCGGTGCGCTGGCATGATGACCGCGGCACGCCGGCGAATACGAATCCACCGACCTGCCTCCAGCGGGGAGCACGATGGCAACTGAATCGACGGACCGGTATTTCGGCTTCAAGCCGCTCGAAGAGCTAACCGACACTATCCAGCGCCTCATCCGCACGCGGCTTTGGGCGCAGATCGTCATCGGGATGGTTCTGGGCATCGCGGTCGGAATGCTCCTGTCTCCCGAGGGCGGCGCGCTCCTGTCCGAGAGTGACGCGGACGTTGTCGCAGGCTGGCTCGCGCTCCCGGGACAGGTCTTTCTGGCGTTGATCCAGATGGTGGTTCTACCGCTGGTCGTCGCGTCGATCGTGCTGGGCGTCGCATCGAGCGGCGATCCGGCGCAGTTGCGGAAGATGGGCGGGCGGGTCGGCGTCTTCTTTCTCGCCACGACGGCGGCGGCGACAGCCATCGGCATTTCCCTGGCGCTGGTCGTGCAGCCGGGCAACTACCTCGACCGGGAAACCGTTCAGCAGACGCTGGGCCCGGCGCAGGTCGTCGCTTCGGCCGCGTCCGACGAAGTCAAGCTTGCCGATCTTCCGGATCGGATCGTGGCCCTCATTCCATCCGATCCGGCGCGCGCCGCGCTGAACCAGAGCATGCTGCAAATCGTCCTCTTCGCTATCCTCATGGGCATCGCCCTGCTCGCCATTCCCGCGGTGCGCTCGCGACCTCTGCTCGACCTTGCAGGTTCCCTCCAGGAAGTGTCGATGCAAGTCGTGAGCTGGGCCATGCTGCTCGCGCCGTACGCCGTCTTCGGCCTGCTGGCGCAGATCTCGATCAAGATTGGACTCCAGGCGCTTCTCGGCCTCAGCGTTTACGTGGGTGTGGTGATCGCAGGCCTGGTCGCACTCGACCTCCTCTACCTCGCGCTGGTGGCGATTGGCGCGCGCATGTCGCCGGCGAGGTTTCTGAGCGCGACGCGCGAGGTCCAGTTGCTGGCCTTCTCCACGTCGAGCTCGGCGGCCGTCATGCCGCTGTCGATCCGAACGGTCCAGGACAAGCTCGGCGTGCGACCGTCCATCGCGCAGTTCGTGATTCCGGTGGGCGCCACCGTGAACATGGCCGGGACTGCGCTCTACCAGGTTGTCGCGGCGGTATTCTTGACACAGGTATTCGGCGTGGACATTACGCTGGGCGATCTGCTCCTGCTGTCGGCGACCACGATCGGCGCATCCATCGGTTCCCCGAGCAGCCCGGGGGCGGGCATCGTAATCCTGGCGACGATACTGCAGAGCATGGGAATTCCGCCGGGAGGCGTGGCCCTGCTGATTGGCGTGGACCGCATACTGGACATGAGCCGGACAACGGTCAACGTGGTCGGCGACCTGGTCGCATGCGTGCTGATGAACCGCTGGATCAAGCCGGAGGCGTCGCCGCCGGCCGCCGGATGACCGAGCGTTCCGGCTCCGGATGCAGGAGGACACCGAATGCTGTTGCTAGTCTTTGCGGCCACCATGACGGTAGTGATATCGAGCATGTGCTCCCTGTTCGAGTCGATCCTGTTCTCGACGCGCGTGGGAGTCCTGGAGGCCGAACGGGCGGACGGCAAGCATTCGCGCCTGGCCGCGCGCTTCATGGACATGAAGTCCAACATCTCCGAACCGACCTCCGCCATCCTGGTGCTCAACACCGTGGCCAACACGGCCGGAGCCACGTTCTGCGGCATGTACGCCACGCAGGTCCTGGGAACGGCCCTGGTGCCCGCCGTGTCCGTCGTACTGACCCTGGCCATATTGTTCGTGGGCGAGATCCTGCCGAAGACCTACGGCGCCACCTACTGGCGCTCGCTGTGGCATTTCACCGTCTGGCCGCTCACCGTCATGCAGAGAGGCCTGCGTCCCGTCATCAGGGTGACGCAGGCGTTCGCCGACTTCTTCACAGGCAGCCGCAGCGGCCCGTCCATCACGGAGGATGAAATCCAGGCCAGCATCCGGCTCGGCCGCAAGGCGGGCGAGCTGTCGCGGACGGAGCAGCAACTGCTGAACGCCGTATTCCAGTTCGACGACCTGACCGTCCGCCAGATCATGGTGCCCCGCACCGACGTCGACTTTCTCGATGCAACCTGGCCGCTGGCGAAATGCCTCGACGTCGCCAGGCAGACGCGCCACACCCGCTTTCCCCTGCGCCGCGGGACGCGCGACGAAGTGGCCGGCATCATCCACGTGAAGGAGTTGATTGGGTTGGGAAGCGGCGACGAAGTGGAGTTGAGCGCCATCGTTCACCCCGCGTGGCACGTGCCGGAGACCCTCCCAATCAGCCGGCTGCTGCGCGAGATGCAGCGCAACCACCAGCACATGGCGCTCGTGGACGACGAATACGGCACCCTCGTCGGCATCGTCACCATGGAGAACGTGCTGGAGCAAATCGTCGGCGCGGTGCAGGACGAGTTCGATTCGGAGACGCCCGACATCACGCAGGAAGATCCGGCCACCTTCCGCGTCAGGGGGCAGGTGCTGATCGAGCGGGTGAACCGCGAGTGCGGCCTCGAGCTCTACGCGGCGGACGTCGATACGCTCTCCGGTCTGCTCGTGAGCCACCTGGGCCGGCTCGCGGAAGCGGGCGACCGCGTGCGCCTCGCGGGCGCGACGGCCGAGATCATCGAGGTCAAGGACGGCAGGGCGGACCTGGTCCGGATTCAGCTCTCGAAGGAAGAGAACGGCGAGGAATAGACGGGTCGGCCCGCACTACTCGATAAGGACCTTCTCCCGGGCGCGGACGAACAACACGTCGTTGGCTCCGCGGTACGCCCTGAGCTGACGCTCGGCCATGTCCGGCCGGAATGCGTCGGCCGCGAGCCCGGCGATAACCAGATCCGCCTGCGCGGAATGCCGCCTGACTTCCCGTTCGAGCGATTCCCGCGTCCCGCACGGGACGGACGTCACGTTTTGTTCCGAGATCGGCAGTCTGCCCTTCCGCAACATTTCCGCGAGTCCCTGCGCCTGGCGCTCGGCGTCGGCGGTTTGGAAGCACGAGAAGAGCTGAACCTGAGCCCGCTTCCACTCCGGGTGCCCCACGATGATGTACGCGAGCAGCAGCATCATCGGCGCGCTTTCCAGGTTGTCTTCCGTCACCCAGACGTGGATTGACGAGCGATATCCGAAGCGGTACTTCGTCGACCGCAGCACCAGCACGTTGAACCGCGATTCGGCCGCCAGCGCCGCGCACTGCGCGACCTCCCCGATCTCCACCGGACGCTTGCGGTCGAATTCCAGCAGCACGGTGTTGTTCGCAAGGCCGGATATCCCCGGCAACTGCATCGACTGCGACAGAGCGCTCTGAATGGACGGCGCGATCAGCGAGTCGACGAAGATGCCCGCACGGGTAAGCTCGGACCGCTCGATCAGCTTTTCGACCTGCCGGCGCGCCTCCAGTTGGCCGGTGTACGAATACTGGCCTTCGAAGAACTGGATGAAGTGGCCGAAACCGTGGCGGTGACAGATCCAGCGGAGCAGGTCGAAGTGCCCCAGGCGGTGGTCGGCAAAACGTGTTACCGCGATGATGGCAGGCCGCCATCCGCTGCCGGCGCCGGTTGCGCGATTCTTCTGCAGCGTGATCTGCAGGCGCCGCGTCAGTTGGAACATCGCGCCCTGGAATATGGCGGTCAGATCGCGCTCCTCGCGGTGGGAGTGCCGGAGCCCTGCGTAGATCAACGCCATGAGGACGACCGACAGGAGCGCGTACAGCGCGTTCATCTGGATCATCAACACCGCGCACATGACCGCCCCTACGAGCGACAGGTACCAGCGTGACTGGAAGGTCGGTCGATAGGAGGGATTGCCGGCGAAGTACTCGAGAAACGACACCGTGCACAGGGCGCCGTAGGTCAGCATGAAGAACATGCTGAGTATCTGCGCTATGAAGTCCACGCCGCCGGCGAACACGAAAACGACGGCTATCGCGGCCGACACGCAGGTGGCGGCCACCGGCTCCTTCGCCTTGCCCGCGCCGCGCTGCAACAGCCGATTGAGATTGGGCGCCGGCAGCACGTTGTCGCGCGCGAGCGCCTGCAGCGTCCGTGGCGCGACCAGAATCGAGCCCAGCGCCGAGGAGAGCGCCGCCGCCGCCAGTCCGATGTAGATGGCCGGCCCCCAGAGAGCGATGCGCGTCATGACGAACTGGTCCGCCGCCAGCACATCCGGAGCGGCGCTCTGCGCCAGCTTGAAGGCGACCAGGGTGTAGATGAGCATGCCCGCGACGGTTGCGGAAATCGTGCCCAACGGGATGCTGCGCTGCGGTTTCCGCAAGTCGCCGGACAGTCCGAGACCGGCAATCATGCCCGTGAATGCCGGGAAGCAGATGGCGAACACCGTGCCGAAGCTGTCGCCGTTCGCGATGCGGGCAGTGAGATTCAAGCCGTCCGGACGGATCGACTCCGGACCCTCGCCCAGCAGGAATGCGGCGATGGACGCACCCAGTATCGCGCTTACGACCCACAGCGCCTGCACGCCCAGGTTTGCCCCCCGCATCAGCACGAGTCCGACGAGCAGGGCCGTCGCGGGCAGGCTGACGAAGCGCGGATCGAGTGCGATGCCGTACGTGGCCGCCAGCCATTCGAGGAGCGGTTCGAACGCCTCCGCGAACGCAACGAGGTAGAACGCCGCCGAGATCGCCTGCGACAGATACAGCGAGATGCCGATGGCGCCGCCGATCCGCGTCCCGAAGGAACGGCTGATGATGAAGTAGGCGCCTCCGCCACGTACGCGGCGGTTCGTCGCGATCTCCGATACCGCAAGCGCGGTCGGAATGGTGACGAGGTGGCCGAGCGCGATGATCAGCAGCGTTCCCGTGAGGCCGACGTGCCCCACGGCGTAGCCGAACCGCAGGAACAGAATCGCACCCAGGATCGTGCTGATCGAGGCGAGGAAGACCGGTGCCGTGCCGAAACCGTGGCCCCGAGAGGAAGGTGCGCCGCGGGGCGCGGAGGCAATCGGCTGCTCTACCATGATCGCAGGGCTTGCGGGTGAAGCGGCGCTGCTGCCGTCCCGCAGCCCCGAGCCTGCCTGACGCCGGCCGATTCCAGCGCGTTCATGTACTCGTCTCGCCGTTCCGGCGGGATGATCGTCCAGGGATATCCGCCCGATGCGAGCATGGCATTCATGAGAAAACGTCCCATCCGGCCGTTGCCATCGCTATATGGATGAACGTGGACGAACATGAAGTGCCCCGGCACCGCGCACACCGTCGGCTCGGATCGCGCCCGCGGGCAGGACCAGGCCGATTGCGGCCACTATCGCCAGGTCGACGAGGAGCAGCGGCGCGAAGACCGGCGCGCCGTGCACGAAGTTCTCGAACAGGCTGGCCGACAGGCCGTTGACGTCCGCCGCCGCGTGCAGGTAGAAGCCGGCCGCGCCGACGGCCGCCTGCAGCGCGAGCACACCCAGGCAGAGTCCCAGGAACGCCTTGCTGCGGTCGAATAGCGCCACCGCCAGGAAACCCGCCGCAAGGGCGCTGGAGAACACCGGCCACCATTCGACCGCATGGAAGAAGCCGTTCTGCGCGTGATCGCACAGCGCCAGGACGAATACGCCCAGAAAGCCTCCCAGCGCCAGGAAGACCACCCAGAGGTTCCACTCCTCGGTCTCGTGCGGCACCATGCGGTTGACCAGCAACAGGAAGCCGAGGCCGGCGTACGCGAGCGGGGCGGCGAACGGCGCCGTGTACACCAGGCTGCGGATGGTCCACTGCGAGAAGAACTGGCTCTCCAGGTGGTAGGCGACACCGGCCACGCCGAGCGCGATGGACGCGAATCCTACCGCCAGCCCGGCGCGATACGCGTAAGACCCGCGATCCACCCAACCGCCGCGCAGGAGCCCCGGTGCGAGCAGCAGCGCCGCCGCGCCCGAGAACCCCACCGGCAGCCACTCCACGCCGCGGTGGAAGTTGTTGACCGAGTGCGCCAGGAATACGTCGAGCGCCAGGAAGGCCAGGTTCGCCAGGACGAACGCTTCCAGCAGCGCGTCCCTGCGGCGCAGCGCCGCGTCAACGACCTGCACTATCGTCCCGCAGTTCGCCGGCCAGATCGTGCAGCTCCGTGAGGGTGAGCAGCAACTCGTAGTTGCCATGCCACTGCACGAAATCCGCCCCGCCCATGAACGCGCCGTGCTTGGCGGTGCGCCCGTAGTAGTGCCAGAAGTCGAAGTACAGGTATTCGATCGGCTCGTCGAACGGGTGCTCGGTCAGCAAACCCTCGTCCCGCAACGCCGCCATCAGCGCTTCGCCCTCGCGGACGCGCGCGTTCGTGTCGGCCACGACCGCCTCGGCCTCCGCGTAGAAGCGCTCGATGCTGGTGGAAGCGTGGCAGCGCAGGCACGTCTCCTGCATCTCGGTGCGCGCGCGCTCATACCCGGGACGCCGCTCCGACACCGGCGCGAACAGCCAGTAGGAGAGCCGCTCCGTCGTGTCGTGCGTCACCCGCAATCCGTCCAGGCCGCTCAGGTGGCACGTCGCGCAGGTCGGGACGGACATGTCCGCCGTGGTCAACCGCTTGGGCTCGGCATCCAGATCGAGCGACGCACGCTGCGCTTCGAACAGCGCGCCGTGTTTGGACTCGGTGTAGATCTCGATCTGCGCATGGTCGGGGCCCATGTGGCACTGGCCGCACGTCCGCGGCTCCCGCGCCAGGGCTATGGACGTCGAGTGCCGCGAATGACATTCGGTGCAACTGCCGATCGATCCGTCGCTGTTGGGCTGGCCGATCCGGTGGCAGCCCAGACATCCCGTCTGAGTCGCCGCCGTACCCTCCAGGCTGGCGAGAAGATTGGCGGGCCGGTCCACCGCCCCGGGGTGGTGCCGTTCACCGAGCGCGATCTGCTCGGGCGACATGCCCGCCGTACCGCTGACCGCAGCCCACGCCGGCAGCGCGTGCCGGCTGCGCGCGAACTGTTCGTACTCGGTCGTGTGGCAGCTCCGGCAGTTCAGCGACGTGACGTCCTGGGCCAGCCGGAAGTTGTAGTGGTCGTACGCCTCCTGCCGCTCGCGGGGTTGGTGGCAGTCAAGGCATGTGATGTTCGCGCGGCTGTGCTCGCTGCGCTCGAACTGGTGCACGATGGCGGGTGTTTCCTGGCGGTGGCACTGGGCGCAGCGCCCGGTCGCGCTCACCAGCTCCGGCAGCGGCCGAAGGACCTCGTTCTCCGGTCTGGCGTGGTTGATGAGCAGCGCCGCCAGCAGCAGGGCGCTGCTGATGGTGATCGCAACGAATATCGAACGGAACGGCATGGGCGCGCGGCGAACCTTGGCCCGCGGCGCCTATCATCATACAGGAGCCGGATCAGAACCCCCACGTCGTCCACGCCATGATCTTGGTCGTGTCGGTCGAGTGCGCGGCGGCCCGGTAGTGCGCGACCGTGACCGCGATCTGTTGCGCCCATTGCGTCCGGTAGACCAGCTCCAGATCCAGCTCGCGTCCGTGCCGCGCATCGCCGCCGGCCGCGCTGAAGTCATGGTACGCGACCGTCCAACGCATGGGGCCGGTATTACCGATAGCCCGCAGGTACAGATCGTCGAGGCCGTCCGCCGGCGTGACCAGGAACTTGTCGGCCCAGCCGTTGAACGGATGCAGCGTGGCGAGCGGCGTGTTGAACTGGCCGCTGGCGGGGCTGCCGCCGAGGCGCTCCCAACCGGCGCGCACGGTGACGCCGCGATGCCGGCCGGCCGCGGCGAGGTGCAGGTAGCCGGCTTCCACGCTGCCCGGACTCCCGAAGGCGTTCCGTTGGCGGGCGCCTTCGACTTCCCAGGACAGTGACACGCCGGAACCCAGCGAGTGGGTCCTCGTGAGCTCCGCGCCGAACGTGGCCGTCGACCGGCGGGGGTCGCGCTCGTAGTCGAGGGCATGCATGTAGAGGACCAGGCCGGCGCTGCCGCGCGTGCCGAACGCCGCGTGGAGCAGATGGCCGGTCAGGGGATCCACGGCGCCGGTGATGCGGTGCACATTGTGGAGCAGGGCGTAGTTGAACCGGCCTCCGGGCAACAGGTCGCTGTCGAGACGGACGGCATCGAACGACTGCTGGTTCTGGCGCCAGCCGACCGGCCCGACGAAGCGTTGGTCGTCGAGCAGGATCGCCTGACGGCCGAGCGTCACGGTGGTCCCCGCCCGGGGTGCGTACCGCAGCGTGGCCTGGTTGATTTCCGTCAGTCCGGGATCTGCCACCGCCGGCCGGCCGACGCGCTGGTTGTGCCGGTGTCCCGCACCGCGATTGTCGTACAGCTCGCCGCCCATCGGCCGCACGTTCTCGACTTCGACCCCCAGGCTGAAGCCGCGGTACAGCCCGGTCCGGTAGCCGAGCGTCGTCCGCAGCGTGGACGCGTGCGCGTCCAACTCGTACGACTCGTCGTCCACGAATTCGTAGCGGTAGCGGAAGTTGACCGCGGTCCGGCCGCCGCGCAGCGCGTCGCCCAATGTCGGCTCGCGGCCGTTCTCCGCGGCGCCCGGGTCGGTCTGTTCGATGGCGGGACGGCTGGAGTCTGCGCCCGCCGTCGCCGGCGCCAGACCCGTGGCCAGCGCCATCGCCACCGCCCACGCCGGCGAGATGCGGCGCAGCCCGGCTGCGCGCGGCCGGTCATGCATGGCGCCCGGATTGATCGAATTCAGGATATGCTTGCATCATGTCAATCTGCGTTGCCACGAACACCCCGAGCATACCAGACACGCCGCGCCCGGCCCGGTGAATTAGCAGCGCAAGGGAGCTTCGGTGCCCGCGCGCACTGGCTGCCGGCATCGTACCGCCAGGAGTAGTGATTGAAATGGATTACGAGATCGGTGCAATTGGCGCCATGCTCATCAAGCCAGGATTGAGTGCCGCCGTCCTTGTCGGGTACTACATTGCGACCCGCCTCGTCGACCGCTGGATGACAAGGCACGGGGAGCGGAAGAACGCCGCGCCGCTGCGAACATTCTACATCGGCAAGGTATTTGATCTCGGATTGGCGGTCGTCGCCGCCCTGATTGTACTACTGGTGTGGGGAATCGACTACCGCAGCGTATTCCTGTTTGCCTCCTCAATCGTCGCGGTGCTTGGGGTGGGCTTCGTCGCCCAGTGGTCAATCCTCAGCAACATCACCGCGAGCATCGTCATCTTCTTCAACTACCGGACGCGTCTCGGCGACCGGATTCGGGTGCTGGACTCCGAAGACGCGGGAATCGAAGGGGTCATCGCCGACATCAACTTGTTTCACGTCGTAATCAGGGACGATGCCGGCAATCTCATTCACCACCCCAACAACCTCTTCATCCAGAAACCGGTGATGAAGATACAATGACCGCGCCGCCACCGGGGTTCACGCGCCGCGCTCGCGCCTGAACAGGTCGCCGAGGTAGAGCGCCAGGGCCGACCAGATCAGCAAGAACGTCGTGACGTGGGATGCCGTGAACGGCTCCCCGTACACCTGCGTGGCGAGCACGAAGTGCCCGGTCGGCGCGAGGAACTGGAGCACGCCGACCGTCGCCAGGGGAATCCGCCGCGCTCCGAACGAGAACAGCACCAGCGGGGTTACGGTGATCAGGCCGGCGACGGGAACGAGCCACTGCGTGCCGCCGTCGGCAACGACGACGGTCGCTGTCGCCTGCGAGACCACCCACGCCATGTAGACGAACGCCAGCGGCGCGAGCACGGCCACCTCGACGAAGAAGCCGGGCAGCGCCGCCACTGCGATTGTCTTGCGGAACAGCCCGTACAGGCCGAACGTTCCGGCGAGGAACAGGGCGACCCAGGGCGGCTCCCCCACCGCGAGAACCTGGTTGACGACCCCCGCCGCCGCCAGCGCCACGGCCGCCCACTGGACCGGTCGCAGGCGCTCACCGAGGAACACGAAGCCCAGCACGATGCTGACGAGCGGGTTGATGTAGTAACCCAGGCTCGACTGCATTATCTGGCTGTTCTCCACGGCCACGAGGAAGACGAACCAGTTGGAGCCGACCAGCGCGGCGGTGAGCAGCAGTGCCGACATGGTGCGCCGCGAGGTGAGGACGCGGCGCAGGTCACCCCACGCGTGGAGCAGGGTGAGCAGCGCCGCTGCGAGGGGCACGGCCCACAGCACCCGGAGCGCGAGCAACTCCTGGGCCGAAACGGCCTCTACCGCCCTCCAGTAGATGGGCGTCAGGCCCCAGAACCCGAACGCTGCGGCCGTCGCCCATAGCCCATTCCGACGGTCGCTGTCACCGTGCATCCGGAGAGCGTACTACCAGGTCCGCATGCTGGCCGGGTCCCCGGCCGATGTGCGAACCGCCTCCGGATTTCCGGAACGTAGCGGTGCACGATTATTAGGTTATTGTGTTGCGCCGTTTTTAGGTTTTTCTGCGCGTTCCGCTTGGCGGGCTAGCGGCTGCCCGCGTCGAGCTGGGCCTCGCGCAGGGCGCCGGCGAGGATGTTCTCCAGGCCGTAGTTCCCTTCGTGGCAGGCGAATTCGTAGAGCGGGAAATCGGACCGGGCCATCTGCAACCGGGCGGTCCACGGCGCCGTGTACCAGGCCGGATCGGTCATCGTGAATTCGTAGGTGAGGGTATCGTCCGCGGCGCGCGTGAAGCGCTCCTCGAGGACCAGCCCCGAGCCGCCCGGGCGGTGCCCGCCGCCGGCCCGGTCCGGGTCGAACACCACGTCGCGGAAGTTGGTGGTCGTGACCACCAGGGTGTCGCCTTCCCAGCGGCCCCGCGAGCTGCCCAGCCACTGTTGGATGCCATTCGCCAGCTCGGGGTGATCGCCAAGCGGGACGACCCGGGAGCTGTGCACCATCTCGTTCAGCAGAACCACGTGGTCCGGGGTCTGGAAGACCTGGAGGTTCTGGTTGTACGACTGCGGTTTCATGGGCGGGCCCGAGTTGAACCCCATCAGGCAGCGCACGAACAGGCCCCGCGGGCCGAGGTCCTCAACGAAGCCGCCCGGCGTGGGCGCGTCGTCGTCCACGCCGACGCGCGCCGCCGCCAGTTCATCGAAGCGCCGCTGCGCCGCGGGCGTCAGCGGCGGCACCCGGCCGTTGGGCGGATCGACGACGAGCGACGTCTGCAGCGTCTCGCGCGGGTTGTCGGTCCAGAAGCGGTTGTAGGTGCCGGTGTCGCCGGTCCGCGCCGGATTGTTGTCCTGGCGGTCGCGCGCCGCGACCCTGTCCTGCTGCCGCGCGGCCGCTTCCTCGGCGGTAAGGAACAACCGATCGCCGAACTCCTCCGCCCGGTTCAGCGGGGTGTTCGACGAGAAATCCCAGACGCCCTGCAGGTCGGGATGACCCCACGCCGTGCGGGGCGACTCGCCGGCGCCCCGACCGTCGGACTGGGCCGCCGCGGGCGCGGCGAGCAACAAGGCCGCGCCGATGATCAGAACGCAAGCGCCGAGTCGATCGAATCCAGGACGTGCTCGCATCGCATCCCCCCGCGTTACGGTAGACCCCGCGAGGATACCAAACGCGCCGTGTGCGGCGCGGCGGAGCATCGCGAATATGCCAGAATGGGCGAGAGCAACTCGAGTGCACGCCGTCGCGCCTGCCGGCATGACTGGCGGAAGGGCGTGCTCGACCGTCAGGAGAAGAAGCAATGACATTTCGACGTGCTCTCGCCGTGTTCGTGCTGGCCGGCGCCGTCGCGCTCGGTCCCGCCCCGGCCGCGGGCCAGACCTCCCAAGGCGGCGGCCAGGAGATGCCCCGGACCGCCTGGGGCGACCCCGACCTGCAGGGCGTGTGGGACTTCCGGACGCTCACGCCGCTGGAGCGGCCGGACGCGCTGGCCGACCTGCAGGCCTTTGCGACCGAGGAGGCGGCGGCCGAGTTCGCAGCGGCAACCGCCCACGCGCTCGACGCCGATCGCCGGGACGGCGCCGAGCAGTCGTTCGGATTCGGCAGCGACATCGAGCGGGCCTACAACCAGTTCTGGATGGACTACGGCAGCAACCTGACGGAGGACCGGCGCACGTCGCTGATCGTCGATCCCCCCGACGGCAAGATCCCGTGGACCCCCGAAGGGCGCGAGCGTCCGGGCACGTTCGCCAGGGCGTTCTCCGGCATGGTGACGGAAGGCCCCGAGGATCGGGCGCTTTCGGAGCGCTGCATCCTGGGCTTCAACGCCGGACCGCCGATGACGCCGAGCGCCTACAACAACAACGTGCAGTTGTTCCAGACGCCCGACACCGTGGTGATCTTCAACGAGATGGTCCACGACGCCCGCATCGTCCCGCTCGACGGGCGCCCGCACGTGGCGGACTCCCTCCGCCAGTGGATGGGCAACTCCCGGGGACGCTGGGAGGGCGACACGCTGGTGGTGGAGACCACCAACTTCCTGCGCGAGACGTCCTTCACCGGCTCCAGCGCCAACCTGCATCTCGTGGAACGCTTCACGCGCGTCGCCGACGGCACGCTGCTGTACGAGTTCACGGCGTCGGATCCGACCACCTACACCCGCGCCTGGACCGCACAGGTTCCCATGCGCCTGTCCGACGGCCATCTCTACGAATACGCCTGCCACGAGGGGAACTACGGCATGTTCAACCTGCTGGCCGGCGCGCGCGCCGAGGAGCGGGAAGCGGCCGCGGGCGGGCGGTAGGATTCCGCGGCGCCGGTCCGGCGGGCAGGAGCCGGGCCGGCAATGACCTCGCAGCGGCGAACCCATGCGCGCAACATTGGCGGGAACAGTCGTTGCTCTGCTGCTGGCCTGCGGCTCGGGCCAGGAGCACGCCCTGTCCGGCGGGCAGCCGGCGCCCGCGGACGGCGCGGACGACCCCATCGCGGAGCTCGTCGCCCGACTCGACCTGGAACGCTACAAGGCCGTCATCCGGGGCCTGACGCAGTTCGGCGACCGCCGGCAGGGCACCCGCCGCAACCGCGACGCCGTCGACTGGATCGAGGCGCAGCTCGAGGCGGCCGGCTGTCCCACCGAGCGGCATCATTACATCTACGATCCGCCGCCTCGTCCGAGCAGACCCCGCGGCGCAGGTGACGCCCAGCTCAACCCGCCCGGGCCTACCCCGACCGGCGGACGCATAGGCCGCAACGGCAGCGGACCGGGCGGCAGCTCGATCTTCGGCTACCGGCGGCCGACCGGCGTCGTCCGCGATCCCCAAGCCCAGCCTGACGAAGCGCTGCGCGCGCTGAACCTCGAAGAGCCGACCAACGGGGAGCGCTCACAGGTTTACTGCACGAAGGTCGGCGCCACACGACCCGGCGAGATGTACATCCTGGGCGCGCACATGGACGGCCACGGCTTCGGCGAGGGGGCCGACGACGACGCGTCCGGCACCGCGCTGGTGATGGAGCTGGCGCGCATCCTCAGCGCGCCGGACGTCGAGACCGCCGTGTCGATCCGCTTCGCGCTCTGGAACAACGAGGAGACCGGACTCAACGGCAGCCGCGCTTACGTGGAGGACCGGCGCGAACTGCAGGGCGTGGAAGACCCGCCCGGCTCCGGCCTCTACCCCGAGCCACGCTGGCTGGGGATGATCCAGCACGACATGATGCTGTTCGACCACGGCGCGCCGGGGCCGGACGGCGAGGTCAGCCCGCACCAGCGCCGCGAGGCCGACATCAACATCGAATTCCAGTCGAGCTCGGACCTGGCCGACCAGTCCCGCGACCTGGCCTTCCGCTTCAAGGCCGCCAACGACGAGTACGCCACCGACTATCCCGCGGCCGTCGGCCCCCACATGACCAACACCGACTCCACCCCGTTCATGAACCTCACGCCGTCGATCAGCCTGCGCGAGAACGAACGCGGCATGCACATCGGCGCCGGCTGGAACCCCCACTGGCACCAGCCCACCGACCTCTACCGGACCTACTCCGACGACGACTTCCGCCTGGGCCTCAACGCCGCGCAGACCACGCTGGCGGCCATCGCCGAGCTCGCGGAAGCAACGGTCGTTGCGCCTCGCTAGCGCCGGCGCGACTGATACTCGTAGCCGAAACTCACGCGCTTCGGCGTACACTTCGGGGCGATCGCGCTGTACGGCGAAGCCTCGCCGCGATCAGGCGTATCATGTCGTCAGGAGTCAGATATGGACCTGCAATGCACGGCGGTGTTTCGGAGGGTCCCTGAAGGCTACATCGCCTTCGTCGAGGAGTTTCCCGGCGCAAACACCCAAGGGACGACGCTTGAAGAAGCCCGAACGAACCTCCGCGAAGCCGTCGCCCTCGTGATCGAAGCCAACCGGATCCTGGCCCGCGAAGATGCCGGTGGCGGTGCGGTCATCAGAGAGCCACTCACCGTCACGGCGTGAAGCGTCGGGATCTGCTGCGGCACTTGGCACGACACGGTTGCACCTTGCTGCGCGAAGGCGGCAACCACACCGTGTACGTCAACCGGACGGACAAGAAAGTGTCGACCGTTCCCCGTCACAACGAGGTCAACGACGAACTAGCCAGGAAGATCTGTAGAGACCTGCAGATTCCTCGGCCTGGTGCCTGATACGCGGTTCAGCGCACGCGGCGTACTCACCTCACTGCACGAACAGCGAGCCGCCGCCTAGCTCGTGGTAGACGATGGGCACGAAGTCGTTCGCCGTCCACGTTGCTTCCTGGCCCCACCGGGCGTCGTAGGCGGCCGTCGGCGCGGCGGCCATCACCTCTTCCAGGTTGCGGCCTTCGGCGATCAGCGCCTGCACGCGGTCGCGGATGTCGACGGTCATGTCGAGGAACTCGACGAGGGCATCGCGACCCACCACTTCGAGGCCGTGGCCTGGGATGACCCGCGTCCCGGGCCCCGCCATCGCGACCGCCTGCTCCAGCGCCTCGATGGTGCCCGCCACCGTCCCGCCGTTGTAGACGTCGACGATCGGATAGCTCGTGGTGCGGAAGACGTCGCCCAGGTGCAGCACGTCCGAATCCGGGAAGTGGACGAAGGCGTCGCCGTCGGTGTGGGCCGCCGGCGCCAGGAAGGCCCGCACGTCCTCGCCGTTGAAGTGGAAGCTCACCGCCGAGTCGAAGGTCACGACCGGCCGCGCCCCGGCCGCCGGTTGCGGCGAGAAGCGCCCGCCCCGGCGCGGGGTCCGCAGCCGCTCCAGCGCCCGCACCCGCAGGTTGTCGTGGGCGAAGATCAGGATGTCCCGCCTGGCGAGCGGCTCGTTGCCGCCGATGTGGTCCGGGTGCACGTGCGTATTGATCAGGAAGCGGATGTCGCCGTCCGACACGCGCCGCACCGCGTCGACCAGCCGCCCGGCCAGCGGCTCGAACAGGGAATCGACGAGCAGCACGCCGTCCGGCCCGGCGAAGACGCCGACGTTGCCGCCTCCGCCCGGCCGCGAGATCATGTACACCTGCCCCGCCACCGGCACGATCGTCAGCTCCACGCCCGCGAAGCGGTCGGCCTGGTTCTGTCCTCCGGCGCTGACGGCCACGACCACCATGCACAGCGCGGCCAGTGCAAAGACGACGACACGGGGTTGTCTAGGCATGGGACGACTCCTCTTGCGCAGCCGCGTTGATGTCATCGCTTTCCAGGATTGACGACGCATAGCCGCGCCGCGCAACGCTGAGCATGGCCCGGCCGAAGTTCTCGCCCGTGGTCACCTGTCGCGGGAGCAGCACCCGGAGGAGGGGATACAGCGGCCGCATGAAGATGTAGAACACGCGGAGCCACCGCGTCCGCGGCACGGCGCCCCTGGCCGCATGCACATACGCGGGACGAAAGATGTAGGCGCCCGCGAAGGGCAGCTTCAGCAGGTCGTTCTCCGTCTTGCCTCGCACCCTGGCCCACATGGAACGGCCCTGCTCGCTGCTGTCGGCGCCTGCGCCCGAGACGTAGCAGAAGACAAGGCCCCGATTGCCGGCCAGAAGCGCCCGCGCCGCCGCCAGCGTGTAGTCGTACGTGATGTGGCGGTAGCGCTGCTCGCTCATCCCGAGAGACGAGACGCCGAGACAGAAGAAGCACGCATCGAACCCGCCAAGGCGCTCGGCGATGCCGGAATAGTCCGTGAAGTCCTCGTGAACGACCTGTTCGAGCTTCGCGTGCCGTACGTCGGTTGCGCGGCGGCCAATCGAGAGCACGTGACTGACGCCGGCATCGGCGAGGCACTCCAGGAGCACGCCCCGGCCGATCATGCCGGTGGCGCCGAACAGGACAATTCTCATGCCGCAATCCTACAGCCCGGCCGACGGGAACGCGGGAAGCACCTGTTGGTCATCAGACCCGAAATGAGTACTCTCATCAGTATGAGTACCCGATTGCAGATCGTGATGTCCGATGTCGAGGCGGCTTCGTTGCGCCAAGTGGCCCGCCGCGCCGGACTGACCGTCAGCTAATGGGCGCGGCGAGCGCTACGCGCTGCACACGACGCCCAGGCGGGTCCGAGCCCACGCAGCCGACTGGACGCGCTGGACCGCGCACTGGCCTGCAACCACCCTACCGGCGACCTCAGCGAGATGCTCGCCGATATCGAGCGCGGCAAGGAAATGTGTACCGACGCGGTGGCCTTCGACACCGGCTACCGCCTTCCGCAGCAGTAACCGGCTCACCGCGCAGGCCCGTTCTCGCGATCCTCACGCACCGGCCGTCCGCCGAACTGGTTCTTCTCCCACAATTGACCGAGGCTGTAGTCCTCCAGCCACCTCTCCAGCGCGGCGCCGTCCAGCCGGGTGAACCGCGTCTGCCCTGCCACACGTTCAGCCACGAGGACGTCCTCCGGTCGGAAGTGATCCAGTAGCCGCGGCGACTGGGTCGCCAGCACGACCTGTGTCTCGACCGACACCTGCTTGATGAGCGCGGCCAGGGTGGTGATAGCGAACGGGTGAAGCCCCAGCTCCGGTTCGTCGAGGATGATCACGGACGGCCGCAGTTCGACCGGTTGAAGCAACAGCGTGGTCAAGGCGATTAAGCGAAGGGAGCCGTCCGAAAGCGACGACACGTCGAAGTAGGCATCGGAGCCTCGTTGGCGCCATTCAAGTCGGATCTTGTTTCCGTTCAGGGCCTGCGGCTCTAGTACGAAGTCGTCGAAGAACGGCGTCACCAGTTGCACCGTCCTTCGAATCAGGCCGTACGACGCCTCGTGCTTGTGCCGCAGGAAATACAGGAATGCCGCGAGGTTGGCGCCGTCAGGCCGAAGATAGCGATTGTCGTTGACGTCGGCCGTCTGCTTGATCGGCGACGCGTCGCTGGTGTCGTGGAAGTGGTACAACCGCCAGCGTTCAATGAGCTCACTGATGTGCCTGGAAGGAAGCGGATAGACGGGCGCATCGGCAAATCGCATCCGCTCCCGTCGGTCGTTGGCTGGGTGGCGTCCCGTTGCTTGCACATGCAGCTCATCGGTGTCGTTCCGACTCAGGCTGATGGCGTACCCCACCCCACTTCCACTGAAAGAGATCTGCATCTCCAGTTCCGAAGTCACCTTCGATCCGAAGTGCAGGATTCTGTCGGCACCACCCGCTTTTCCGACATAGTCCTGCAGTTGCCCCCGATTCACCGCCCGCAGAAATGAGAATGCGCTGATGAAATCGGATTTTCCGGAGCCGTTCGCACCGATCAAGACGTTGAGCGGCCGCAGATTAACTGCCGCATGGGAAATGCTCCTGAAACCCCTGATCAAGATTCCGTCCAGCGTGGCCATGGTCTCGGCCCTCACACCCAGCACACTTTCATCACCTCGTCCTCGAGGTGGTTGATGACCTTGACGGCGATGCGGCCTGATTCCGGGCGGTCGAACGGACCCGCGGATGGTCTACCCGGCCTTGTACGACCGCACCGGCAAGGCCCGAGTCTCAAGCGTAGCCAGGTCGAGCTTCGTGGAAGCCTGATCGATATCGAGGCCAACTGCGTCGCCAGCCGCATCGAGATCGACGTTGATCCCACTCGAAACTTCGCGGGTTTCCACGCCCGGGCCGGCCTTGAGCTCTACGTACAGGCTGTCAGTCTCCGGGTAGTAGTGAAGCTTCATGACGAATCCCTTCGAAAGCCGCGGTCGAAGAAAGCCCGGAGGTGCTGACGGTCCATCTCCGCAGATTCCTTGCTATGCATTCGTCCTGACCACCCGCATGATACTCTGGCGCCGATCGCCGCCCGCCATCAGCGGGCGGCCGCGCGTGGGAGGACGACCATGACGAGAACGTTGAAGATCGGCGGCTCGCTAGTTGTCGGCATCCTGGCGCTGGCGCTCCTCACGCTGCGCCTGGTCGGCTTCGAGCCTCAATACCTGGATCCCCAAGGCGAGGAGTTCCAGCGCGCCAACCGGATCGCCCGGCCCGGGCTGTGGCTCACGGGAGAGGTGGTCCGGGAGGTGGTGACGGACTGGGACTTCGTCAACCACCTCGACGACCCCGAGCGCCGCGACACCGTCATGCTCGAGACCCGCACGTGGTACGGCATCCCCCACTCGGTCACCATCGGCATCGTCGGGCGCGGCGACAAGCTCTACATCCACGCCCGTTCGGGCCCGCGCCGCATGCAGACGCCCTTCCCGAACGACAAGTACTGGACCCAGAACGTGTCCCGCGACCCGCGCATCCGCCTGAAGATAGAGGACAAGATCTACGAGGCGACCGTGGCGCTGATGACGGACCAGGACGAGGTTGCAGGGGTGATGGGTAGGGACCCGATAACGGTCGAGCGCGGGCCCGACGGACAGGAGCGCGTCACCTCGGTCATGCACTACTGGCGCGTGTTCCAGCGGAACGTGCCGGACTACTCGGCGGATTCGCAGGGGGTTGAGTTCTGATGCAAACTGCGCCGTGCTCCGTGACACGACGCAATGTGTCTACTCGATATGTGCCATGCCATACTACCTTACTGTCGCCATTACGCCGTCCACGTGACCGGCTGCGTACCCACCCACGACCTCGCGCCTCACCGCAGACTCACTTCCTGCTAAAACCATATCGCAGACCAGCCGACGCCTGCTGTGCCACCAACAAACAATACGACACCAACAACATCCGAAGTCCACCTACGAAGTCTCTACTATACGTTCATCCACGATTAATGCATGCCATAGTGCCGCTGACCTAGCCAACGTACTGTGCGCCTGTACACGTCGCATCCCGAGCACCTATCATCACAGTCCATTTCCACATACCGACGGGCCATCCGCATATTGCCACTGCTACGGTACAATCCAAGAACGCTTCCTGCCGACTTGCCATTCAACTACACCCGCCAACACAAGGCAACCCAACAACCGTACCCACTGGAAGGACATAACGTCCACCGTCACACTTGGCGTGAAACTTCCCATCTGTGCTAGAGTCAGATAGACTCACCGGTAGATTTTGTGCCATGTTTCGTGGCACGTGACACAAATTTCAGAGGCTATGCTTTTTCGTGCTGCGTCACGATGCTATGCCTCTCGTTGCCATGGCTCTCGCATAGGAGTACCGGTGAGTCGCCTTCACCCATGACCTATGCTCAGACTCGCTAGCTTGAAGGCGGCAACGTCAATACACGACGTTGCCGCGCTGCTCGGTTTTCGGGCGAACGCTGTTTCATACATCTTGTACAAGTTGCCTGATGCCCGTAAGTACACAACCTTCCAAATTCCAAAACGGAATGGTGGACACCGAACGATTAGCGCACCCCTTGACGCCTTGAAGCTCCTGCAACGACGGCTCTCCGATCTCCTGCAAGACTGCGTCGACGAAATCAACGCAGAGAAAAAACGCGGGAATCGAGTAGCGCATGGTTTCGTGCGCGCGCGATCTACTATTACGAACGCCCGTCAACACCGCGGCCGGCGGTGGGTGTTCAACCTCGATTTAGTGGATTTCTTTCCATCAATCAACTTCGGCCGGGTTCGCGGATTCTTTTTAAAGAACCGCGATTTCGAGCTCCACGAAGCCGTCGCGACAATCATCTCCCAAATTGCATGTTTTCACAACGCACTGCCTCAAGGAAGCCCGTGTTCGCCGGTTATTTCGAATCTCATAGCTCATTTGCTCGACATCCGCCTAGTGAGGCTCGCATCAGATACGGGTTGCACCTACTCCCGATACGCGGATGACCTCACGTTTTCCACCAATAAGAGGGATTTCCCCAACGCCATCGCCGTACAGGAGGGTGCTACCGGCGGCGCCGCCCACTCGTGGACCCCCGGTGCCGCGCTACAAGAGGTTATCGAGAGCTCAGGCTTTCGTGTCAACGCCCAGAAAACATGCATGATGTACCGCACCTCGCGTCTGGCGGTTACTGGTCTCGTCGTCAATAAGAAAATCAACGTTCGCCGGGAGTATCGCCATAATGTTAGAGCAATGGTGCGGAAACTCGTGACAACCGGCTCGTTCGAGGTCCTTGGCGCCACAGAGGCAAATGGGCGCGTCGTTCTTGAGAAACGCGCCGGAACGCTGGACGAGCTACGGGGCATGCTGGGCTTTATTAATAGCGTGCAACTCTACAATCGGTCCGTTACGTCCGATATCGCTAGAACCTATCTCAAAATCGTTTGAACAATATCAGCAATGAGGCGAGCTGCACGAATCCCAGAAAGTTCGCCGGGTAGTACTCCCAGCGCGTCACAATGCGACGCTGCCATTGCAGCCACGCAAAGAAACGCTCCACCTT
>JAJEEU010000105.1 GCA_022820825.1 Vicinamibacteria bacterium
GCGCGGGCGCGGCGGCCTGCAGCCGCGCCCGCATGTCCCGCTCCTCCGCCGCCCGCGCGCGGCAGTCGGGACAGCCGTCGAGATGCGCCCGGACGGCCTCGGCGTCGGCCGGCGCGGCCTCGGCGTCCACGTACGCGGTCAGGATCGCGTCAACGTCGGCGCAGTTCATCGTTCCCATCCTCCGGGGTCACGGCGTCCGGCGCGCCACCAGGCGTTCGTGCAGCATACGCCGTCCGCGTGAGATGCGCGACATCACCGTTCCCGGCGCCACCTGCAGAATGTCGGCCATCTCGCGGTACGAGAACTCCTCGACGTCCCGCAGCCAGACGGCCTGGCGGAAGATCTCGGGCAGCGAATCCAGCGCGGCCTGCAGGTCGCCGTCCAGCGCCCGGCGCAGCAGCAACTGCTCCGGCGTATCCGCCTGCGACACCGCCGCCGCCGGCCGCTCGACGCTGTCGCCGCCGGCAACGACCGGCTCGCGCGCCGCCTGGCGCCGGGTGTTCAGGAAAGTGTTGTAGAGAATCGTATGCAGCCATGCCTTGAGGCTGGTGCCGGGCCGGAACCGCGCCGCGAACCGGAACGCCTTGAGATACGTCTCCTGCACCAGGTCCTCGGCGTCCGCCGGGTTCCGGGTGAACTGCAGCGCCGCGCCGTACAGGCTGTCGACGTACTGCAGCGCCTCCTCGGGCAGCACCGCACTCCCCTCCGCCCCGGACTCCCAGGAAGCCTCCGGCTGTCGCCGTCGCAGCATCTCGCGTTGCAGCCATGCGGACACGCGTATCGGAACGCGCCGTTGTTGGTTAAACACCGCGGCGCGGCTGTTTATTCCGGATCCGATCCCGCAGGCGCCGGCGTCATTGTAACGTTCCGCCGGGGCTCGTGCGGGCAGCGCGGCAGGCGGCAATCGAGCGCATTGCGCAGCCGTGGGCGCTGTAGTAACTTGGGACCATGACCAGCAGCCGCACCCGGTCTCCGCGACGAAGCTCCCTGTCCCTGCTGCTCGCGCTGGCGCTGGCCGGCGGCGCCGCCGCGCCGCTCCACGCGCAGCAGGACTTCTTCCCCTACTGGGGCAAGAACCGGGTGAAGTACGACCGCTTCGACTGGCACATCTACGAGACCGACCACTTCGAGATCTACTACTACCCCGAGCTCGAGGAGCACCTGGAGCGGGTTGCCGGCTACGCCGAGAGCGCGTACCAGGAGGTCAGCGCGCGGCTGCGGCACGATCTCGCCTTCGCCGTCCCGCTGATCGTCTTCAAGACCCACAGCGAGTTCGAGCAGCAGAACGTGTTTCCGGGCGCGAGCCCCGAGGGCGTCGGCGCGTTCGCCGAGCCGGCGCGCAACCGCATCGTGCTGCCGATCGACGAAGAGCCGGACGGGCTGTACCGCCTGATCACCCACGAGCTGACGCACATCTTCGAGTTCGACATCATCCCGCGCGGCATCATCCGCCAGGGCGTGCCGCTGTGGGTGGACGAGGGCCTCGCGGACTTCCTGGCCGGCGTCTGGCGGCCGCTCGACATCATGCAGGTCCGCGACGTGGCGGTGTCCGACACCGTGCCCGAGATGACCCGCTTCCAGAGCTACGGCGGATTCGCCAGCGGCCGGGTCGTCTACAACCTGGGCCACGCCGTCTTCGAGTTCATCGAGAGCCGCTGGGGGGACAACGGCATCCGGAGCTTCATGTTCGCGCTGCGCCGCAGCTCGGTCGGCGGCGGCGGCGACGCCTACGAAGAGGCTTTCGACCTGGAGGCGGAAGAATTCGACGAGGAGTTCAAGCAGTACCTCCTCGATCGCTTCGAGCCGTTCGAAGCCAAGGAACAACCGTCGGACTACGGCCGCAACCTCGCGCCCGATCCGCTTCGCTCGCGCTATCCGGTCCTGATATCGATCGAAGCGTCACCGTCCGGCGAGGTGATCGCGGCGGCGGCCCTCAACCGCAAGAACCGCGAACTCGACGTCGTGCTCATCTCGGCGCGCACCGGCGAGGTCATCCGCAACCTGACCGAGCCGTTCGACCAGGACCTCGGGTTCCAGTACATCTCGATGCTCGGCCTGCGGTGGAACACGGTGCCCTGGCTGTCCTGGTCCCCCGACGGCGACCGCATCGCGTACTTCGTGCGCAGGAACAAGCACAAGTCGCTGGTCATCCAGAACGTGGTGACGCGCGACGTCGAGCAGATCATCGATCTGGACATGGTCGACGAGCCGGAGTCGCCGGACTTCTCCCCCGACGGCCGCAGCGTGGTCTTCTCGGCCCGCGACCGCGCCGTCGGCGACATCTACCGCATCGACCTCGCCACGCACGAGATCAGCAATTTGACCGAGGACGATCTGGCCGACTACGCGCCCGTTTATGCGCCGGACGGCAACAGCATCCTGCACCTGAAGCGGATCAGCGGCAACAACAAGCTGTTCCGGTTCGACCTCGCCACGGGCGAGCGGACGCAGGTGACGTTCGGCACGCACGACGAGGGCGGCGCGCAGTTCATCGACGAGCGCACCATCGTGTTCGCGTCCACCGCGGTCGATCCGGGCAGCCCGATCGACCCCGAGGTCGCGCGCGACGGCGAGATCTTCAACGTCTGGACGCTGGACCTCGAGAACGGCGAGCTCAACCAGTACACCGACACCGCTACCGGCAACGTCAACCCGGTGCTCATCGCGCCCGACGAGGACGGCGGGCCCGACCGGTTCGCCTTCATCACCTACTACGAGAGCGAGTACGGCCTGCACACGGTGGAACGCGAGGAGCCGGTGTTCACGGCCGTCACCAGCGACTTCGGCTCCGCCGGCGGGGCGCTCATCGACTTCCAGGCGCCGCTGACGCACACCCTGATCGGCGCCAACGCCCGCCAGAAGGGCGCCTTCGAGAACATGTTTCTCGAGGGGCGCCCCCCCATCAACGTCGGCATGACGAGCGCCGGAGACTTCCTGGGCGGCACCCAGATCACCTTCGCGGACGTGCTCGGCGACCAGCAGTTCAGCCTGCTGGCGTACTCCGTCATGCAGTACCGCACCCTGGGCCTCTCGTACGCGAACCTGGCGGGGCGCATGCAGTTCGCCGTGCAGGGGTACTCGCAACAGCAGTACTTCTACGGCTACTTTCCCGGCTACGGGTTCAATCCCGGACTCGGTTTCCTCAGCCGCGACGACGCCATCGCGGTCCGCTCGATCAACGGCGGATCCATGTTCGCCATCTGGCCGTTCGACCGCTTCCGGCGCGTGGAGCTCACGGCGGGCCTGTTCAGCTACAAGGAGCAGTTCGACAACGAGTTCCTGCAGGCGCAGTCCAACGCGTACCAACAGGCGAACTTCGGCACCGTGCTGTTCCGCGACGGCGGCTTCATGCCGCTGGGGATCAACTTCATCCAGGAGACGACCGTCTTCCGGGAGTTCGGCCCGATTGCGGGCAACACGTTCCGCGTCGCGTACGAGTACGCGCCGTCGCTGGGGCAGTTCCTCTCACGGCAGTCGCTCGACCTGGACGGCCGCTACTACCTGCGGATCGCCGAGACGGGCGTGCTGGCGCTGCGGGCGCGCGGCTTCCGGAGCTGGGGAGAGTACCCCGACTTCTACTACTTCGGCGGCAACTCGGACATGCGCGGATACGACTACCTGGAGTTCATCGGCCACAAGACGTTCTTCGCCAACGCCGAGCTGCGCTTTCCGCTCGTGGAGGCGATGGCGACGCCGATCGGCGTGCTCGGCGGCATCCGCGGGTCGTTCTTCTTCAACTTCGGCATGGCCGGATTCAACAACCAGTCGCTCACGGCCTGGTCGCGTGATCCGGAGGTGGTGCGTCCCATCGTCGGCTACACCGTCAACCCGGACACGGGGCAGTACGACGAGATATTCGGTCCGTCCACCGGCGTCAGCGGCTTCCGGCTGGTGAACTCCCGCGCGTCGTACGGGCTGAGCCTGGCCACGCTGGCCATCGGCATTCCGGTGCACTTCGACTGGTCGTGGCGCACGCTGTTCAACAGGGAGTGGGAGGACATCGTGTTCGCGGCCACCGGCGGCAGCGACGACTTCCGCCGCGTCCGCTTCACGATGTGGATCGGCTACGACTTCTAGATGGGGCTGCGCCGCTAGCTGCGGCTCAGGCGGAGGACGGAGCGCTCCATGTCCATCACGACGTGGTAGTCGCTCAGGAACCGGTGGCCCACGATCCCGCCGATGTGGAACCCCAGCAGCGCGCTCGGCCGGTGCAGGTTGAGCACGACGACCGCGAAGTTGTCGTAGCGGATCTCGTTGAAGGCCAGCCGCACGCCCGGCAGCAGGAACGCGTCCGAATCCCAACCTGACGTGCCGTACACCTGCAGCGGAATGTAGCGCGGCGGCGCCACGCCCAGGCTGGCCGCCGTACCGATGCTCAGCGAGATGACCTCGCCGCCCGTGTCGACGACGAAGCTGCGCTCGTGCTCGCCGTTCACGACGCCGCGCACCAGCGCGAGGCGGTTGACCCGCATCGGCAGCTCGATGTCGGCCGGAGCGTCCGGCAGGCTGCGCGCCAGCGTCATCAGGCGCGCCTCGTAGTCGATCTCCGCCGACAGCCCGAGCGCCACGGGCGAGATGCTGTCGCGCACGCGCTGCACCGGCAGGTCCGTCAGCGGCGGGTTCTTGATGATCGCCGGCAGGTTGCGGACCAGCAGCGAGCCGACCTCCATCGAGTCGACGCGGCCCACCTCCAGGCCGCGCACGCCGACGTCGCCGACGCCGGCGCTGATGGTGGACGCGATGGCCGCCACGCCCATCTGCGCCGCGGTCTGCTGCGAGAGCACCATCTGCTCCGCGCCGGTATCGACGACGAGGTCGATTTCCGGCCCGCCGTTGACGCGACCGCGCACCACGATCTTGTCCTGCACCAGATTGAACGGAATGACGTGCATTCCGTCCGGATCGTTGACGATCTCGAACGGCTCCGCATCCCCGAAGGACCGCAGCAGGCGCGCTTCGGAACGCGCCCACTCGGTGCGCCGGTTTCCGCTGACGTTCGGCAGCGTCTCGGCATAGTGCTCCAGCGCGGCGGCGGCCTCCGGGAAGCGGCCCAGCCGGCGGTAGATGGAGCCGAGCGTATGGTGGTATTCCGGGCGGTCGTCGGCGGCTATCGCCGCCTGCACCTCGGTCAGCGCGTCCGCGGGACGGCTGCCGGCCGCCAGGCTGCGGGCCAGGCCGTGGCGCGCGGCCCCGTTCGAGGCGTGCGTCGCCAGGATGTCGCGGTACATCGCCTCGGCCTCGTCGAACAGGCCGGCCGACCAGAATGCATCCGCCCGCAACGTGCGCAGCGTGGGGTCCGTGACGCCCTGCTCGCCCAGGAACTGCGCTTCCCGGTAGGCGCGCGTGAACTCGGCGACCGTGATGGCCGATCGCAGCGAGCCGGCCGAGGCGCGCAGCATCTGCTCCGGCTTCGCGCCCTCCTTGGCCAGCGTGTACGCCTGGAGGGCTTCCCAGTAGCGCTCGTCGTCGAGCAGGAGATCGGCGAGCTCGAGCTGCAGCTCGCTACGCGCGGAGTCGGGCGTGGACTCGGAACCGGCGACGGCCGCCACCGCGGCCGCCAGCAGCAGGACGCAGGACGCATGCCGTAGGTGCATCGGCATCGGGCCGCGCGGTGCGGCGATCAACGGTTGTACTGCTGGATCGGCAATCCGTCGTACATCTCGTCGACGCGCAACACCTGGGAGTTGCGATTGTAGGTGCCCAGCTCGTAGTCCTCGCTCATGATGAGAGCCTTGACCGGCTTGGTCGGGCACACCTCCGAGCAGAGGCCGCAGAAGCTGCAGCGCGACAGATTGAAGTCGAAGTAGTCGAGCACCTTGATCTTGCGCCCCGGCTCGCGGTGCCCGCCCAGGTTGATCAACTCGTCGGGACACGCCTTCGCGCACTGGTCGCACACGATGCAGGTCTGGGCGCCGGTCTCCGGCTCCACCTGCAGGCGCAGCACGCCACGGAAACGGGGCGCCACCGGCCGGCGCTCGGCGGGGTACTGGAACGTGAAGGCGGGGCGCGGCGTATACCTGAGGGTAACGAACAGCCCCTTGAGCAGGTCGATCAGAAAGATGCGTCGCAGCAGTCGTGCCAGCACCGGCTTACCCCCGATCCTCAACCATGATCGGCTCGGTCTGACCCGCCATGATCACCCGCTCGCGCCGCAGCACCGTGTTCTCCTTGCGGATCTTGTCTTGGAGCCGCATCAGGCCGTACAGCAGCGCCTCCGGCCGTGGAGGACAACCCGAGACGTACACGTCGACGGGCACGATCTTGTCGACGCCCTGCAGCACGCTGTAGGTCGGAAACGGTCCGCCGGCATTCGAGCAACTGCCCATCGAGATGACCCACTTCGGCTCCGGCATCTGGTCGTACAGCCGCCGCAGCACCGGCGCCATCTTCTTCGTCACGGTGCCGGCCACGATCATCAGGTCGGCCTGGCGCGGCGACGCGCGGAACACCTCGGCGCCGAAGCGGGCGATGTCGTAGCGCGACGTGGACGTGGCGATCATCTCGATCGCGCAGCAGGCCAGCCCGAACCCCATCGGCCAGAGCGAGGACTGGCGCGCCCAGTTCAGCACCTGGTCCAGGTTCGTCGTGATGAAATTGTCGGAAAAGCGGTGATCAATGAGCCCCATCGGCAGATACTCGCGCCCCGGCAGGGCGGCGGCTACTCGTCAGCGTAGTACGCCGCGTCGATGTCGATGTAGTTCGCCCATTCCTCGGGCACTTCGTCGTTCGCGAAGATCGCCTCGACCGGGCAGGCCGGCACGCACGCGCCGCAATCGATGCATTCATCCGGATGGATGTACAGCTTCTCGGCCGCCTCGAATTCCTCTTCGTCCGCGCGAGGGTGGATGCAGTCAACCGGACACACGTCCACGCAGGCGGTGTCCTTGGTGCCGATGCACGGTTCACAGATGGTGTACGCCATTGAAAATCCTCCGTCTCGACGCGGCGTGAATCGTGCGCCGGCCGACAGGCGCCAGCATACACCGTGCGCGAAAGCGCGCGCAAGGAAACCGCGCTCCGACCGAGGACGGGGGACGGCTCACGCGCTGCAGGCGGTCACGACCTTGTCGGCCTGCTCGTCGGCGTGGTAGGAGCTGCGCACCAGCGGTCCCGACTCCACGTGGCCGAACCCCAGCCGCAGGGCGGTTTCCCGGAGCCGCGCGAACTCGTCCGGCGCGTAGTAGCGGTCCACCGGCAGGTGGGCGACCGACGGGCGCAGGTACTGGCCGATCGTCAACAGCTCGCAGCCGGCGCGCCGCAGGTCGGCCAGGGTGGTCCGTATCTCGGGCCAGCGCTCTCCCAGTCCGACCATCAGCCCCGACTTCGTCGGGACACCCGGCGCCAGCCTCCGCGCGCGCTCCAGCAGCTCCAGCGCTCGATCGTAGCGGCCGCCGGGGCGCGCGATCCTGTACAGCCTGGCAACGGTCTCGATGTTGTGGTTGAGCACGTCCGGGCCGGCGTCCAGCACCGTGCGGAGGTCGGACTCGCGCCCGCTGAAGTCCGGGATCAGCACCTCGATCCGACAGCCCGGCGCCCGTCGGCGCAGCGCGCGAATGGTGGCGGCAAATACGCCGGCGCCGCCGTCGTCCAGGTCGTCGCGGTCGACCGACGTCACCACGACGTGCCGCAACTGCAGCCGCGCGGCCGCCGCGGCCACCCGCTCCGGCTCGTCGGCGTCGACGGCGCCCGGGCGGCCGTGGATCACGTTGCAGTAGCCGCACGAGCGGGTGCAGACGTCGCCCAGGATCATGAACGTGGCGGTCCCGCGCTCCCAGCACTCGCCGATGTTGGGGCAACCGGCCTCCTCGCAGACCGTGTGGAGGTCGAGCTGGCGCATCAGCCGCTTGAGCCGGATGTAGCCGGGGCTGCCTGGCGGCCGCACCAGCAGCCACCGCGGCTTGGGCTGGCGCGGCGGCGCCTCGCGCGGCTTCCGCCCGCGCAGCAGGGTCACCGGAACGGTCGTCGCGGCAGGCACAGCGCCCGGAATGCTACCACTACCCGCGCATCTGCAGACAACGGTGAGAAACACGGGCTATTGAATGCGCTGAAGTACGCGAGGGGACGACAAGAGGCTCCCGTGTCGTCCCCAGGCCGCGCACGGCGCGGCCCGGCGGCAGCGGCGCGGGGCTACGGGGTCCCCGCTAGCAGCCGCCGGGGGTTTGGGGCGCAGCCCCATCTAACAAAAAGACCGATCCCGATTTCATCGAGGTCTGCCAGCCCGATAGAGGTGGGTGGATTCGCCGAAGAACAGGTCGGCGGCCTCCGCCACGGTCTCCGACAGCGTCGGATGCGGGTGGACGGACAGCCGCAGGTCCGCGACGGTTGCGCCCATCTCGACCGCCAGCACGCCTTCGGCGATCAGCTCGCCGGCGCCCGCGCCGGCCATGCCGACGCCGAGCAACTGCTCGCTCTCGGGATCGACGACCAGCTTGGTGACCCCTTCGGGGCGGTCGAGGGTCAACGCCCGGCCCGAGGCGCCCCACGGAAAGCGCGACACCTTGACGGCGCGTCCCTCCGCGGCGGCCTGCGTTTCCGTCAGCCCGCACCACGCAACCTCGGGATCGGTGAAGACGACGGCCGGGACCGCCAGCGGCTCGTACGCCGCCGGGCGCCCGGCAATGGTTTCGACCGCCGCGCGGGCCTCGTGGAACGCCTTGTGGGCCAGCAGCGGCTCGCCCGCGACGTCGCCGATGGCGAAGATGGACGGCTCGGCGGTGCGGCGGTGCGCGTCGACCTTCACGAAGCCGCGGGCGTCCAGCTCGACGGCCGTCCCGTCCAGCCCGCCGATCTCCGAGTTCGGGGCGCGGCCGACCGCCACCAGCACCTGGTCGAATACGCGCGCGTCCGTCGCCCCGTCCGCCCCCTCCAGCAGCGCCTCCACGCCGTCCGGCCCCGGGCGCAGCGCGGCGACGCGCGTCTCGAGCCGCACGGCGTCCAGCTCGCGGTCCATCTGTCGTGCGACCACTCTCACCAGGTCGGCGTCGACGCCCGGCAGCAGGCCGCCGGTCATCTCCACGACCGTCACCTTGCAGCCGAGGGCGGCGTACACCGTGCCCAGCTCCAGGCCGATGTAGCCCCCGCCCACCACCAGCAGCGACCCGGCGGTCCGGCCCAGCTCGAGGGCGCCGGTGGAATCGACCACGCGCGGGTCGTCGGCCGCCAGCGCCGCCGGGCGCACCGGCCGCGAGCCGGTCGCCAGGACGGCGTAGTCGAACGGCACGGCCAGCGGCGCCCCGCCGTCCGGCGGCGTGACGGTTACGGTACGGGCGTCGGCGAAGGCGGCGCGGCCCTGCAGGCAGGTCACCGACCGCTGCCGCGCCAGGCGCGCCAGTCCGCCGGTGAGCGCGGCGACGACCTCGTCCTTCCAGCCCCGCAGCCGGTCGACGTCGATCTCGGGCGTCCCGAAGGTCACGCCCCAGCGCGCCGCGCGGCGCGCGTCTCCCAGCACGCCCGCCGCGTGCAGCAACGCCTTGGACGGTATGCAGCCGCGCTGCAGACATACGCCGCCCAGCCGCGGCGACGCGTCCACCAGCGTGACCTGCATCCCGAGATCGGCGGCGTGGAACGCCGCGGTATAACCGCCGGGTCCGGCGCCGATCACCACGAGCCGCGTTGCATCCGACATCCGTCGCAGGTACTCCCGAATCAACGCTACCACACGCCCGGCGCGGGGCGGTCTGGCGGCTTGCCGGACGTATGCCTATAATGGCCATTCCGCTCGCGGCGCCCGCTCGGGGCCGCGCGGGTGCACCCGCGTGCAATCGCGGGAGAAAAGGTGAACATGTCGCAACCAGAACTCATTGTCGGCGTCGGCGGCGCGGCGGGTGACGGCGTGGCCTCGGCCGGCAACACGCTGGTGCTGTCGCTCGCCCGCCAGGGCATTGCCGCATACAGCTACAACAGCTACCAGTCGGTCATCCGCGGCGGCCACTCCTGGCTGCGGCTGCGTTTTTCCGCGGACAAGCCGCTCGGCGTCGGCGATCAGGTCGATGCGATCATCGCCCTGAACCAGGACACGCTCGACCGCCACCTGCAGGAGCTCAAGCCGGGCGGCCTGGTGCTGTACAACGGCGGCAAGCTCACTCCGTCCTACGACCCGCCCCCGGGCGTGCAGCTCTGCGCGCTGCCCGTGCCGGAGCTGTGCCCCGCGTCGAAGCGGCTGCCGGTCATGCAGAACACGGTGGCGGTCGGCGCGCTCATCCAGCTCATGGGGCTGGACATCGGCGGCCTGGAATCGGTGCTGCAAACGACGTTCGCCAAGAAGCCGGCGGTGGTCGAGTCGAACATCGCAGCCGCCCAGGCCGGCTACGACTACGCCGCGGCCAACTTCACGCCGCCCGCCACGCAGCTCCAGCCGACGGACCAGAAGTGGGCCCAGGCCTCGGGCAACCACCTGTTCGCCATGGGCGCCGCGCTGGCCGGCTGCAAGTTCTACGTCGCCTATCCGATGAGCCCGGCCACGCACATCCTGGAGTGGTTCGCCAACCACGCCCAGCGGCTCAACATCTGCGTGCGCCAGGTCGAGGATGAAATCTCCGTCATCAACATGGCCATCGGCGCCGGCCACATGGGCGTGCGGAGCATGTGCGCCACCTCCGGCGGCGGCTTCGCGCTGATGACCGAGGCGATCGGCATGGCCGGCATCATCGAGACGCCGGTCGTCGCCATCAACGTCATGCGCGCCGGGCCGTCCACCGGCGTGCCGACCAAGACCGAGCAGGCCGACCTGAACCAGGCGTTCGGGGCGAGCCAGGGCGACTTCCAGCGCGTGATCATCGCGCCGCTCAGCATGACCGACTGCTTCAATACGCCGCACGAGGCGTTCAACGTCGCCGAGCGCTACCAGATCCCGGTGATCATCCTGTCGGACCTGCTGATGAGCGAAGGCAGCGAGACGGTCGACCCGGCGCTGCTCGACGTCGAGTTCCCGATCGACCGCGGCGAGGTGATCACCGAGGCCAACGGCGGCGAGGAACCGTACCTGCGCTACAAGAACACACCTTCCGGCATCTCGCCGCGCGCGCTGCCGGGCCTGCCGGGCCACCTGTACGTGTCGGGCACCGACGAGCACGACGAGGACGGGGTGCTGATCAGCGACGTGTACACCGACCCGGTGCGGCGCAAGAAGATGGTGGACAAGCGCGTGCGCAAGATGGAGACGGTGACCAGCTATCTCCCGGCGCCGGAGCTCGACGGGCCGGCCGAGGCCGACGTGACGCTGGTCGGCTGGGGCTCCACCTGGGGCACCATCGTCGAGGCGGCCGAGACGCTGCGGCAGGAGGGCGTCTCGACCAACCACCTGCAGATCAAGTTCCTGGTCCCGCTGCACGTGGACGAGATCTCCTCCATCCTCGGCCGCAGCCGGCGCATCATCATCGTCGAGAACAACCAGGGCGGCCAGTTCGCGCGGCATCTGCGCGCCGAGACCGGCATCGTGGCCGATGGCCACATCCGCAAGTACGACGGCGAGCCGTTCGAGCCGAAGCACATCGTGGCCGGCGTGAAGGACGTGCTCGGCGGCACGCAGGTGGTCGAGGTGCTCTCGACGGAGCCGGGCTGGAGAACGGACCACCCGACCGGCACCAGCGGTCCGTGGGCCGGCTTGCGCGTGGACGAGGAAACCAAGACGTTTGCCTGATCAGCCCGGACGAGTCCGCGGCAGAGGGGATAGATACCGATGGCAATGCCAGCAGTTGCAGTAGAACCCAAGGTCTTCAAGCCCGAGGTCCCGCCCGACTGGTGTCCCGGGTGCGGCGACTTCGGCGTGCTGAACGGCCTGTTCCAGGCGTGCGCGGGGCTCGGGCTCGATCCCGCCGGGGTGCTGGTGGTGTCCGGCATCGGCTGCTCGTCGAACCTGCCCGGATTCTTCCGGTCGTACGGCGTGCACAGCCTGCACGGCCGGGCGCTCCCGTTCGCCACGGGCGCCAAGCTGGCCAACACGTCGATGACCGTCATCGCCACCGGCGGCGACGGCGACGGCTACGGCATCGGCCTGAACCACTTCATCCAGGCGATGCGCCGCAACATCGACGTCACCTACATCGTGATGAACAACGAGATCTACGGGCTGACGACCGGCCAAGTCTCCCCCACCAGCGAGACGGGGATGAAGACCAAGACCACGCCGCTCGGCAACCTGGAGGGGATGCTCAACCCGCTCGCCCTCGCGCTGGCGTCGGGCTGCGGATTCGTCGCACGCGGGTTCAGCGGCCAGCCGAAGCACCTGACGGACCTGTACACGCAGGGGATCGAGCACAAGGGCTTCGCGCTGATCGACGTCTTCAGCCCCTGCGTCACCTTCAACAAGGTCAACACCTACCCGTGGTTCCGCGAGCGCGTCTACAAGGTGGAGGACACCGACCACGACCCGGCGGACTTCCACGCGGCGATGGACAAGGCGCTGGAGTGGGACGAGCGGATTCCGATCGGCCTGGTGTACCGCAACCCGGCCCCGCGGCCGTCCATCGACGCGCTGGACCCGGCGCTGCAGGGCGAAGCGCTCGTCCGCCAGGGCTACACGATCGCCCCCGACACCCGGCAGGATCTGATCCACGAGTTCATGTAGGGTCGGAGGATGCAGCGACCGACGGTGCTGGGGGACCTGCGCCGCGCCGTGGATGCAGGCCGGGTCCCGCGGCGCACCGTCCGCCAGGAGCTCCGCGACAACCTGATCGACAAGCTGGGCCGCGGCGAGACGCTGTTTCCCGGCATCATCGGCTACGACGAATCGGTCATCCCCCAGATCGGCAACGCCATCCTCTCGCGGCACGACCTGATCATCCTGGGGCTGCGCGGACAGGCGAAGACGCGCATCCTGCGCGCGCTGGCCGACCTGCTCGACGACGAGCTGCCCGTGGTGGCCGGCTGCGAGATCAACTGCGATCCGCACGCGCCGCTCTGCCCCGCCTGCCGCGCCCGCGCGCGGGAAGAAGGCGACGGCCTGCCCGTCGCCTGGCTGCCGCGGTCGCAGCGGTTCGTCGAGAAGCTGGCCACGCCGGACGTGACGATTGCCGACATGATCGGCGACATCGATCCGATCAAGGCGGCGCGGGGCGGGCTGCAGCTCTCCGACGAGCTGGCCGTGCACTACGGCCTGCTGCCGCGCGCCAACCGCGGCATCTTCGCCGTCAACGAGCTCCCCGACCTGGCGGGCAAGATCCAGGTCGGCCTGTTCAACATCCTCCAGGAAGGCGACGTCCAGATAAAGGGGTATCCGGTGCGCCTGCCCCTCGACGTCATGATGGCCTTCACGGCCAATCCCGAGGACTACACCGCGCGCGGCAAGATCGTCACCCCGCTCAAGGACCGCATCGGGTCCGAGATCCGCACGCACTATCCCGAAACGCGGAGCGACGCGGTCGCCATCACGCGCCAGGAGGCGTGGGTGGCCCGCGAGGCGGCGGCCGATGCCGGCGACGACACGACGGTGCCGCTGTTCGTCCGCGAGACGGTCGAGGAAATCGCGTTCCAGGCGCGGGCCGACAAGCGCGTCGACGGGCGTTCCGGGGTCAGCCAGCGGCTGCCGATCACCTGCCTGGAGAACGTGATGTCGAATGCCGAGCGGCGGGCGCTGGCCGCGGGCGAGCGTCCGGTCGTCGCGCGCGTCACCGACATCTACGCCGCGCTGCCGTCGATCACCGGCAAGCTCGAGCTGGAGTACGAAGGCGAGCTCAAGGGCGCCGACCTGGTGGCGCTCGACCTGATCCGGGGCGCGGTGCGCCGCGCTTTCGACGGCTGGTTCGACGGCGTCGACACCACGACGGTGGTGGAGTGGTTCGAGATGGGCGGCGCGCTCACCGCCGGCGACATGACGCCCGCCGCGGAGCTGCTGCAGCAGGTAGCGGAGATCCAGGGACTCGACGAGTTGCTGGCGCGCGCGGGGAGCCGCCCCGACGACGCGCCGGCGTCGCGCGCGGCCGCGGTCGATTTCGTGCTCGAAGGGCTGTGCGCGCAGCGCAAGATCACGCGCACCGATGAACGCCAGTACCAGGCGGCCGAGCGCGTGCGTCGCAACGTGCAGCCGGAGCTCGATCCGCGGGCGCCGGTGCCCGGCCAGGGCGGCAAGAAGTACTACAACTGACGTGCGGTATCGCTACACGCGTTACATCGGCGGCGCGCTGGACGACGTCGATCTGGAAGCGCTGGTGGGCAAGCTGTCCGACCTCCTGCTGTCGAGCGGCTTCGCGGACCCCTACGGCGATCACCACGGCGGCGACGACCGCACGCTGGAGACGCTTCACGACGCCATCCTCGAAGCGTTGCTGCACGGCGGCGTGCTGCCGGACGACGCGCTGTCGCGGCTGCTGGGCGATCCGGCCGACGCCGACCAGGACGTGGACCCCTCGCCGCTCACGGAGCTCGTGCAGCAGATCGTCGAGCGGCTGGCCGAGCAGGGGTACATCTCGCTTCACCCGGCGCCGGAGACCGCCGGCGGGCCGGGCGGCAGCGCCGATCGGGAGCACGGCGAGCCGCCGCCGGCGCAGTTCGAGATCACCGACAAGAGCCTCGACTTCCTCGGCTACCGGGCGCTGCGCGACCTGCTGGGCGCATCCGGCCGCGGCAGCAGCGGCCGCCACGACGTGCGGGACGTCGCGACCGGCATCGAGGCGGGCGGGGGCTCGAAGCCGTACGAATTCGGCGACACGCTGAACATCGACGCGAGCGGCACGATCCTCAACGCGGTGCAGCGCGGCGGCGCGCAAGTCGCCGGCGGAGGGGCCGCGATCGACGTGCAGTACCCCGACCTGATGGTGGCGCAGGGCGAATACCAGAGCTCCTGCGCAACGGTGCTGATGCTCGACTGCAGCCACAGCATGATCCTGTACGGCGAGGACCGCTTCACGCCCGCCAAGCAGGTGGCGCTGGCGCTGGCGACGCTGATCCGCAACCAGTACCCGGGCGACGCGCTGAGCGCCGTCCTGTTCCACGACTCGGCCGAGGAGATACCGCTGCGCCAGCTCGCGCGCGTGCGGGTCGGCCCCTACTACACGAACACCCGCGAAGGGCTGCGGCGCGCCCGGCGCATCCTGGAGCGGCAGCGGAAGGACATGCGCCAGATCATCATGATCACCGACGGCAAGCCGTCGGCGCTGACGCTGCCCGACGGGCGGATCTACCGCAACCCGTTCGGCCTCGACCCGCGCATCATCTCGGAGACGTTCGCCGAGGTGGGCAGTTGCCGCAAGGCGGGCATCATGATCAACACGTTCATGCTGGCCCGCGATCCCGAGCTCGTGGCGTTCGTGCGGCGGGTGGCGTCCATCTGCCGCGGGAAGGCGTACTTCACCACGCCGTACACGCTTGGCCGCTACGTGCTGATGGACTACCTCACGCGCAAGACGCGGACGGTGCACTGAACCCGCAGCCCTGGGGTCCCCAATGGTGCCGCTCTTTCCGCTCCCGAACGTCGTGCTGTTTCCGCGGGTCTTCCTGCCGCTGCACATCTTCGAGCCGCGCTACCGCGAGATGGTGCGCGACGCGCTGGCCGGCGATCGGATCATCGGCATGGTGCTGCTGCGGGATGCCGCCGCGGCCGGCGACGTGAACAATCCGGCCGTCTTCCCGACCGGTTGCGCCGGGTTGATAACGCACTGCGAGCGGCTCCCCGACGGGCGCTACAACATCGTGCTGCGCGGCCTGTACAAGTTCCGCGTCGTCGAGGAAGATCGATCGCGCAGCTACCGCCGGGCGAGCGTGGAGATGCTGGCCGAACCCGACGACGCCGACGGGCTGCGCGCGGCGCGGCGGCGCCTGGAGCGGCTGCTGACCGGCACGGGGTCGAACCTGAAGCTGCCGGCCGGCATGGACGGCGCCGACCTGGTGAACGCGCTGTCGCAGTATCTCGAATTCGACCCGATCGAGAAACAGGCGCTGCTGGAGCGCCAGGGCCCGAGCGACCGCTGCCAGGCGCTGGGCGATCTGCTGGAGATGCGGTCGCTTGCCGGCGGCAATTTCCGCCTGACGCCGGCGCAGTAGTGTCTCGGGGCCGCTAACCGGTCTCGGCGTGGCGTGCGGACAGCTTGCGGGCGATGTCGTCGACGACGACCTTTCCGTGGAAGCGTCCGTTCTCGATGAACACTTCCCCGCGGTTGGCGCCCGCCACCACCGAGCCGGCAAGGTAGAGCCCCGGCACGTTCGTCTCGTACGTCTCGGGATCGTGCAGCGGAATGTTGGTCGCGGCGTCGACGGCGACGCCGCACCGGCGCAGGAAATCCAGGTCCGCCAGGTAGCCGGTCAGCAGGAACACCGCGTCGGCGGGCAGGACGCCGCGCGTGCCGGCGGCGCCCTCCGGCTCCACGACGACCTCGGCATCGCGGATCTCGACGACCCTGGTCTCGAAGTGCGCCCGCACCGAACCTTCCTTGATGCGGTTCTCGATGTCCGGCTTCACCCAGTACTTGATCGACTCGCCGAGCGCGGCGCGGCGGTGCACGAGCGTTACGTGCGCACCCGCGCGGTACAGGTCGAGCGCGGCCTCGGCGGCCGAGTTCTTGCCGCCCACTATCACGACCTGCTTGCGGTAGAACGGATGCGGCTCGGTGTAGTAGTGCGACACGTGCGGGAGGTCCTCCCCCGGCACGCCCAGCCGGTTCGGGTGGTCGTACGTGCCCGTGGCCAGCAGCACGGTGCGGGTCGCCCGGCGGTCCGCCTGCCCTTCCCCGTCCACGGTTTCCACGGTGAACGGCCCGTCCGCGCGCCCCGGCTCCCGGGCGACTGCCGTCACCCGGTGCGAGAACGCCACTTCGATGCCGCAGGCGTCAACGACGCGCCGGTAGTAGCGCAGCGTCTCGTCCCGCGTCGGCTTCTCCCGCGGCGACACGAACGGCAGGCCTCCGATCTCGAGCAGCTCCGGTGTTGTGAAGAAGACCATCTGGCTCGGGAACCGGAAGAGCGAGTTGACGAGCGCCCCCTTCTCGAATATCCGGAAATCGAGGTCTGCCCGCCCGGCGGCGATGGCGGCCGCCAGCCCGGCAGGGCCGGCGCCGATGATGATCAGATCGTGACAGTGCATTGCGGTCTCGAAGCGGGCGGCACAGGCTCGGTCCTCAACGTGGGCGGTAGGAGAGCGTGGCGTTGCTCAACACCGCGATCGGCCGCCCGACGGTGTCGAAGGTGTCGCGGCCGTCGGCGCGCAGCACCTCCAGGCTCTGGCCGACGACGGACACCTGGTCGATCCCGGCCGGCAGCGTGACGTACAGCCGCTCGGCGCCGAGCGGGGCGACCGCCTTGACCCCGTCGGGCCCGACGCCGCCGCCCACGCGGTCCACGAGATCGCCGGCCGCGCGGAACTCGGTCAACACGACGCCGCGCGCGATGACCTCGCCCTCCATCGTCGCCACGGCAATCTGCGCCTGGTATTCCGTGTAGGCGCGCCCGGCCAGCGTCTCGGCCTCGGAGTAGGCGTGGCGATTGTGCAGGTCGAACGCCAGCGTCGCCTCGCCGCGGCGGGGCGGCAGCACCACGAGCACCCCCAGCTCCGCGTCGCGCTGCACCTCGACGTCGCAGAACGGCACCCGGGTGGCCACCCCGACGCCGAGCACCGACGGACAGCGCACCTCCACCGCCTCGTCGTCCCGGCTCTGGGCCGCGGCGACCCCGGCCAGGGCGAGCAGAACGATCGCGACGCGCAGTCCGGTCACCGCGCCGACTCCATCCTCACCGGCGGCGAGGCGGCGTCCGCCATGGCCCGGAAGCCCTCCCGCCGGCCGATCAGCTCGAGGAACTCCATCCGCGTGCGCGCGTCGTCGCGAAAGCTGCCCAGCATCGCGCTCGTCACCGCGAACGCGTTCTGTTTCTCGACGCCGCGCATGCGGATGCAGAGATGGGTCGCCTCCACGACCACGCCGACCCCCAGCGGATCGAGAACCTCCGCCAGGCTCGACGCGATCTGGTTCGTCATGCGCTCCTGCACCTGCAGCCGCCGGCTGAACATCTCGATCAGGCGCGGGATCTTGCTGAGGCCGATCACCCGTTCGCGCGGCAGGTACGCCACGTGACAGCGGCCGAAGAACGGCAGCATGTGGTGCTCGCACAGGCTGTAGAAGTCGATGTCGCGGACGATCACCATCTCGCTGCTGCCGACCTCGAACAACGCGTCGTTGACCACTTCGCCGATAGCGGTGTCGTAGCCGCTGGTCAGGAACCGCAAGGCGCGCGCGTAGCGCTCGGGGGTGCGCACCAGCCCGTCCCGCGTGGGGTCCTCCCCCACCTCGGCCAGCAGCAACTCCACCGCCTCCCGTGCCCGCCCTTCGTCCATGTCGCTCCGCTGCAGCCGGCCGCGCCGCGTCAGTACGTGTAGAAACCGCGCCCGCTCTTGCGGCCCAGCCGGCCCGCCGCCACCATCCGCCGCAGCAGCGGCGGCGCCGCGTACTGCGGATCCCGAAATTCCTCGTACATGATGTTGGCGATGTAGTAGGTCGTGTCGAGACCGACGAAGTCCAGCAGGGTGAACGGACCCATCGGGTGCCCGCAGCCCATCTGCATGCCCTTGTCGATGTCCTCGATGGTGCCGACGCCCGATTCGTAGGCCCGGATCGCGTCCAGGAGGTACGGAATCAGCAGGCGGTTGACGATGAACCCCGGACGGTCCGGCGCGGTTACGGGATCTTTCCCCAGCGTGGCCGCGAAGTCCATGCCCCGCCGGTACGCGTCGTCGCCGGTCGCCAGGCCGCGAATCACCTCGACGAGCTTCATGACCGGCACCGGGCTGAAGAAGTGCAGGCCCAGGAACCGCTCGGGATGCTCCATCGACGCGGCCATCTCGGTAATGCAGAGCGAAGACGTGTTCGACGCGATCAGCGCATCCGGCCGCACCACCCGCTCCAGCGCGGCGAGCATCTCGCGCTTGGCGTCCAGGTTCTCCACGATCGCCTCGACGACGACGTCGGCGTCCGCGACATCCGCAACATCCGTGGTGCCCGTCAGATTCGCCAGGGTGGCGTCGCGCGCCGCCGGGGTGGTCTTGCCGCGCGCCACGCCGGCGTCGAGAAACGCCCGGATACGGCCGAGCCCCTTCTCGACGAGCGCCTCGTCGACCTCGCGCACGACGGTGCGGTGACCCGCCTGGGCGCACACCTGCGCGATTCCCGACCCCATCAAGCCACACCCGAGCACGCCTACCGTCAACATGCGTCCCTTCCGGCCGGACTACGACCACCAGCCAAACCTGCAAACTATATCAAAGTGCGGTGCGCCGACCGCCCGACGCGCCGCGTGAGGAGGGGCGGCGGCGGGTGCGGGCGAGGTGCTCCCGGTAGTCGCCCGAGGGAATCCAGACCGCGCCGCGGAGCGGCCGGGCGTAGTAGTAGATCCAGGCGGTGCGGTCCGCGGCGCCGTCCACGGCCACCCGCGCCGGGATCCGGACGTACTCGCTGCGGGCGGGGTCGTCCGGCAGGCAGCCCTCGACGGCGTCGACGCGCGGCAGGAGCGCCGCGGGGTCCGTCACGGCGTACACCTCGCCGCGCACCGTCCCCTCGGCCCGGACGGCGGCCGGATACGGTCCGAGGTCGAACAGCGCGCCGCGCGCGGCGCCCGTCCCGACGAAGCGCAGCAGCGCCTCGATGCGGGTCCGCCGGCGCAGCTCGAACCCGCGCATCAGCGTGCCGTAGAAGAGGATGTATCCGGGGGCGCTGTCCGCATAGAATGAAGCGTTCACGATGGAGGAGATTCTCACGGAGGCGGATCTCGCTGGCAAGGAGGCATGACATGAGGCGTCTGAACACGCGTCTGTTGCAGTCGGCGGCGGTCGTGGCGGTCGTCGCGGCGGTCGGCGTCGCTTCCCCCGCGGCGCAGGAGACGCCGCGCACGCCGTGGGGCGACCCCGACCTGCAGGGCGTCTGGACCAACCGGACGACGACGCCGATCGAGCGGCCCGACGACTACGCGGGCCAGGAGGTGCTCTCCGCGGAGGAGCGGGCCGAGCTCGACGCGCAGGCCGAGGCCAACCGCGACCGCCCGCCGCCGCCCGGACGGACCGGGGCCTACAACAGCTTCTGGCTCGACCGCGGCCTGCGGAGCGACCGGACGTCGCTCATCGTCGATCCGCCCGACGGCAGGTATCCCGCGCGGACGGACCGCGTGCGCGAGAGCGATGCGGCGTTCGCCGCAATGCGCAACGGCACGGAGTTCGACACCTGGGAGGATCTGAACCTCTACGACCGCTGCATCACGCGCGGCATGCCCGGCGCCATGGTGCCGGGTTTCTACAACCACAACTACCAGATCCTGCAGACGCCCGACCACGTCGTCATCCTCGTGGAGATGATCCACGACGCGCGGATCATCCCGCTGGACGGCCGCGCGCATCTGCCCTCGCGGATCGGCCAGTGGCTGGGCGACTCGCGCGCCCGCTGGGAGGGCGAGACGCTCGTGGTCGAGACGACCAACCTGACTCCGAAGGGCGACGAGCGCCTGCGGAACCTCGTGCACGCGGCGAGCGCGGAGGCCCGCGTCGTCGAGCGCTTCACGCGCGTCGCCGCCGACCGCATCGACTACAGCTTCACCATTACCGACCCGGCCAGCTTCGCGCGCCCGTGGACCGCGGAGATCCCCATGTCGCCGCTCGGCGGCGAAGTCTTCGAGTACGCCTGTCACGAGGGAAATTACGGGCTGGAGAACATCCTGGCGGGCGCCCGCTCCGCGGAGCGGGAGCAGGCGGCCGGCTCGCGCTGATCCGCACGCACCGCCGCGGCGCGGGAGCGGGTCCTACGCCGGGCCGAGGGCAGAGGCCTGTTCGCGGTCGGGCGACATCATTCCAGCGGGAGGGCGGGGTCGGCGTTCAGATCCAGCGGCGCGGTTCGGCCGGCGCGCAGGTTGCGCAGGCCGGCGGCCGCGATCATCGCCGCGTTGTCCGTCGCCAGCGGCAGGGTCGGCAGCAGCAGCGGCAGGCCGGCCGCGGCGCTGCGGCTGGCGGCATCGGCCCGCAGCCGGCTGTTGGCCGACACGCCGCCCGCGATGCCGATGCTCTGCGCGCCGAACCAGCGCGCGGCCTCGAAAGTCCGGTCCAGGAGCGCTTCCACCACCACGCGCTGGAAGCTGGCGCAGATCCCGGCCACCTCGCCGGCCGGCAGCGCCTCGCAGCCGAGCTCGGCCCGGCGCGCCGCCACGTGCCGCTTGACGGCCGTTTTCAGGCCGCTGAAGCTGAACTCCGTGCGCCCGCCGAGCGTGCCGGGAAAGCCGGCCGGCCGCGCCAGCGCCGGCCCCGCGTTGCGGTCGGCGTGCGTCATGCGCGCGACGGGCAGCGGGACCGCGCGGTCGTCGGCGCCGCGGGCCGTGCGGTCGATCACCGGGCCGCCCGGATACTCGAGGCCGAGCAGCATCGCCACCTTGTCGAACGCCTCCCCGGCGGCATCGTCGCGCGTCCGCCCCGCGAGCCGGTAGTCGCCCTCCCCGGGCACGTAGTAGAGGCTCGTATGCCCGCCGGAGACCACCAGCACGACCGCCGGCAGCGGCTGCGCGCCGTTGTCCACCACCAGCGACTCGATATGCCCGGCCAGGTGATGCACCGGCACCAGCGGCAGGTCGAGGGCGGCCGCGGCCGACTTGGCGAACGCCACGCCGACCAGCAGCGAGCCGACCAGACCCGGCCCCTGCGTCACGGCAATCGCGTCCAGATCCGACCAGCCGGCGTCCGCCTCGCGCAGCGCGCGCTCGACGACGCCGCAGATGTCGCGGACGTGCTGGCGCGAGGCGAGCTCCGGTACGACGCCGCCCCACTCCCGGTGGATGTCGACCTGCGAGGCGATGACGTTCGACCGGACGCGCCACGGGCGGGCCGGTTCGCCGGTTTCCGACACTACCGCCGCCGCGGTCTCGTCGCACGAGGTCTCGATGCCGAGAATGGTCGTCATCACGCTTCCTGCGCCACCCGCCCGCAGGCCGCCGCAAGACTCTCGGTGTACGGCGGGCGGCAGATGCCGTGCTCCGTGATGATGCCGGCGACGAAGGCGTGCGGCGTGACGTCGAACGCCGGGTTCCAGACGCCGGCGCCGTCCGGCACCATCCGCCGCGGGCCGACGTGCGTGAGCTCGCGCTCGCTGCGCTCCTCGATCGGTATGCCGTCGCCGCTGGCCACGGACAGGTCGATGGTGGACACCGGCGCCGCAACGTAGAACGGCACGCCGTGCTCGCGCGCCAGCACGGCCACCGTATACGTGCCGATCTTGTTGGCCACGTCCCCGTTGGCGGCGATCCGGTCCGCCCCGACGACCACCACGTCGACGCGCTGCGCCCGCAGCAGCGGCCCGGCCATGCCGTCGGCGATCACGGTCGTGTCGATGCCGTCGCGCAGCAGCTCCCAGGCCGTCAGGCGCGCGCCCTGGAGGAACGGGCGCGTCTCGTCGGCGAACACCGCCACCCGCTTGCCGCGCTCGACAGCCGCGCGGACGACCCCCAGCGCCGTGCCGTAGCCGCCGGTCGCCAGCGCCCCCGCGTTGCAGTGCGTCAGCACGCGGCCGGCGTCCGGCACGACGTCCGCGCCATGCGCGCCGATCGCCCTGCAGCTCGCCACGTCCTCGTCGTGGATCCGGCGGGCCACCGTCTCCAGCGCGGCGGCGATCTCGGCCGGCGACCGCCCGGCGCGCGCCGCGGCGCTGAAGGCGGCCTTCATCCGGTCTATCGCCCAGAACAGGTTGACGGCCGTCGGGCGCGACGCCGCCATCAACTCGCACAGCCCGTGAAACTCCGCCGCCAGCTTGACCGCGCCGCGCGCGCGGCTGCGCCTGACCCCGAGCGCCAGCCCCATCGCGGCCGCCACGCCGATGGCCGGCGCGCCGCGGATCACCATGTTGCGGATGGCGCGCGCCACGTCACGTGCGGTCCGGCAGTGAACGTACTCCTCGTGCTCCGGGAGCTTGCGCTGATCGACCATCACGACGGCGTCGTCGCGCCACTCGATGGTAGGCAGCATGAGGTTGATCATACCCATGCCGCGCACGGCGCGGCACGGCAGCACGGCGCGGGGCAACGGGGTCCCCGCTAGTGCTGCCGGGGGCTTGGGGCGCGAACCCAGTTTGGCATGTCAACGAACGTTGCAAAGCCAAGACAATGGTTGACCAGGAAGGGGACGACGAGCCCTTGAGCAGGAGTCCCCAGGCCGCGCACGGCGCGGCCCGCCGGCCACGGAGTGGGGCGACGGGGTCCCCGCGAGTGGCCGGCGGGGGTTTGGGGCGCAGCCCCATCTAGCATTAGAGCAGCAGGGCCGCGAGCGCGGCGTTGATCAGGGTGGCGGTGAAGCCCCCCAGCAGCGCGCGCAGGCTGAGGCCGGCCAGCTCGGCGCGGCGGTCCGGCGCAATCGCGCCGATGCCGCCCAGCAGGATGCCGATCGACCCGACGTTGGCGAAGCCGGTCAGCGCGAAGGTGGCCAGCATGCGCGACCGGTCGCCCAGCACTTCCCCGTACTCCTCCGCCAGCTTGACGTAGGCCACGAATTCGTTGGCGACCAGCTTCGTGCCGAGCAGGTCGGCGAGCACCGGCACGTCGGCCGCCGCCACCCCGACCAGCGCGGCGACCGGGGTGAACGCCGCCGCGCCGATGCGCGCCAGCGTCAGGCCGGGGTACAGCAATCCGAGGCCGAAGTCGACCATCGCAATCAGCGCCAGGAACGCGATCAGCATGGCGGCGATGTTGAGGGCCATGCGCATCCCGTCGATCGCGCCGCCCGCCGCCGCGTCGATCACGTTCGCGTGGCCGCCCCGCCCGGCGGCCACCACTACGCCCGCCGTGGCGGACCGCGCCGTCTCCGGCAGCAGGATCTTCGCCACGTACAGGGCGCACGGCGCCGCCATCACGCTCGTGGCGAGCAGCGCCACCGGATCGGCGCCGAGAGTGAGATAAACCCCCAGCACGCTGCCGGCGATGGTCGCCAGGCCGCCCGTCATGAGCGTCAGCAACTCCGAGCGCGTCATGCCGGCCACGTACGGCTTGACGACCAGCGGCGCCTCGGTCTGGCCGATGAACACGTTGGCCGCCACCGACAGCGTCTCCGCACCGCTCGTCCGCATCAGCGGCATCATCAGCCGCGCCATCAGCGCCACCACGAACTGCAGCACCCCCAGGTGGTAGAGCACCGCGGAGAGCGCCGAGGCGAAGATGACTATCGGCAGGCCGGTGAACGCGAAGATGAGACCGTCCGGGAATACGTCGCCCAGCGCTTCCGGATCGGCGAGCACGCCGAATACGAGCCGCGTGCCGGCCTCGGTGAAGCTGAACATCCGCATCGCGGCCGCCGCCAGCGCGGAGAACAGCTCGAACCCCGGCCGCACGCCGCCGATTTCCAGGCGCAGGATCAGCACCGCCAGCAGCAGTTGCAGGCCGAAGCCCCAGGCGACGGTCCGCCAGCGGATCGCCCGGATGTCCGCGGAGCAGGCGACCAGGGTGGCGATGAAGCAGGGGATGCCCACGAGCGCGCGCACGCGGCCGGGCAGCACGTCCTGCAGCAGCAGGACGACCGCCGCCCCCAGCAGCGCGGCGCCGGCGAACAGGACGCGCAGCCGCCGGGATTCGGCGCCGGGTTCGGGCGGACCCGCGGCGGCGTCCGTGCGCATGGGGCCGCTCACGGTATACTGCCGCGGATGCGCCGTCAAGGCTCGCTGCTACTCGCCGCGCTGTCGCTGGCAGCGGCAATCCTGGTGCTGCCCGCGGGCGCGCAGCAGCCGCCCGCGATACCCACGCCGGAGCAGTTTTTCGGCTTCCCGATGGGTGCGGACCGCCAACTGGCCCACTGGGACCGGATGGTCGAGTACTTCAACCTGATCGGGGAGCGGTCGGACCGCGTCCACGTCCGGGAGCTGGGCAAGAGCACGCTGGGGCACCCGTACCTGCTCCTCGCCATCTCGACACCGGACACGATCCGGGATCTGCCGGGCTACCAGTCCATGCAGCACGAGCTGGCGGACCCGCGTGTGACGCCGCCCGCGCGTGCGGAGGAGATCGCCCGCACCGGCAAGGCGGTCGTCCTGATCGGCGCGAACGTCCACGCCACGGAGATCGGGACGAACCAGGTGATGAACGACCTGGTCCACCGGCTCGCCACCGAGCGGTCGGCGTGGGTCGACCACCTGCTGGAGCACGCGATAGTGCTGCTCATTCCGTCCCAGAACCCGGACGGGCAGCGGATGGTGGTCGAATGGTACCGGCGCAACCTCGGCACCCCGTACGAGGGCTCGCCGCTGCCGCAGCTCTACCACAAGTACGCCGGCCACGATAACAACCGGGACAGCTACATGCTGACCCAGGTCGAGACGCGCTACCTCAACCAGGTGCTGTACCAGGAGTGGCTGCCCGAGGTGTACCTGGACACCCACCAGATGGGGAACCGCAACGCGCGCATCTTCGTGCCGCCGTTCAAGAACCCGCCCAATCCCAACGTGGACCCGCTCATCTGGAGCCAGGTGAACCAGCTCGGCCAGGCGATGGCCGGCAAGCTGCACGAGGCCGACAGGCCGGGCGTCATCTGGGGCGAGCTGTACAGCGGATTCTGGCAGGGGGCGAACAACACCAACCCGTGGTGGCACAACATGGTGGGGCTGCTGACCGAGGTGGCGAGCGCCGATCTCGGCACGCCGGTGCGGCAGCAACGCGTCTCCGCGAGCCGCCGCCTGCGCCTGCCGCGCGGGGAGTCGCTGGGGCCGCGCCGCGGGCTCGGGCTGCCGCTCGCGCCGCCGCGCGACATCCAGCCGCGGATGAACTATCCGCGCCCGTGGCTGGGCGGTCTCTGGACGCCGGCCGACGTGGTCGACTACCACGCCCTCGCGATGGAAGGCCTGCTCGAGAGCGTCGCCAACAACCGGATCACGCTCAAGCGCAACTTCTACGCGATGAACCGGCGCGCGATCGAGCGGTTCGCCGGCGGTTCTCCGTATGCGTTCGTGATCCCGGCCGGGCAGGGCGATCCGGCGGCAGCCGCCAGGCTCGTCCGGCTGCTGCAGGCGGAAGCAGCCGAGGTGGACGTCGCAACGGCCCCGTTCGTCGCCGACGGAACGGTGCAGCCGGCCGGCTCGTACGTCGTACGGCTCGCCCAGCCCTTCGGCCGCTGGGTCAAGGACGTGCTGGAGCCGCAGCGCTATCCCGACATACGCTGGCCTTATCCGGGCGCGCCGATCGACAAGCCGTACGACGTCACGGCCTGGTCGCTCGGCATGCTGATGGGCGTCGACACGGTGCAGGTGGAGCGCCCGTTCGAGGCGGAGCTGCGGCCGCTGGACGGACCGGCCGCGATTCCACCCGGGCAGGTCGCGGGCAGCGGCGGCGCGTTCGTCATTCCCCACGACGCGAACCGGAGCTTCACGGCGCTGAACCGGCTGCTGGCGGCCGGCGCGTCCGTCAGTTGGGCGACCGAGGAGCTCGACCTCGGCTCCGGCCAGCGGTACGGTCGCGGCGCGATGCTGGTCGCCGGCGTGGAACGCGCGGTGATGGAGGAGATCGCCGCCGACCTGCGCCTGCAGGTGGCGGCGGCGGACATTCCGGACGATCTGCCGCGGCTGCCGCTCCACGCACCGCGCGTGGCGCTGTACGAGCCGTGGGGCGGCAGCATGGACGCCGGATGGACGCGCTGGGTGCTCGACCAGCACGAGTTCCCGTACGTCCACGCGCGCAGCGCCGACCTGCGGGCCGGCGATCTGTTCGACCGGTTCGACGTCGTCATTCTGCCGGAAATGAATTCCGTACACCTGATTCAGGGGCTCCGGGCGCCCAACGTGCGCCCGGAGTACCGCGACGGCATCGGCGCGCCCGGCATTCACAACCTGCTGCGCTTCGTCGAAGAGGGCGGGACGCTGATAACGCTGGGCAACACCGCCGCCTTCGCCATCGAGCACCTGGGGGCGCCGCTCGTGAACGTGGTCCGCGGTCAGTCCGAGGAAGCGTTCTACTGTCCGGGATCCATCCTGCGGCTCGCCATCGACGTGACGCATCCCCTCGGCTACGGCATGCCGCGGGAGGCGGACGCCATGTTCGTCGCCAACGGTGGATACCGCACGGCGCGCACCCGACACAACGCCGACGTGCGGGTCGTTGCGCGCTACCCGGACGCGCCGCTGCTGCGGAGCGGCTGGCTGGTCGGCGAGGAGCGCCTGCGCGGGACCGGAGCGGTCATGGAAGTGTCTTCCGGCAAGGGGCGGATCATCCTGCACACCTTCCGCGTGCAGCACCGCGGCCAGACGGAGGGCACCTTCCGGCTGCTGTTCAACTCCATCTTCTACGGGCCGGCCGTGAGCGGCCTTGACGCGCCATTCAGCACGCTCGACGCGCACTGAGCCCCGCGCGGGCGGCGGCCGCCGGAGCGCTAGCGACCGTTCAGCGTCATCACGTCGAACTGCTCGTGGTGCAGTTGCGCGTCGGCCTTGAGCGTGACGCGCCGGCCCAGAATCTTCTCCACGTCGCGCAACACGCCGCGCTCTTCCTTCTCGAGCGCGCGCGCGATGTCGGGATTCACGCGCAACTGCACGCGGTGGCCGTTCAGCTCGCCACCGAGCTTGCGCATCTCGGACAGGATTTCATAGCAGACCGTGGGCGTAGCCTTGATCACCGCGCTGCCCGAACAGTACGGGCACGGATCGGTGAGCTGGCGCTCGAGGCTCTGCTTGGCGCGCTTGCGCGTCACCACGATCAGGCCGAACTCCGACACCTGCACCGCCTTGGACGGCGAGCGGTCCTTGCGCAGCTCCTGCTCCAGCAACTGGTGCACGCGCTGGCGGTTCTTGCGCTCCTCCATGTCGATGAAGTCGAGCACGATGATGCCGCCGAGGTCGCGCAGGCGGATCTGCCGCACGATCTCCTTCGCGGCCTCGAGGTTCGTCTTGACGATCGTGTCCTCCAGCCGGCCGGTCCGCTTGCCGACGTAGCGGCCCGTATTGACGTCGATCGCCACGAGCGCCTCGGTGTGGTTGACGACGATGTAGCCGCCGGACTTGAGCCACACCTTGCTCCGCAGCGCCTTGTCGAGCTCGGCCTGGACGCCGTACTCCTCGAGGATCGGGAACTCCTTCTCGTAACGCTGCGTCCGGGCGGCGAGGCCGGGCATGACCCGCTCGATGAACCGCAGCGACCGCGCGTACTCCTGCTCGTCGTCGATCCGGATGGCCTGGAAGTCGTCGGTCAGGTAGTCGCGCAGCAGCTTCGCGGCCAGGTTCTCCTCGCGGTGAATGATGGCCGGCGCACGCGCCTTGTCCATCTTCTCGCGCGCGGCGCTCCAGAGCTGGTGGAAGTACGACAGGTCGGCGACGACGTCCTCCTCGGGACGGCCGCCCGCCGCGGTGCGCAGCACGATGCCGCCGGCGAAGCCGTGCTCCTCGCGGAACTGCTTCACGATGCCGCGCAGCCGCCCCCGCTCGCTGCGGGCCTCGATCTTGCGCGATACGCCGATGTGGTCGATGGTGGGCATGAACACGAGAAAGCGGCCCGGAATCGCCACGTGCGACGTGATCCGGGCGCCCTTCGTGCCCAGCGGGTCCTTGACGACCTGCACGAGGATCTCCTGACCCGCCTCGAGCAGCTCTTCGATCTTGTCGGTCTTGTCGGCCTTGCCCTTCGAGCCGTTCCGCGGGCCCGGCTCGTCGTCCGCGTCACCCGTGTCGAGACGGTCGAACTGCTCGTCCGTATCGACCACGTCCGAGACGTAGAGGAAGGCGTCGCGCTCCAGCCCGATGTCGACGAACGCGCACTGCATGCCCGGCAGCACCTTCGAGACGCGGCCCTTGTAGATGTTGCCGACCGCGCCGCGCTGGCTGTTGCGCTCGATGAATATCTCGGCAACCTGGTCGTCCTCGATAATCGCGGCCATCGTCTCGTGGCGCGACGAGGAGATGATCAACTCCTTGTTCATGCGTAGAACTCTCCGTGGGACCGGTCGCAGGGGCGCAGCGGACGTCCGGCGTCCGCGGCGGCAGCGCGTTGGCGGCCGGCACCCGGGCCGAACCCCACGTCCACGCGGCCAGCGCAGCGGCACTCGACGTCACTTGCGCACCCTCGATCCGATTCACCTGTAACTCCATCCCCCGCTGGGGATGGTCAGTTTGTAAAACGGCGCATCCTGACGTTCAGGATGAGCCCGAACCCGATCAGCGTCGCGATGATCGACGACCCCCCGTAACTCATCAACGGGAGCGGCAGTCCCTTTACGGGCGCGAGGCCGGCCGACATCGTGATGTTGTAAATCACCTGAAACGCGAAGCCGGCCGTGATCCCCACGACCAGCAGCATGCCCATCCGGTCGCCCGCCACGCGCGCGGTGTCCAGCGATCGCATGATGATGAACATGTACAGACCGAGCGCCGCGAGCACGCCGAGGAAACCGTGCTCCTCCGCCAGCACCGAGAAGATGAAATCGCTGTGTGCGGCGGGCAGGAAATTGTACTGGCTCTGCGTTCCCTGCAGGAACCCCTTGCCCGTGACGCCCCCCGACCCGACCGTGATGCGCGCCTGGATCTGCTGATAGCCGGCGCCGCGCGGATCCTGCTCCGGATCGACGAACGTGGCGAGTCGCTCGCGCTGGTAATCCTCCAGCGCGTAGGTCCAGACCACGGGCATCGACAGTATTCCCACGACGCCCAGCGCCGCCAGGAACCTCAGGCGCATTCCGGCGAAGATCATGACGGCCAGGCAGACCGGCAGCAGCGAGGCCGCCGTGCCGAGGTCCGGCTGGCGCATGATCAGCAGGAACGGAACCGCCAGCACCAGCCCGCCGGCCAGCCAACTCGCCGGGCGCCACTGCCGGCGCCAGGCGGTGGCGTACAGCGTCGCCAGGGCCAGGGCCAGCACGGCCCGGCTGAATTCCGACGGCTGCAGGTTGAACGGCCCGAGCGCGATCCAGCGCTGGCCGCCGCCGCGCTCGATGCCGAACAGCGCCGTGTAGACCAGCAGTGCGAGCAGGCCGGCGTAGATGACCGCCACCGCGGCGGGGCGCAGGCGGTAGTCGATCGACAGGCAACACAACATGGCGAAGAGGCCGATGCCCAGCGCCACGAGCTGGCGGAAAACCTGCGGGCCAACGCTTGCCGTCGTCGGCTCGTAGGTAGCGCTGTATATCATCACCAGGCCGATCGCGCTGGCGAGCATGACGGCGGCGACCAGCCACCAGTCGATGTGCGGACGCAGCCGGCGGTCAATCACCACTTGGACGCTCCCGCGCCTGCCCGGCGCGCGCCTCCGCGGACGCCGGCGAGCCGTCCGCCGCCGGAGGCTCCGGTTCGTCGTGCTTCGCAAAGTACGTCTCGATCATCCGCCTTGCAATCGGCGCGGCCAGGTAGCCGTGCTCCGAGTGTTCGGCGAACACGACGCCCGCGATGCGGGGATCGTCCCGCGGCGCCGCAAACACGAACCAGCCGTGATCGCGGAACCGCCGGCCGTCTTCTCCCGCGGCTTCCACGGCGGCCAGGCCTTCCAGCGAGATGACCTGCGCCGTGCCGGTCTTGCCGATCACGTCACGGCCCTCTATCCGCGCGCGACGTGAGGTGCCGGCCCGGTTCACGGCCTTCCAGAGGCCGTCGCGCACGGCCGCCACCGTCTCCGGGCGCAGCGCCACGCGCGCCGGCTCGGGATGCGCCATCACGTCCCAGCCGGACGTCCCGCGCACGGCGTGCAGCATGTACGGAGTTGGCCGCAGGCCGCCCGAGGCCACCGTGGACATCATCACGGCCAGCGAGATCGGCGTCACCGATACCGCGCCCTGGCCTATCGCCGCCGACAGCGTCTCGCCCGGGTACCACGGCTGGTTGAACGCGGACCGCTTCCACGCCCGCGACGGAATGAGACCCGGCAGCTCGTGCGGCAGGTCGACGCCGCTCGGCTCGCCGAGTCCAAGCGCCGTCGACCAGCGATGGATGACGTCGATGTCCATCTTGCTGCCCAGCGTGTAGAAATAGGTGTTGCACGACTTCTCGAGCGCCTCGTCCAGGGCCACCCGCCCGTGGCGGGAATGGCAGCGGAAGAAGCGCTGATAGAACCCGGCGCCGCCGTTGCAGTTCACGCTGAAGTCGGGCGTAATCACGCCCTCCTCGAGGGCGGCCACCGCCATCGCCACCTTGAACGTGGACCCGGGCGCGTAGCGTCCCTGCAGCGCGCGGTTCTGCAGCGGCCGGCGCGCGTCGTTGTTGAGCGTCGACCAGGTGTCCCGGTCTATGCGCGGCACGAAAGCGGCAGGGTCGTAGGCGGGCAGGCTGACCAGCGCCAGCACCTCGCCCGAGCGCGGGTCGAGCGCCACGGCGGCGCCCTCGAATCCGGCGCTGGCAAACGCCTCCTCGGCCGCCTGCTGCACGTCGAGGTCCAGCGTAAGCCGCAACTGCCGCCCCTGCCGCGGGGCCACCTGGCCTATCGTCTCGATCTCGCGTCCGACGTTGTTGACGGCCACGCGCCGCGTGCCGTTCTGGCCCATCAGCAACAGGTTGTACGACTGCTCGATGCCCGACTGGCCGACCACCGCACCCGCCGCCACGCGCGGATCGCTCGCCTCGGCAAGCTGGTGCTCCTGCGCCTCTCCCACGTATCCGAACAGGTGCGACGCCGTCTCGCGGCCGGGATAGTGGCGCGCCGGATCGTGCTCCACGATCACGCCCGGAAGCTCGATCGCGCGCGCCTGCACCGCGGCCACCTGCGCCAGCGACGCGTCGCGGACAACCACGATCGGCCGGAACGCCGGCACGTTCCGCTGGTCCTCGACGGCCGCGCGCAGCGCGTCCGGGCTGGCGCCCGTCACCCGCCCGAGCAGCTCCAGCGACCGATCGAGCTCCGTGACCTGCTCGCGGATCATCGAGATGTTGAACCTGTAGCGGTTGTCCACCAGCACCCGCCCGCCGCGGTCGACGATGGCGCCCCGCGGCGCCCGCAGGCTGATGGTGCGGTCGTGGTTGTTCTCGGCCATCACGATCAGCCGCTCGTACTGGCCGACCTGGAGGCTCCAGAAGCTGAGGCCGAGCAGGCCGAACACGATCGCGACGCAGATGCGCCCGGCGAGCAGCAGCCTGCCCGGTGCGTCGCGCCTGCCGCCGGGGTTGGGGTTCACCACGGTTCCTACTCGAGCTCCCAGTTGCGGCCCGCGATCGGCGACCAGTACACCCGCAGCCGCCGCCAGGCGGCGGGCGCCGCGTGCACGAGGCCGACTCCGGATACGAATACGAGACCGTTCACCACGGCCTGGCCCACGAGAAACACCATGCTTGCACCGGGCGCTCCGGTGTCGATCAACATGTAAACCCCGAAGAAGCAGACGGCGTGCAGCAGGCTCGCGGCCACGTAGACGGCGAACCGGCTCCAGAGCGCGGCCACGACGAGCCGGGTGCTGCTCAGGCCGATGATCGCGCCCACGAGACACTTCGCCAGGCCGCTCGGCCCGACGATCCCCCCCGACAGCACGTCCTGCAGCAAGCCGGCCGCCGTACCGGTCCAGATCGCCGTCGTAGCCCCCCGCGACAACGCGACATAGACGACGACGATCAGCGCCAGATCAACCGGAACCGGGACGGCCGTGACCATGCGCAGCAGAGCGGTCTGCGCGAGCAGCGCCGTTCCCAGCGCCAGCGCGATGTGCGCGTTCTTCACTCGTTCTCTGCTTTGACAGCCCGCGGCGAAAGTCCCGCTGCATTCGACCGGCCATGCATCCCGCCTGACTGTGTTGTTCCTCGCTCACATACTCTCATGTATGCTCGCTCGTCTCGCCTTGTCAGCCGGGCGCCTGACCGGTCTCGGTGCGACGCGGGACTTTCACCACGGGCTGTTGAGCGCGGGCGCTCCGCGTTCCTGCACAACGACGAGGACCTCCTCCAGCCGGGCGAAATCAACCGCCGGATCGACGCTGATCTGGAGGTGCAGGTCCGATCCGAGGCTGACCGCCGACACGTCGCCGATGACGTAGCCGGGCGGATAGATGCCGTCGATCCCCGAGGTCACGATGCGATCTCCGACGCGCACGTCCTCCGTCGTGGAAACGTACTCCATGGTCAGCACCGACTCGTCGTCCGTCCCGCGCACGATCCCGGCCGCGCGCGTGCGCTCTACGCGCGCCCCCGCGGCCGCATTCCGGTCGTTCAGCAGTTGCACCTGCGAGGCGGCCCGGGCGGGGTCGCCCAGCACCCGCCCCACCACGCCGTCCGGCGCGATCACCGCCGCGTCCGCCGCCACGCCGTCGGCGCGGCCGCGGTCGAACGTCAGCGTGCGAATGTACGGCGCCACGCCGGAGGCGATCACGCGCGCGCTGACGGTCGCAAGGCCGGCGTCGCTCCGCATGTCGAGCAGCGCCTGCAGGCTTCGGGCGCGCCGTGCGAGCGCGCGCTGCGACTGCAATTGCAGCTTGAGATCCGCGACCTCGGCCGCCAGCGCGTCGTTCCGGGCATGCAGGTCCCGCAATGCGACGTACTCCGACCACGTACCGAACACGCCTTGCCAGGCCACCGTCAGCGCGTGCTGCACCTCGGCAAAGGCGCCGAACGCCACCTGCTCGAGAACGCTGTTGCGGGGACCCGCCTGCACCTGTGCAGATATGAGAATCAGATGACCGACGACGACCGCCAGGAGAAGGTAACTCGTGCGCGGGCGGCGATCCACGTTCGCAACCACCTCAGACTCCGCTTCACGTCCGGCGGAAGGACGGCGAGGCCAGTGGGCTCCAGCGTACTACGCTTCGGTCAGTTCCGGGAAATCTTGCGCAGCAGCTCGAAGTCCGACAGCATCTTCCCGACGCCCAGCACCACGCACGAGAGCGGATCCTCCGCCATTTCCAGGCACAGTCCCGTATCGTCCCGCAGCCGCTTGTCGAGGTTCCGCAGCAACGCGCCGCCGCCGGTCATCACGATGCCCCTGTCGACGATGTCCGCCGACAACTCGGGCGGCGTCTGTTCCAGCGTGACGCGGACGGCGTCGACGATCACGTTGACCTTCTCGACCAGCGCCTCGCGAATCTCCTCGTCGCCGACGGTGATGGTCCTCGGGATGCCGTCGACCAGGTGGCGGCCCTTGATTTCCATGGTCCGCGGCTCGTCGAGCGGCGTTGCCGAGCCGATCTCGATCTTGATGCGCTCGGCCGTGCGCTCGCCGATCAGCAGGCTGTACTTCTTCCTGATGTACTGCATTATGGCGTCGTCCATCTCGTTGCCGGCCACGCGGACCGCCTTGCTGTAGACGACGCCGGCCAGCGAGATGACCGCAATGTCGGTCGTCCCGCCGCCCACGTCGATAATCATGTTGCCCGCCGGCTCGGTGATCGGCATGCCGGCGCCGATGGCCGCCGCCATGGCCTCCTCCACCAGGTAGACCTCGCTCGCCTTTGCGCGGTAGGCGCTGTCCTTCACGGCGCGCCGCTCGACCTGCGTAATCTCGGACGGCACGCCCACGATGATGCGCGGCCGCACCCAGACGCTCCGGTTGTGCGCCTTCCGGATGAAATAGGTGAGCATCTTCTCGGTGACTTCGAAATCGGCGATCACGCCGTCCTTCATCGGCTTGATCGCGATGATGTCACCGGGCGTCCGCCCGATCATCCGCTTCGCCTCGGCGCCTACCGCCTGCACCGAGCCGTCGCGCCGGTCGATGGCGACGATGGACGGCTCGCTGAGTACAACCCCCTTGCCGCGGGCGAATATGCAGGTGTTGGCAGTGCCGAGATCGATCGCGAGATCGCTTGAGAAGATCGAGAACAGCGAACCGAACGTCACGGGGAACGAGCCTCGTGCAAGTGTGTGGACATACCCACTGGAACGCGTAAATATAACATGAAAAAGGGAGATCCGCCACGCGCGGCGGCCGTGGATGACAAGACTCGCGCGACGCGGCTACAATCAACATCGCTATGACGATGCTTGACGGCATGCGGCGGCACAAGGGCTGGCTCAAGTGGAGCCTCGCCCTCGTGTGCCTCGCGTTCGTGTTCCTGTACGTTCCCGGATTCGTCGATCAGACGGCGATGGAGGGCTTTCCCAACGACGTCGTGGCGCAGGTCGGCGACTACGGCATCACGGTGTCGCAATTCCGCCAGATGTACCTCCTGCAGCTCGAGAACTACCGCCGGCAGTCGTCGGGCGAGGTCTCCGAGGAGGTGCTCCGGTCGCTGGGAATCGACCGCCAGATCCTGCAGGGCATGATCGCCCGCTACGCGGCCGTGGCGGAGGCCGAGCGGCTCGGATTGACGGTGAGCGACGCGGAGGTGCGCCACAGGATCGTCAACCTGCCGGGGTTCCAGGTGAACGGCCAGTTCATCGGCGAGGCGCGCTACCGCCAGATGCTGCAGTTGCAGCGGCCGCCGATGACGCCCGCGCAGTTCGAGGAGGAAATACGCCGCGACATCATGTTCGAACGGCTGGAGGCGGCCGTCACCGGATGGATCGCCGTCTCCGACGACGAGGTCGCCGACGAGCACCGGCGGCGGAACGAGAGGGTCAGGGTCCAGGTGGTCGCGTTCCGCGGCGACGACTACTTCGACGAGGTGGAGGCCACCGACGACGAGGTCGCGGCGCTCTACGAGGAGGAGCCGCTGGCGTACGAGGTGCCGGAGAAGCGCCAGCTCCGGTTCCTGCTCGTCGACGAATCCGCCATCTTCGAGAGCATCACCCCCGCCGAAGAGGAAGTCCAGCAGTACTACGACGCCAACATCGCGCAGTACACGACCCCCGGGCAGATGCGCGCCAGCCAGATCCTGCTGCGCATCGGCGACCAGGACGAAGCCGAAGTCGAGGCCCGGGCGGCCGAGCTCGCGGTCGAGGCGCGCGGCGGCGCGGACTTCGCGGAGCTCGCGCGGGAGCATTCCGAGGACGAGGCGACGGCGGAGAACGGCGGCGACCTGGGACTGTTCGGACGCGGCCGGATGGTGGCGGAGGTCGAGGCCGCGGCTTTCGAAATGGACGTCGACGCGGTTTCCGATCCAATCCGCAGCGCAATCGGGTTCCATGTCCTGCGCGTGACCGAAAAGCAGGAGGAAACGCGCCAGCCGCTCGAAGAGGTGCGCGAGGCCATCGAGAACACGCTGAAGAACGAGCGCGCCACGTCGCGCGCCGAAGCCCTGGCGCGGGCCATAGCCGCCGAGGTCGAGACGCCCGAGGACCTCGAGCGCGCCGCCGGCTCACGCGGCTTCGAGCTCCAGGAATCCGGATTCGTCGGGCGCGGCGAGCCGATCCTCGGTCTCGGCTTCGCGCCGCAGGTGTCGGCCGAGGCGTTCCAGATGGAGCAGGGTGAGGTGGCCGGCCCGATCCAGACGCCGACCGGGCCGGCGTTCGTCACCGTCGTCGAGCTGCAGGAGCCGGCCATACCGCCGCTGGACGAGGTGCGCGAGGACGTGGCGCGCGACGTCCGGCGCCGCAAGGCGCTCGAGCAGGCGCGCGCGGCGGCGGACGGGGCGGCCGGGAGCCTGCAGGCCGGCGAGGACTTCGAGGCGGCGGCCGAGGCCGCGGGGCTGACCGTCGGCACGAGCGAGCTGGTCGCGCGCGGCGCGGCGTTTCCGGAGGTCGGCGCCAGCGCGGCGGTCGAGCGCGCGGCTTTCGAGCTGCCGGTAGGCGGCGTCAGCGGCGTGTTGGAGGCGGGCGGCGACACGCTGGCCGTCGTGCGGCTGGTCGAGCGCGAGGACGTCACGCCGGAGCAGCTTGCCGAGGGCGGCGACGCGATCCGCGGCGAGCTGCTCCAGAGCCGGCGCAACGAGTTCTACAGCGCCTACATGGGGCGCGTGCAGGAGCAACTCGGCGTCGACATCGACTACGCGGCGTTCGACGTCGCGGTCGGCGGGTAGCCGCCTACTCCCACAGGTAGACGTAGGGCATCAGCGCCAGCGGCTCGCCCGGACGGAAGAGCCGCAGCGGCGCCGTGGCCGCGTCGGCGCCCGCGGCCAGCCGCGAAGCGGGCAGGATGGCGTCCAGCAGGCTGCCGCCGGCGCGGATCTCCAGTCCTTCGCCGAGCGTCTCGAAGAACGTGCGGGGCCGCGGATACTGCACCAGCGTCACTTCCCGGCCGGCATCGATGCCGGCCAGCCGCTTCGCCGCGGCCACGGCGGCGTCCATGCCGCCGAGCTCGTCGACCAGCCCGAGGTCGCGCGCCTGGCGGCCCGTCCAGACGCGGCCCTGCCCCACGGCGTGGACGGCGTCGCGCGTCATGCCCCGCCCTTCGGCCGCGCGCGCAAGGAACTCCTCGTAGAACGCGTCGATGATCTGCTGGACGCGCTCGCGCGCCGCCTCCGAATATGGATTCACGATGGAGTTGATGCCCGCCATGCGGCCGGCCGACACTTCCTCGACAGCCACGCCGAGCTTGTCGAAGGCGCCGCCGAGCGCCAGCTTGCCGCCCACCACGCCGATCGACCCGGTCAGCGTGCCGGGCTGCGCCACGATCACGTCCGCGGGCATCGCCACGTAGTAGCCGCCCGACGCGGCCAGGTCCGACATGGACGCCACCACCGGCTTCTCTTCCCCCGCCAGCGCGATCTCGCGCCAGATCAGGTCCGAGGCGATGGCGCCGCCCCCGGGACTGTTGATGCGCACGACGATCGCCTCGACATCCTCGTCCTCGCGCGCCGCGCGCACGGCGTCCATCAGGGTCGCGGCGCCCGCCGTGCCGCCCGCGCTCTTGCCGTGGACGATCGCCCCGGTCACATGCACCACCGCCAGCCGCGGCCCGTCGCCGAGTCCGAGCGACGCCGGATCGACCCGCCGGTAGTCGGCCAGCAAGAGGGGCTCGACCGGCTCGTCACCTTCCGCGAGGCGCTCCAGCAGCTCGTCCTCGTACAGCAGGCCGTCGACGAGCCCCCGGGCGAGCGCGTCGCCGGGCAGGAACGGCCCGTCGTCGATCAACGCGTGCACGTCGCCGATCAACATGCGTCGCCCGCGGGCGACGCCGAGCGCAAGCTGATCGAAGAAGTCACGCGTGAGCGCCTCGGTCATCTCCCGGTGCTCGGGCGTGAACGTTTGCTCGGTGTACAGGTTCGCGGCAGTCTTGAACTCGCCGGCGTGGAGCATGTCCGGGTAGGCGCCGATCTTGTCGAGGGCGTCGCGGGCGAACAACTCGTACCAGGCCACCCCGACCAGGTCGAGGGTGCTGGTGGGCGCCAGGAACACTTCGTCGCATGCCGCGGCCAGGTAGTACGCCTGGCTGCCGCCGTACTCGAGGTAGGCGACGATGCGCTTGCCGGACTCCCGGAACGCCGCCACCGCGCCGCGGAGCTCCTGCGCCATGCCCCACTGCAGCGGCTGCGGGGACGGCGCCAGCACGACCGTCCGGATGCGGTCGTCCGCCGCCGCCATGCGCAGCGTGCCCACCACGGACCCCAGCGTCGCGCGCGGGCCGCCGAGCTGCGAGAGGAGATCGTCGGGCTGGCGCTCGGCCAGCGCGGCCGGGAGCCGCAGCCACAGCACCGAGCCGTCGGGCACGTCCGGGCCGCGCGTCGCGAACATCACGATCCCCGCGACGGCCGCCGCCGAGACGAGCGCTGCCACGATAACGATGGAAATGACGATGCGGGCGCCGCGGGTCAGTGCCACGTGGTTGCCTCCCTCCGGGTGCTATACTCTCTGATTCCCGCTGCGGAAGTGGCGGAACTGGCAGACGCGCAAGCCTCAGGAGCTTGTGGGCTTCGGCTCGTGGGGGTTCAAATCCCCCCTTCCGCATTCATTGTTATTTGGGGCTGCGCCCCAAACCCCCGGCGGCTGCTAGCGGGGACCCCATAGCCCCGCGCCGCGCCGCCGGGCCGCGCCGTGCGCGGCTTGGGGACTGCTGCCCGGATCAAGCAGTCCCCTTCCTTGTTCAACCCCTGCAGCCAATACCGGAAGCCATTTCTCAGGGCAAGCGCTCGCGCCCCCCTGTCCCCGGCCGCGTGTTTGGCTACTGTTCCGCCGGTTGCGGGCGATCGCCGGTGGCGGCGGTGTCCTGCAGGCCGAGGTAGCCGATGAAGAAGCGGCTGCCGTCGGCGTACACCAGCGTCTGCCCGTTCGCCCGCAGCGAGCCATCCTTCGACTGGTAGCCGTCGATCGTGACGCGCGCGCCGGGCGGGATCGAGTCGGGCGAGAAGCCGCGCCGCAGCAGGTTCATGGGCGCCGCCGCCTCGATCTCCCATACGTGCGCGCTGCCGTCCGCGCCGGCGACGCTGATGTGAATCCACGGGTGGGGATTGATCCATTCCACCCGCACGACCTCACCCGTCACGGTAACGGGGCGGCTGCGGTCGAACTCGTTGACTTCGATGTGGTGGGCCAGCACGGCCGCGCCGCCGGAAACCGTTGCCGCCAGCAGCGCGGCGCCGGCCAGCACCGCGCCTCGTCTACCGTTCATCAGTTACCTCCCGCCGACGCGCCCGCCAGGATGTTGTACAGCCCGTAGTTCCCCTCGTGGCAGGCGTACTCGTACATCGGGTGCGGATTGCGCTGCATGGGCACGGCGAACGTCCAGTCGCTCGTCCAGACGGTCGGGTCGCTCACCGTGACCTCGTACAGCAGCGTGTCCTCGGCCACCCGCGTGAAGCGCTCGGTCAGGCGCATGTTCGGCCCGGAGTTGCTGAACATCGTCTCGCGCAGGAAGTTGGTCGATTCCACCACCAGCGTGTCGCCGTCCCAGTGCGCGCGCGGGTCGCCGCTCCACTGCCGCACGCCGGCGGGCAGGTGCGCGCGGCCGTCCAGCGGCGCGATGCGCGAGTCGTTGATCATCTCGTTCATGATCACGACGTGGTCCTCGGTCTGGAACAACTGCATGTTGTTGTTGTAGGCGCCGGGCGTCATCGGCGGCCCGGTGTTGAAGCCGAGGATGCAGCGCACGCGGGGCCCGCCCGGCCCCAGGTCCTCCACGAACCCGCCGGGCGTCGGCGCGTCCGGGTCCACCCCGCGGCGCGCGCGCCGCATCTCCGCGAGGCTGCGCTGCTTCGTCGGCGTCAGGGCGGGGATGCGGCCGTCGGGCGGGTCGATGACCAGCGACGTCCGCTCGGTGGTCACCGAGATCCCTTCGTCGAACCAGAAGTCGTTGTAGGGCACGACCCGGCCGGAGGTGTCCATGTCGCGGCTGCGGCGGCGGATCGTCTCCTCGGAGAACTCCGCCGCCTGTTCGTCCGTGAAGGTCTCCGTCCCGGCCAGGTCGGTCGGCCGCTCCATCGGCGTCAGGCTGCGGAAATCCCACACGCCCTGGAGATCCGGCGCGCCCCACGCCGTCCGCGGCGCGGTGTACGGCTCGGACTGGGCCACGGCTGCGACCGGCGCCAGCACGGCGGCGGCCGCGATCAACAACGCGACGAGCAAGCGATGACGCATGCCACACCTCCCCTTCGCGCGTATTCCCGCTACGCGCGCTTCCGTGCAGTATAACGCCGGCTCCTAGGGGTGGGTGCCCCAGACCAGCTCGGCCAGGAACCCGGCCGGTATGCCGACGACGAACAGCGCCAGGCTGACCAGCAGCAGGCGCGGATAGATGGGCGTCCTCACCGCGCGGTGCGACAGCTCGACGCGCACGGCCTCCAGCTCGTCGATCGCCTCGTAGGCGCGCGCCAGGCTGCGCTCGTCCGTCACGTCGAAGTAGTCGCCGCCGAACTGGCGGATCATGTCGATCAGCGGGGGCGCCTCGGACGACTCCGCGCCGCTGCCGGCATCGCGCGCGTTGATGTAGATCATGTACGGCACGATGTTGCGCTGGTTCAGCGCCGCGAGCTCCGCCGCGGGCACCTCGTCGACATCGGCGTCGGTGATGATCAGCACGGCCCGATCGAGGTTTGCGTTCCCCCGGGAGCTTGCCTCGTCGCTGTCGAAGAACTTCACGATCGACTGCAGCGCGCGGATCAGGTTGGTGTTCCCCTCCGTCGGAATGATCCGCACCTTGTCCGGCGGCACGTGGATCTGGTCGCGGCTCGAGCGGAACTGGGGCGCGAGCAGCCGCACGGTCACGTACGGCGCCTCGAACACCTGGAAGTAGTACAGCTCGTCGTCCAGGATGAAGTCGTCCACCATGTACGGGTAGGACGAGAACATCCAGAGCGACACGCGGTCGTTCTTGTCCCGCCGCATCTCCAGGAAGTCGAGGTGCGCCTCGCGCGCCACCTCCGCGCGCGAGCGGCCGGTCTCCGGAAACTCCCAGGCCATCGACAGCGACGTGTCGACCAGGTCGACGCGCACCCGCGACTCGACGTCGCCCGCGACTTCCTCGGTGCCGGTCAGGAAGGGGTCGGAGACGGCCACCAGCAGCGCGGCGACCGCCAGCAGCAGCAGCACCTTCGGGCAGTGGTACAGCGCGCGCACGAACGGGCCGCGGCGGAGCTTCTGATGGATGAGATGGCCGGAGTGATGGCGCGAGTGCCCGCGCGGCCGGAACAGCACGCGGTACGCCGTCAGCGCGAGCGCGCCGACCACGACGGCGGCCAGCAGGAACCCCAGGTCCACGTCGCCGTAGCGCACCTGGTCGAACTCGGTGGCGCCCAGCTCCTCGACGCGGATCCGCAGGAAGTCGGAGAACTCCGCCCAGTCGATCAGCATCGTGCTCCGCGGGCGGGCGCGGGCGGCAACTCTACCGGGACCGGCACGCTGCTGCTACCGCGACCCGTCCACCGCTTGCGTGTTCTTGTTGCGCGCGCCGGCCAGGATCCCTTCGAGGCCGTAGTTCCCTTCATGGCAGGCGTATTCGTACAGCGGGCCGTCGGTGCGCCGCAGCGGGAACAGCGCGGTCCAGGGGCGCGTGAACGAGTTCGGGTCCTCGACCGTGAACTCGTACAGCACCGTGTCGTCATCGACGCGCCACAGCCGCTCCACGAGCTGCGTGTCCGCCGTCGAGCCGCGGAACGCCGTCTCCCGCAGGTAGTTCGTCGTCTCGATCACCAGCACGTCGCCCTCCCAGCGGGCCCTGGAGTCGCCGCTCCACTGGCGCAGCTCGCCGTGCGGCCGCCCGTCGGTCGGAATGATGCGCGCGTTGTGGACCATCTCGTTGTAGATGACCACCTGCCCGGGCGTCTGGAAGATCATGACGTTGTTGTTGTAGGCGCTCGGCACCATCGGCGGACCCGCGTTGAAGCCCAGGATGCAGCGGTCCTGGAGGCTGCGGTCCGTGTACGAGTCGGCAAATCCGGCGGACAGGTTCGCCCGCGTGATGCGGAGCTTCTCGCGCGCCGCGTCGGTGTACGGAATCCTGCCGCTCGGCGGGTCGACGACCAGCGACGTGCGCTTGTCGCGCGTCAGCTCGACGCCGCGCTCGTACCAGAATTCGTTGTACGACAGCACCCCGCCTTCGGAGCGCGGCGCGTAGCCGGCCCAGGGGGCGCCCGTGATCGGGTCGAACAGGTCGCGGTTCTGGGCGCGGCGTCGCGCCTCCTCGAACTCCGCTGCTTCCTCCGCCGACAGCGTCACCCTGCCCTCCAGCTCCTCGGGGCGCTCCATCGGCGTGATGGTCCGGAAGGTGTACGTGCCCTGCAGGTCGGGCACTCCCTCGGGCGTGCGCGCCGGAGACCAGCCGGCCCGCGGGTCACGCTCGATCTGGGCCCCGGCGTCAGCGGGGCCGACAAGCGCGAACGTCACGGCGATCAGCAGCACGGTGCGGAAGCTGCAGCTCATTCTGAATCCTCCCATGGGGAATGCGCACAATAGTGTCCCACCAGGTCGGTCGGACGCAAGCGCGGCCCCGCCTCATGCAACCGGGAGGCCGCGGTAGACCGACAGCCGCCAGTCGGGACCGACGGCCGCCGGGAGGTCGCGGCGCGCCCGCAGCGGCAGCTCGTCGACGTCCACCGACCGGTCGTGCGTGAACAGGCAGAGCGTGGCGTCCGGTCCGGCGTGGCGGGCGACGAACCGCGCCAGGCGCTGCTGGTTGCCGTCCGGATAGTTGATGATGACGAGCGGCGCGCCGAGATCCACGCCGCACGACCCGTAGGTGGCCGGGTCGCAGTAGTCGCCCTCGATCAGACGCACCGCGGCGTAGCCGCCGCCGCGCCGCCGCAGCGCGCGCAGGTTCTCCTCCGCCTGCCCGAACAGGACGGGATCGCGCTCGATCCCGCACACCGGCCGCGCGGGCTCCAGGTGCGCCATGACCGCCGCAACCCGGCCGTCGCCGCTGCCCGCGTCGACCACGGGCGGCGGCGGCGGGCCGGAGCCCAGCACCCCCATCTCGCGCAGCAGCGCGGCGACCTCCATGATCTGCGGGACTGCGGACGGCACCCAGATGCCCGCGACCGTCTTGCGGATCGGCACGCCGCCCGCCAGCGCCCGCTCCGACCGGTCGAATACCGCCTGCAGGTGCCTGACGGACATCCCCGGCAAGCATATTCGACCCGCCCGCGACGTGTGCGCACTGCTATACTGCGGGCAACCCGCAACACCGGAGGTGGATCATGCAACCTCGCCCCTCGCACTCGACGCACGCGCCGTGGTTGGCGGTATTCCTCGTGGCATTCGTCGCGGCCGGGCTCGCCGCGCCGGCGGCCGGACAGGACAGCGGCGGCTGGACGGTGCCCCGCACGTCATGGGGCGCTCCCGACTTCCAGGGCGTCTGGACCGCGAACGAGATGCACGCCGTCCCGCTGGAGCGGCCCGAGGACCTGGGCGACTCGGGAACGCTGTCGGACGAAGCAGCCGCCGAGCGGCGCGAGGCCCAGACCCAGCGCACGGTCAACGCCGAGGGGATCGGCAACTACGACCGCGCCTTCCGGGATACCGCGCTCGGCTACACCAAGCAGGAGCCGTCCACGCAGGCGTCGCTCGTCGTCGACCCGCCGGACGGCCGCCTGCCGCCGCTGACGCCCGAGGAAGAGCGCCGGCTCGAAGAGAACCCGCGGCGGCGCGTCGTGCGGACCACCAACTGGGAAGAAATGGGCAACTGGCCGCGCTGCATCACGCGCGGGGCGCTCACCATCGTCCAGCCGAGCGGCTACAACAACGGCGTGCAGATCGTGCAGGGACCCGGCTACGTCGCCATCACCAAGGAGATGCTGCACGAGACGCGCATCGTTCCGGTCGACGGGAGCGCGCACGTCGGCGAGAACGTGACCACGTGGTCGGGCGATGCGCGGGGCCGCTGGGAGGGCGACACGATGGTGGTCGAGATCGCCAACTTCAACGGCCGCAGCAGCCTGTTCGGCGCGAGCGCGAACGCGCGCCTGACGGAGCGCTTCACCCTGATCGGACCGGGCCGGCTCGAGTACCTGTTCACCGTCGAGGATCCGACGGTGTGGACGCGCCCCTGGACCGGGCGGATGACCATCTCGAAGGACGACTCGCAGTACGAGCTCGTCGAGTACGCGTGCCACGAGGGCAACTACGCCATGATCAACACGCTGAGCGGCGCGCGCGCCCTGCAGGAAGCCGAGGGCCGCTAGGCAGCAGGCAGTCGGAAAGCCGGAGGTAGTGATGAAGCGCAGCATCGTTTTGGCCCTGTTGATGGGTTTCGGCGCCGTCTCGCTGGGGGTGCTGGCCGCCCAGGACGGCCAGATGGAAATCGAGGTCGAACAGCTCGAGGACAACCTGTACGTCCTCCGCGGCCAGGGCGGCGGCGGCAACACGGCGGTGTTCGTCACGACGGACGGCGTCGTGGTCGTCGACTCGAAGAACCCGGGCTGGGGCGAGCCGATACTCGAGGCCATCCAGGAGTTGACGAGCAACCCGGTGACGACGCTCATCAACACCCACAGCCACCACGACCACGTGAGCGGCAACGTCGCCTTCGCGGAGACCGTGCAGATCGTGGCGCACGAGACCACCCGGGACAACATGCGCGTGATGCGGCCCTACACCGGCCGGACGGAGCCGCCCGCCAACGTGTTCCGCGACTCCGGCGGGCACGGGATTCCGATGCGTACGTTCCTGGGGACGCTGACGCTCGGCGAGGGCGCCGACCGTGTCGATCTGTACCACTTCGGCCGCGGCCACACCGGCGGCGACGCCTGGGTCGCCTTCCCGGCCCTGCGGACGCTCCACGCGGGCGACATCTTCCTCGGCCAGCGCGTGCCGTTCATCGACGCCGAGAACGGCGGCAGCGGGGTCGACCTGCCGGACACGCTGCTCGACGCGCACCAGAACATACGGGGCATCGACACCATCATCACGGGCCACGGCGGGCAGATGACGTGGGACGACCTGGCCGAATGGGCCGCGTTCAACCGCGATTTCCTGCAGGTGGTGCGCGACGGCCTGTCCGCCGGCCGGTCGGTGGACGACATCGCCGCCGCCTGGTCGCTGCCCGCCGCGTATTCGCACTACGACGCCCCCAACGAGGCGGGGGTACGGCGCAACGTCCAGGTGATCGCCGACGAGATCGCGGCGGGCCGGTAGCAACCGCTCGCCGTGGAATCTGGTTCGGCCAACGGCAGCCAGGACGTCCGCTACCAGCCCGACGAGCGGCCGCCGCTGCCGCTCACCGTGGGCCTCGGCCTGCAGTACGCCGCGCTCACCGTCGCCGGCGTCATCCTGTCGCCGGTGATCCTGGTCGGCGCGGCCGACGGCAGCGAGGCCTACATGTCGTGGGTCGTGTTCGCCGCGCTCCTGGTCTGCGGCGCCACCACGGTAATCCAGGTCGCGCGCGTGGGGCGGATCGGCTCCGGCTACCTGCTGCTCATGGGCAGCAGCAGCGCCTTCCTCGCCATCTGCGTCGCGGCGCTAGAACGGGGCGGCGGCGGACTGCTGGGGAGCCTGATCATCGTCTCTTCCCTGTGCCAGTTCCTGCTGGCCGCAAAGCTCTCGCTGTTCCGGAAGATCTTCACGCCGACCGTCGCGGGCACCGTGCTGATGCTGATTCCGATCTCGCTTTCGGCGCTCATCCTGCGCAAGCTGACCGACGTGCCGGCGGACGCCGCACCCATGGCGGCGCCGGTTACCGCGCTGGTCACCCTGGGCGTGATAGCCGCGATCTCGATCCGCGGCTCCGGCGCCTGGCGGCTCTGGGCGGCGGCCCTGGGCATCGTCGCCGGCAGCGCCCTCGGCGGCCTGGCCTTCGGCATCTACGACACCGGGCGCGTCCTGGAGGCGGCGTGGATCGGGCTTCCGGCGCTGGCCTGGCCCGGCATCGACCTGAGTTTCGGAGTCGAATTCTGGGCGCTGCTGCCCGTGTTCGTCATCCTGACGCTCGTCGGCGCCCTGGACACGATTGGAGACTGCATCGCCATCCAGCGCATCTCGTGGCGCCGGCCGCGGGCCATCGATTTCCAGTCGATCCAGGGCGCGCTGGCCGCCGACGGCGTGGGCAACCTGCTGTCCGGCCTGCTGGGCACGCTGCCGAACACCACCTACGTGCACAGCATCGCGGTGGCCGACATCACGCGGGTGACGGCCCGCGCCGTCGGGATCTGCGTCGGGATCATATTCGTGGTGCTGGCGTTCCTGCCGAAGCTGGTGGCGGTAGTCGTCGCCATGCCGGGTCCGGTGGTAGCCGCCTACATGATCGTGATAGCGGCGTCGCTCTTCATCCTCGGCGTCCGGATTCTCGTGCACGACGGCCTCGACTATCGCAAGGGCGTCGCCGTGGGCCTCGCCTTCTGGCTGGGGCTCGCGTTCGAGCTCGACTGGATCTTCCCCGCGTATTTCCAGGGCATGTGGAGCGATCTGTTCGGCAACGGCCTGACGGTCGGCGGCGTGACCGTGATCGCGCTGACGCAGTTCGTGGAGCTGACGGGGCCGCGCGCCCGGCGCCTGAAGACGGAGCTGACGCGGGAGAACTTCCCGCAGATCGATGCGTTTCTGGCCGCGTTCGCCGCGCGCGGCAAGCGCGACGGTGAAATGACCGAGCGGCTCCGCGCGGTCGGCGAGGAGCTGCTGCTGACGCTGACCCATCCGACGGCCGACGGCGCGGCGCCGGCGGGACGGCGCCTGCTGCTCGTCGCGCGGGACGACGGCGACGCGGTCGACCTGGAGTTTGCGGCAACCAGCAGCGACGCCAACCTGGAGGACCAGCTCGCGCTGCTGGGCGACCAGGTTGCCGGACCGCCCGTCGAGGAAGAGATCTCGCTACGGCTGCTGCGCCACTACGCGTCGTCCGTGCGCCACCAGCAGTTCCACGACACGGACGTGATCACCGTCCGCGTCGGACCGCCTCGATCCCTGTGAGCCGCTGCCGGCGCGCGGCCCTGGAACGCTACCGCGAGGCGGCCTCCGCCGCGCGCTCCTCGGCGCGGTGGCCGGCCAGGATGCCCTCCATGCCGTAGTTGCCCTCGTGGCAGGCGTACTCGTAGACCGCGTCGTCGCTGCGCATGAGGGGAATCGACGCGGTCCAGGCGCTGGTCCAGATGGTCGGGTCGTCGACGGTGACGGCGTACTCCAGCGTGTCGGGCCCGGTGCGCGTGAACTTCTCGACCACGCGCAGGTTGTCCGACGCGCCGCGGAAGCGGCTCTTGGGCGAGTAGTTGCGCGTCTCGACCACCAGCGTGTCGCCGTCCCAGTAGCCGCGCGAGTCGCCGTGCCATTGCCGCACGGACGGGTCCAGCCCCGGCCGGCCGTCCAGCGGGATGATCCGCGCGTCGTGGTTCATCTCCATGTAGAAGACCAGGTGGTCCGCGGTCTGGAAGATCTGGAAGTAGCTGTTGTAGCCGGCGCCGATGCGCGGCACGCCGTAGGTGACGCAGCGCTCCTGCAGCGGGATGTCCGTCCACGTGTCGGCCGGGTGCTCGGCGCTGTAGGCGGCCCGCTCGGCCAGCAGCCGCTCGGCCGCGGGGGTAAGCGGCGGGATGCGCCCGTCCGGCGGATCGACCACCAGCGACGTGCGGTCGTTGAATTCGCGCTCGACGACCCAGAACTGGTTGTAGTTGCCGGTGGTCGGATCGTACGACGTCGCCTTCGTCTTCGCGATGGCTGCCAGCACGAGCTGGTCGCCGAACAGGGCGTCCTGCCCGGGGTCGGTGGCCTCCGCGGCGGCGGCCTGCAGCTCGGCCAGCTCTTCCCCGGTCAGCCGCGCCTTGCCGGCCCACTCGGCCGGCCGTTCGAGCGGCGTCGCGTTGTTGTTGGCCCAGACGCCCTGCAGGTCGGGGCGGCCGTCCGGCGTGCGCGGCGCGACCCACGTCTCCCCCGCCCCCTGCGCGTCGGCCGGCGCGGGCGCGGCGGCGGCCGCCAGCAACATCAAGCCCATTGCGATGTACGTTTTCTGCGACATGGAACCTCTCCTCGCAAGTTGTGGTTGCTATGGTAGCATCCGCCCACGGCGGCGGCAGAACAGGCAATCGTGACAGACCAGGTATTTCCGGAGCTGGAGGCGGAGGCGCCGCCGCGGCGTGACGCCGACGCGCAATCGCAGGCGCGCGGGGTGCTGCCTTCACAGGACATACGCAAGCTGATCGCCGAAGGCGCAATCTCCGCCTCCGAGCCCGTCGAGGACCGGCAGGTGCAACCCGCCAGCCTCGACCTGCGGCTGGGAGACACGGCGTACCGGCTGCAGGCGAGCTTCCTGCCGGGACCCGGCGCCACGGTCCAGGACAAGCTGCAGCACCTGTCGATGACGCGGCTCGACCTGTCGCGCCCGACGGTGCTGGAGCGGGGCTGCGTGTACCTGGTCCCCATCCTGGAGGAGCTGCGGCTCCCGCGCGAGCTGTCGGCCAAGGCGAACCCCAAGAGCACCACCGGCCGGCTCGACGTGTTCACGCGGCTGATCGCCGACTACGGCACCGAGTTCGAGCACGTTCCGAAAGGCTATTGCGGGCCGCTCTACGCCGAGATCGTGCCGCGCACGTTCTCCGTGATCGTCCACCCCGGGCTGAGCCTGTCGCAGCTTCGCTTCATCAAGGGCCGCGCGCCGTCGTCGGATGCTCAACTGACCCGGCTCGACCGGGAGGAGCGTCTGATCTACCTGGACGAGACGACCCCCGGCGAGGCGCTGATCCGTGACGGCCTGCAGCTCTCGGTCAGCCTGCAGGGAGAGCGGGAGACGGAAGTGGTCGCCTACAAGGGCCGCAAGAACGCGCCGCTCATCGATCTGCGGCAGGTGGACCGCTACGACGCCGCGGAGTTCTGGGCGTCGATCTGCAGCCGCCCGGACGGGCGCCTGATCCTCAATCCCGGCGACTTCTACATCCTCGCGTCGCGCGAGCGGGTCCGCGTGCCGCCGCGCTTCGCGGCCGAGATGGTCCCCATCGATCCGTCGGTCGGCGAGTTCAGGATCCACTACGCCGGCTTCTTCGATCCGGGGTTCGGCTACGGCAAGAGCGACATTCCGGGCACCCGCGCGGTGCTCGAAGTGCGGGCGCACGAGGTGCCGTTCGTCATCGAGCACGGCCAGGTGGTCGGCCGCCTCGTCTACAGCCACGTGCTGGACGTGCCGGACAAGATCTACGGCGTGTCGATCGGCTCGTCCTACCAGCGCCAGGAGCTGGCGCTCAGCAAGCAGTTCCGCCGCTCGACCTACCCGGCAGGCCAGCCGGAGAGCGCGGCGGAGAACCCGTAGCAGCCCGCCTGCCCCACCTCAGTGTGCGGCTGCAGCCGCCGCTTGCACGTCGAACAGCGCGAGATCCACGGCCTCGGCCATCACGCGATAGCCGTCGTCGTTGCCGTGGATCGCGTCGCCCGGGTCGTACGCCGGCAGGATGCGGGTCGGATGGTCGGGGTCGCGGATCGCGAGATCGAACTCGATCACCGCGTCGTACGCGCTGTCCGATCGCATCCACGCATTGAACCCCTGCCGCTTCGCCTCTCCGGTCCCGGAGTAGGTGAGCGCCCCCTCGAACGGCGTCAGCGTGCCGCCGTAGATGCGCAGGCCGCGCGCGTGCGCCCGCTGCACCAGGGCCTTGTGTCCCGCAATCAGATCCTCGACCGCCGGCCACGGGTTGTCGTAGGCGAAGCCGACGTCGTTGATCGATTCGAGCACGACCACGTGCGTGACGCCCGCCTGCAGCAGCACGTCGCGGTCGAAGCGCGACAGCGCCGACGGCCCGAAGAACGCGTTCGGGTCGGGCGGCGTCTCGTCCGGGCCGAACGGCGCGCCGCGGCGCAGGATGGTCTCCATGCCGCCGTTGTGGCTCAGCACGCGGTTGCCGCCGATGCCGACGTTGAGCACGCCCGGCGCGGCGTCCCCGTACTCCGCCACGAGCCGCTCGGCGAGGAAGTCGGGCCAGCGGCTGTTGGTGTCGGGCGTGGACGCGGTGCCGTCGGTGATCGAATCGCCCAGCGTGACGATGGCGCCCGGCGCGGTGCGCGTGCTGACGTCGACGCGCGCCAGGTAGAAGAACGTCAGCGTCGTCTCCTCGACCGGCAACTCGGGCGCACCCGCATGGTCGCCCGGCGCTGACAAGTAGGTGGTCGAGAGCGCCGTGCGGTGCCCGGTGCCGGCGGATCCGGCGCCCCACATGTCGCCCGGCAGGTACAGGTCGATCGCCAGCTCGGCCAGCGGCGGCAGGGCCAGCGCCACCGGGTCGCTCAGCAGCACCGACCCGGCTTCGATAGTCGTGGCGGGCGCCCCGCCGAACGTCAGCGAGCCGCCGGCCGCGGCGTCGATCGCGGGGCCGTCCACGCGCAGCGCCACGTGCGCGGCGCCGATCTCCAGCGGCGCGGCGCCGTACTGGTTGCTCAGCAGCACCCGCACGGCCTCGCCGCCGATGCTCGTGCGGACCACCTGGCGCACCGTCTGGCCGGCGATGCGCGGCACGGTTCCCAGCGGACTGTCCGCGGCTTCCTCGTCCGGCGCCGGCAGCGACACGGGACCGGTCGCCCAGGTGCCAATCCACCTCAAGTCCGCCGTAGCCGCCGCCGGAGGCGGGGGCGAAGGCGGAGACGTGCACGCGGGCGCCAGTGCCAAAATCGCCGCGGCCGTCGCCAATCGCCGGTCGAGTCGATAGCGCCACATCGAAGTCCTCATCTCGCCTCCAGTCCCCGGGCCACGATCAGGGTGCCGGGCGCCGCCTCGAAGCGCTGCGGCAGGATCGCCTGGTACTCCGGCGAGTCGTACCACGCGCGAAACGCCTCGAGCGTGGCGAACTCGACGATTACGGTGCGTGGATACCCGATCTCGCCCTCGACCACTTCCGGCGTCTCGTCGAACGCCACCACGCGGCCGCCGTGCGCGTTGATCGTCGGCAACGCCTTGCCGACGTACTGCGCGAGCAATTCCGGGTTCTCGATTCGTCCCTGTGCAACTGCGTAGACCGGCATCGGGCTGCCTCCTCCGCGCGTACCGCGCGCCCGATCATACCCCCGCCGGCGTGCGCGGATCGGCAGCCGCAGCAGAAGGCCGGTGCGCAATGCGGACTATAGTTTTCACGCCCGTGCGCCGTCTCCCCGTATCGCTCTTCACAATGCTGCTTGCCGCGGCGCTGCCCGCCGCGGCGGCGCAGCAAGCGGACCGGCAGGGAACGCGTCCGTCCGGCGGCAGCGGGCTGGGCATCAACCTGGCGGCGACCCTGGACGGACCCCCGCCGCCGGCGCCGCCGGCCGTGATCGCCCGCGACGAGCAGGGCCGCGCCACCGTACGGGCCGTGCGGGTGGACGAACCCATCCGCCTCGACGGCCGGCTGGACGAGGCGGTCTACCGCGACGTGCCGCCGATCACCGGGTTCATCCAGCAGGTGCCCGACGAAGGCGCGCCGGCCACCGAGCAGACCGAGGCCTGGCTGCTGTTCGACGGCGAGCACATCTACATCGGCGTGCGCTGCCACGACTCCGCCCCGCCGGGCGAGTGGGTCGCCAACGACATGCGCCGCGACACGCCGCAGCTCCGCCAGAACGACACGTTCGCGGTGATCTTCGACACCTTCCACGACCGCCGCAACGGCGTGGCGTTCTACACCAACCCGCTCGGCGCGCGGGCCGACTTCGCCATCACGAACGAGGGCAACCCGAACAGCGACTGGAATCCCGTGTGGGACGTCCGCACCGGCCGTTTCGAGGGCGGCTGGACCGCGGAAATGGAAATCCCCTTCAAGTCGCTGCGCTACCGGCCCGGCGCGGCCCAGGTGTGGGGGCTTCAGATGCGGCGCGTCGTGCGGCGCAAGAACGAGGGCTCGTACATCACGCCGCTGCCCATCTCGGCCGTCGCCCGCAGCGGGGCGATCGGCGGCATCTTCCGCGTGTCGGACGCCGCGACGCTCGTCGGCCTCGAGGCGCCGCAGGGCAGCCGCAACCTGGAGATCAAGCCGTACGCCATCGGCGGCGCGGTCACCGACCGCGACGCCGCGCCGGGCGAGAACGACCTGTGGGGCGGCAACGCCGGGCTGGACGTGAAGGTCGGCGTCACCCAGAACCTGACGGCCGATTTCACCTACCGCACCGACTTCGCCCAGGTCGAGGTGGACGAGCAACAGATAAACCTGACCCGCTTCAACCTGTTCTTTCCGGAGAAGCGCGAGTTCTTCCTGGAGGGACGCGGCATCTTCGAGTTCGCCACCGGCGGGGTCACCGGCGGGCCGGGCGGCTTCCGCGATCCCAACGCCCCGCTGCTCTTCTACAGCCGCCGCATCGGCCTGCAGGACAACCACGTGGTGCCCATCGTCGGCGGCGGGCGGCTGACCGGCAAGGTCGGCGCGTTCGACGTCGGGGCGCTGAGCATCCAGACCGACGACCAGGACGCGTCCGGCGCCCTGGCGACGAACTTCAGCGTCCTGCGCATCAAGCGCGACGTGCTGCGCAAGAGCAGCCTCGGCGCCCTGGTCACCAACCGCTCGGTCTCCACGCTCGGCGACGGTGCCGGCCAGACCTACGGCGTGGACGGCACCTTCAGTTTCTACGAGAACGTCCACTTCCTGGCGTACGCCGCGCGCACCGCCGCGCCCGGGCGCAGCGACGAGAACACCAGCTACCAGGCCAAGTTCGACTACACCGGCGACCTGTACGGCATCCGCCTCAATCACCTGCTCGTCGAGAAGCACTTCAACCCGGAAGTGGGCTTCGTGCGCCGCGACAACTTCCGCCAGTCGCAGTTCGTGGGGCGTTTCAGCCCGCGGCCCGACATCGACCTCGTGCGGCAGTTCCGCATGGGCGTCAACTTCGACTACACGCTGACGGCCGATACGTCACAGCTCGAGACGCGCATGTTCCTGCTCGGGGGCGAGACCGAGTTCGAGAACGGCGACCAGCTCACCTTCACGGTGCGAGACAACTACGAGCTGCTGCACGAGCCGTTCTCGCCGGGCGGCGACATGGACATACCGGCCGGCGGGTACGGCTTCACCGACTACTCGGTGCAGTACCGCCTCGGGCAGCAGCACCGCGCCAACGGAATGGTGTCGCTGCAGAAGGGCGGCTACTTCAACGGGGACATCACCTCGCTCGCGTTCTTCGCCGGCTACGTGGAAATGACCTCGCAGCTTTCCGTCGAGCCGAGCGTCTGGTTCAACTGGATCGACCTCCCGCAGGGCTCCTTCCGCACCGACCTGGCGCTGGCGCGTGTCAACTACACCTTCACGCCCAGGATGTTCTTCGCCGGGCTGGTGCAGTACAACTCCAGCAACGACACGCTCGGCGCCAACCTCAGGTTCCGCTGGGAGTACAGCCCGGGCAGCGAGCTGTTCGTGGTCTATACGGAGGAACGCGACACCCTGTCGCTGCGCCCCGACCGCTCCACCCACCTGCGCGGCCGCGGCCTGGTGGTCAAGATCAACCGCCTGTTGCAGTTCTGACGCCTGGCCCGTAAGCATTTCTTGCCAGCGTTCGTCGGGAGGGCGTCGAGACGCCGCAGGAAGGCCACGGCTCCATCCCGCGGATCAGGCCGGCGCCTCGGCCGTGAACCGTTCCGCCGCCGGCGCCGCTATCATCCGCTGCCCGATCCCGTAGCGCAGGTCTCCCGGGTACAGGACGTATAGAACGTCGAGCGAGAGATCGCGCAGCGCCGCTGTCATGGAGGGCGTGCGGCGGGGAGCATCTACGCGCTTGATCTCCACGCCGACTCTACGACCCTTTGCAAGGAGCAGCAGGTCAAGTTCCGCGCCCGCGTGCGTTCCCCAGAAGAACGCCTGGTCCGGGCGCGCCTCGGCGAGTGTCTTCTCCAGGACGAACCCTTCCCAGGACGCGCCGAGCCGGGGATTCGTGAGCAGCTCGCTCATCGCGCTTGCCCCGATCAACTGGTGGAACAGCCCGGAATCCCTGAAGTAGAGCTTCGGACGTTTGATCTGGCGCTTCCCGAGGTTTGCATGCCAGGGGCGGAGCTGGCGGACGAGGAAGAGGTGCTCCAACAGATCCAGATAACGCCGGACAGTGGACTCGCTGATTCCCAGGGCGGTCGCGAGCGCCCGGAGGTTCGCGACCTGGCCGTGGTAGTGGGCCAGCATGAGCACGAGGCGATGGATGGTCGGCGCTCCGAGCTCCGCTCCGAATTGGGGCAGATCGCGCTCGACCACCGTCTGAATGTACGACTTCCTCCAGATCAGGCTGTCTTCATCGCTAGCAGCGAGCAGCGAACGGGGAAACCCGCCGCGGAGCCAGAGATCGGACAACCGTGCCGTTCCGAGCTCCGCGACCTGGAACCCGGTGAGCTCCAGGTATTCGATGCGTCCGGCCAGCGATTCGGCACTCTGCCGCAGCAGGTCGGGACCGGCGCTGCCCAGCACCAGAAACCTGGTCGAATTGTCCTCGCGGTCCGCCAGGACGCGCAGAACGGGAAACAGGTCGGGACGCCGGTGCACTTCGTCAATGACCACCAGGCCGGATAGCGGGTCGAGCGCCGTCATCGGCTCGTCCAGCCGGGCAAGGCTGAGGGGGTCCTCGAGATCGAAGTAGTTCGGCGAGCGGGCCTCGACGAACTGGCGCGCAAGCGTCGTCTTGCCGCACTGCCGAGGTCCGATGAGCGCCACGACGGGGTTCCGCCGCAGGGCACGCTCCACCAGAGGCGCGGCGGCGCGCGGGATCGGCTGCGCATTCATGCCTTGAAATTACACGGCATAGTGTTTATTTTTCAAGGAATATCGATCGCGTGCCTGGCGCGACGGCTCTGCCGCGGGCGGGTTGGTATACTGCCTGGATCGCCGCGCGGCGCGCGCGGTACCGACACGGGAACCCGGCCACGACATCGCATCGGTCTCTCATCCCTCACGCGCCGCGCCTGGCGGCGCTGATGCTGCCGGCGCTGCTCGCCGCCGCCGCTTCCGCCG
>JAJEEU010000046.1 GCA_022820825.1 Vicinamibacteria bacterium
CTCGGCCTGCGCGCCGGCCATAGCCGGGACGGCGACGGCCGGCCCGGCGACGGCCGGCACGGCCCAGGCCAGGGCGGCCAGCGCCACGCCGCACCACAGCGCCGTCAGGGACCACGGGCGTTCGGGCACGGCGCGGTGTCTCACCACGGAGTCCTGGAGGATCGCGAATCTGGCGGCGAATGGGTCGGCGGCAAGCGCGTGATTATATTTCGATGCCGTCCAGCCGTTGCAGGATGGCGTCGGTCATACCGGTGCACGACAGCGGCTCGCCCGTCCCGGCCTGGAGGTCGGCCGTGCGCGCGCCCGCGGCCAGCGTCTCGCCGATGGCGCGCTCGATGGCGTCGGCCTCCCGCGCCGCGCCGAGCGCGTGCCGCAGCAGCATGGCCGCCGACGCGATCGCCGCCACCGGGTTGGCGATGTTCTGTCCGGCGATGTCGGGCGCCGAGCCGTGGACCGGCTCGAACAACCCGCCGCGCCCGCCGACGCTGGCCGACGGCAGCAGGCCGAGCGATCCCACGACGCCGCCGGCCTCGTCCGACAGGATGTCGCCGAACAGGTTGCCCGCCACGACGACGTCGAACTTCTGCGGGTTCGACACCATCAGCAGCGCGCAGGAATCCACCAACTGGTGCTCCAGGCGCACGTCCGGATAGCGCTCGCCGACCTCGGTCACCACCTCGCGCCACAGCCGCGAGGTGACGAGCACGTTGGCCTTGTCGACCGAGGTGACCAGGTTGCGGCGCTGCCGCGCGCTCTCGAACGCCACGACGGCAATGCGCTCGATCTCGGGCCGCGAGTAGCGCATCGTGTTGAACGCCGCCTGGTTGTTGGCCGTGCGGCCGCGCGGCTCGCCGTAGTAGAGCCCGCCGGTCAGCTCGCGCACGATCAGCATGTCCAGGCCGCGCAGGATTTCGGGCTTGATCGATCCGCCGTCCTCCAGCCCCGGCCAGACGCGCGCCGGCCGCAGGTTGGCGAAGACGCCCAGCTCCTTGCGGAGCTGCAGCAGCGCCGCCTCGGGGCGTTTCTCGCTCGGACCGTGGTCGAACTCGGGGCCGCCCACGGCGCCGAGCAGCACGGCGTCGGCGGCCACGCAGGCCACGCGCGTGGCGTCCGGCAGCGGGGGCTCGCCCATGCGCAGCGCGGCGCCGCCGATGGGATGGCTGTCGAGCGTGAGCTGGTGGCCGCGGCGCGCGGCCACGTGGTCGAGCACGCGCGCAGCGGCGTCGATGACTTCCGGTCCTATCCCGTCGCCGGGAAGGAGAACAATTTTCGCCTGCATGCGGCTGGGCGGGACTACGCGGGGCGCGCGGCCGTCTCGGTGCGGGCCAGCTCGGCGCGCGTGCTCTCGATGATCCTGGTCACGTCGTCGTCGTCGATGTGCTTCTGGCGATCGGCCAGGTCGATGATGGTGCGATAAACCCGGTCGAGCTCGAAGCGGGAGAGATCGTAGCCGATCTGCTCGCAGCGGCGCTTGACGGCGTGCCGGCCCGAGTGCTTGCCGAGCACGAGCGTGGATTCCACCCCGATGTCCTCGGGGCGCATGATCTCGTAGGTGCGGCGGTCCTTGATGACGCCGTCCTGGTGGATGCCCGCCTCGTGCGCGAACGCGTTGCGGCCCACGATGGCCTTGTTCGCCTGCACCGCCTCGCTGGTGATCTCCGTCAGCAACTGGCTGGTGCGGAACAGCTCCTGCGTGCGGACGCCGGTGTCGTACGGCAGCCGGTCGGGCCGCACCTTGGTGGCCATGACGATCTCTTCGAGCGAGGCGTTGCCGGCCCGCTCGCCGATGCCGTTGATGGTGCACTCGATCTGCCGCACCCCGGCGCTCACGGCCGCCAGCGAGTTCGCTACCGCGAGGCCGAGGTCGTCGTGGCAGTGCGCGCTGAAGACCGCCTTGTCGGCGTTCGGCACGCGGCCGCGCACCTCGCCGAAGAACTCCGCGATCTCCTCCGGCGTGGAGTAGCCGACGGTGTCGGGCAGGTTGATGGTGGTGGCCCCCATGTCGATCGCCGTCTCGACGACCTGGCACATGAAGTCCATGTCGGTGCGGGTCGCGTCCTCGGCCGAGAACTCGACGTCGTCCGTGTAGCCCCGCGCCTGCCGCACGGCGGCGATGAGCGCCTCGAGGCACTGCTCGCGGGTGATGCGCAGCTTGCGCTCCAGGTGCAGGTCCGACGTGGCGATGAAGGTATGGATGCGCGACCGTTCCGCCGGCGCCAGCGACTCCCCGGCGCGCTGGATGTCGGCCGGGTTGCAGCGGGAGAGCGCCGCGATGACCGGCCCGCGGATCTCGGTGGATATCAGCGCCACCGCGTGGGCGTCGTCGTCCGACGCGATCGGGAAGCCCGCCTCGATGATGTCCACCCCGAGCGCCGCGAGCTGCCGGGCGAGCACCAGCTTCTCTTCCGTATTCATCGAAAATCCGGGCGACTGCTCGCCGTCCCGCAGCGTCGTGTCGAATATCACCAGTTTGTCGTTCGCCACAGTTCCTCCAGATAGAACCTGCCTTTTCTATTTACGCGCGGCGGTTGGCCGAAAGTCAAAGTTATAAATATTACGTTTGGATAAGTCTGGATTATAGTAGCGCGGATGGACCTCGGCGAGCTGCAGGTATTTGTCACCGTCGCGACCGAGCGCAGCTTCTCGCGCGCCGCCGCGCGGCTGCACCGCACGCAGCCGGCGGTGAGCCAGGCGGTCAAGCGTCTCGAGGACGAGCTGGACGAGCGGTTGTTCGACCGCTCCTCGAAGGGCGGCCAGCTCACGGAGGCGGGCAAGATCCTGCTCGACTACGCCCAGCGGTTGACGCGGCTCAAGGACGAGGCGGCGGGTGCCGTCCGCGAGCTCCAGGACCTGCGGCGCGGCCGCGTGCTCATCGGCGCCAACGAGGGCGCCGTGCACGTCCTGCTGCCCATCGTCGAGCGGTTCCGGAGCGAGCACCCGCACGCGCAGGTCGAGGTGCGGCGCGTGCACGCGCGGCAGATCGCGCGCGAGGTGCTCAGCCGCTCGCTCGACTTCGGCGTGTTCACCTTCGCCCCGCGCGAGCAGGGGCTGCAGACGCTGCCGCTCGGCGAGGACGAGCTCGTGATGCTGATCAGCCCCGAGCATCCCCTGGCCCGCCGCGCGCAGATCACGATGGAGGAGTTCGGCCGGCAGACCGTCATCGCCCACAACGAGGCGTCGCCGGCCCGCGAGCGCGTGCTGCGGCTCTACGAGCAGCGCCACACGTCGATCAACATCCAGATCGGCCTGCCCAGTCTGGACGGCATCAAACGCGCCGTGGAGATGGGCCTCGGCGTCGCGCTGCTGCCGCAGCGCTGCGCGCTGACGGAGATCGCCCGCGGCCAACTCGCCGCCGTCAAGGTGCCCGAGCTGCGCCTGCCCCGCCAGGTCCGCCTGGCCTACCGCCGCTCCGGCGAGATGTCGCACGCGGCGTGCGCGTTCCTCGACGCCGCGCGCGCCGAAGCGGCCGACTGACCCGCAGCCGCGAAGGCTGCGCTGTAGTTATCCGATAAAAATAACATTTGTCATAACCCATATTTTTTGGAAAAATCGGGGTTGTCGCGACATGCGCGTGCTCGTCCAAAAAGCGGCAGGACCAGGGACACGGAGAAACAAGGAAGATGGCCACAAAACAGGAGAGACCAACAGTGCGGAAGCGTCCGGCGGCCGGCACCAAGACTGCTCGGGTCTGGGATACCGCCGACGCGATCACACGTGAAATGGGCCGGTCCGCGACCTGCCGCGAAGTGCGCGAGCGTTACACGGCGGAGGGGGGCAACCCCAACACCGCGAACACGCAGTACTCGCACTGGAAGGCGGACCACGACAGCCGCGACGCGGGCGACGCACCGGAGGCTCCTGCCGCGCCGCGCGACGTCCGGCGGCGGCGGCTCAAGGTCGCACCCGACGGCCGCCTGCTGATCCCCGCCGACATGCGGGAGGCCATGCAGCTCCGTGACGGCGGCCACGTGATCGTGAGGGTGGAGGGCGGCGAGCTTTGCGTCGTCGACCTGTACGTCTCCATCAGGCAGACCCAGGAATTCATGCGGCAATTCAAGAGGCCCGGCGTCAGCGAAGTCGACAGTTTTCTTGCGGACCGGCGGGCCATGTGGGGCGAGGAGTGACCGTCGTATTCGACAGCTCCGCGCTGCTGGCTCTCATATTCCGCGAGGGTGGCGCCGCCGTTGCGTCGCGGGTCACCCAGGATGCCGTCATGTCGGCCGTCAACGCGACGGAGGTAATCACCAGGCTGATCGACAGGGGCGCCAGCCGGGAGCGGGCCCGCGAACGATTGGAGAGCTACGGCCTCGCCATCCGGCCATTCGACGAGTCGCTGGCCGTGGAGGCCGGCTTCCTGCGCCCGGCAACCCGACAATACGGCCTGTCGCTCGGCGACCGCGCCTGCCTAGCCCTCGCCCTGCGCGAGCGCGCCCCGGTCGTCACCGCCGACCGCGCATGGTCCCAGCTAGACCTGGGCCTCGACATCCAGGTGATCCGCTGACGATCACTCCAGGTACGGACCTGACCGCCTTCCTGCTTGATTCGCGAGCCGCGAGGATCCAGGAGTACGGCGCCCGGAACCGGGTGAGGGTAATCGGCTGCTGACGCTGCTATTGGAACCAGTCTCTGTAATTGACCCTGAACATCCGCTTGCGGTCTTCAGGATTGGTGAGGTCGGGACGCCAGTCGGGGTGCATTCGTCGCGAAGCGACATGTGCGTCCCATCCGCCCCGCGTGTTCATGAAGACCTTGGAGCAACCGGGTATCGGGCAACGATATTCATGGATCCCGGCTGGCGCGGTTGATTTCGGCTGGACCGACGAACGGCGTACAGACGCGACACGGTAAGCCGAGGGCTTGACCTTCTGTACCGCAAGTGCAGGATGCGTCGCCGGCTCGTTGGAAAGCCTGACGAAAGTCGGCTGCCGTGCAGCCAATGATCTGGCCTGCAGTCTCGGATCAACCGGGCCTGCAAGGAGCATCGCGCCGCCTGCCTGGTTGTCGATCCACTCGCGATCGCACAACGCTCGTCCTTCTAGCCCACAGCGCAGTACCGCGGCTGCGGTGAGGTGGGAATCGAACGCGTCCTCGTTGTTCCGTACAGGTTCGAGATCGCCCAAGTCCACGCCGAAGTGCCGTACCCAACGCGATGCTGCGAGTTCCATGCAAGCGTGTCGGCGGATGTCCCGCTTCGTCTTGGCCACCTTTAGTTGGCTGACGGGAAGATCGGCGGCCAGCGCCGCAGCATAGGCCAATCCCGGATAAGTCTCGGCCAAGACAATCTGGTGTCTCGCGTGCAGGTCGGCAAGGTCGCCCTCAAAGGGCCAGACGGCGAACTCCCGTTTGCCCGCCAGAAACGGAATCATTTCCTTCCACAGCGCCCGTGTGCCCGAACCAACGGTTCCGGGAATGCCGCTGACTGCGAACAGCGGCTTCGCGCCAGTTCGTTCATCGATCGTCCGGAGGAATCCATCGCCGAACCTGTTCTTGAAATCGCTTAGGCCACCCTTCCGGCCAGGTACGCGGAAGAACGGTCGATCCACGCGCCATCGAGCGGGATCATCAACGGGTTCGAAGAACTCGTGCGCCGAATCGAGCCGGCTTAGCCAGTCGATGAAGTTTGCCGGCCTGCGCTGGACGCCCCAGTCTCGAGTCTGCACTTCATCCCAATAACCGGCCGGCACCCCCAGCGCCGCGTCGATGCCAACCAGCACCGGCCCGCGTTGCGCCAGCTCCGCGGCCAAGCGTAGGAGCGCTTCCAGCGTCCACTCATTGCTTTCCGGGCGCCGGATGCGGCGGGCTGACAGGTCGGCGACGTGAACGGAACGCTTCCGCGTGTCCTTGCTCCAATCGGCCGAGACGAAGAACGCGGGAAACTGCGGTGAGAATGGCTGGCGGGTCACGCTGGAGAAGTATGGCGAGGACTCAGCTATGTGGTTGGCTAGCTCTATTCTATCGAGCGCACGATGTACGTTCCCGCGGGAACGTCCGCGGAAGCGGAGTCAGAAGCCGAGCACCACGGAGTTGCGAACCACGTTCCCGCGGGAACGTTTGAGGGCGCGGTGTCCGATAGCGAGCCGACCGCAGACGGAGAGCACGTTCCCGCGGGAACGCCGGCGCCGGCGCCCGCTTCGACGGCCGCGCAGAGCCAGACGGTGCTGGACGAGGCGGGCGGGATCCACGTCTCCGGGGAGACGGCCCGGCGGCTGGCCTGCGATGCGGCAACGGTGACCATGCAGCACGGTCCCGGGGGCGAGATTCTGGATGTCGGCCGCAGGACGCGCACCATCTCGCCCGCGCTGCGCCGGGCGCTGGCGGCCCGCGACGGGACGTGCCGGTTTCCCGGGTGTCAGAACCGCCGCTGCGATGCCCATCATGTCCAGCACTGGGCGGACGGTGGGAAGACGAGCCTCGAGAATCTGGTACTGCTGTGCCGGCGCCATCACCGGGTGGTGCACGAAGAAGGGTTCCGCATCACATTGGATGCGGCCGGCGACGTCAAGTTCTTGCGGCCGGACGGCCGGCCGTTCCCGGCGGCGCCGCCTCCGCCGCTGTGGACGGGCGCTCCGCTGGCGCCCGTGACGGAGCGGCTCGAGCAGGACGGCGTCACGATTGATGCCCAGACGGCCACGCCGGTCTGGCGGGGAGAACAGGTGGACATCAACTGGGTGGTTGATTCGCTGTGGCAGCCGCGGTCGGAGGGAACGGCATAGGCCGCCAGCCCGCACTTCTCACCGGCGTTCGTCGCGAGGGCGTCGAGGCGCCGGTGTCGTGGGTCGCGCGCACTCCACGCGCAGGAACTCGCGGAGGTCCGGACGTTCGCCTGGCTGGACCGACGGCTCCGGGTCGACACGCATGCCGCGAAGAAATCCGCGGCGCCGGCTCGGAACCCGCTGAGGTCGTGCGCCAGTTCCCGGCTCAGAAGCCGCCCACGTAGGGGAGGGACGCGCCGAGGCGGCGGACGGTGTCGAAGTCGTCGAGGAGGAGGCCGGTGGCGTCCCACTGGCCGGTGAGCAGGGACTCGCGGACGGCGCCTGGGATGTTGAGGGGCAGCGTGCGGCCGGCCGCCTGGATGGAACGGGCTTCGACGCTCAGCGTCATGACGGCCTCGGGGTCGCGCTCGGCGGCGGCCATCAGGAGCTCGATGTCGGCGGCGGACGCCGTGGCGCACGCGAGGCCGATGGTGGTCGAGTTGCCGAGGAAGATCTCGGAGAACGACTGGCCGACGCAGGCGCCGATGCCGCGGCGCTTGAGCGCCTGCGGGGCGTGCTCGCGGGACGAGCCGGAGCCGAAGTTCTCGTTGACGATCAGGATCGACGCGCCGGCGTAGGCCGGATTCGCGAACGGGTGGTCGGGCATCGAGCGGCGGTCGTCCTCGAAGGCGTGCTCGCCGAGGCCGTCGAAGGTGATGGCCTTGAGGAACCGCGCCGGGATGATGCGGTCGGTGTCGATGTTGTTGCCGCGCAGCGGGATGGCGGTGCCCTCGACGCGGTCGATGCGGCGGTCGTTGTTGTCCATTGCTACCCCAGCATGCCGCGCACGTCGGTCACCTCGCCGGCTACCGCGGCGGCGGCGACCATGGCCGGGCTCATGAGCAGCGTGCGGCCGGTCGGGCTGCCCTGGCGCCCCTTGAAGTTGCGGTTGGACGACGAGGCGCAGACCTCGCGGCCCTGCAGGCGGTCGGGGTTCATGGCGAGGCACATGGAGCAGCCCGCGCCGCGCCACTCGAAGCCGGCCGCGCGGAAGACCTCGTGCAGCCCTTCCGCCTCGGCGGCGCGGCTGACGTCCTTCGACCCGGGCACGACCAGCGCCTTCACGTGCGGCGACACCTTGCGCCCGCTGGCCACGCGCGCCGCCTCCCGCAGGTCCGAGAGCCGCGAGTTGGTGCACGAGCCGACGAATGCCACGTCCACTTTCGTGCCCTGGATCGGCGCGCCCGCGGTAAGGCCCATGAACTCCAGCGCCTCGCCGACCGCGTCCGCGTCGCCGCCGGCCGCGCCCGGCGCCGGGATGCGCTCGGAGACGCCCACCGACTGGCCCGGGTTGATGCCCCAGGTCACGCGCGGCTCGATCGCGTTGCCGTCGATCTCCACCTCGTCGTCGTACGCCGCGTCGGGATCCGACGCCATCGAGCGCCACCAGGTCTTCGCGCGCTCGAACGCCGCGCCGGCGGGGGCGAACGGCCGGCCGGCCAGGTACTCGAAGCAGGTCTCGTCCGGATTCACGTAGCCGATGCGCGCCCCGCCCTCGATGGACATGTTGCACATGGTCATGCGCTCGTCCACGGACATGCGTTCGACCGCCGGGCCGGCGTACTCGTACGCGTAGCCGACGCCGCCGCGCACGCCGAGCCGGGCGATGATCTCCAGGATGACGTCCTTGGCGTAGACGCCGGGGCCGAGCGCGCCGGAGACGGCAATGCGCCGCACCTTGAGCGGGTCGATCGCCAGGCACTGCGACGCGAGCACGTCGCGCACCTGCGAGGTGCCGATGCCGAACGCCACGGCCCCGAACGCGCCGTGCGTCGACGTGTGGCTGTCGCCGCAGGCGATGGTCATGCCCGGCTGCGTCAGGCCCAGCTCGGGTCCGATGACGTGCACGATGCCCTGGCGGTCGGTGCTCAGGTCGGACAGCGTGACGCCGAACTCGCGGCAGTTGCGCTCGAGCGCGGCCAGCATCTGCTCGGCCAGCTCGTCGGCGAAGGGCCGCCGCTGGTCCAGCGTGGGCACGATGTGGTCGACCGTGGCGTAGGTGCGCTCCGGAAACGCGACGCGGGCGCCGCGCTGCCGCAGCATGTCGAAGGCCTGCGGCGAGGTGACCTCGTGGATCAGGTGCAGCCCGATGAAGAGCTGCGTCTGTCCGCTCGGCAGCCGCCGGACGGCGTGCAGATCCCAGACCTTCTGGAAGAGAGTCCTGCCCATCCGCAGATTCTACCTGCGGCGGGCAGCCTGCGCGAGGCGGACGAGCTCGGCGGCCGGCAGCGCGGCAATCGTCTCGGCGACCAGGTCGAGCGGCAGGTCGTCGAGCTTGCGGAACCGCACGCAGGCCTTCCCCGCGTCGAAGCGCTTGCCCGTGGCGCGGTACGCCGCCTCGAACGCCTCCCGGGCGGCGGGTGACGTGTAGATGCCCATCAGGTGCAGCGCCATGTAGCGCTTCTGCGAGGCGAGCCCGGCATACATGAGCGGCTGGCCGTTGTAGGTGTCGGGATACGTCGCCAGCGGCACCTGCCAGGTGATCATGCCCCAGTTCATCGCCTCCTCGTAGCCCGGCGGCAGGTTATCGTTGACGACGCGGCGGACGGCTTCGATGGCCGGCCGGCGGTCTTCCGGCAGCGACCGCAGGTACTCGGCGACGCTCGCCGCGGTGGAGTGCATGGCGAATCAGCCGCGGGCCGCAGCCGCGGCCTGGGCCCGCTTGAAGTAGCCGGGGGCGTTGATCTGCGCGCAGAACTCGAAGAAGCGCGGCTGGGGCCCGCGCCAGCGCAGCTCGTCCACGGCATCGAACACCGGCACGTCCGTGCGCAGGGTGGCGAGGTCGCGGAACAGCGCCGCCCGGTCGCGCGCGGCGGCCAGCGCGGTTGCCAGGCGCGCGGCGCCGCGCACCTTGACGTCCCAGGCCGACGCGTCGTCCGGAATGGCTTCGAGGTGCTCGTAGCGGGCCAGCACGGTCGACGCCGACTTGGCGCCCCAGCCGGGCAGGCCCGGGAAACCGTCCGCCGAATCGCCCATCAGCGCCAGGTAGTCCGGGATCGACGCCGGGCCGACGCCGTACCGCTCCCGCACCGCGTCCGCGTCGCGCACCGCGCCCGCGCGCCGGTCGAACTGCACGATGCGGCGGCCGTCGACCGCCTGCGCCAGGTCCTTGTCGGGCGTGCAGATGAACACCTGCTCCACGCGCGTGTCGGCCGCCGCGCGCACGGCCGCCGAGGCCAGGGCGTCGTCGGCCTCGTGGCGCTCCATCTTCCAGACGACGACCCCGAGCGCCTCCAGCGCCTCTTCCAGCGGGCCGAACTGTTCGAGAATCTCGGGGGCGATGTCGTCGCTGTTCTTGTAGCCCGGCCAGAGCTCGTTGCGGAACGACTCGACGACGTGGTCGGTGGCCACGCCGACGTGGGTGACGCCCTCCTCCAGCATCCCCAGCAGCGACCCCACCACGCCGCGCACGGCGCCGACCTCGACGCCGTCGACGTTGGTGGCCCGCGGAAGGGCGAAGAAGTGCCGGAACAGCTCGTAGGTTCCGTCGACCAGGAAGACGTTCACGACGAGATTCCGGCAGGGGCGCCTGGCAGCCCCTGGTTCCCTAGTCCTGGCCCTGGGCGGCTTCCCACTCGCGGAGCTGCTCCCACTCCTGCTGCGTGCCCGGCGCGCGTATGTTCAGCTCGCGCTGCGCCTCCGCCAGCGACTCCGGCTCGTTGGCGCGCGCGCCGGTGAGGGCGTTCACCATGCCGTAGTTGTGCTCGTGGCACACGTACTCGTACTCGGGGAACGTCCCCGGGTCGCGGTGCTTGACGGTGACCGCCGTCCAGGGCCGCACGAACACGCTCGGATCGTCGATCGTCAAGCGGTACTCCATCGACTCGGCGTCGATGCGCGTGATGCGCTCGACCATGCGCAGCGTCTCGCCGGTGCCCGCGTAGTTGTGGGAATGGCCCGTGCCGAAGAGGCCCCCGTGCGCCGGCAGCGTCTCGCCGGCGTGGCCGTCGTTGAAGTTGGTGGTCTCGACCACGAGCGTGTCGCCCTCCCACCGGCCGCGCGCGTCGCCGTACCACTGGCGGATGCGGTCGCCGAGCTGCGGGCGCCCGTCAAGCGGGACGATGCGGTACACCCCGTCCCCCGGCGTGAACCAGTTGATCACGACGTAGCCGGGCGCCTGCATGATGCTCATGTAGCCGCGCAGGAACACGGCGTTGCCCACGGGCTGCGAGATGCAGCGCTCGCCCAGGCCGCGGTCTTCCCACGAGTCGCCCTGGCCGCGGTGCGCCCGCTCCGCCTCCCGCCTGTCCCACATCTCCAGCGCCTCGCGCGTATAGGCGGGCAGCCTGCCGTCCGGCGGATCCACGATCTGCGACGTGCGCAGGGACGTCTGCCGCGCGTTGATCGGAGCGTTCCAGAAGGCGTTGTACTCGTTGCCCACGATGGCCCTGCCCGGCAGGTCGTCCGACACTGCCGTCGATGCGGCGTTGCGCGCTTCGTCCGTGGCCGCCAGGCTCTCGGCGATGTCTCCGGCCTCGCCCTCCGGCAGGCTCGTCGTCGGGGTCCCGCTGGTAGTCAGCGGGGTCCCGCCGGCGCGCTCCGCGGCCTCGGCCTCCGTCATGAATTCCCGGTCGCCGAACTCCGGCGGCCGCTCGAACGGCACGCGCTCCAGGGTCTCCCAGGTTCCCTGCAGGTCGGGATCGCCCCAGGCGGTGCGGAGCGTCCCCCCGTCCGCCGCCATGTCGCCGGTCCCGGCCGTGTCCGCGGGCGGCTGGCCGCCGCACGCCGCCAGCACCGCAAGGGCCGCCACCACCGCCGCAAGCAGTCCGTGGTGAAACCCCGCGTCGCACCGAGACCGGTCAGGCGCCCGGCTGACAAGGCGTGACGAGCGAGCATACTTGTGAGTATGTGAGCGAGGAACAACACAGTCAGGCGGGATGCATGGCCGGTCGAATGCAGCGGGGCTTTCACCACGGGCTGCAAGTCCGGATGACGTGAACAGATGGCGTCTCATCTCAAGTCTCCCCATGCATCCCGGGCTAGCTGCCCTTCTGCACGTAGCTGCCTTCCTTGGCCAGGCTCCCGTAGATGTATTCCTCGGTGAACGGCACGCACCGGAAATCGAGGAGCTGCACGTTCTCTTCCAGGCGGCGGTAGAGCGGGAAGCTCAGCGACCAGGGCCGCGTGAATACCTCCGGGTCGTCGACGGTCGCCTCGTACATGATCGTGTTCGGGCCGACGGGCGTGTAGCGCTCCACGACGTGCAGCGCGCTGCTCGTGAAGTTGCCGGCGCGGTCGAGCCAGGTGAGGCCGTTGAAGCCGGTCACGTCGACCACCAGCGTGTCGCCTTCCCAGCGGCCGTTCGACCAGCCCATCCAGAAGTCGATGGGCGCCTCCGTGTGGTTCTCGAGTTGTATGTAGCGGGATATGTTGCTGTACCCGAACACGATCAGGATTTTCTCGGGCATCTGGACGATCTGGAACGGGTAGGGCATGTACATCGCCCGCGGCACGCCCGGCGCGTAGCACTTGGCTTCCGGATCGCCCACGGTGTGCAGGTTGAGCGGGTCGACGTCCAGGCGCTGGGTGTAGTTCGCGTCGCGCTGCTCCAGCGCCTCGGGCCGGTACGGGAGCTCGCCGCCCTCCACGATGCTCTGCCCCGCAGGCTGGGAGCCCCACGCGCCGAGCAGCGCCGGGAACGGCCCCGGCGCGGCGCCGTGGTCCTCGATGTCCCAGTTCGCGGTGGTGAGGTTCTGCCAGATGCCGTTCAGGTCCGGGTGGTCCGTCCCGGGCAGCCGCGGCGCCTGCCAGGCCGCGCCCTCGGTCTGGGCCGCGGTCGACCCTGCCCCGGAGAGCAGCAGGGCTGCCGTCGCCGCCGCGCTGAGCGCGGCGATCATCACGCCGCCAATCCAGTTCTTCATGGCGAATGTTCCCCCTGTTTTCAAGGGACATCATACGCCCGGCGGACGTTCGTCGATACCTTTTTCGTGCCGGCGGGCTAGTTCGCCGCTTCGGCCTCCTCGATGTCCTTCAGGAACTCCGCGCTCGGCCTGTGGATGCGGTCGTAGCTGCCGGACTGTATGACGTAGTACCAGTTGGCGAAGCGGGCGGCGAGCCGCTCGGCCTTCTCGCGCCCCTCGCGCACCTGGTTCTCCCACGACGCGTGCGCATCTTCGTCCGCGGCATCCGGCTCCGGCAGCACCGACTCGTCGAACTCGGCGGTGATGAAGACGTAGCGGTTCTCGCCGCTGCCGGTCTCCTCGTCGTCGCTCGAGTCGTCGCCCACGGCTACCGAGTCGCCGCGGCCGTAGACGATCTCGCCGAAGCGCAGCGTGTAGAGCACCCCTTCGTTCGTGCGCACGAGCAGCTCGCCGTCGTTCGAGAGCAGGCCGCCCTCGGCCGTCGGATAGAAGCCGCGGCTGGTCAGCGTCTGCACGTCGGACTGGCTGATCTGGCCCTGCTCGAACGCCTCGCGCAGGTTGCCCGACAGGCCGGGCGGCTTGGGCCGCACGCCGGCAATGTTCATGGTCATGACGGCGCCCACGAGCAGGTTCACCTGGACGGTGTCCACCTCCTGGCCGGCCGGCGCCTCGTTGGCGCTCCAGGCGTCCTCTCCGTCCTTCGACATGATGAACTCGCCGCGCCGGACCACCGAGAGCGTCCGCTCGTCGATGAAGTACTCGTTGAGCGTGATCCGGTCCACCTGCTCGCGCTCGACCTCCAGCAGGTTGGTCTCGATCCAGTCCTCGAACGCGGTGGAGATGTCGGCCTCGAAGCGCGCCGCGTACACCCGCTTCTGGTCGGGCACGCGGACGAAACGCAGCCCGGGGCGTCCCGGCACCGGCCGGCCGATCACCAGGTCGGCCAGCACCCGCTCGTCGGCGGCCCGGAACGTCACGCGCGAGCCGCGCCCCTGGAGCGAGCTCACCGTGTCGTCCGTCGGGTCGATGACGCCCAGCGCCTCGTGGTCGGCCACGTTGTCCGAGCGGAAGTCGTCCTTGATCACGCTGATGATGTTGGCCGCCGCGTCCGCCAGCCGCTCCTCGCCGTCGGCGGGATAATCGTGGTGCGACGGGATGGTCCACAGGCCGTTGCGGTTGGTCACCATGAACGGAATGGCGGTGGCCTGCTCCTCGTCGAACTCGATCACCTCCAGCGTCGCGGCTTCCTCCGGGTCGGTGAACTCGGGGAAGAACGGCTCGCCCACGTCGAAGAACGCGTCGGGCGCGGCGCGCCGGGGGGCGCTCACGATGGCCACCGCCCCCAGCAGGACGGCGATGCCGGCGATGCTCAGCGTCTTCTTCAGCTCGCTCATGTTGCTCATCATTCGTCCCTCAGGCGATGCGCGGCCGCCGCGCCCTCGCGCTCGCGGCGCTGGCGGCGCAGCAGGATCATCACGCCGACGACGAACACCGGCACCGGCGGCAGCAGCACGGCAAACGTCTGGATCGACGTCTGGATCTGGCGGATCTGCGACTCCATGTCTTCACGGCTGGCCTGGATCCGCGTTTCCTTTTCCGCCTCGATGTTGGCCGACAGCACCTCCAGGCGCCGGTTCTCGACGCCTTCCAGGTTGCGCACCATTATCTGCATGGTCTGGGCGTCGATGTCGGTCCGGTTGCGCAGCTCCTCCACGCGCTCGTCCAGCCTGGCCTGCGCTTCCTCGATCGCCGTCTCGGCGTCGGCCTCGGCCTGCTGCTCTTCCGCCGTCTGGGCCTCGTTGAAGCTCGCGGTCTGCGCCTCCACGCGCTCCAGCGTCCGGTGGCGGGCGCGCCGGTTGCGCAGCTCGATGAACGAGTCGTCGCCCATCAGCAGGTCGATGGCGTTGAGGAAGAACGTGACGTTGTCGAAGTTCAGGTCGGCGATGGCCTGCTCGCGGATGGCGAAGAACTGCTCGCCGACGAAGTCGAGGTCGGCCACGACGATCATGTCGACCGCCGTCGCCTCCGCCGGCGGCTCATCGCCGGCCTCCGCTGCTGGCTCAGCGTCAGCTTCGGCCGGGGCCGCGGCCCCGGCGGAGCGGATGCGGGCGGCCACCACGTAGTCCTGCTCGTCCTGCTCGCGCGGCGGCTCGGGGTTGATCTGCGGCCCGAACGGCGTGCTGCGGACGATGGAGAAATATCCGTTCGTGCCGGAGAGCATGCCGGTGCGCAGCAGCGGCTGGAACTCGACGTCCGCATCCTCCGCGGGCCCGAGGTAGCCCGGCCAGAGGAAGACCAGCTCCTGCAGGCCGGCGGTCGCGTTGTCGGCCTCGTTGAACGTTTCCTCGTTGCCGTTGCCCCGCCCGAGGAACACGACGTCGTCCGGCATGTGCGCCAGCCCGGGGTGCGGGTTGTAGCCGTCCCAGACGATGCGCGTGGGCTCCCAGTCGACGCCGAGGTCGGCCATCCACTGGCGCACGTTGCCGCGCGGGCCGGGGCGCGCCGAGCCCGGCGGATAGGCGAACGGATTGCCGTCGCCCACCCATTCGGTCGGCGAGAGCTGGGGATTGACGGCCGGCATCGGATCGACCAGCAGCATGGCCGGCGTGCCCTGGCGGATGAAGTCCGCGACGTGTCCCATCTCGTCGGTCTGCATCGACGAGGGCAGCGGCACGAGCAGCGCGTCGAGCTCCGCCACGATCGGCGACTCCGGATCGACCGGGTACACCTCGTACTGCTTCCGCAGCTCCTCCACGACCGGCCAGGACGGGTCGAAGCGGTTCTGCTGGTAGTCGACGCCGCCCATCAGGTTCAGCATGGTCCGCACGACGCCTATCCGCTTGCGCTCCGTGCCAGCCACGACGCGGATGCTGCGCACCACCTCGTACTCGGTAGGCAGCCCGCGGTCGAAGAACGGGATGACCTGCTCCTCGGCGCCGCAGGTGAACGCCAGCCCCATGAACACCTCGGTGACGTCGGCCCGCGTCGAGCGCACGTCGCGGAACGGGCGCGGCCGGATGCCGAACGTCTCGCGCGCCTCGCGCGCGGCGTCGGTGAACGATTCCGTGTCGTGGACCAGCACCTCCACGCGCGGCCCGGCGAGCGCGTCGATCTCGTCGAGCACGCTCAGCAGGTTGGCGCGCGACTGGACGAACGGCTCGGGCACCTCGGGGCTGATGTACGCCTGGATGAAAACCGGCCGGTCCGCGGGCAGCTCGCCGAGCAGCCGCCGCGTCTCCGCGCTCAGCGAATGAAGCTGCTCGGCCGTGACGTCGACGCGCACCCCGGCGCGCGACACGACCACGCCGAAGCTCAGCAGCGCCACGACGACGGCGACGGCGCGCACCGCCTGGTGCGTCCACATCGGATAGCCGTCCGCCTGCGCCGGCCAGTGGCGGCGCGAGAGGACCAGCACGTTGAGATACAGGAACGCTGCGGCGACGGCGGCGAAGTACGTCACGGCCGTCAGGCTGATCACGCCCCGGGCGAAGTCCTGGAAATGCGTCCCCATGACGAGCGCCTGCAGCGTGCGCTCGAGTCCCGGAGAGATCGCGCCGGCGGCCGGTCCGATGACGATGAGCGCGGCGCAGAACACGGCGCCCAGGATGAACCCGATGGTGGCGTTGCGCGTCAGCAGCGACGCCAGCATGCCGACCGCGATCAGCGCCGCCCCCATGAACCAGTACCCGGCGTAGTTGGCGAACATCAGGCCGAGGTCGGGGCTGCCGAGATAGAACAGCACCAGCACGTAGCTCAGCGCCAGCGCCAGCGACACGGAGTAGATGCCGAGCGCCGCCAGGTACTTGCCGAGGACGACCTCCAGGTCGGTCGCCGGCAGGGTGAGCAGCGTCTCGTCCGTGCCCAGCTTGCGCTCCTCCGCCCAGACGCTCATCGTGAGCGCGGGGATGAAGAACAGCAGCAGGTACGGGAAGACGTTGTTGAGCTGCTCCAGGTTGGCCAGGTTCTGCAGGAAGAACCGCTCCTGCCAGAACGCCGCCCCGGCGCTGATGAAGATGAAGAGGGTGATGAAGACGTAGCCGGTCGGATTGCTGAAGTACATCAGCAGGTCGCGCCTGGCGATTGCCTTGACGATGCTGGTGTTCGGTAGTCCGCTCATGGCTGTGGCCCCTCGATGCTCCCGGCGGCGGCCTGCTGCGGCGGCGGCGACGGGGCGCCGTGGTTCGTCAACCGGTAGAAGGCCTGCTCGATCGAGCCGTTCTCCTCGAGATCGCCCACGGGACCGTCGAACGCCAGCCTGCCGCTGTTGACGAGCAGCACGCGGTCGGCGACGGCCTCGGCCTCGTGGAGGATGTGGGTGGAGACGAGCAGCGTCTTGGTATGCCCCAGGCGCTGGATGTTCTCCCGGAACTGGCGGATCTGGTTGGGGTCGAGCCCGGCCGTCGGCTCGTCCATGATGAGCACGTCCGGGTCGTGCAGCAGCGCCTGCGCGAGCCCGACGCGCTGCTTCAGTCCCCGCGACAGCTTGCCGACCGGCTTTTCGATCACGAGCTGCAGCGCGCAGATTTCCACGACCTCTTCGATGCGCCGCTTGGCCGCCGGCCCGAGCTCGCGCGCCTCGCCGCAGAAGGTGAGCAGCTCCAGCGGCGTCATGTCCGGGTAAAGCGGGCCGTTCTCGGGCAGGTAGCCGAGCCGCCGGGAAGCCTCGATGCGGTTGGTCCGCACGTCGAAGCCGGCGATGGACGCGCGGCCGGCGCTGGGCGCCAGGTAGCCGGTGAGCATCCGCATCAGCGTGGTCTTGCCGGCGCCGTTCGGCCCGAGGAAGGCCACCACCTGGCCCTGGGGAATCACGAACGAGATGTCGTGCACGGCGATGAACGGGCCGTAGTACTTGCTCAGCCCGCTCGCCTCGATCATCGGTTCCCCGGAACCGGAATCCGTCACGCTCATCGCTGCCTCCGCTGCCTCCGTCTTATGACGCCCGAGCGGCGCCAACGGCCGGAGGATTTGTCGAACGGGGGATGCGGCGGGTCGCGGGCTGCTAGCCCGCCGAGGCGGGCTGTCCCGGATCGTTCGCGTCGCCGCCGCGGCGCCGCTTGCGCGTGAGCGGCCGGCGCGGCTCGACGAACGTGCTCAGGCGGCCGCTGCGCGTCGGCTCGCGGAGCTTGCGCAGCGCGGCCGCCTCGATCTGGCGGATCCGTTCCCGCGTCAGCGAGAACTTCTCGCCCAGCTCGGCCAGCGTCGGCTCGGCGCCGTCGGTCAACCCGAACCGCATGCGGATGACTTCCCGCTCCTTGGGGCTCAGGGTGTCGAGCACCGACTCGGTCTGCCGCCGGAGGTCGAACGCGATGGTCGAGTCCGACGGGTTCACCGCCTGGCGGTCTTCGATGAAGTCGCCGAACTGGCTCTCCTCGCCGTCGCCGATGGGCGAATCGAGCGAAACCACCGTCTGGGCGATGCGGCGGGCCTTGCGCACAACGGCAATCGGCAGATCGGAACGCTCCGCCAGCTCGCGAACGGTCGGCTCGCGCCCGAGGTCGCGCATCAGCGTCTGGCCGGCGCGGTTCAGCTTGTTGAGCGTCTCGATCATGTGCACCGGGATGCGGATGGTCCGCGCCTGGTCGGCAATTGCCCGCGTAATCGCCTGGCGGATCCACCACGTGGCGTAGGTGGAGAACTTGAATCCGCGGCGGTAGTCGAACTTGTCGACGGCGCGCATCAGGCCGATGTTCCCTTCCTGGATCAGGTCCAGGAAGGCGAGTCCGCGGTTGGCGTACTTCTTGGCCACCGACACCACGAGGCGCAGGTTGGCCTCGGTCAGCTCCTTGCGCGCCCAGTCCGCCTTCCGCGCGCCAATCTTGAGCGCCTTCTGGCAGCGCAAGAGCTGTTCGGCGGATTCGCCGATCGTGCGCCGGCGCTCCGCGAGCTCCTCCCGCGCCGCCTGCAGCGCGGCGGATTCCGTTTCCGCCCGACCGGCGGCGGCGCGCAGATTCTCGACGCGCATCTCGGCCTGCCGCAACGCTGCGATGGCCGCGTCGAGCCGGTCGGAGAAGTCCTGCCGCACGTCCGGCGTGAACTCGATGGAGCGCACGGCGCGCGCGACCGCCACGCGCGCCCGGAGCAGGCGCCGGGTGGTGCGCGGCGTGACGTGGCCGTAGCGGCGCAGCGTGGCGGCGGCCCGGTTCTGGCGCCGCACCAGCTCCTTGAGCAGCTCCTCCACGCGCTCGATGTCCGCCAGCAATTGCTTCTCCCGCGCGGCGAACTGCTGCTCCGTCATCTCGTCGTCCGGCAGGACGACGATTTCACGCAGCTCGCACTCGCCGCTCGCAACCTGCCGGCCCAGCTCCATGACGCGGCGCGCCACGATCGTGCTCTGCGACAGGGCCGTCATGACGCGGCGCTCGCCGCGCTCGATCCGCTTGGCGATGGCCACCTCGCCCTCCCGCGTGAGCAGCGGCACGCGGCTCATCTGCCGGAGGTAGGTCCGCACCAGGTCCTGGCCCTGGTCGGATTCCTCGCCGGGCGCGTGGACCTCGGCCTCCGAGATGACCCGCAGCGGCGGGTGCGGGCGGGCCTCGGCCTCGAGCTGATCGGCCGAGCCTTCCACTTCGATGCCGTGGTTCTCGATTTCCTGCAGCAGCAGCGCGAGGTCGTCCGAGTCGATATCCGAAGCGACGTGCTCGATAACCTGGTCGAGGGTCACGAAGCCGCGATCCTGTCCCGCGGCAACCAGCTCCCGCACCAGATCATGCCGTTCCTGCGTCAGCAAATTGGCTCCTCCCGAGTTGCCCGGACCGCCATCAGGCGACGGGCATAAAGTGGCGGGGCAAACATGGCCCCTTGCGCTTTAGACGCAGTCGGAGGCCATTATGTTTCGTGTAACTCGGGGTCATTCTATCAGCAATCCGCCGGGATCGATACCCCTTTTTCGCGGCCCGCTACCCGTGTACTCGGACGCAGACGGGCGCCCGTCCAGACCTGCCTGCGCGAGGTGAGGAAAGCTCGGTATCAGTAGCGGTAGTGATCAGGCTTGTACGGACCGTCTACCGGCACCCCGAGGTAGGCCGCCTGCTCGGGCGTCAGCTCGGTCAGCCGGACGCCGAGGTGATCGAGGTGCAGCCGCGCCACCTGCTCGTCGAGCTGCTTGGGCAGCATGTAGACCTTCTTCTCGTACTCGCCGGCGTTGCGGTGCAGCGCGATCTGCGCGAGCACCTGGTTCGTGAACGAGGTCGACATGACGAAGCTGGGATGGCCGGTGGCGCACCCCAGGTTGAGCAGGCGGCCCTCCGCCAGCACGAGCACGCCGTGGCCGTCCGGAAACCGCCACTCGTCGTACTGCGGCTTGATCGCGATCCGCTCGATGCCCGGCACCTTCTTCAGGCCGGCCATGTCGATCTCGTTGTCGAAGTGCCCGATGTTCCCGACGATCGCCTTGTCCTTCATCCGCGCCATCTGCCCGGCGGTGATGATCCCCTTGTTGCCGGTGGCGGTGATGAAGATGTCGGCCGTCTCGATGCGGTTCTCGAGCGTATCGACCTCGTAGCCCTCCATGGCCGCCTGCAGCGCGCAGATGGGGTCGATCTCGGTCACGACGACGCGGCAGCCCTGGCCGCGCAGCGACTGCGCGCACCCCTTGCCGACCTCGCCGAAGCCGCAGACCACCGCCACCTTGCCGCCCAGCATCACGTCGGTGGCGCGCGCGAGCCCGTCGGGCAGCGAGTGCCGGCAGCCGTACACGTTGTCGAACTTGCTCTTGGTGACCGAGTCGTTGACGTTGATCGCCGGAAACAGCAGCGTCCCGTCGCGCGTCATCTCGTACAGCCGGTGCACGCCGGTCGTGGTTTCCTCGCTCACGCCGCGGATGGCCGGCCCGAGGCGCCGCCAGCGGGTCGGATCCTCCCCCTGGATCTGCCGCAGCAGGTCGAGAATCACCCCCCACTCCTCGGAATCCTGCGCCGCGTCGAAGGCCGGCACCGAGCCGGCGCATTCGAACTCGTAGCCCTTGTGCACCAGCAGCGTGGCGTCGCCGCCGTCGTCGACGATCAGGTCCGGACCGCGCCCGTCGGGCCAGACGAGCGCCTCGACGGTGCACCACCAGTACTCCGGGAGCGTCTCGCCCTTCCAGGCGAACACCGGCACGCCGCGCGGCGCCTCCACCGTGCCCCCGCTCTCCGGGCGGCCGACGGCCACCGCCGCGGCGGCATGGTCCTGCGTGGAGAAGATGTTGCAGGAAGCCCAGCGCACGTCGGCGCCGAGCTCGGCCAGCGTCTCGATCAGCACCGCCGTCTGCACGGTCATGTGCAGGCTGCCCATCACGCGGGCGCCGGCCAGCGGCCGCTCGCCGGCATGCCGGTGGCGCAGCGCCATCAGCCCGGGCATCTCGTGCTCGGCCAGCCGGATCTCGTCGCGCCCGCGCGGCGCCTGGGCGAGGTCGGCGACCTTGTACGGCTGCCGGCCCGACGCGGCCGCTGCATCGAATGGATGGGCCTTCTCGGTAACGACGGTACTCATGTGTCTCTCCTCATCAACGCTGGCCGCGCCGCGGGCGCCGCGAGGAAGGTCGCCGGCGTGGTCCGGCGCGGGGCGGCTTGGGCGGCCGGCCCTGCAGCTCGTCCTGCGGCGCGGTCTCGCGGACCATCGGCGGCGGCGCGTGCAGCGTTTCCTGGTAGTAGTCGTCGACCAGCATCGCGATCAGCGCCGACTCGTCCTCGTTGTCGGCCAGCTCGCGCGCCAGCGGGACGAAGCGCTGGCTGCGCTCCGTCTGCAGCCGGTCGCGTTCGCGCAGGCGCTGCTCCAGCAGCGTGGTGACGCGCTCCGCCACCACATTCTGCACGTCCGCGTCGGTCGGCGCGGGGCGCTGCTGGAACTCGATCGAGTAGCGCCTGGCGATGCCGTCGAGCGTCAGCGCCTCCGCTTCGCTCACGAGCGACAGCGCCACGCCGGCCGCGCCGGCCCGCCCGGTCCGCCCCGCGCGATGAATATAGCCTTCCGGGTCCTCCGGCGGCTCGTACTGGATGACGTGCGACAGCTCCGGGATGTCGAGGCCGCGGGCCGCCACGTCGGTCGCCACCAGGAACCGGAGCGTGCCTTCGCGCACGCGCTTCAGGATCCGTTCCCGGTCCGCCTGCGAGCGGTCGGCGCTCAGCTCGTCCGCGTCGTAGCCGAAGCGCTGCAGGACGACGGTGACGTAGTGCACGGCGGTCTTGGTGTTGCAGAAGACGATGGCCGACGCGGGGTTCTCGACCTCGATGATGCGGACCAGCGTGCGGTCCTTCTCCATGGACGGCACGCTGTAGAACAGGTGCTCGGTGTCGGTGACGTGCACCTGCTCGCCGCTCAGCGACAGGAACTCCGGCGCGCGCATGAACTCGCGGGCCGTGCGCTGGACGAAGGTTGGGTACGTGGCCGAGAACATGCTGTTGTGCAGCGTGCGGAGCGTGGCGGGCGGCAGGTGCCCCTGCACCGCCTGCATGTCCGGGTAGAAGCCCATCGACAACATCCGGTCGGCCTCGTCGAACACGCGCATCCGCAGCGCGTCGAGCACCAGCGTGCGGCGCAGCAGGTGGTCGAGCACGCGGCCCGGCGTGCCGATGACGATCTGCGCGCCGCCCTCCAGCGCTTCGAGCTGGGGACCGTAGCCGACGCCGCCGTACACGGCGATCGTGCGCAGCCCGGTCCCGCTGCACACCGTTTCGGCGACCTGGGTTACCTGCCGCGCCAGCTCGCGCGTCGGGACCAGCACCAGCGCCTGGCAGCGCGCCTCCTCCGGATCGAGGCGCTCGAGCATGGGCAGCATGAAGGCGCCGGTCTTGCCGCTGCCCGTGCGCGCCTGGATCATCATCTCGCGGCCGGCCAGCAGGTACGGGATCGCCCGCGCCTGAACCGGCATCAGGCTGGACCACCCCGCGCGGGCGGCGCCCTGCCGCAACGTGTCCGGCAACTGGTCGAAAGCGAGCTCGGGGAGCTCGTCAAGCGTGGCGGTTTGCTCGTCGGTAGGTAAGTTCAAGATTCTGAACGGTTCATTCTACACGCCCGGCTGACAAGGCGTGACGAGCGAGCATACTTGCAGAGTATGTGAGCGAGGAACAACACAGTCAGGCGGGATGCATGGCCGGTCGAATGCAGTGGGACTTGCACCACCGGCTGGTAGGCAGCGCCGCCGCGATTGCAGTATGCTGTGGGTCCCTCGATACAGCCATGCTCGGAGGTTTGTACTTGATGCCGCAAAGAGTGTTCTACCCGGTGTGCGGTTTGCTCGCGCTGCTCCTGTGCGGCGCGGCGGGGTTGTCGGCGCAGGAAGGCGAAACCATCGAGTGGCGGTCGTACGCCGCCGACCTGGCCAGCACCTTCTATTCGCCGGCCGACCAGATCGACGCCTCCAACTTCAACGATCTGGAGGTCGCCTGGCGCTTCTCGACCCACAACTTCGGCCCGCGGCCGGAGGTAATCCTGCAGTCGACGCCGCTGATGATCGACGGGGTGCTCTACAGCACGGTCGGCTCGCGGCGCGCCGTCGTCGCGCTGGACGCCACCACCGGCGAGCTGCTGTGGATGCACCGGCTCGACGAGGGCGAACGGGGCCAGGCGGCGCCGCGGCGGCTGTCGGGCCGCGGCCTCACGTACTGGGAAGACGGCGACGACCGGCGGATCCTGTACGTCACGCCGGGCTACCGCCTCATCGCGCTGGATGCCGCAACCGGTCTGCGGGTGAGCAGCTTCGGCGAGGACGGCATCGTCGACCTGAAGCTGGGGCTCGACCAGGACATCGACCTGGTCACCGGCGAAATCGGACTGCACGCCGCGCCTGTGGTCGGCAACGACACCATCGTCATCGGCGCCGCGCACCTGCCGGGCACCGCGCCCAAGTCGCGCCGTAACGTCAAGGGCCACGTGCGCGGCTACGACGTGCGCACCGGAGCACGGAAGTGGATCTTCCACACGATCCCGGAGGCTGACGAGTTCGGCGTCGATACGTGGCTCAACGACTCGTGGCAGTACACCGGCAACACCGGCGTCTGGGCGCAGATGAGCATCGACGAGGAGCTCAACCTCGTCTACCTGCCGACCGAGACGCCGACGGGCGACTACTACGGGGGGCACCGCATCGGCGACAACCTGTTCGGCACCAGCCTGGTCGCGGTGGATCTCGACACGGGTGAGCGTGCGTGGCACTTCCAGGTGTCGCATCACGAAGTCTGGGACTGGGATCTGCCGGCAGCTCCCATCCTTGTGGACGTCACCGTCGACGGCCGCGACATCAAGGCCGTGGCGCTGCCGACCAAGCAGGCGTGGATCTTCGTATTCGATCGAGAAACGGGCGAGCCGGTATGGCCCATCGAGGAGCGTTCGGTGGCCGCGTCCGACGTGCCGGGCGAGGTGCTCTCGCCGACGCAGCCGTTCCCGACCAGGCCGCCGGCGATAGACCGGCAGGGCATCGGCGTGGACGACCTCATCGACTTCACGCCGGAGCTGCGCGCCGCCGCGGAGGAAATCGCCAGCCGCTACACGCTCGGTCCGATCTACACGCCGCCGACGCTCTTCGATCCGGAAGGCACCGGCAATTTCGGCACGCTGATCGTTCCCGCGGCCACCGGCGGCGTGAACTGGCCGGGGGGGGCTGTCGATCCCGAGACCGGGATCATGTACCAGTACACGAAGACCGAAGTTACCGCCCTGCGGATGATCAACGACCCCGAACGGTCGGACATGGACTATGTCAGCAGCTTCCGGCCGCGCGGCGTCAGTCCCATGGAGCTCGCCCTGACGGTGGAAGGGCTGCCGATCATCAAGCCCCCATGGGCGCGCATCACCGCCGTCGACCTCAACAGCGGCGATATCGTCTGGCAGGTGCCGCACGGCGAGACGCCCGACCACGTGCGGAACCATGACAAGCTGCAGGGGGTTGATATCCCGCGCACCGGCCGCGTCGGCCGCATCGGCACGCTCGTGACGAAGACGCTGGTCATCGCCGGCGAGGGCGGAGTGTTCACGACGCCGTCCGGCGCCGAAGGCGCCATGCTGCGGGCGTACGACAAGGCGACCGGGGCCGAGGTCGGCGAGGTGTTCATGCCTTCCGGGCAGACCGGCACGCCGATGACGTACATGATCGACGGGACGCAGTACATCGTGCTGTCCATCGGCGGTCGCGGGCGCCCCTCCGAGCTGATGGCGTTCCGGCTTCCGGAGTAGCGGTCTCGGGCCGCCGGTCCCGGGCCGTTGCCGGCGGGGCAAACCAGGGAGGACCCTCGTGACGAAGGGCAATCGCATCGGCCTGGCACTCCTTCTGCTGGCGGCGGGCGCGGCGCCGGCGGCGGCGCAGGACGGCGGCTGGACCCACTGGGGCGGCAACGCGGCCAGCCAGCGCTACAGCGCGCACGCGCAGATTGACGCCGGCAACTTCGGCGACCTCGAAACCGCCTGGGTCTGGCGCGGCGACAACTTCGGCCCCGGCGTCGACTACATCCTCCGCTCGACCCCGATCTACGCCGAGGGGAAGCTGTTCACCGTGGCCGGCCAGCGCCGCACCGTGGCGGCGCTCGATCCGGCGACCGGTGAGACGCTGTGGACGTTCCGCGAGCCGTCCACCAAGCGCTGGGCCGATTCCATGCGCAAGAACTACGGCAAGGGGGTGGCCTACGCGCGGGTGAACGGCGCCGGCCGCATCTACGTCGTCTCGCCCGCCTTCTTCCTCCATGCGCTGGATCCCGCCAGCGGCCTGCCGATAGACGGCTTCGGCGACGGCGGCACCGTCGATCTGCTGGCGGACTTCGGCTACCCGTACCACCCGGAGGACGGGCTGCCGGCCGAGGTGGGCTACATCACCAACTCGTCGCCGCCCATCGTGGTCAACGGCGTCATCGTCGTGGGCAACTCGCACGAGCAGGGCTACCGGCAGACGCGGCGCGAGAACGTGCCGGGCCACATCCTGGCCTACGACGCCGCGACGGGCGAGCACCTCTGGAAGTTCAACGTCATCCCGCAGTCGGAGAGCGAGTTCGGCTTCGACACCTGGGAGAACGACGCCTGGCGCTGGACGGGCAACGTCTCGGCCTGGGCGCCGCTGTCGGCCGATCCGGAGCTGAACCTGGTCTACATCGTGACCGACCCGCCCACCAACGACAGTTGGGGCGGCTTCCATCCCGGCCAGAACCTGTTCGCCACCAGCATCATCGCCCTGGACGTGCGCACCGGCGAGCGCGCCTGGCACTTCCAGACGGTGCACCACGACATCTGGAACTACGACAACCCGACCGCTCCCAACCTGGTCGACGTGACCGTCGACGGGCAGCGCATACCGATCCTGGTGCAGACGACCAAGCAGGCGTTCGCCTACGTCCTGAACCGGGCGACGGGCGAGCCGATCTGGCCGATCGAGGAGCGCGCCGTGCCGCGCGGCCACGTGCCCGGCGAGTACTACTCGCCCACGCAGCCGTTTCCCACGCGGCCGGCCGCCTACGAGATGCAGGGGATCTCGCCGGACGACCTGATCGACTTCACGCCGGAGCTGCGCCGGCGCGCGCTGGAGCTGCTGGAGCAGTACGAGTACGGCCCGCTGTTCACGCCGCCGCTGCACCGCGACAACGACCTGGGCAAGCGCGGCTCGCTGTTCTGCCCGGGCTACGGGGGCGGCACGAACATCCTGGGCGGCGCGTCGGTCGACCCCGACACGGGCATCCTCTACGTCGCCTCGGTCAAGGGCTGCACCACGCCCAACCTGGTGCCCGGCGCCGAGGTCGACGCGGAAGACCCGAACCCGATCGGCCGCACGGTCATGAAGTTCGTCAGCACCACGGGCGGCAGGCTGAACGTCGAAGGGCTGCCGATCTACAAGCCGCCCTACGGGCGGATCACGGCCATCGACCTGAACAGCGGCGAGACGCTGTGGTGGGTCCCGAACGGCACTACGCCGGATCGGTTCACGAACCACCCCATGCTGCGCGGCGTCGACCTGCCCAACACCGGACAGCCCTCGCACGCCACCACGCTCCTGTCCGCGACGCTGCTGATGTACGGCGAAGGGCGCAGCGGGCGGCCGCTGTTCCACGCCGTGGACAAGCGCACCGGTGAGCACCTGGGTGCAGTGGAGATGCCGGCGCCGTCCAACAGCGTGCCGATGAGCTACATGCACGCCGGGAAGCAGTATATCGCCGTCCCGATCGGCAGCAACGACCACCCGGGGGCGCTGGTCGCGCTCGCGCTGCCGGACTAGCCCGCGGGTCGCGCGGTTCGGATCAATCGCGCAGCGGGGGCAGGGCTTCGCCCTCGGGGACGAACACCAGCGCCTTGCCGTTGTTGCAGTAGCGCTTTCCCGTGGGCGGCGGCCCGTCCTTGAAGACGTGCCCGTGGTGCCCGCCGCAGCGGATGCAGTGGTACTCGGTCCGCGGCAGGATCATCCTGAAGTCCGTCTTCGTCCCCACGCGGCCCTCGATCGCCTGGAAGAAGCTGGGCCAGCCGGTGCCGCTCTCGTACTTCGCGGCCGACTCGAAGAGCGGCAGGTTGCACGCGGCGCAGACGAACGTGCCGGCGCGGTGCTCGTGGTTCAGCTCGCTGGTGCCGGGCGGCTCGGTCGCCTCCCTGAACAGGATGGCGTACGCCTCGGGCGACAGCAGCTCGCGCCACTCGTTCAGCGGCTTCTCCAGCTTCTTGCTTGCATCGGTCATCGAACGCTCCCGCGACGTGAGTGCGACGGCTGCGCATCAGTCTACCCGGATCGGCCGATAAGACTTATGATGGCGTGATGAGGACGGGGAGCAGCAGCAGCGTGGAACAGCCGCCCGGCGGGCTGACGCAGGCCGCCGATGCGAGTGCCGCCGCGCCCTCTGCCGGCCCGGAGGTCAGCCGGGAGCCGGAACCGGCGCCGGACCTGACCGACCCCCACTTCTACATCAACCGCGAGCTGAGCTGGCTGGAGTTCAACCAGCGCGTGCTGCTGCAGGCGCTCGACCCGGCGCACCCACTGCTGGAGCGCGTCAAGTTCCTGTCCATCGTCGCCACCAACCTGGACGAGTTCTTCATGGTGCGCGTCGCCACGCTGCTGCGGAAGTACCGCGCGGACTCCCTCGACGTGTCGCCGGACGGCCTCGACACGGAGCAGCAGCTCACCGCCATCCGCGAGCGCGCCTCGCGGATCATGCGCGAGATGGCCGGCTGCTGGACCGAGGTGCTGCAGCCGGAGCTGGCGAAGCACGACATCGCGTTCCTGGAACGCTCCGAGTGGTCGGACGCGGCGCGCGGCTGGCTGCGCAGATACTTCCTGGAGAACGTGCACCCGGTGCTGACGCCGCTGGCGTTCGACCCCGGCCACCCGTTCCCGTACATCTCCAACCTGAGCATGAACCTCGCCGTCGTCGTGCGCCACGGCGGCCGCACGCGGTTCGCCCGCGTCAAGCTGCCCGACCTGCTGCCGCGCTTCATCCAGCTTCCGCCCGAGGTCTCGGGCCAGCCGAAGGAGACCTTCGTCTTCCTCGAGGACGTGGCGCGGGAACACATCGGGATGCTGTTTCCGGGCGCCACGCTGCAGGGGGTGCACCTGTTCCGCGTCGTGCGCGACACGGACATGGTGATCCAGGAAGACGAGGCGGACGACCTGCTGGAGTCCGTGGACCGGACCCTCAAGGAACTGCGCTACGGCGCGCTGTCGCAGCTCGTGGTCGAGTCGAGCATGCCGCACCGCGTGCTCAACATACTGCTGGAGAACTTCGAGATCGACGACGACGTGGTCGAGCGCACGCCGTCGCGCATGGGCTACGGGCACTGGTGGGACCTGGCGCGGCTGCCCCGTCCGAAGCTGAAGGACGCGCCGTTCTCACCGCGGCCGCTGTGGTCGGACGACAACCTGGACTCCATCTTCGACGAGGTGCGCGAGCGCGACCACCTGGTGCACCACCCGTTCGACTCCTTCGCGTCGGTCGAGGCGTTCCTGCGGGCCGCGGTCCGGGACCCGCAGGTCATCGCCATCAAGATGACGCTGTACCGCATCGGGGCGAACTCGCCGCTGGTCGACATGCTGATCGAGGCGGCCGAGGCGGGCAAGCAGGTGGCCGTGCTGGTCGAGCTGAAGGCGCGCTTCGACGAGCGCAACAACATCGTCTGGGCGCACCGCATGGAGGCGGCGGGCATTCACGTCGTCTACGGCCTGGTCAACCTGAAGACCCACTGCAAGCTGTGCCTCGTCGTGCGCAAGGAGACCGACGGGATCGTGCGCTACGCCCACGTCGGGACCGGCAACTACAACCGGACGACCGCACACGTCTACACCGACCTGGGGCTGTTCACGGCCAACCCGGCCGTGGTCACCGAGGTGAGCGAGGTCTTCAACTACCTGACCGGCTATTCGAACAAGAGGGACTACGAGGAGCTGCTGGTCGCGCCGCTCAACCTGCGCGCGAAGTTCACGGCGCTCGTGGAGCGCGAGGCGGCCCACGCGCGCGCCGGCCGGCCGGCGCGCATCATCGTCAAGAACAACTCGGTCGCCGATCCGGAGATGATCCGGGTGCTGTACGGGGCCTCCCGCGCCGGCGCGCGGATAGACATGATCGTGCGCGGCGTCTGCTGCCTGCGGCCGGGCATCCCGGGCGTGAGCGAGAACATCCGCGTGCGGTCGATCGTGGGCCGCTTCCTCGAGCATTCCCGGATGTACTACTTCGAGAACGGCGGCAGCCCGGAGCTGCTGATCGGCAGCGCGGACCTGATGGAGCGCAATCTCGACCGCCGGGTCGAGGTGCTGTGCTACATCCGCGATCCGGCGATCCGGAACCACCTGGTCGAGGACGTGATCGACACCCTCTTCAGCGACACTTCCCGCGCCATGGAGCTCCAGACCGACGGCAGCTACCGCCCGGTGGAAGGAGCCCCGGACGCGCCCCCCGTCGACGCCCAGGCCCGCCTGCTGGAACGCTGCTCCGAACAGGATTGACAAGTGGCGGGGGCCGGTATACTTACTGGTGTCTGCGAAGGAGGGCCGTCGCATGCTGAACCGATCCATCGCCGCCGCCGCCTGCCTGCTCCTTGCGGGCTTCGTGCTGACCATGCTCGCGCCGGCCGTCGCCGCGGGCCAGGACGCGGCGTTCACGCCGCCGCGCACGGAGTGGGGCCACCCCGATCTGCGCGGCCACTGGATGCCCGGCACCGCCGCGCCGATGGAGAACCCGGCCAGCGGCGAGTCGTGGGTGCGCCCGGAGGCGGAGCGGGAGCTCGGCCCGCGCTTCCGGTTCTTCCCCGGCCATTCCGACGCGCCCGACATCGTGCGCCAGGAGCGGCCGATGGTCGTGGATCCGCCGGACGGCAAGATCCCGCTGCAGCCCTGGGCGGCCGAGCGGCGGGAAGAGATCATGGCGAAGCGCGACGAGCTGGAGTACCTCGATCCGCGCGTCAAGTGCCTGCCGTCCGCCGTGCCGCGCGGCAACCTGCCGGTGGGCTACAACACCTACCAGTTCCTGCAGACGCCCGAGGCGGTCATCCTGCTCTACGAGTGGAACCACCTGTTCCGCTACATCCCGGTCGACGGGCGCCCGGCCGTGGCATCGGACATCCGGCTCGGGATGGGCGACTCGCGCGGGCGCTGGGAAGGCGACACGCTGGTGGTCGAGGTCTCCAACTTCACCGAGAACACCTGGGTGGTGGGGCACGGCGCGCCGGCGGAGAACCAGCCGGCCCACACCTTCACCTCGGGCCACGGCGTCTTCCACAGCGGCGAGCTGAAGGTCGTCGAGCGCTACACGCTGGTGGACGCCGACACGATCCACTACGAGGCGACCATCACCGATCCGCAGGTATTCACGCAGCCCTGGACCATCTCGTACAACGCCTTCATGCGGGGCGAGGAGGATCACATCCTGTACGAGTACGCGTGCCACGAAGGCAACGCCCGCAACCTGAAGCTGATGACCGGCACGGACGCGCCGACGAGCGTCGCGTTGGGCTACGTCCCGACCGTCAGCCGGTAGGAATGTAGGAGGAATACACGATGCGCACCACCATCTTCGCTGTCCTGCTCGGGCTGGGCCTGCTGCTGGCCACACCGCCCGCCGTGGCCCATCACGCGTTCTCGGCCGAGTTCGACGCCGACCGCCCGCTGCTGCTGGAGGGCGTCGTCACCCGCACCGAGTGGATCAACCCCCACTCCTGGATCCACATCGACGTCACCGACGAGGACGGCAACGTCGAGAGCTGGGCCATCGAGTGCGGCGCGCCCAACGCGCTCATCCGCCGCTGCCTCAACAAGAACTCGATCCCGGCCGGCACCGAGCTGGTGGTCGACGGTTACGGCGCCAAGGACGGCTCGAACACCGCCAACGCGCGCGACATCACCCTGCCCGACGGATCGCAGTTCTACGTGGGCTCGTCCGGCACCGGCGCCCCGGGGCAACCCTAGCAGGCGTCCGTCGGGTCAGAACCGGAACAGCCGGTTGAACTTGACGATCAGCGCGCGGTTCTCCAGCTCCGGGAACCGGCGCCGGAACGTGTCGCGCTGCTCGTTGTAGACCACGAACAGCTCGCTTCCCGGCTGGTACTCCCAGCGCAGGCGGACGTTGACCGACGTCCCGTGGCCGAGCGTGTCGTACTGCAGCAACGCGCTGGTGAACATCCTCGGCGACAGTGAGTAGATGACGCGCGAACCGGCGAGGTTCGCGACGAACTGTCCTTCCGCCAGGTCCACGACGTTGATCGAGTAGGCCGGCTCGAGCGCGAACCGCGGCGTGAAGGCCAGGCGTCCCCGCGTGACGGTCACGCCGGTCTGCCGGCCGCTGTAGAACGTGCCGTGCTCCACCAGCACGCTGCCGGATACGGCCCGCTGCTGGCCGAACGTGAACCGCGCGCGCACGGCCTCGAAATCGTACCCGCCCGGCGGCAGCACGACGCCGGGCGCGATGTCGAACGGCTCCGGCAGGTATTCGAATATCCGCGTGTAGATGAACAGGAACCGGTCGCCGTTCTCGAGCTCGATGCCGAACTCGGCGTCCTGCTCCCTGGTCTCCGGCCGGCCGGCGGTGTTCTCGAAGTAGTCGACCGAGCCCGACCAGGACAGCTTGCGGATGGCGTCGACCCCCGGCAGCCGCGGGCTGAAGCGGAACCGCGCGGCGCTCTTGCGCATGTCGCGGCGGCGCACGAAGCCGACCTCGGGATTGAAGTCGTCGCCGACCAGCAGGTGCTCCAGCGTCATGCCGTAGCGGTCGCCGTTGTAGTCGACGCGCCCGCGGTAGCTCGACTCGTCGCCGGGCGCCGCGTGCGACCACGTCCGCGCCCAGTAAGCGTCGATCGCCAGCCGGTTCTCGAGGAACGAGAAGGCGCCGTCGGCGCCGAACGTGCCGTTGCGGCCCGGGGCGTTCAGCCCTACCGAGCGCTCGGCGAACAGCACTCCCACGCTGCTCTGGCGCAGCACGTCGCGCTTGAGGCGCGCCACCGAGAAGCCTGTCGGCCGGGCGCCGGACACCGCTTCCGCGCCGGTGCGGATGTGGACGAGCCCCAGGTCGTAGCCGCCGACCCGGCCGGTCATCCGCCCGCCCGCGGTGAGCGGCACCTCGCGGCCTCCCTGCAGGCCGATGCGCCGGCTGTAGAACAGGATCGGCGTGTCGCCGCCGCCGCCGCCGAACTCGAACGTGCGCCGGTTCTCCAGGAAGAACTCGCGCTTCTCGGGAAAGAACAGGCTGAAGCGGGTGAGGTTGACCTGCAGCTCGTCCGCCTCGACCTGCGCGAAGTCGGTGTTGGCGGTGAAGTCGACGGTCAGGTTCCTGCCGAGTCCGTACTTGACGTCGATCCCGCCGTCGCCGCCCGGGTCGTTCCGCAGCGGCGGAAGCTGCGCGATGTCGGTCTTCAGGTCGGCTACGACGTACGGCTTCACCTCGATGTTGCGGGCCGCGGGCGGGGCCTCCAGTCCCACGACCGGGGCCATCAGCGCCGGGCGCAGGCCGAGCCGCCCCACCCCGGCCGCTATCGGCGAGAGGTACGAGAACTCGTTCTTCCAGACGTTGGTGCGGCGCATGTTGAAGCCCCACACCTGCACCGGTCCGGGACGGTAGCGCAGCGACTTGAACGGCATGGACGTCTCGACGGTCCAGCCTCCCTCGAACCGTCCGACCGCCACGTCCCACACCGGATTCCAGTCGAAGTTCGTCTGGCCCTCGTTCGTGGACTGGCCGTCCAGGCGCCCGCCGATCGGATTCGCCTCGAAGAAATAGCCGGTGCGCCGGTCGAAGAACGTGTCGAGGCCCCACGCCAGGTTGTCGCCGAGGCCGACGTTCAGGTTGTCCCGGCGCATCTCGCTGGACCGCACGCGGTCCGGCCGGCTCTCCCAGCAGCGGGCCATGACGTACACGTTCTCGTCGTCGAACAGCAGCCACACCTCGGTCTTCTCCGAAGCCGGGGCGCCTTCCGCGGGCTCCGTCTGCACGAAGTCGGACATGGGCGGCACGGTTGCGTAGACCGCCTCGTCGAGCTGCCCGTCGATGCGCGGGGGCTGATCGACGCGGACGGCGCGCATGGTGATCCGGCCTTCCGCGTCGCGCGCGATGACGTCCGGCGCGACGGGCGGCGGCGGGCCGTCGATGGTGGCGAGCAGGTCGATGCCGAGCCCCGCGCGGCCGCCCGGAGCCTGCTGGGCCGCCGCCGCGGCCGGCAGGAGCAGGCCGACCGCGGCCAGCGCCGCGGACCGGCGGAAAAGGCGTCCCGACTGCGGCGGCGATCCCTGGCTGGACAAACGCGCCAGTGTAGCAGTCCCCCCAAGCGAGTGATATGCTGCGCGCTGCAAGGAGGAACCCGATGAACTGGATGCTCAAGAGCGTTGCGCCCCTGCTCGTGCTGGCGCTGATGGCCTGCGGCGGCGCGCCGCCCGCCGAGGAGTCGATGCCGGAGCCCGAGGCCGCCCCGGCGGCGTCAGGTCCGAGCTATCCGATGTTCGAGCTGGATCCGGACTGGCCGCAACTACCGAACAACTGGGTCACCGGCGAGGTTTCCTCCGTCTCGGTCGACGGGCGCGACCACATCTGGGTCCTGCAACGCCCCCATACGGTGCCGGAGGAGAATCGGGAGAACGCGGCGCCGCCACTCCTCGAGTTCGACGACACGGGCGCGTTCGTCAACGCCTGGGGCGGCCAGGCGGACGGCTACGACTGGCCCTGGAACGAGCACGGCCTGTTCGTGGACCACGACGGCCACGTCTGGATCGGCGGCAACAACCCGACCGGCCGCACCCCGCAGTCGCAGGTGGAAGACAACATGCTGCTGAAGTTCACCAACACCGGTGAGCTGGTGCTGCAGATCGGCGGGCGGGACCTGGGCACGGGCAACCTGACCACCGACAGCGTCCGCAAGTCGGCGGAGATGTTCGTCTACGAGCCGACGAACGAGGTGTTCGTGGCCGACGGTTACGGCAACCGCCGGGTCATCGTGTTCGACGCCGACACGGGCGAGTTCAAGCGCATGTGGGCGGCGTTCGGCAAGGAGCCCAGCGACACGGAGCCGGAGGCCGATCCGGACGACCCGAACGGTCCGCCCTGGTTCGGCACCGTGCACGCCATCGAGGTCTCGAACGACGGGCTCGTCTACGTGGGCGACCGCAACAACAGCCGCATCCAGGTCTTCGACCTCGAGGGGAACTACCAGCGGCAGGTCTTCGTCAACCCGGACGAGGGGCGCTCGCTGACCTGCGCGGGGATGGCGTTCTCACCCGATCCGGAGCAGCGCTTCCTGTACGTCGCCGACCAGGCTAACCTGCACATCCACGTGCTGGACCGCCAGACGCTCGAGGTGCTCGACACCTGGGGCGAGCTGGGCCAGGCGCCGGGCGATTTCGACGCGCTCCACCACATCGCCGTCGACAGCAAGGGCAACCTCTACACGGCCGAGGCCCAGCGCAACCACCGCGCGCAGCGGTTCCTGTACACGGGGATGTCGCAGTAGAGGACCGCGGGACAGCCCCTACAGGTGAAGTACGGAGGGGACGGGGCGCTCGATGTGCCCGGCCCCAAGGCGCGCACGGCGCGCCTCGGCAGCACGGCGCGGGGCGACGGGGTCCCCGCTAGTGCTGCCGGGGGGTCAGGGGGCGCAGCCCCCTTCTAGCAATGATTAACCAGTGCGGGCACTTGGCGGTGTCTGCGTATAGCCGCTCGCAGTCGTCGCAGCGCACGCACTCGGTCATGACGATCTCGGGGCCGCGGATCGCGCCCCACTCGCACGTCTTCTCGCAGATCTTGCAGGTGTTGCACTCGGACCAGCGCTTGATCCGGAACACCGTCAGCTTCGAGATCAGCCCGAGAAAGGCGCCGACCGGGCACAGGAAGCGGCAGTAGAGGTTGCGCACGAAGACGGTGGCGACCAGCAGCGCCCCCAGACCGATCCACATGCCCGTGGACGCCTGGCGGGTGAACATCCAGAACGGCTCCACGTAGCGGTAGGCCGCGATCTCGGACGTCACGAAGAAGTAGAGCAGCGTGGCGCCGAGCAGCCCGTACTTGATCAGCGCGGCGCGCTGCTCCAGCCACTTCGGCACCTCGACGCGCAGCCGCGCGGGGACGACGCGGTCCATCAACTGCGTCAGCGCGCCGAACGCGCAGACCCGCCCGCAGTAGAGCCGGCCCCACAGCACGGTCGTGACGACCGTGAAGCCGGCGAACAGGTACCACGCCAGGCTGTACCTGAACACCGGCAGGTTGCCCGTCATGAGCCCGTAGACGTTCACGATGGAGATGAGCTGGCTCTTCGTGAAGCCGAGGTAGACGAGGGCCGCGGCGAGCGTGACGTACTTCAGCCGGACGCTCTTGCGGAAGAAGCTGACCATCGCCAGCGCCGCGAACGCGACGAACAGCAGGATGTCGGCGGCCTGGTCGCGGAGCAGCGTGCCCCACGTCTCGACCTCCTCCTCTTCGTCGTCGAAGTTCCACAGGTCGTCGGCGGCGTCGGGTTGCGCGGGCACGGCCGGCGCGGGCTGCGCGGCAGCCATGCCCGTGGGTTGGACGAGCAGCAGGGCGCACAGGAAAGCGGCGGCCGCCGGCGTGCGCATCAGCGTGCTTCCGGCGGCACGATGAACTGCCGCGCGATGCGCCGCGCGCCGTTGCGCACGGCCCGCGTGGCGCTGGACACCGTGATCGTCGCGGTCGACACGGCGTCGATGTCGCCGCCCACGCGGAACGGGTCGCGGATGCTCTTCGCCTGGAACTGCACGGCGTACTTCGGCAGGTCGATGGAGAAGTAGCCGTACGGCTCGTGGTGGTCGACCACGATGATGCCGGTCAGCACGCCGTCGGTATCGACGCCCGTCAGGATCTTGATCGGCCCGTCGTAGCCGCGCTCGAGCGGCTCGAGCTCGGTGGTCCAGAACACGTAGCCGAGCAGCTCCCGCGCAGGGCCGGCGAACGCCTTGAAGTGCGGCGGCTGCCCTTCCTTCGACGAGAACGCCGTGGCTCCCGGGAACAGTTGCAGGAGTTGCTGCTGCAGCTCGTCGTCGACCGGAACCTGGGCCGCCGCGACGGCCGCCGCCGCCAGCGCCAGCGCGACCATCAGGGCTTTCGTCTGCCGTGTCATGCCGGAACGGTGATTATGCGGTCCGCCGCGCAGGCGGTCAAACCGGACCCGCACGCTCGCCTGTATAGAATGCTTGGCAGCCTGGGGGAGGAAGGGATATGTCACCGACTCGGCAGGTCGCGGCGTGGGCGCTCCTGGTCTGGTGCTGCGCCGGCATCCAGCCGGCTCCGGCGGCCGGCGCGCAGGGCGGCGGGCTCGCGGACGTGCGCAGCCTGGACTGCACGTTCACGTTGATTGCGGTCGGGACGTGGACCGACGAGGGCGCCCCGGAAGCGCAGGTCGACGCCTCCGAGCTTTCCTTCCGCTTCGAGGACGTCGACACGCAGGAGGCGACGGCCAACGTGATCGGTCCGTTCGGCCCGTCGCACATCATCACCCGGCACTCGGGCGACTACCTGCACTTCCTGCAGATGTTCAGCGCGGGACCGCTCTACAGCACGACGATCTTCGACCGCGAGACGGTGGACGGCAAGCTGATGGCCGTCCACACGCGGCACGAGTACACGGACGTCTCGCTGATCGGCTTCACGTCGCGGCCCGAGCAGTACTACGGCGACTGCGCGGTCGGCCGCTGAACGGCCGTCAGAATATCGCCAGCGGGTTCACCGGCGAGCCGGTGCCGCCCGGCACGCGCAGCGGCGCGATCACCAGCATGAAGTCCCACTGGTTGAGGCGCGCCGCCGTCTCCGCCGCGGCCTCCAGGTCGAGGTTGTCCAGCAGGTTCATGCCGCGCGCGACTATCGCGAAGCGGTGGATCGGATTGAACCCGAGGCCGGGCACGGTGTCGGGCGCCTCGTGCACCGAGTCGGCGCCCAGCAGTGCGATGTCGCGCTCGGCCATCCACGGCATCACCGACGCGTCCCACCCGGACATCGCCTCGCCGGCGCCGAATTCGGCGCGCCGCGCCCAGCGTCCGGTGCGCAGCAGCAGCGCGTCGCCCGAACCGATGCTGACGCCCGCCTGCTCCTCCCAGGCCTCGATGTCCTCGGCGTACAGCTTCGTCCCCGGCTCCAGGTAGGGCACGCCCTTCAGCCGCGGCATGTCCACCAGGACGCCTTTCGTGACGAGGCCGTCGCGCATGCCGGCGGTATCCATCAGCGAGCAGCCGTCATCGGTGACGACGTCGCGGTAGTCGTGCCCGTTGTAGAGCTGGTCGTTGTAGAAGACGTGGCACAGGCCGTCGAGGTGGGAGAACTGGATGCCGTGGAAGTACACCTCGATGCGGTCACCCGAGTTCTGGCCTTCGTGGTTGATGCTCATCTGGAGCTGGTACGGCTCGCGGACGTCCGCGGCCTCCTCGGAGAGGAAATCGTGCGCCAGCGACACGGTGGTCCCGCTGCGCACGAGGCCCGCCGCCTCCTTGCGCTTCGCGGGCGTCATCAGGTTGACGGCGCCCAGCTCGTCGTCCTCGCCCCAGCGGCCCCAGTTCGACAGCTCTTCCATCCAGGTGTGGAACTGCTCGACCGAGATGGGCGCCCGGTCCTCCGGCTGCATGAACGAGCCCGCGCCGCAACCCGCCAGACCAAGCCCCAGGACACCCGCCAGCGCGATCCGCATGAACAGCCCGTGGCAAGACCCCACGTCGCACCGAGAGCGGTGAGGCGCGTGGCTGGCACGGCGCGAAGAGCGAGCATATTCGACGCTATGTGAGCGATGAGCAACGTAGTCCAGGCGCGATGCATCGCCGCTCGAATGCAGTGGGGTCTTGCCACGGGCTGTTGACGCCGTTCTCATCGGTGACCTCCCATCGTCGGTCCCGACAGCCTACCGCAGATTGATTCCGCGCGCGACCACGGCGGGCGGGCCGCTAAGTGCGCAGGGCCGGAAGCTGGCTTCCGTCCGGCACGAACCGCAGCGCCAGGCCGTTGTTGCACCAGCGCTTGCCGGTCGGCGCCGGGCCGTCGTTGAAGACGTGCCCCTGGTGGCCGCCGCAGCGGATGCAGTGGTACTCGGTGCGCGGCCAGATCAGCTTGAAGTCGCGCTTGGTGCCCATGCGCCCCGGGATGTGCGCGTAGAAGCTGGGCCAGCCGGTGCCGCTCTCGTACTTCGTCTCCGAATCGAACAGCGGCAGGTAGCATGCCGCGCAGACGTAAGTGCCGGTGCGCTTCTCGTCGTTGAGCGGGCTGCTGTACGGCCGCTCGGTATCTTCCTCGAACAGCACCTCGTATGCGTCCCGCGGCAGGAGCTCGCGCCACTCCTCGTGCGGCTTGTCGAGGCGCTCGATCGGCTCCTGCGCCTGGACCCCGCCGCTCCTGAGCCACGCCGCCGGCGCCAGCACGGCCGCGAACAGCCGTCCGAAAAACTGCTTGCGCGTCATCGTCGCATCCCTCCTTGGCACGTGCGCCCCATGCTCTCAGTCTAAGCCGCACGCGGGGCACGACGTTGTAAGCTCGATTCATATGAGAAGGACGCTGTTTCTCTCGCTCTGGTTGCCGATCGGGGTAGTTCTCCAGGCGGTGATCCGCTTCGGATTCGGCCCCGCATCCCCGGACGGCCTTCTCCCGATGCTGTTCTCCCTGCCGGCGATGATCATGGGGCTCGCCTTCGCCTGGCCCGGCGGCATCCCGCTGACGCTGGCCCTCCAGCGTCTGCACGCCCTTTCCCGGCCGGCCACGTATGCCTGCGCGGCCGTCCTCTGTCCGCTCACGGTGGGCGCCGCCACCATCGGCGGCCTCTTCGGACCGCTCGGCATCTGGATCTACGCGGGCATCGTCTCGCTGCCGGCATGGCTCGTGCTGTGGCTCCTGCGGTGGCGCGCCCGGACTCCGGGACCGGCGGCCTCCGACCCCCGGCGGTCGCCTGACTCGGAGGCGTGAAGGTGACGGACCTCGGCACGGCGCAACGGACTGCGCGTAAGCTGATCGCCGGGGCGGCGCGCATCGTCGGGTTCACCGGCGCGGGCATCTCCACCGAGTCGGGTGTGCCGGACTTCAGAAGTCCGGACGGGGTGTGGGCGCGCAATCGGACGGTCTACTACCAGGAATTCGTCTCCAGCGAGGCGGACCGCGTCGAGTACTGGCGGCAGAAGGTCGAAGGCTGGCCCGCCATGCGCGCGGCGCGGCCCAACGCCGGCCACCACGCGTTCGTGGCGCTTCACGAGCAGGGCAGGCTGGCGGCGATGATCACCCAGAACATCGAACGCCTGCACCAGCGCTCGGGACTGCCGGCCGAGCTGGTCATGGAGCTGCACGGCACCTCGACCGAGGCGGTCTGCCTGACCTGCGGCGACCGGATACCGATGGACGAGGCATGCCGGCGCGTCACGGACGGCGAGCCGGCCCCGCGCTGCAAGCGGTGCGGCGGACTGCTCAAGCCGGCAACGGTTTCCTTCGGGCAGGCGATGCCGCACGACGTCATGGTGCGCGCGTACGCGGCCACAGAAGCCTGCGACCTGCTGCTGGCCGTCGGCTCCTCCCTGGTGGTCGAGCCCGCGGCATCCATCCCGCGCGTGGCGAAGCGCGCCGGGGCGCGGCTGATCATCGTCAACCGCGAGCCGACGCCGCTCGACGTCATCGCCGACGTGGTGGTGCACGGCGAGATCGGCGACATCCTGCCCGCGATCGTCTAGGCAATGCCCGAGCTGCCGGAAGTGGAGACGGTACGGCGCACGCTGGCGCCCTCTCTGGAAGGCCGCACCATCACCGCCGTCGCGTTCCACTGGCCGCGCACCTGCGTCGGCGACGCGTCCGCAACCGAGCGGCGCCTGGCGGGACAGCGCATAGAGCGGCTCGACCGGCACGGCAAGTACCTGCTGTTCCGCCTCCGCCGCGACGGGCGCGAATCAATGTTGGTCATCCACCTGCGGATGACCGGCAATCTGCTGCTCAACGGCGAGCGCGGGCAGTACACGCGGGCAACCATGGCCCTCGAGGGCGGCCTGCTCCTGGTCTTCCAGGACATCCGCAAGTTCGGCCGCTGGCAGTGGTCCGAGAAGTTGCCTCCGCGGCTGGCCGCGCTGGGTCCGGACCCGCTGGAGATCGGGCCCGCCGCGTTCGCGGCGCGGCTCGCCGGCCGCAACGCGCGGCTGAAGGCGCTGCTGCTGGACCAGGAGTTCCTGCGCGGCCTCGGCAACATCTACGCCGACGAAGCGCTGTTCCGGGCCCGCCTGCACCCGCTGCGCAGCGCCGCGGGCGTCGGTCCGCGCAAGGCGCGCGACCTGCACGCGGCCATCCACGAGGTGCTGCGCAGCGCCATCGGCGCCGGCGGCAGCAGCATCCGCGACTATCGCGACAGCCGCGGCGAACCGGGCGGCTTCCAGCACGAGATCCGGATCTACGGCAAGGCCGGCGAGCCGTGCCCGACCTGCGGCGCGCGCGTTCGACGCGTGGTCGTCGCACAACGCGGCACGCACTTCTGCCCGCGCTGCCAGCGCCGGTGAGGCGCCGCCGCGGTACGGTGTATCTTGGTCGCATGGCGGTACTGCGGGCCGTAGACCTGCACAAGCGTTATGGGGCGGGCGACAGCGCCGTGGACGCCGTGCGCGGGGTCGGCCTGGAGCTGGCCGCCGGCGAGTTCGTGGCGGTCGTGGGGCCCTCAGGCTGCGGCAAGTCGACGCTGCTGCACCTCTGCGGCGGGATGGACCGGCCGACCGCCGGCACGGTCGTGGTCGACGGCGTGGATCTCGCCGGCCTGGACGACGAAGCGCTGACCGCGCTGCGGCGCGAGCGCGTCGGCTTCGTGTTCCAGTTCTTCAACCTGCTCCCCACCCTGACCCTCGCCGAGAACGTCGCGCTGCCGCTGCTGCTGGCCGGCGTGTCCAGCCATGGCGCATTGGAGCGGGCCCGGGCGTGGGCCGGCCGCGTGGGCCTGGGCCACCGCCTGGGGCACTATCCCGCGCGGGTGTCCGGGGGCGAGCTGCAGCGGGCCGCGCTGGCGCGGGCTCTCGTCCACGAGCCGGCGCTGGTCATCGCCGACGAGCCGACCGGCAACCTCGACTCGGAGAACGGGCAGCGGGTGCTGGAGCTGCTGCGCAGCCTGAACCGCGAGACCGGCGTGGCCGTGCTGCTGGCCACCCACGACCCCCTGCTGGCTTCGGCCGCCGACCGCCGGATCCCCATGCGCGACGGCGCCGAGGTGCGCGAGCCCGCGGCCGACCTGCTCTCCGCCGTCGCGGTCAAGACCTGAATTGGCGCTCTTCCGCCGTTTCATCGTGCGCGGCCTGGCCCGCGACCCCGGGCGCGCCCTGGTCACGGTGGCCGGGCTGACGCTCGGCGTGGCCGTCGTCGTCGCCATCCGGCTCGCCAACACGGCGTCCGTGCGCGGCTTCGAGGCAGCGCTGGACGTGGTTTCCGGCAAGACCTCGCTCGAGATCGTCGGCGCGGGGGTCGGCGTGCCGGAGCGCCAGCTCGAAGGCATGGGCTGGCTGCGCGACTACGGGCGCGTCAGTCCGATCATCGACCAGGCGGTCAGCATCGCCGTCCCGAACGGAACCGAGCGTCCGCTGCGCGTGCTCGGCGTCGACCTGCTGCGCGACCGGCCGTTCCGCGAATACCAGTTGCTGCGTTTCTCCCGGGAGGGCCGCGACCCGCGGCCGCAGGAACTGCTCGGCGTGCTGCTGGATTCCACTTCCGTGGTGCTGACCGAACGGTTCGCGCGGCGGCACGGCATCGACGTCGAGACGCCGGTGACGCTGATCGCCGGCGACATCCGGCACGCGATGGTCGTGCAGGGGCTGCTGCTCGACGAAGGCCCGGCGCAGGTGGTGGACGGGCAACTGGCGCTGCTCGACATCGCCACGGCGCAGTGGCTGTTCGACCGGCTCGGCTGGATTGATCGCGTTGAAATCCAGCTCTTCGACGCGGCGGCGATCGACGCCAGCGAGCAGGAAATCGCCGCGCGCCTGCCGGCCGGCCTGCGCGTGCAGCGGCCGGCGCAGCGGGGACGCGAGGTCGAAAAGATGCTCGCCGCGTTCCACTTCAACCTGAACGCGCTGTCCTACATCGCCCTGATCGTGGGCCTGTTCCTGGTCTACAACACCGTCGCCGTGGCGGTCATCGCGCGGCGCACCGAGATCGGCACGCTGCGGGCGCTGGGCGCGACGCGGCGCGCCGTGCTCGGGCTGTTTCTGGGCGAAGCGGCGCTGCTGGCCGCGGTCGGCGCGGCGCTGGGCG
>JAJEEU010000049.1 GCA_022820825.1 Vicinamibacteria bacterium
TCGGCGCGTCCGGCGCGGTCGCGGAAGCGCTGGCCGCCATGCGCGCGGCCGATACGCAGGTGGTGCTGGAGGCGGCCGGGGCCGGGGCGCTGTTCCTGTGGAGCGGGACGTTGTGGGCGCCGAACGTCGACGGCTGGTCCATTCCCGACGACCCGGTGGCCATGTACGAAGCGGCGCGGCAGCACCGCGTGCCGCTGATCGCCGGCATCACCGCCAACGAGGGGTCGCTCTTCCGGCCGCGCTACGACATCGCCGACGCCGAAGGATTCGAGGAGTACGTCCGGAACGACTTCGCGGCGGTGGCGCCCGCCGCGCTCGCGCTGTACGACCCGCGCGGCGAGGGCGGCTTCGCCGCCAGCCTCGACGGCCTCGTGCACGACATGTTCTTCGCCGGCCCGGCCCGGCTGCAGCTCCGCGCCAACACCGCCGCGGGCGCGCCGGTCTGGTTCTACCGGTTCGCGCAGGTGCCGCCCACGCCAATGGGCGAGCGCTTCGGCGCGCACCACGCGGCCGAGCTCGCCTACGTGTTCGGCACGCTGGACGCCTCGCCCGACACGCCCTGGACCGCCGCCGACCGCGCGGTCTCCGACGCGATGATGGGCTACTGGACGCAGTTCGCCGCTGCCGCCGACCCGAACCGCGACGGCCTGCCGGCGTGGCCCGCGTACACCCTGGACGGCGACGCGCACCTCACGTTTGCGGAATCACTGGAAACCGGCGCCGGCTTCAGCCGCGAAGGCGCCGCGCTGTACGACCGCTTCGAGGCCGAGCGCCGCGCCGGCAACTGAACTTTCGATCGGCCGGAACAGCGGGGAATGCGGGAAGGAACGTGACAGGTGGAACGTGCCGCACCCCGGGACATCCGCCCGCGGACACGGACCACGCGTCCACCCATCGGCGCCCGCCCGCGACGTCGACCGGAATGCGGCGGCGTCCCGGACAGGCAAACTGATTACGGAAACCAGAGTAACTCCCCCGCGTGTCCGGCGCGAGTCGGACAGGTTGCGGCGGCGTAAATTCGGAGCGCCGCCGGGAAACGGAACACCATGCAGAAACCACCCGACGGCTGGCCGCGCATCGCTCCCTCCCTGTTCTACGAAGACGCCGCCGCGGCAATCGACTGGCTCGTCAACGCATTCGGTTTCGAGGTGCAGGTGCGGGTGGAGAACGAGCGCGGGCAGATCGTGCACTCGCAGCTCGTCATGAACGGCGGCCTCGTCATGGTCGGCCAGGCGGGCCTCTCGCCGGACCGGCCGTACTGCAAGTCCCCGCGCGGCGTGGACGGCGCGAACACGCAGGCGCTGGCCGTCTTCGTGGACGACGCCGACGCCCACTGCGGGCACGCCCGGGCGGCGGGCGCCGTCATCGTGACCGAGCCGTCCACCCAGGACTACGGCGAGGACTACTGGGCCGACCGCACCTACCAGGCCCGCGACCCCGAAGGCCACCACTGGTGGTTCATGCAGCGCCTGCGGGGCTGACACGCCCCGCGGCCCGGCCTACCTGCCCCAGGCGTAGTTGAGGCGGGCGTAGTAGTAGCCGCCGCTCATGCCCCAGGGCGTGAACTGGCTGTAGGGCAGGCCGAAGCGCGCGGCGAACAGGTCCATGCGGTCCGAGAAGGTGTCGAAGACGTTCTGGCCGCCGACCGCCAGCGTCACGTCGCGCACGAGCGGGATGCTGGCCTCCAGGTCGAGGATGAAGCGGCCGTCGAGCACCGGGGCCTCCGCGCGGCGCACCGAGCGGGCGTCGATGTGGTCCACCCACGACCCGTAGTAGTGCAGGCGGCCGAGCAGGCCCACCCGCCCCACGCGCTGGTTGACCGCCACGTTCCAGCGCGTCTCGGGCACCCCCCGTTCGATGGCGAGGATGTCGCCGGGGCCGAGCAGGTCCGAAGCCTGCGTCACGGCCGTGTCGGTGTGGTTCAACGCGAAGCTGAAGACGGTGTCGCCCCGCAGGGCGAGCGGCGTGTAGGTGGAGACGACGTCGATGCCCTGCGTGCGGGTGGAGAAGTCGTTGATGAAGAACCGGAACGACGACAGCGTGCGCGCCGACGTGATGCCTTCCGCAAGCAGCAGCGCGCGCTCGTCCGCCGCGAGCGTGAAGAACTGCGACAACGCGAGCCGGTCGTCCACGTCGATGTGGTAGTAGTCGGCCGTCAGCGTGAACGGTCCCGTGTCGACCACGACCCCGGCGGTCGCGTTGGTCGAGGTCTCGGGCTCCAGCGGCCGCCCGCCCCGGAGCTGCGCGGCGAGGTAGGTGGACGGCACGGTGGCGCTGTCGACCAGGTCCAGCGTCTCGGGGTTGATGGTCGACTGCACGTTGAACGTGTTCTGCTGGCCGGGCGTCGGCGCGCGGAACCCGGTGCTGACGCCGCCGCGAATGGAGACCTCCTCGTTGAGGGCGTACAGGGCCGACAGCTTGCCGTTGGTCGTGGCGCCGAACACGTCGAAGTGCTCGAAGCGCACGGCGCCGCCCACGGTCCAGCGCTCGTCCGGCTCGCGCAGCTCCACGTCGCCGTAGACGGCGACGTTGGCGCGCGTCCACGTCCCGGCCGTGTAGTCGGGAAATCCCGGGAAGCCGTTGGAGCCGGAGACGAACCCCTGCGCCGCGTACGGGCCGACCTCCCACGACGGCCGTCCGCCCGACCGGATGGTGAACCGCTCGTCGCGCCATTCGGCGCCGCCGGCCAGGTGGACCAGCTCGGTGGCGTCGTAACCGACGTCGAGGTGGAGGTTGACCTCCTCCTGCCGGTAGACGCCCGGATTGAAGTCGCGCGGACTCGCCGGGCCGAGCGAGGCGTTGACCGTGTTGAACAGGTAGAAATCCGCCTCGTGCGACCCGTAGCCGGCGCTGGCGTCCCAGGTCAGGCCGTTCTCCGCGGTGCGCCGTACGCCGGCCACCGCTGACGTGTCGGTGATCACCCCGCTGAACGAGGGCGTGAAGCCCCCCGGGGCGATCTCCTGGAAGGAGAAGCAGTTGGGGTCCGCGAACACCTGCGCCAGGGCCGCCTGGTCCGGCCGGTGGTCGGTGATCGGCACCGCGGGACAGCCGGCGGATCCGTCGCGGACGCCGTCCTGCGCGTCGAGCACGTCGCCGATCAGCAGCGACTGCCCGCTGTCGAGGCTGAAGATGTTGGCGCGCGTATTGGGGTTGCGGTAATAGAACCCCTGCGTCGCGGTCTTCTCCGCGTAGTTGGCGTGGCCGTACACCTGCACCTGGTTGTCGAGCAGGTGGCCGAAGTTGCCGAACAGCTTCAGGTCGTCTTCGTACCGCGAGTTGCCCCACACCTGCGCCGGGTCGGCCACGTGCGTGTTGCCGGCCGCGGTCAGCGCCGCGGCGTCGGCGCGCTGCACGCTGCGGCTGGTCGGGTCGGCGTTGCCGTACTCCATGCTGAGGTTGGCGAAGCCCGTATCGCCCAGCGGCAGGCCGACGTTGCCGGCAATGGTGTACGCATCCCCGTCGCCCGCGCGGTAGGTGCCGGTGTTGAACTCGAGCGTGCCGCCCGCCCGGTCGTCCTTGAGCAGGAAGTTCATCACGCCGGCAATGGCGTCCGAGCCGTACTGCGCCGAGGCGCCGTCGCGCAGCACCTCGACCTGCCGCAGCGCGATTGCGGGAATCGTGGAGAGGTCCGGTCCCTGCGTGCCGTCGGTCACGCCGCCGAACCAGACCAGGATCGCCGAGCGGTGGCGCCGCTTGCCGTTGACCAGCACCAGCGTGTGGTCGTGGGCCAGGTTGCGCAGGCTGGCCGGCCGCACGAGCGAGGCCGCGCCGCTGATCGGGTGCGTGGCCACGTTGAACGAAGGGATCAGATTGCGCAGTTGGTAGTCGAGCGAGGCAGCGCCCTGGCTGACGACGTCCCGAATCGGGATTGCGTCTATCGGCACCGGTGATTCCGTCACCGACCGCGGCCGCGCGCGGCTGCCCACCACCACCACCTGCTCCTCGAACTCCACGGCCAGCTCGACCTCCAGCGTCACCGTGGCGCCGGCGCCGACGGCCACGCCCGCGCGCACCTCCCGGTGGAAGCCCGGCAGCGTGAACGTCACGTCGTAGGCGCCCGGCGCGAGCCCGCCGATGGTGAACGCGCCCATGCCGTCGGTCACAGCCACGGAGGCCGGACCGTCCGCCTCCGCCGCCCGCGCCTCCACCGTCACGCCCGGCAGCACGAAGCCCGTGGTGTCGGCGACGACGCCCGTGATGTCCCCGCTCTGGGCGTGGACGGCGCGCGGTGACCATGCGGCTGTCAGGAGGGTGAATGCAACAATGGCAAGCGCCGGGTGGCGATAGTGAGTCATCGTCGTATTTTGCGCCTTGTCGAATTGTCAGATGTGGACGACTAGAATGCGAACTGCAGGCTGACGCGCGCCGTCCTGGGAATGGACGGATGCGTGTGGATGTCGTTTACGCCGTCCAAAGGCTCGCCGGGCAGCCGCGACGCGTAATAGTAGTCGATGTCGGCCACGGCCGAGTTGAACAGGTTGTAGCCCTCGATCGACACCCGTACGAGCTCGTTCAGAGTCACCCCGAGCTCGCCGTTCCAGATGGTCGTCGGCTCGGACCGCACGCTCGCGTCCTCGATCAGGGGCCGCGGGCCGACGTGGCGCACGCGGACGCTGGCGAAGACGCGCCGGGCGGGCGCGACCGTCAGGGTGGCCGCCACGACCCTGTCCAGAGCGCCGGGAATGAACGGACCGGCCGGATCCTCGTCGGTGAACCGCGCATTCGTGAACGACAGCTCGGCCTCGGCGGTCATCCAGGGCGCGAGCCGCAGGTAGTTGACCCACTCGAGCCCGTAGCGCCGGCTCGGCCGATGCGCCTCGGTGATGCCGGAGTCGCCGAGGAAGAGCAGCTCCGAATCGAAGCCGAGGTACCACAGCGCCACCGTCGACTGCAGGCCGCGGATGCGCACCGTCCGCAGGCCCACCTCGGCGCCGCGCGCGGCCACCAGCGGCGTCAGCGAATCGACGGGCTCGCCGGTGCGCGGATCAACCGTCAGCACCGCCCCGCGGACGTCGTTGCTGTGGAAGCCGCGTCCCCAGTTGACGTAGAACTCCGTATCGGCCCAGGGCCCGAGCACGGCCGTCGCCTTCGGGCTGACGATGCTGTCGATACCGTCGCCCGAGTTGCGGGGGTCGATGGCGGTGACGTCGAAACCGTACAGGTCGCCGCGCAATCCGAGCGTCGTCCGCAGCACCGGGCTCCACTCGATCTCGCTCTGCGCGAACAGGCCGCCGGACGTCTGCCGCAGCCGGTCTTCGCGGATCGTCTTCGTGCGGCGCCGCGCGACCGTGTCGTACAGGCCGATCGCGCCGGCCCGGTCGTGGCGGAGCTGCACGCCCGCCAGCGATTCGACGGGCCGGCCCAGGAAACGGCCCAGGCGCCGGTAGCTCACCTTGGCGCCCGCCGCGGTTCGGCGATCCTCCTGCTCGAACTGATCGCCGCCGACTGGATTGGCCAGGAAGTACGTGAAGTTCTGGACCAGGTTCAGGCCGTAGCGCATGCCGTAGGCGGTCACGCGCAGCGCGCTGTCGCCCGTCGAGCGCAGGCTGTCGAAGGCGATGCTGTGCCGGTAGGTCCGGCCGGTGTCGGTCGGATCGATGCTGCCGAAGCGGGAGATCAGGCCCGACTCGATGGCCCGCAGCGGCACCTGGTCCGTGGCGTTCCAGTCGGCCGTGTACCCCATGCCGGTGATGGAAAAGCCGTTCCGCGTGCCGCCGCGGCTGTAGCGCACGATGCCGTTCGCCTTCCGCAGGTCGTCCGGCCGCTCCCACGGCCCGTCATTGTGCGAGAGATCGAGCCCGACCAGCAGGTGGCCGCCCGCCACCTCCGGCGAGGCGGCCCCGAAGACCCGGCCCCAGCCCTGGCCGCCCGCGCTGACGTGGACGATCGGACGGTCGAGGACGTTGACGTAGTTGATGTTGGCCGACCCCGCCGCCGAGAAGTCGCCGTCCTCGGCGAAGTACGGCCCCTTCCTGAACTGCACGCCGCTGACCAGCTCCGGGATGACCTGGTTGGAGTCCAGGTAGCCGTTGGCGTGGGCGCCCGCGGGTATGTTGAGCGGCACGCCGGCGAGCGTCGTGGCGAAGTCGGAGCCGTGGTCCAGGTTGAACCCGCGCAGGTAGTACTGGTTGGCCTTGCCCTCGCCGCTGTGCTGGCTGACGACCAGCCCGGGCACCGCCTCCAGCGCCTCTCCCGGCCGCATGAGGGGCCGCGCCATGAGTTGCGCCGCCGTGACGGCGCCGACGCTGGCGGCCCCGGCGATGCCAACCAGCGACTCCCGCGGATTCTCCAGGTCCGCGATGTTGCGAAACGTGCGCGTGCCGGTCACCACCACGTCGGCGGTCAGCGACAAGGTCAGCGTGACGTCGACCTCCAGCGTGTCTCCGGCCGGAACCGTCACCTGCCGCCGGGCCGTCGAGAAGTTCACCAGCCGGAACGTGAGAACGGCCGGCCCGGGCGGCGCCCCCTCGATGCGGTACCCTCCGGCCGGACCGCTGGCGGTGGTCAGCGTGGACTCGCCCGTCTCGAGCTCGACGATCACGCTCGGCAGCACCCCGCCGGTCTCGTCCGTGACGCTGCCGGCCACCGCGCCAACGATCTCGGCACGTGCGGCGCCGGCCGGCCCCATGACAATCACCAGCAGGCAGACGAGCGTGGCTGCCGTGCGATAGCGGACGGACATCCGAACAAATATAGCGCGGCCAGACCGCTGGGGCTGCGGCAACCGCCCGCCTCGCGCCGTCTTATACTGCGGAGGAAGGTGGAAGAAAACGCACGACGGATAGACGGGCTGCACGAAGCTATCCGCGATCTCGGCGACCGCATGGAGCGGAGGTTCGAAGCCGTCGACCGTCGGTTCGACGCCATCGACCGCCGGTTTGAGGCCATCGACCGGCGGTTCGAGGCTATGGAAGGGCGCTTCGAGGTCATCGACAGGCGATTCGAGGTATTCGACCGCTGGTTCCTCTGGCTTGTCGGATTTCAGATGACCACCTTGATTGCGGTGTTTGGCGCGATTGCCGCCGTCGCCCTGGGGAACTGAGCGCGACGTCTCGGGTCCATCCGCGTCATCATCCTGGCTCAGTCTCATGCGGTATCGTCGTCGGCCACTCGTCCGTCAACCGGCGCCGCCGGCGCCGTGCGAATAGGCTTCGCCACCGGTTGTCCGCTGGTGGTCGACGTTTTTTTCGCCCCGCTCGCGTTTTTCGCTTGACAGCTTTTTCAAGGCGCGTCGGCCCGAGTTGGGCGCGCTGCCAGGAATGGCCCTCAGGCCTCCTCTCCGGGCGCCTGCTGCGCGCTGACGGCCGGCAGGTCAAAATCGCCGTTCCGCCGCGTTCGCGACCCTCTCGCGGGCATGTAAGCCCTTTAAAAACAGCGGGTTATGATGGGGTATGCCTGTTGAGAACACCGCCCTCGTTCCCGTATCCGATGCCTCTTCTTCCGTCCTGGCAGCCCGGATGGGTCCCGTCGCCTCGGACGCGCCAAACGAGCCGTCGACCGTGTCGGACGATCCCTGGACCGCACCGGTTGATCCCCGGACCTTGCCGGACCTCAATCGCCGGGCCGAGCTCGAACGCCTCGGCGACCGCATAGCCGAGCTCTCCGCACGCATTCAGGCCGCCACCTACGAGCTGCTCGTCCTGGTCCGCGAGTTCGACGCGCGCACCGGCTGGTCGGGCTGTACCTCCTGCGCGCACTGGCTGAGCTGGCGCACCGGACTGGCCCCGGGCGCGGCGCGCGAGCACGTGCGTGTGGCGCGTGCGCTGGGGAACCTGCCGAAGTTGAGCGACGCGATGCGGCGCGGGGTTATCTCCTACTCGAAGGTGCGGGCCGTCACGCGGGTGGCCACGCCTGAGAACGAGCAGGCGCTGCTCGACGTGGCGAAATGCGGCACCGCCGCCCACGTGGAGCAGGTCGTCCGGGGGTGGCGGCGGGTCGATCGCATCGCTGAGAAGACCGAGGAGCGGCAGAGGCAGGAGAGGCGGTCGCTGCGGACGTGGGTGGACGACGACGGGATGGTGGTTGTCCAGGGGCGGCTGACGCCGGAGGTGGGGGCGGTGCTGCGGAGAGCGCTGGAGGCGGCGTGCGACCAGATGCGGGCGCGGGGTGAATCGGCGGCGGACGAATCGGAGGATGCAACGGCCAAGGCGCCGGCGCAGGACGTGGCGGCGGTGGAGGAGAAGCTGGTACCGACGTTCGCGCACCGGCAGGCGGATGCGATCGGGCTGCTGGCGGAGTGCGCCCTGGCGGGCGGGCTCGACCGGGGAACGGCGGGTGACCGCTACCAGGTGGTGGTGCACGTGGACTCCGGGACGTTGGCTGAAGAGGACGACGTTCCCGCGGGAACATCCGCGGAAGCGGAGTCAGAAGCCGAGCACCACGGAGTTGCGAACCACGTTCCCGCGGGAACGTTTGAGGGCGCGGTGTCCGATAGCGAGCCGACCGCAGACGGAGAGCACGTTCCCGCGGGAAC
>JAJEEU010000012.1 GCA_022820825.1 Vicinamibacteria bacterium
GCCGCCGAGCCCGGCCGCCGGCGAGCAGAATCCGCCGGACGGCTCCGCCGCCGCGGCGGACGTAGAGGCTGCGGTGCGCGCTCCCTGGCAGTGGCACCGGCTGCTGGTCGACGCGGCGGTCGTCGGCGGTCTCGACCGCTGGCGGCGGCGGCTCGACGGCCTGGTGGAAGAGCTGGCGGTGCGCCGTGACGCCTGCGCCCGCGACGACCCGGAGTCGGCCCGCCTGCCGGCCATCGAGCGCGACCTGGGCGACCTGGGCCGCTTGCGCCGGTTCGCGCTGCCGGTCATCGAGAAGCTGGCGGCGTTCCCCGCGGCGGCGCGGTGGGGCGACTGGCTGGACGCGCTGGAGGCGCTGGCGGCCATGACATTGAGGCAGCCGGACAGCGTGCTGGCCGCGCTGGGCGAGCTGCGGCCCATGTCCCCGGTAGGTCCCGTGGCGCTGGAGGAGGTGCGCGACGTGCTGGGGGGGCGGCTCGCGGAGCTGTCGGCCGCGCCGCCGCCGCAGCGCTACGGCCGGGTGTTCGTGGGGCGGCCGGAACAGGCCCGCGGCCGCGTGTTCGACGTGGTATTCGTGCCCGGCCTGGCCGAGCGGATCTTTCCGCAGAAGCACCGGCAGGACCCGCTGCTGCTCGACGAAGCGCGCCGCATCCTGAATGCCGCCGCTGCCGGCGAGCCGGGACTGTCGACGCAGGACGACCGGGCGGCCCGCGAACGCCTGCTCCTGCAGCTCGCGTCCGGCGCCGCCGCTCGCCGGTTGTACCTCTCGTATCCCCGATTCCATGTGGCCGATTCCCGCCCGCGGGTGCCGTCGTTCTACGCACTTGACGTCGAGCGCGCGCTGAGCGGCAAGGTCCCGGACTTCCGGGACCTGGAACGGGACGCCGAAGCCCGGGTCAACGCGCGCCTGGACTGGCCTGCGCCGCCCACGCCTGATGCTGCCATCGATGATGCCGAGCACGACCTGGCGGTGCTGGGGCCGCTGCTCCGGCGCGAGGTTGCCGGCGAAGTGGCGGGCCGTGCGCGCTACCTCCTGAAGTTGAACCCGGGCCTGAGGCGCTCGCTCGTGGCGCGCTGGGTGCGTTGGAAGCAACCATGGACGCGGTACGACGGCCTGCACGGACTGACGCCCGAGTCGCGCGCTCTGCTCGCTCCCTACCGGCTGTCCAGCAAGCCCTACTCGGTCTCCGCGCTGCAGCGGTTCGCCGCCTGTCCCTACCAGTTCCTGCTGGCGGCGATTTACCGGTTGGAACCACGCGAGGATCTCCAGCCGCTCGAACGCATGGACCCGCTCACGCGCGGGAGCCTGTTCCACGAGGTGCAGGCGGAGCTGCTGCGCGAGCTGTGGAGTCGGAAGGCGGTGCCGATCACGCACGAGAACCTGCACGGGGCCGAGCCGGTCCTGGACGCCGTGCTCGACCGCGTTGCCGCCGCCTGGCGGGAGAAGCTGGCGCCGGCCATAGACCGCGTGTGGTCGGATGAGGTCGAGGCGCTGCGCATCGACCTCAAGGGGTGGCTGCAGAACCTGGCGGAGGAGGGCGCCGAATGGGTGCCGCTGCACGCGGAGTTCGGTTTCGGCTTCGGCGGCGGCGCCGGCCGGGACGAGCAGAGCGTTCCGGAGCCGGTGACGCTCGACGGCCGCTGGCAGCTGCACGGGGTGGTCGATCTCATTGAAGCCCGGGCCGGCGCTTCCGGCGACCGCGCGCTGCGCGTGACGGACCACAAGACCGGCCGCAACCACCACCCCGACCGTATCGTGGTGCGCGGCGGCGAGGTGCTGCAGCCGTTGCTCTACGCCCTGGCGGTCGAACAGGCGCTCGGCCGGCCGGTGGAGGAGTCCCGGCTCTCCTTCTGCACGGTCGGCGGCAACTTCTCCACTACCCCCGTGAGCCTCGGCGACGACGAGCGCCGGCAGGGCATCGAGGTGCTGGAGATCATCGACCGCGCGGTCGAAAACGGCAGCCTGCTCCCGGCGCCGCGCGAGCGCGCGTGCGGCTGGTGCGACTTCAAGGCCGTATGCGGGCCGCTGGAGGAGGTTCGGTCCAGGCGCAAGGATTCCCTGCCGCTGGCGGACCTGCACGAGTTGCGGAAGATGCCGTAGCCGGTCAGACGATGGACCACACACCTGGCCTGATCGACGCCCCCGAGCGGGAGCGCATCCGCACCGCGCTCGACGAGAGCCTGTTCGTCGAGGCGGCGGCGGGCACCGGCAAGACCAGCGTGCTCGTGTCGCGCATCGTCAACATCCTGGCCGCGGGCAAGGCGCGCGTCGATCAGATCCTGGCGGTGACGTTCACGGAAAAGGCGGCCGGCGAGCTGAAGCTGCGCCTGCGCGAGGAGCTGGAACGCGCGCGCCGCGACAATGGTTCCGCCCCACACCTGGACGAGGCCATCGCGCGCCTGGAGGACGCCCAGGTGAGCACGATTCACAGCTTCTGCGCCGACCTGCTGCGCGAGCGGCCCGTCGAGGCAGGCGTCGATCCCGGATTCGACGTGCTGGACGAAACGCGCGCGCGGCGGCTGTTCGACCGCGCCTTCGACGGCTGGCTCGAGGAAGCGCTGGCCGACCCGCCGGAAGGCGTGCGCCGCGCGCTCCGCCGCAGGACGCGCGGAGGCTTCGGGTCGAACACGTCCCCGTCCGAGCCGACCCGAAGGCTGGCGGACGCCGCCTGGCGCCTGGCGGAATGGCGCGACTTCACCGCTGCCTACCGCCGCGAACCGTTCGCCCGCGAGGCGCGGATCCGGACCGTCGTACAAGCGCTGCTCGCGTTCGCCGACCTGAGCGCGCAGGCAGGCAACCAACGCAGCGACCGGCTGTACCTCGCGACGCGTCCGGCGCGGCTGCTGGCCGACTCCATCCGGTCGCCGGTCGCCGGCAACCGGCCCGACGACGACAGCCTGGAAGCCCGGTTCGTGGAGCTGTCCGCCAACCGCCGCTTCACGAATCCGCGCAAGGGGTCCGGCCTGATGTACGGCAAGGACGTCGCGCGGGAGGTGGTCCTCGCGCGGCACGCGGAACTGTGCAGTCTCCTGCTCGAGTTCCAACGGGCGGCCGACGCCGATCTGGCCGCCGGCCTGGAGCGCGCGCTGCGCGCGCCGGTCGCGCGCTACGAGGAGCTCAAGGCGGCCGCCGGCGCGCTCGACTTTCTCGACCTGCTGCTGCGCGCCCGCGACCTCATCCGCGACGATGCGGGCGCCAGACGCGATTTTCAGCGACGCTACGCGCGCATCTTCGTCGACGAGTTCCAGGACACGGACCCGCTGCAGGCCGAGCTGCTGCTGCTGCTCGCCGCTGACGACCCCGATGAGCGGAACTGGGAGTCGGCCCGCCCGCGGCCGGGGGCGCTGTTTGTCGTCGGTGACCCCAAGCAGTCGATCTATCGCTTCCGCCGCGCCGATCTCAACGCGTACGGGCGCGCTCGCGCGCGCCTCTCCGGTTACGGCGTGCCGGTGCTGCATCTCACGAGCAGCTTCCGTGGCGTGCCGTCCATCCAGCACTGTGTCAATCGGGCGTTCGCCGCGCGCATGCGCAGCGACCCGGACGCCGGACTGGAGTATGTGCCGCTATCGCCCGTGCGCGGCGACCCGCCCGCGCAGCCCTCGGTCATGGCCCTGCCGGTGCCGCGCCCGTACGGGGTCTACCGCGTCGCGCGCTCCGCCGTCGACCGGTCGCTGCCGGATGCCGTGGGCGCGTTCGTGCGCTGGCTGCTCTACGAGAGCGGCTGGACCATCACCGAGAGCACCGCGCCCGGCGGCGGTCCGGAGCAGCGGGTTCCGGTCCAGCCCCACCATGTCTGCGTGCTGTTCCGCCGCTTCCAGAATTTCATGACGGATGTGGCGCGCCCGTACGCCGACGCGCTCGAGGCGCGGGACGTCCCGCACCTGCTCGTTGGCGGACGGTCGTTCCACGAGCGTGAGGAAGTGGCGACCATCCGGGCGGCGCTCGCGGCCATCGAATGGCCGGACGACCGGCTGTCGGTCTTCGCGACGCTGCACGGTTCGCTGTTCGCCATCGACGACGAGACGCTGTTCGCGTACTTCCACCGCTTCGGGGTGCCGCAACCGTTCCGGATTCCGAACGTGCTGCAGGCGGGCGCCGGACCGTCTCCCGAGCGGGACCGGTTCCAACCGGTCGCTGCAGCGCTCGAGCTGCTCGAGGAACTGCACGGCCGGCGCAACGAGCGGCCGGTGGATGTCACGCTTGGCCAACTGCTGGAGGCGACCCGCGCGCACGCCGGCTTCGCCATGCGCCAGGCGGGCCGGCAGGCGCTGGCCAACGTCCTGCACGTATCGGAGATGGCCCGCCAGCACGAAGCGGCCGGCGGCCTGTCGTTCCGCAGCTTCGTCGAGCACCTGCTGGAGGAGGCGGAGGCCGGACGCGGGGAGGAAGCGCCGATCCTGGAAGAAGGGGCCGAGGGCGTGCGCCTGATGACGGTGCACCGCGCCAAGGGAATCGAATTTCCGGTGGTCGTCCTGGCGGATCCGACGTGCAAGCTGCGGCGCCCGGGCGCGGACCGCTACATCGATCCGGAGCGGGGGCTGTGTGCGCTGCGGCTCGCCGGCTGCGCGCCGTGGGACCTGATCGAGCACGAGCAGGAAGAGGTGGACCGGGACGAGGCCGAGGCCCTGCGCGTGGCGTACGTGGCGGCGACTCGCGCCCGCGATCTGCTCGTCGTGCCCGCGGTGGGGGACGGGCCGCTCGAGGGCGGCTGGACCAGCCCGCTCGACGACGCCATCTATCCGCCCATGGACGCACGGCGCGAGCCGGAACCGCCTCCGGCGTGTCCTCGATTCGGGCGCGACTCGGTGCTGCAGCGGCCCGACGGCGATCCCGCGTCGGAGGCGACCGTCGCGCCCGGCCTGCACCGCTTCGGGGACGCGGCCGGTGCCGAGTCCGGCTACGGGGTGGTCTGGTGGGACCCGCACGTGCTCGATCTCGACGTGGCCGCGCGTTTCGGCATCCGCCAGGAGGACCTGCTGTCGAAGGAGGCGCCCGCCGAGACGGTCGAACGCGACCTGCAGCGTTACCGCGACTGGCGCGAGCGGCGCGATCGCATTCGGGAGCAGGCCGGGACGCCGAGCCTCGTGATGGAGACCGTCACGCACCGCGCGGATGCGCTCGCCGCGGACAGTTCCGCCGCACCGCCGCCGGTCGTGGAGGTCGTCGGCACGGCGCCGGATGCCGAGCGCCCTGGCGGCCCGCGCTTCGGGTCGCTCGTGCACGCGCTGCTGGCGGTCGCGCCGCTGGATCGACCGGCGGGCGTGGAGGAGCTGGCCGCGTTGCAGGGTCGCATCCTCGGCGCCACCGAGGATGAGATCGCGGCCGCCGCGGCCGCCGCCGCCGCCGCCCTGCGGCATCCCCTGCTGGAGCGTGCGCGCGTTGCCAGCGGCCGCGGCGAGTGCCGCCGCGAGGCGCCGGTGGCCGGCCGCGGTGACGACGGGACGTTGATCGAAGGGGTCGTGGACCTGGCGTTCCGCGAGGCGGGCGCCTGGACCGTGGTGGACTTCAAGACCGACCTCGAGCTCGAAGCCGAGCTCGACCGCTACCGCCGCCAGGTGGCGCTGTACGCAGAATTGATCGCCAGGGCGACGGGCGAGCCGGCGACACCGCTGCTGCTCAGGATCTAGATTGCGCCGGCGGCAGCCAAGCTAATATGACCCGTATGGCAAGCAACCCCAAACGCGCCCGCCGCCGGGCGCCGCCCGCGCCGCGC
>JAJEEU010000073.1 GCA_022820825.1 Vicinamibacteria bacterium
CGAGCGGAGCGGCGCCCGCGGCCACGCCGTTGCGCTGCAGGATGTAGGCGATGATGTTGACGTAGCCGGCCTCGCCGGGCCGCTCGCCGGCCGGCGGCATGGTGGCGCGCACGTAATCGATGAGCTCGCGCACCGGACGCCCGCCCCAGCGGTTCACGAAGTTCGGTCCGGCCAGCTCGGGCGCCTCGAACGAACCCTGCAGCGTGGACAGGTGGCACGACGCGCAAGCGGTTGCGTACTCCGCGCGACCCGCCTGGGCCTGCTCGGGCGCGTACTCCGGCCCGTCCTGCGCCCGCGCGCTGCCGGCGGCCGCGGCGAGCAGGCCGGTGACCGCCAGCGGGACAACGAGTCCCCGGCGCGGGCTACGCAGTCGGCTGCGGTTCATCGTTCGGTGCTTCGCGGTTACGGACGGCGGGGCAGCAGCCAGCCGCGCAGCTCGCCCCGCGGGTTGTCCGCGGTGTGGATCTGCAGGTAGTACATCCCGTCCCGCAGGGTTTCGAGCTGGGCGTCGGTCAGCGTGAGGGTTTCCTCGATGCGGCCCGACGCGGTTTCCGGCACGTCGAGCGAGAATGCGACCGGGCCGGGCCGCGCGATGGGCGCGCGGTGGACGTGCGCGGCCGTCGCCGGCGAGCTCATGCCGGCGAACGTGGCGGCGACCGTCAGCTCGTTGCCGGCCAGCGACGCGCGCACCTCGCCGCCCCCGCTGATGGACGGCGACGTGGCGCGGTCGACCGGCATGCGCGACAGCCGTCCCGCGAATTCCTCTTCGGACTGCGCCGACAGTCCACTGGCACCGAGAAGCACTGCTGCTACACCGGCAAGCGCCGTGGCGCGGCGACTGATGCTCATAGGAAAGCTGCCCGACAGTATGGCCTCATTATAGCCAGCGGCCATGCGGTCCTCGGAACGGTTCGCGACTAGGTGAAATCGTGCGTCCTGACTGGCAGCACCCGCGCGATCGCCCGAAAGTGTGCGTCCCGGTGCGCGAGGATGACGCCGTGGCGCTGCGCGATGGCCGCGATCAGGAGATCCAGTAGCGGCACGGTATGACCGCTATCCGCAAGCGCCCTGGCATGCGTCGCCACCGTCAGCCAGTCGCGTTCCTCCGAGTCGAGATGCGCGAGCGCCCCGAGCAGGTCTGCGATCCGCGCCGCTTCCGTCTTGCGCGCGCCGCGCAGGATTTCCGCCCGCACGGGGCCGCAGACGGCGAGTCGATCCTCCTTCAGCCAGCGCAGCATCTCCGAGCGGATGGCCTGGTCACCGCCGGGACGAAAGAACTCTATCCAGCAGGAGGTGTCCGGCAGGATCAGCAATCCTCGAAGGCCTCCAGCTCGTTGTTCGTGTAGCGGAGGTCAACGGCGCCCGCGAGATCGGCCAGCTTGCGCTGTTTCCGCAGGCGCAGGTACTCGTTCAGCGCCCGACGCACCGCCGCGGCCTTGCGCTTCTCATTCGTTTCCTGCTGCACTGCCCGGACGATTTCGGAGTCCAGCGTTACTGTGGTTGCCATGGGATTGTTTCTGTTAACTTGTAGTATCTGATTCTAACAGACGCGCGCTGCCAATCCTGTGTTGTTTCAAGAGAAACGAACATCTCCTGCCGTGCGCCTCCCGGCATCGCTGCCCGCTGGCGTCGCGACGGGCTCCTAACCGACGTGCAGGTTGCCGCGGCCGCGGCCGGCGAACGAGTAGAGCGTCATGCCCGTGCCGGCCGCCATCTCGACCGCGATGCTGGACGCGGCGCCCACGGAGACCATGGTGGGGATGGCGGCCCGCAGGGCCTTCTGCACCAGCTCGAAGCCGGCGCGGCCGCTCACGACCAGGATGTGCTCGCGGAGCGGGACGGCGCCGCGCAGGACGAAGTGGCCGATCGCCTTGTCCACGGCGTTGTGCCGGCCGATGTCCTCGCGCACGCACAGCCGTTCTCCGCCGGGCGTGAAGATGCCGGCGGCGTGGATGCCGCCGGTGGCGTCGAACAGTTCCTGCGCGCCGCGCAGGCGCCCGGGGAGCGTCTCGAGCATTGCGACGGGTACGGTCCCTTGCGCGTCCCGCGCCACGACGGGCAGGTTGTCGTTGAGGCGCTCGAGCTCGTCGAGCGATTCCTTGCCGCATACGCCGCAGGCGGCCGTGGCGGCAAAGGCCCGTCCCGCGTCCGGCGCCGCGGGAGCGGCGGCCGCGGCCGGCTGCCCGGCCAGCGTCACCTCGACGCGGTCACCGGCGAAACCGGCCAGCCGCGTACCGCCGGCCTGGCTGCCGTCGCCTGACTCGCCCGCGACGGCGCGCACGGTTGCCAGCTCGCCGCCGTTCGCGATGAGCCCCTCCGCATAGAGGAAGCCGGCGGCCAGCTCCGCGTCGTGGCCGGGCGTGCGCATCGTGACGACGACCGGACGGCCGTCGACCCGTATCTCGAGCGGCTGCTCGACGACCACGAAGTCGTCTTCGATGCGCCCGCCGGAGCGTCGCACGGGGACCGCACGGATTCCGGCCGGCACGGCCTGCTCCGAGGGCATATCCGGGATTCTAACGATTTTCTCCGGCTCCCGAATTCTGCTATTCTCGGGGCTGCTCCGCGCCGCGGAGAACCGCATGGCGATATCGCGCAGGACCTTCATCAAGGCCTCGGTGGCCGGCGCCGCCGGCATCAGCGCCCTGGGCTTCAACCTGCAGCCGGCACAGGCTGCCGTGCGCCAGCTCAAGATCCGCAACGCCAAGGAATACCGGACGGTCTGTCCGTACTGCGCCGTCGGCTGCGGGACCATCGCCTACGTGCACGGCAGCGGCGGCCTGAACACGACCAACACCGTCATTCACGTCGAGGGAGATCCCGACAGCCCGATCAACGGCGGCACCCTCTGCCCGAAGGGCGCGTCCCAGATGCAGCTCGCGATCAGCCCGCGCCTGCGGCACCAGCCGCTGCTGCGGCGGGCCGGCGCGGCCGACTGGGAAGAGGTGTCCTGGGAAGAGGCGATGACCTGGTTCGCGCGCCGCTTCAAGGACACCCGCGACGCGACGTTCGAGGAGCGCGACGAGCAGGGCAACACGGTCAACCGCTGCACCGGCATCGGCTGGGTCGGCAGCGCCACGGTGTCCAACGAGGACGCCTACCTCATCTCCAAGACGATGCGCGCCATGGGCCTGGTGTACTACGACCACCAGGCCCGGATATGACACAGCCCCACGGTGGCCAGTCTGGCCGCCACGTTCGGTCGCGGGGCGATGACCAACCACTGGAAGGACATCAAGAATACGGATGTCGTTCTGGTGATGGGCGCGAACCCGGCCGAGAACCATCCCTGCGGCTTCAAGTGGGCCGTTGAGGCGCGCGACACGCGCGGCGCCAAGCTGCTGACGATCGATCCGCGCTTCACACGGACCTCGGCGGTCGCCGACCGCCACATGCAGATCCGGCCCGGTTCCGACATCGCGGTGCTCGGCGGGCTGATACGCCACATCCTCGAGAACGACCTGCAGCACACCGACTACGTGGCGGCGCATACGAACGCCTCGTTCATCGTCGGCAGCGCGTTCGGCTTCCAGGACGGGCTGTTCTCGGGGTTCGACGAGGCGGCGAGCGGCTACGACAAGACGTCGTGGGAGTACGAGCGGGGCCCCGACGGCTACGTGCGGCGCGACCCGACGCTGCAGCATCCGCGCTGCGTCTTCCAGTTGCTCAAGAACCACTACAGCCGCTATACGCCGGACGTGGTGGCGCAGATCGCGGGCTGCACGGCGGACGAATTCCTGGCGATGGCCGAGATCATCTGCTCGACCGGGACCGCGGACCGCGTCGGGACGATCATGTACGCGGTCGGCTGGACCATGCACACGGTCGGCAGCCAGATCATCCGCACGGCGGCGATCCTGCAGTTGCTGCTCGGCAACATCGGGCGGCCCGGGGGCGGCATCAACGCGCTGCGCGGCCACGCGAACGTCCAGGGCGCGACCGACCATGCGATCGTGGCGGCGCTGCTGCCCGGCTACCTGAAGGTGCCGCTGCCGCAGCAGGCCACGCTCGCGGACCACGTGCGGGACTCGACGCCCGAGCCGCTCGCGCCGGGGTCGGTCAACTACTGGGCCAACTACTCGAAGTTCCTCGTCTCGCAGCTCAAGTCGTGGTTCGGCGAGCATGCGACCGGCGCCAACGACTACGCCTACGACCACCTCCCGAAGCAGGTGTCCGACGCCACCTGGCTGACCATGTGGGACCAGGCGCACCAGGGGCGCCTGGAAGGGTTCGTCACGCTCGGCTTCAACCCGCTGCTGGCCGGTCCCGACGTGCCGCGGCTGCTGCAGGCCATGTCGAACCTCAAGTGGAAGGTCGTGATCGACCCGTTCATGCTCGACACCGCGGAGTTCTGGAAGGCGCCCGGCATGAACCCGGCCGAGATCGACACCGAGGTGCTGTACCTGCCCAGCAGCCACTGGATCGAGCGCGACGGGTCGTTCACCAACAGCGGCCGCTGGGCGCAGTGGAAGGAGCAGGCGGTCCCGCCGCCGCTCGGCGTCGAGCCGGATACGTGGATTCTCTCGGAGCTGTTCTGGCGCGTGAAGGAGCTGTACCAGCAGGAAGGCGGCGCGTACGACGCGCCGATCCAGCACCTGACCTGGGACTACCTGAACCCGCGCCTGCCCACCACCGTCGAGCTGGCGGAGGAGATCAACGGGCGCGACCTGTCGAGCGGCCGCCTGCTGTCGTCGTTCGGCCAGTTGGCCGACGACGGCTCGACAGCGTCCGGCAACTGGATCTACACCGGCAGCTACACGGAAGAGGGCAACCAGATGGCGCGCCGGGGGACGGCGGACCCGACCGGCCTCGGCATGCACCACGACTGGGCGTTCGCCTGGCCGGCCAACCGGCGCGTGCTGTACAACCGCGCCTCCGCGGACGCGGGTGGGCGGCCCTGGGACGCCACGCGGGCCGGCATCGCCTGGAACGGCCGGGAGTGGATCGGCGACGTGCCCGACTACGGGCGGACCACCCCGCCGGACGCCGCCGGCGCGTTCATCATGACCGCGGAGGGCGTGGCGCGGCTGTTCAGCACCGACCTCGTCGACGGGCCGCTCTCGGAGCACTACGAGCCGGTCGAGAGTCCCGTGCGCAATCCGCTGCACGAGTCCGTGCCGATCAACCCGACGATCGAGTGGTACGGCGGCATCCGCGAGACGCTGGCCACGGACGGGGACGACTTCCCGTACGCCTGCACGGTCTACCGCGTCGTCGAGCGCGAGCATTTCGTCACCAGCAACGTGCCGCGGCTGGTCGAGACGATGCCGGACTTCTTCGTCGAGCTGCCCGAGGGGCTGGCCCGCGAGAAGCAGATCGAGAACGGCGGCCAGGTGCGCGTCTGGTCCAAGCGCGGCTCGGTGCAGGGCACCGCCATCGTCACGCGGCGCATCAAGCCGCTGCAGGTGGACGGGCGCACCGTATGGACGGTCGGCATTCCGGTGCACTGGGGGTTCGTCGGCCTGACGCAGGGGTCGATGGCGAACCTGCTGACGCCGTTCGTCGGCGACGCCAACACCCGCTGTCCGGAGTTCAAGTCGTTCCTCGTGAACGTGGAGCGCGCTGACGTGGAGACAGCCTAGGAGTCCGCGGCGAGATTATGGCCGACACCCTGACCATCAAACGCACGTCCGGGAGCGCGTCGGCGTTCATCCCGATGGACGCACTGCGCTCCAGCGGGCCGGAGTACTCCAAGCTCGTCGACATCTCGCGCTGCATCGGCTGCAAGGGGTGCGAGGTCGCCTGCAAGGAGTGGAACGAGCTGCAGTCGGAGCCGACCGCCAACTTCGGCAGCTACCAGAGCCACAAGGACCTGACGCCCAATACGTGGCTGCTGATGCGCTTCAACGAGATCGAGGTCGGCGAGAACCTGCAGTGGCTGATCAAGAAGGACGCCTGCCTGCACTGCGAGGAGCCGGGGTGCCTGTACGCCTGTCCGGCGCCGGGCGCCATCGTGCAGTACACCAACGGCATCGTCGACTTCAACCAGGAGAATTGCATCGGCTGCCAGTACTGCGTCACCGGCTGCCCGTTCGACATCCCGCGCTACAGCGCCCGCACCAAGACGGTCTCGAAGTGCAACATGTGCATCGACCGCGTCGAGGCGGGGCTCGAGCCGGCTTGCGTCAAGACCTGCCCGACCAACGCGATCTCGTGGGGCAGCAAGCGCGACATGCTGGCGAAGGCCGACAAGGCCGTCGAGACGCTCAAGCAGCGGGGCTTCCAGCACGCCACGGTCTACGACCCGTCGGGCGTGGGCGGGACGCACATGATGTACGTGGTGCCGCACGGCGACCGCCTGGCCGACTACAGCCTGCCGACGGATCCGACCGCGAGCCCCGCGCCGCTCACGGCGCTCAACTTCCTGAAGCGGATCGGCGCCTACCTGTTCGGCTTCAGCCTGGTGGGCGCGCTGGGTCACCTGCTGGCGTTCGGGCAGGAATCCCCGGACGAGCATGAGTGAGCCGCTGCTGCACCGCTTCAACCTGCTGGAGCGGATCGTCCACTGGGTCGTCGGCGTCACCTACGTCGCGCTCCTGCTGACCGGTCTGGCGTTCGCCTACCCGCCGCTCTTCTGGCTGACGGCGCCGCTCGGCGGCGGCGCCATGGCGCGCGTGCTGCACCCCTACATCGGCGCGCTGTTCGGCGTCGCCATGCTGCTGATGCTGGTGCTGTGGATCCGGGACATGTTCCTGAACCGGCAGGACGTGCAGTGGATGGCCGCGGTGCGCTATTACGCGACGCACCAGCGGGACAAGGTGCCGCCGGCCGGGAAGTACAACGCGGGCCAGAAGCTGTTCTTCTGGGTGCAGGGGGTGCTGGCGGTCGTGTTCGTCGCCACCGGCGTGATGCTGTGGTTTCCCGAGCAGCTCGCGCCGGCGCGCACGCTGCTGTCGTCCGCCCGCCTGCTGCACTACACGGCGACGTTGGGCGGCGGGCTGTTCCTCGTGCTGCACGTGTACCTCGGCACGGTGGCCTATCCGGGCACCGCGCGCAGCATGATCGACGGCAAGGTGACCCGGCAGTGGGCCCGGCTGCACCACCCGCGCTGGCACGCGGAGCAGACCGGGTTGACGGACACCTAGCCGCCTGCCAGGCCGCTCCGCCGATTCCCAGTGCCAATCCGCTTCACCTGGCGGCAGCGACGCATGCGGGTCGGCAAGCTGCAGGCCGACCACCCGCACGCCGCGGAGCTGCTCGCATTCTACGAACGGGTGCTCCAGTTGCAGGAGCCCCTCTACGGGCGCGCGGCGGGCGCGTCGTGGATCGCCCGCGCGGCGGCCGGTCCGGGCGGACGGCTGGACCTCGCGCAGTTCGCCGGCTGGGAGATCAACCGGCTCTTCCGGCGCTTCGCGCGTGATGTTCAACCGGCCGCCAACGACGTGCTGGCGCCGATCGCGGAGCGCCTGGCCGCGGCCCGCTCGCCGGCCGCGGAGCTGCTCGCGGCGTACGTCGACGGAGGCGCGCTCGACGGCCCGGCGGCGGACCTGGGCTGCGAGCCGGCGCCGCTGGAGTTCTTTCCGCGCGCCTTCCTCCAGCCGCTGGCCGAGGCGGCGGCCGAGCAGTGCGGGCAGACCGACGGCGCGCCGTACATCCCGGGCTTCCCCGCACGCTGCCCGCGCTGCGGCCGCCTTCCGCTGCTCGACCTGCTGCAGGACGAGCCGGAGACGAAGGGCGCGCGGCACCTGCTCTGCGCGCTCTGCGCGACCGCCTGGCGCTTTCCGCGGGCGATGTGCCCGGCCTGCGGCGAGACGCGGGCGGCGCAGTTGCGCTACCACGAAACGGACGCGTGGCCGCATCTCAGGGTGGAGGAGTGCACGAGCTGCGGGACGTACCTCAAGACGGTGGATCTGCGCACCGACGGCCTGGCGGTGCCGCCCGTGGACGAGCTCGCCGCGGTGGAGCTCGACCTGTGGGCGGTGGGGCAGGGGCTGGGGAAGCTGCAGCGCAACCTGTTGGGGCTGTAGTCGTTGGACGGCAGTATGTCTCGCGCCCGAATTCCGATAGCATCTGTTGCAGATTTGGACCAAAGACCGACGTAAGGTGCGATTTGAGGCTCTGTCCGGGAGCAGTTCCTCCTGATACGTCGAGGGGAGTAATGTACCGTGCCAACAGTCGAACTAAATGAAGGCGAGAGGGAAGCGTTGAACGAACCCATTACAGGTCAGGGGGGATTTCAGACACTACTCAGGAGACTCCAGAATCACCTGCAGCCCGGCGGAGAATTGGAAGTAAGTGACAAGGACGTCGAGACGATTCGCCGTTATCGACGTCAATACGGAGGCGGAGGCTGGCAGAAGCTAATCGACCGAATCTTCAGCCGTACACTTGGTCCTCTTGAGTAGCAGCGTTAGCAGCCTGTCGCTGTCGTGTTCTCTATCTTGCCGAGAAGTGCTTGGGCGTCCTCTGTCACAGTGTTTGCAGAATGCGTTCCACGACGTGCTACAGGTCATCTCGGGCTCATGGTTCGGCTTGCCACAACGGCTGGGCGATAACGCCTGTACATTCCGAGCCCCTTATGGTACGGTCGGCACGTGAGCACTATCACTCTAGCGCGTAACGTCCAGTTCATATACGAAGCACTACTTGCTCGGATTGAAGGACGGTCTCTCGGTTGCGAGTATTGGAGACCCGATGGCGACAATCCTTGGCGAGTCGACGTGCGTGTCAACGGAACTACTGCTGAAATCCTCGCGCGAGCTGCCTACGTGGGCAAGGTCGACGGAAAGCCGACAAACTACGACCAGCTGATACGGCCGAATTATCAGGGCGGTGAGTTCAACAGGACGCGTTCCGTTAATCAATACCTGACCCATTGGATCTATCCATACCGCGGAAAATACCACCCGCAGATGGTCCGCGCACTGATCAACATCCTAGGCGCGAAGCGAGGATCGCAGATCCTAGACCCGTACGTGGGTAGCGGGACTACTGCCTTGGAGGCTTCGCTCCTTGGGATTCACTGCATCGGCGTTGACATCTCGCCGCTGTGCGTGTTGTTGACCCGGGTAAAGACCCGCTCCGTCACAGCCTTAGCGGAGATTCGGGATCGGGTCCAAGCGCTCTTGCACGCCGAAACGCTGGACCCACTTGACGCATCAATCGCCCAGGATAGCGATTCCATTGTTGCCGACTTCGTCGAGGTTGCTCGCATGACGACCCTCAGCGACATCTCTCGACGCAACCGCGACGGGCGGACGTGGCTTCGAAGGAACCTCTTAGCCATGTTGGAATCCGTTGAGGCCCACGCCCGTGCCCTGAGTAGGTTCGGGATCGAACCTGGCGGTGTTACAGCGGTCGCTGGTGATGCACGGGATCTGCGAGCGGCGAAAATCGGCGAGGGGACGGTCGATGCGGTTGTGACGTCGCCACCCTATTCAATAGCTCTGGACTACGTGAAGAATGACGACCATGCTTTGGTGGCTCTCGGTGTGGATCCCACGGCTCTCCGAACAGAGATGACTGGTGTACGTGGACGTGGTGCGAGGGACAAGCTTGCACTCTACAACGAGGACATGCGGCTCATGTTCCGTGAAGTCGCGCGAGTGCTCAAGCCTGGTGCACGAGCGGCGTTCGTGATAGGCGACGCGACGGTTGACCGTAGCGAGTATACGACTACGAGAGAAATGGGGGATTGGGCGGTCGACGCGGGTCTCGAGCGCGAGCATGAGATACCCAAGATTGTGTTCGGTCTCTATAACGTCATGCAGGACGAGAAGATCCTTGTGTTCCGTAAGCCACCGGCATAAGCAGCCAGGTCCGCGCATGACCAGGCGGCGGATCCCGATCTCGGTAGAATGAACGGCATGCAGCGCGTGCTGGCGGCGCTCACGGCGGCGGTCATCGGGGCGGCGCTCGCGGCGCCCGCGGCCGCTGAAGACCGCTGGCCGCGCTTCCGCGGCCCCGGCGCCCTCGGCGTGTCCGAGGAGGCCGGCCTGCCCGAGACCTGGAGCGACACCGAGAACGTCGCGTGGGTCACGGAGGTTGCCGGGCTCGGCTGGAGCTCGCCGATCGTCTGGGACGACCTGGTGGTCGTGACCTCCGTCGTGAGCAACGGCGAGGTCGAGGCGCCGCAGGGCGGGCTGTACCTCGGCGGCGAGCGCGGCGTGCCGACCGACGAGCACCGCTGGCTCGTGTACGGCATCGACGCGGCGACCGGCGCCGTGCGCTGGGAGCGCGAGGTGCACCGCGGCGTGCCGGCCGTCTCGCGCCACCTCAAGAACACCTACGCGTCCGAGACCCCGGTCACCGACGGCGAGCACATCTACGCCTACTTCGGCAACGTCGGTCTGTTCTGCCTCGACATGGAAGGCCGCGTCGTGTGGTCCCGGCCGTTCGAGCCGGTCGCCACGCGGGCCGGCTGGGGCACGGCGTCGTCGCCCGTGCTGCACGGCAACCGCGTCTACGTCGTCAACGACAACGAGGAGCAGTCGTATCTCCTGGCGCTCAGCAAGGAGACCGGGGCGGAGCTCTGGCGCGTGAACCGCGACGAAGGCACCAACTGGTCGACGCCGTACGTCTGGGAGCACGAGCAGGGCGCGGAGATCGTCACCACGGGGACCGACCGCGTGCGCGCGTACGACCTGGAGGGCGAGCTGCTGTGGGAAATCGGCGGCATGTCGTCGATCGTCGCCCCGACGCCGTTCTCGCGTTTCGGGCTGCTCTACGTCAGCTCGGGCTACATCGGCGACCAGCGGCGGCCGGTGTTCGCCGTGCGGCCGGGCGCGCGCGGCGATCTCTCCGTCGCGGACGGCCGTCCCGTCCACGAGTCCCTCGCCTGGCACCTGCCACGCGGCGGCTCCTACAACACGTCCCCGCTGGTGTACGGCGACCACTACTACACGCTGTTCGACCGCGGCTACTTCACGTGCCACGACGCCCGCACGGGCGAGGAGGTGTACGGCCGGCAGCGGATCAGGGTGGGCGCCGCGTTCTCGGCCTCGCCGTGGGCCTACAACGGGAAGATATTCGCGCTGAGCGAGGACGGCGATACGTACGTCATGAAGGCCGGGCCGCAGTTCGAGCTGCTCGGCACCAATTCCCTGAACGAGTTCACGATGGCCACGCCGGCGATCGCGCACGGCAGCCTGTTCATCCGCACGGCCTCGAAGCTGTACCGCATCACGGAGCAGGGCGGCGACGCGCAATGACCCCGACAGCCCCGCGCTTCAGCGCCGTGCTCCCGCCGCTGCCGGCCGTGCTGCTGGCGCTGGCCCTGCCCCTGCCGGCCTGGGCGCAGGGCGGCGATTGGCCGCAGTGGCTGGGGCCGCACCGCGACGGACGCTACGACGGCCCCGCGCTCAGCGCGGAGTGGCCCGGCGGTGGCCCGCCGGAGCTGTGGCGGCGGCGGGTCGGCGAAGGGTTCGCCGGGCCAGCGGTGGCGGGCGGGCGGCTGCTGCTCTTCCACCGGGTCGAAGGCCGGGAGGTGCTGGAGGCGTTCGACGCCGCGTCGGGCGACCCGCTCTGGCGCCACGACGCCCCCACGGCCTACCGCGACGACTTCGGCTTCGACGAGGGGCCGCGCGCCGTGCCGGTGGCCGCCGCCGGGCGCGTCTTCACGTTCGGGGCGCAGGGCCGGCTCTCCGCCGTCGACCTGGAGACCGGCGAGGCGCTCTGGGAGGTGGACACCGCGGAGCGCTTCGGCGTCCGCAAGGGCTTCTTCGGCGCGGCCGGCTCGCCGGTGGTGGAAGCCGGCCGGGTCATCGCCAACGTCGGCGGCGGCAATGCCGGCATCGTGGCGTTCGACGCCGCGTCGGGCGAGGTGCTGTGGACCGCCACGTCGCACGAGGCGAGCTACTCCTCCGGCGTCGCGGCCGACATCGGCGGCGAGCGCCTCGCCGTCTTCTTCACGCGGGAGGGTCTGGTCGGCCTCGACCCCGACACCGGCGCCGTCCGCTTCGAGCAGCGCTGGCGGTCACGGCTGGGGGCTTCCGTCAACGCGGCGACGCCGCTGGTGATCGGCGACCTGATCTTCGCCTCGGCGTCGTACGGCACGGGCGCCGGCGTGTTCCAGGCGGGCGCGCAGGAGTTGAGCTCGCTCTGGTCGTCGGACGACGTGCTGTCGAACCACTACGCCACCAGCGTGCACCACGACGGCCATCTCTACGGGTTTCACGGCCGCCAGGAGTACGGCCCGAGTTTCCGGGCGGTGGAGCTGCGGACGGGCGCCGTGCAGTGGTCCGAAGACCGCTTCATGGCCGGCAGCGTGACGCTGGCGGACGGCCGGCTGGTCATCATGCGCGAGAGCGGCGAGCTGGTGCTGGCCGCGGCGGCCCCGGACGCCTTCACCCCGCTGGCCCGGGCGCAGATCCTCCCGCCCGTGGTGCGCGCCTATCCCGCCCTGGCCGGCGGCCTGCTGTACGTGCGCAACACCGACACGCTGGTCTGTGTGGACCTGCGGCAGTAGCTCGCACGCGCGACTACGGGAACACGCCGCGCTGCACGTACGCTTCCGCTACCCGGTCGATTGCCAGGTGGAACGCTGCCGTGCGCAGATCCTCGATGCCGTCCACGGCGCGCATGGTTTCGCGGATCTTGTGGTAGGCGGTGATCATCGTCTCTTCAAGGCCGGAGTTGACCACCGTGAGCTCCGAGATCGGCGTCACGATCTGCCCCCGGTCGTCGGCGCTGAGCGTCGTGCCGGTCGCCGTCTCGATCACGTCGAGCAGGCGGTTGTCGGCCCGTTCCTGGTAGCGCCGCTCCAGGCGGCCGAAGCGGACGTGCGACAGGTTCTTGAGCCACTCGAAGTAGGACACGATGACGCCGCCGGCGTTGGCGTACACGTCCGGGATGACGAGCACGCCGCGCGACTGGAAGACGGCGTCGGCTTCCGGGGTCGTCGGCCCGTTCGCGCCTTCCAGGATGATCCGGGCCTGTATGCGCGGCGCGTTGTCCGCGGTCAACTGGTTCTCGACGGCGGCGGGGATCAGCACGTCGCAGTCCGCCTCCAGCGCCGCGGCCGGACTGTCGTGAACGGCGGCGCCCGGGAATCCGGCGACGCTCCCGCTGTCGGCGATATGCCGGCGCAGGGCCGCGGGGTCTATGCCGCGCGGGTCGACGGCGGTCCCGCTGATGTCCGCGACCGCGACGATGCGTGCGCCGGCTTCGTGGCACAGCCGCGCCACCCAGTAGCCCACCTTGCCGAGTCCCTGGACGGCGACCCGCTTGCCGTCGAGCCCGGTCGACAGGCCCAGAGGCGCCATCTCGTCCGCGTCCGCGCACACCTCGCGGAGCACGTAGAACAGCCCGCGCCCGGTTGCCTCCCCGCGCCCGGCGATACCGCCCTGCGAGAGCGGCTTGCCGGTGACGCAGCCGAGCGCGTCGATCTGGTCGCCGCGGACCGCCTGGTAGGTGTCGGCGATCCAGGCCATTTCCCGCGCCCCCGTGCCCAGGTCCGGCGCCGGGACGTCCACGGCCGGCCCCATGAAGTTCTTGCTGATCAGCTCGTAGGCGTAGCGCCGCGTCACCCGCTCGATCTCCTCGGCGGTGTGCTCCCTGACGTCGATGCAGACTGCGCCCTTCGCCCCGCCGTACGGCACGTCGACGATCGCGCACTTGTAGGTCATGAGCGCCGCGAGCGCCATCACCTCGTCCTCGTCGACGTGCGGGCTGAAGCGGATGCCCCCCTTCACCGGCAGCTTGTGGTGGCTGTGCTCGGCGCGCCAGGCGCGCACGACGTCGATGCTGCCGTCGTTGCGCCTGACCGGGAAGTCGAAGCGGTAGATGCTGTTGCAGTGCCTGACCTGCGCGAGCAGGCCGGGGGGATGGCTGCCGAACGCCGCAGCGCGATCGAAGTAGCGGCCGACGTCGGCGAAGAAGCGGCGTTCCGGCATGGCGTCCCGTAAGCCATTCTCGCACAGGCTGACAGGGTAGACTTTCCGGTCGGAGGCGATACGCGCAATGCCAGAGCTGGCGCCGGTGGTTCTGTTCGTGCTGGTGACGTCGTCGGCCTGCTCCTTCGGCGGGGCCCTGTGAGGCGGAGCGTGCGGCTATTGCGCGCGTTCCGCCGACTAGCGGCGCCGCGGCCACACCCGCCACGCCACGCATGCCACGAACACCGCGAACACCGCGACGAGCGCCCGGAACGGCAGCACCTCCGGCAGCACGCTGAACAGCACGATGAAGCCGGCGGTCAGGATTCCCAGGCGTTTCATGGAACGGGCCCCCGACGATACCGGGAGCCGCGCGGTCCCGGCAAGGCGGCCGTTGCCCG
>JAJEEU010000095.1 GCA_022820825.1 Vicinamibacteria bacterium
AGCCGGCGGCTGACGCCCGCGCCGCGCTGCGCGAGCTCCACGAGCGGAAGACCGGCGCGCTCATCCGCGCCGCCGCCGCGGCCGGCGCCATCATGGCCGGCGCGGATCGCGAGACGCTCGCCGCCGTCGACGCCTACGCCGCGCACCTGGGCCTCGGATTTCAGATCGTCGACGACATACTCGACGTGGAGGGCGACACGGCCGCCCTCGGCAAGACCGCCGGCAAGGATGCCGCCGCGGGCAAGGCGACGTATCCGTCCATCGTGGGCCTCGAAGAGTCTCGCGCGCTGGCCGCGCGCGCCATCGCCGACGCGCAACAGGCGTTGCGCACCGAGGGCATCCGCGGCGAACGGCTGTCGCAGATCGCCGGCTGGGTGCTCGCCAGGACCAACTGAGTTGCTGCGACACGGGCTGTCATGTCACGCAGTATTGCGGTCTGCCAGCAAGATGTTGTCGATCCGCGTGTTGACGGTCCGGATCTCGGCCGTCAGCTTGGCGTCTACCGCACGAATCTGAGCGGTCAGGTCGCGCCGCATCCCCTCGACCAGGCGCCAGACGCCAACGAGGACGCCTGCCCCGGTCAAGATAGTTGCGATCAGTTCAGCACTCATCACGCACTCCATCCCCGGCAGCCGCACCGACCTTTGGCGAGCATACCATTACGTGACGCGCAACCGTGGAGTTGATCGGCAACGACAGGCGGAGAAGGGGCTGATGCAGCGGCGCGTACGGCTCGACGCGCTCGTCGTGGAGCGTGGACTGGCGCCGACGCGGGCGCGGGCGCGGGCGCTGGTGCTGGCCGGCCAGGTGCGCGTGGCCGGAGCCGCCGTGTCCAAGGCGGGCGCGGCCGTGCCCGCCGATGCCAGCGTGACGCTGGCGGCGCCGGATCATCCGTACGTCGGGCGCGGCGGGGTCAAGCTGGCGCACGCGCTCGACGCGTTCGACATCGAGGTGGCCGGCCGCATCGCGCTGGACGTCGGCGCGTCGACCGGGGGCTTTACCGACGCGCTGCTCCAGCGCGGCGCGGCGCGGGTCGCAGCGCTCGACGTCGGGCGCGGCCAGCTCGCGTGGAAGCTCCGCCAGGACCCGCGCGTGGCGGTGATCGAGGGCGTCAACGCCCGCGGACTCGACCCCGCGTCCCTGCCGCCGGTATTCCGCGCCGCCGACCTCGTTACCGTCGACGTCTCCTTCATCTCTCTGAAGCTGGTGCTCCCGCCGCTCCCGGCGCTGCTGCGGCCCGGCGGCGAGGTCGTCGCGCTCGTGAAGCCGCAGTTCGAGGCGGGGCGTGGAGAAGTCGGGCGGCGCGGCGTGGTCAGTGACGCCGCCGTGCACCGCCGCGTGGTGCAGGAGGTGCGTTCCGCGGCCGATCGGATAGGATTGACGCCCGTCGCCGAGGCGCCGTCCCCGCTTGCGGGCGCCGGGGGCAACCGGGAGTTCTTCTTGCATCTGCGCCACGGTGGCAGCTAACAGCCGGTGGCAAGACCGCGCGTCGCACCGAGAGCGGTGAGGCGCGTGGCTGGCAAGGCGCGAAGAGTGAGCATATTCGTAGATATGTGAGCGATGAGCAACGCAGTCCAGGCGCGATGCATCGCCGCTCGAATGCAGTGGGGTCTTGCCACAGGCTGTTAGGCCCGCGCATGACCGCAACCCGAATGGACCCGCCCCGCACCGTCGGCATCGTTGCCAAGACCCGCCTGCAGGCAGCCGCGCCCGTAGTGGGGGAAGCGGCCGACTGGCTGGCCGCCCGCGGCGTCGCGGTGGTGCTCGAGAGCGACACGGCGCAACTCGCGCGGCGGCGCGGCGAGCGGACCTTCACGCGCGACCAACTGCCGGCGGCGGCCGACCTCATCGTCGTGCTCGGCGGCGACGGCACGCTGCTCGGCGTGGCCGGCCGCGTGGCGCAGGTCGGCGCCGACACGCCGATCCTCGCCGTGAATTTCGGCAGCCTCGGCTTCCTGACCGAAATCACCCTGCCGGAGCTGTACACGGCGCTGGAGTCGGTGCTCGCCGGCGAAGCGCGCATCGACGAGCGGCGGATGCTGCAGGCGCAGGTGCTGCGCGGCGGAGGCGCCGTCGTCGAACGGGTCGTCCTCAACGACATCGTGCTCACGAAAGCCGCGTTGTCGAGCATCATCGACTTCTCGGTCGCCTGCGGCGAGCAGTTCGTCATGCGCTCGCGCGCCGACGGGCTGATCATCGCCAGCCCGACCGGCTCAACGGCGTACAATCTCGCCGCGGGCGGGCCGATCGTGCACCCGCGGGTGGACGCGTTGCTGTTGACGCCGCTGGCTCCCCATACGCTCACCAACCGGCCGATCGTGATCCCCGCGACACCCCCGGTCTGCGTGACGCCGGATCTCGGCCGGCCCCACCAGGCCGCCAGCGCCAGCTTCGACGGCCAGTTCGGCGTGGAGCTTGCGGCCGGCGACCGCGTCGTGGTCGCGCGCGCGCCGCATCCGCTGCGCGTCGTCCGCGCCGAATCGCGCAACTACTTCGCCGTGCTGCGCGAGAAGCTCAAGTGGAGCGAGCGCTAGCGCCATCCGGCGTCAGCGGCCGCTGATCGGGGGGTGGTGGATGATCTGGACGCGGTTGCCGTCCGGGTCGTCCACGTAGAACGAGCGGGCGCCGTCGCGGTGGGTGCGCGGCTCGCCGTGCAGCGCGACGCCCTGCGCGCGCAGGTACGCGGCCCAGGCATCGACGTCGCCCGCCTCGCGCACGAGAATGCCCACGTGGTCGAGCGCCGTCTCGCGCCGGGCCGCGCTGGACGGCGACCGGTGCAGCGCGAGATTGTCGGCGCCCGAGGTCAGGTAGACGTTGTCGCCGTCGGGCTCCCATTCCACGCCGAATCCGAGCAGATCCACGTAGAAGCGCCGCGTCGCCTCGAACGCCCGCACGTGCAGCGCGACATGGCGCAGTCCGAGGTGTCGCGGCCGGGAAGGCACCGGTTCATGGTAGCATCGGCGGCATGTCGTCCCGGTCGGTAGCCCAGGTGCGGTGCGCGCTGTGCGGCGCCAAGGACGTTTCGGAGCCGCGCGGCGAGGAGAAGTACTGCCGCGACTGCTGGGACAAGAAGATCGCCGTCGAGGAGATCGTGGCGCGCGAGTTCGCCGTGAAGCGGTACATCCGCGCGCACAGCTCGGAGAAATATCTCGTTTACCATGCCACCCAGAAGCGGCCCTGCGGCCAGTTGATCGTTATCGATGACGGCTACGACCTGTTCCTCAGCCTGATCCTGTACCCTACGTTCACCTGGGACGAGCCCGCGTACCACCTGGAAGGAGACCCCGAGGGGCGTTCCTACGCCGAGCTGGTGGTCGACGTCGTCGCCGCGGAAGTGATCGAGCCGTGGGGCGGCGGCAAGTGGCACCTCGACATCTTCCGGTCGGCGAATCCCGAACCCGAGGAATGGAACGGCGAGTTGTAGCCGGCGGTTGAGCTTGCCGGCCGTGAAGGCCTATAATTCCGCTGCGTGCGGTTCCTGTTTGGAGGAGTTTCAATGACGCGACCCGGCCACTTTCTGCTGTTCGGATTCCTGGCGTGCGCCCTGACCGCCGCTGCTTGCGGCGGCTCCGCCCCGGCCGAGGAAGAAATGGAGATGGAGGTCGACGCGGGACCGGCTCCGCCGAGCGCCGCCGCCGTGGCCGCCGCGAACCGCCTGTCCTCCCAGCTCGGAGACGACATCCGCCTCGTGCCGACCGTGCGTGGACTGGCCGAGATCGCCTACGAGCAGCCCACCGCGCGCCGGGACGGAAACTTCATCGTCACGCGCTTCCGCGTGCAGAACCTCGCGGAAAACGCGATCGCCGGCCTCCAGGTCGACGAGTTCTGGTTCGACTCGGACGGCAACACGGTCACCGGCGACTCCGTCCGATTCCGGGAGCCGGTGCTCAGCGGCCAGGTGGTCGACATCGAGCTGCGGGTGCCGCGCGATCCGGCGATGGACCGCAGCAACTACGAGTTCAGCCACCAGAACGGCGATATCAAGGCAACGCTGTTCGACGAGATCGAAGATCCGGAAGAAGAAGAGGAAGCCGGCGAGGGTAACTCCTAGCCCGAGCTCCTCGCTTCCCGTTCGTTTCTACGCCAACCGCTTCGGCCGGAGGGACGGTGCTATCCGCCGGCGCCGACGCGGGGTCTTGCCGTTTTCGCGCGCGGCACCCGGGGACATTCCAAACCATTCGATTGCACCCGGCGTCCAACCTTGAGAGGCCGTGGTGCAACCCAGGTTGGCAATGCAGAGACGGCGCCAAGCCAAGACAACGGTGAAGTACGCAAGGGGACGACGAGTGCTCGAACAGGAGTCCCCAGGCCGCGCACAGCGCGGCCTGGCGGCGCGGCGCGGGGCGACGGGGTCCCCGCTAGCAGCCGCCGGGGGTTCGGGGCGAAGCCCCATCTAACGATGGTCATCGACGTCAGCGCCGTGCAGGACGCCCTGCGCGAGGAAGGGCTCGACGGCTGGCTGCTGTACGACTTCCACGGCTCGAATCCGATCGCGCGGACGGTGGCCGGCCTGGATGACCGCGGCGGCCTGACGACGCGCCGCTGGTACTACCTGATACCCGCCGGCGGCGAGCCGCAGGCGCTCGTCCACCGCATCGAGCGGCACGTGCTCGACCACCTTCCGGGCAGGCGGCGCGTATATGCCGGGCGCGAACAGCTCGAGGCGGGCCTGGCCGCGATGATCGGCGGCGGGCGGCTGGCGATGGAGTACTCGCCCGGCGGCGCCATACCGTACGTGTCCCGCGTCGACGCGGGCACCGTGGACGCCGTCAGGCGGCTGGGCGCCACGGTCGTGTCGTCCGGGGACCTCGTGCAGCGCTTCGAGGCGGTGTGGGACGACCGGGCGCTGGCCCTGCACCGCGAAGCGTCCGCGGCCCTGTATCGCATCAAGGACCGCGCGTTCGCTTTCATCGCGGCGCGGATGCAGGCGGCGGCAGCGGTCGGCGAGCTCGAGGTCCAGCAGGCGATGTGCGCCTGGTTCGAGGAAGAGGGGCTGGTCAGCGACTCTGCCCCGGTGGTAGCCGCGCAGGAGAACAGCGGCAACCCGCACTACCTGCCGACCGCGGCCAGCTCCCGCGCCATCGGCCGCGACGAGGTCGTACTGCTGGACCTGTGGGGCAAGCGCGACGCGGCCGCCGCCGTGTTCGCCGACATCACGTGGGTCGGCTACACGGGCGCGTCCGTGCCGGAGCGTTACGCGTCGGTGTTCGGCGTCGCGCGCGTCGCCCGGGACGCGGCCGTCGCGCTGGTGTCGGAAGCGGCGCGCAAGGGGCGGGAGCTGCGCGGGTGGGAGGTCGACCGGGCCGCGCGCACGGTCATCGACGACGCCGGCTTCGGCCTGCAGTTCGTCCATCGCACCGGGCACAGCCTCGGCGAGGAAGTGCACGGCAACGGCGTGCACATGGACGACTACGAGACGCACGACGAGCGCCGCCTGCTGCCCGGCACCGGGTTCACCATCGAACCCGGCATCTACTTCGACGAGTTCGGGGTCAGGACGGAAATCAACATGCACGTGGGACGGCGCGCGGCCGAGGTCACGGGGCCGTTGCAGCAGGAGGTGGTCGCGCTGTGCTGACGCGGCGCTCGACTGCCGCTGCGCCGTATGGCCATCGCGCGGTGGTTGGAGTAACGTAACGTAGTTGTCTTGCGGGAGGAAACGATGTCGAAACGACTGGCGACGCTCGGTTCCGCGGCCCTGATCGCGGTGACGTCCATGGCGATTGGAATGATCATCGCGTCGCGGTTCGATATGGCGCCCGCCTCGTCGGCGCAGACCCAGACGTTCGAGGCGCCGCCGATGAACAGCGCGCCGCTCAGCGGGCCGATCGATGCCGGCACTTTCCGCGAGATTGCGCGGACCCAGGCCAGCACGGTCGTCAACATCCGCACCGAGTCGACGCGCGCCGGCGGGCGCGGCGACTTCTTCGGCGGCAACGACCAGTTCCGGCGCTTCTTCGGGCTGCCGGACCAGGGCGAGGAGCCCGAGGAGGAGACGGTCCCCGGCATGGGCACGGGGTTCGTCATCGACGCGTCGGGCCTGATCCTGACGAACAACCACGTGGTGGCCGAGGCGACCAAGATCGAGATCCACTTCTTCGGCGACGACGAGGACACGGCCTACGAGGCCCGCGTACTGGGCCGCGATCCGCTGACCGACAGCGCGCTGCTGGAACTGACGGAACATCCGGAGGGAGAGCTGTCGGTGGCGAAGTTCGGCGACTCCGAGCAGATGGAGCCGGGCGACTGGGTGATGGCCATCGGCAACCCCTTCGGCTACGGCCACACGGTGACCGTCGGCGTCATCTCCGCCGTGGCCCGCGACTATCGGGCCGTGCCGGGCCGCTCGCTCGACGTGCTGCAGACGGACGCGGCCATCAACCCGGGCAACTCCGGCGGGCCGCTGCTCAACATTCGCGGCGAGGTCATCGGCATCAACACCGCCATCGTCAGCGACCGGCCGGCCAATGCCGGCATCGGTTTCGCGATACCGAGCAACGTGGTGCGCGAGCTGATCAGTGAGTTGCGCGGCGGCAGGGTCACCCGCGGCCGCATCGGCGTGCAGATCTACGACGTCGAGGAAGAGGACCGGGAGGTGCACGGGCTGTCGCCGTCGCAGAACGGCGCGGTCGTCTCCGCGGTGGCCGATGGCGGGCCCGCCGGAAACGCCGGCATGCGTCCCGGCGACGTCATTGTCGCCTACAACGGCGAGCCGATCGACGACACGCGCGACCTGCAGAACCGCGTGGTCGCCACGCGGCCGGGTACGACCGTGCCGGTCGACGTCGTGCGCGACGGCGAGGCGGTCACTCTCGACGTCACCATCGAACAGCTCGACCTCGATGTCGAGGCCCGTGGTCCGGAGGCGGAGTCCCCGGAGGAGCTGAGCGAAGGGTTCGGCATGACGCTGCGGGACGTGACTCCGCAGGCCGCGGCCCGCCTGCAACTGCCGGACGGCACGTCCGGCGCCCTGGTGGCCGACGTGCAGCGACGCGGGGCCGCAGCCGGCGGCGGTGTGCAGCCGGGCGACGTCATCCTCAGCATCAACCGGGTAGCGGTGGCCAGCGCCGCCGACGCGGTGCGCGAGCTCAACGCCGTGGAATCCGGCCGCGCGGCGTTCCTGCTGATCCAGCGCGGCGACACGCAGGTGTTCCTGCAGGTCCGCAAGGAATAAGGCCAGGGATCGCCGGGAGTTCGGGGCGCGGCCCCGAGTGGAAAGTGCCTCTCCGCGACGTCATCGCGAGCCGGATCCGCGCGGCGGGTCCGCTCCCGTTGGCGGAGTACATGGACCTGGCGCTCTATCATCCGGAGCTCGGATACTACGCCCGCGCCGGCCGGCGCTCCGGCCGCGCGGGCGATTTCTTTACGAGCGTCGACGCCGGTCCGCTGTTCGGCGAGCTGCTGGCGGCGCAGTTCGCCGAGATGCATCGGCTGGCGGCGCCGGAGGGAACCGCGGCGGCGGCCGCGTTCGACGTGGTCGAGGCCGGCGCGGGCAGCGGACGCCTCGCACGCGGCGTTCTGGACCACGCCGCGGCGGCCTGGCCGGGACTCTACCGCGACCTGCGCCTGACGCTCGTCGAGCGCAGCCCGGCCGCGCGGGCGGCGCAGGACGCCACGCTCGGCCCGCACGCCGCGCGGCTGGCGCGAGCGGGCGCCGAGCTCCCCGCGCGGGTGCGCGGCATCATCTTCGCCAACGAGCTCCTCGACGCCCTGCCGGTCCATTCGGTCGTGATGACCGCCGCGGGGTTGCGCGAGGTGTACGTCGACAGCCGGGACGGCCGGCTCGTGGAAACGCTGGGGCCGGTCTCGCCGGCCGTCGAGGCCCATGTCGAGCGCTTCGGCATCCGGCTGGAAACGGGCTGGCGCACCGAGGTGAGCCCGGCGGCCGCCGGCTGGGTGACCGCAGCCGCACGCTGCCTGGAGCGCGGTTTCCTGCTGCTGATCGACTACGGCCACGAAGCGCGCGAGTTGTATTCCCCCACCCACGCGCAAGGCACGCTCGCCTGCTACCGGCGCCACCGCGTGGAAACGGCCGGCGACGGACGCGCGGCCGCGCCGTGGCTCGAGGAACCGGGAGCGCGCGACATCACGGCGCACGTGGACCTTACCGCCGTCCGGACCGCGGCCGAGGAAGCGGGCCTCGAGACGCTCGGAACGGTGGACCAGACCTACTTCCTGCTCGGCCTGGCCGCTACGGGCTCCCCCCCGGACGCCGCGCCGGATGGCGGCGGGCTCGATCCCATCAGGCGGCGCCTGGCGTTCAAGACGCTGCTCGTGCCCGGTGGACTCGGCAGCACGCACAAGGTATTGATCTTCGGCAAGGACGTCGGCAAGCCCGACTTGCGCGGGTTGTCCTTCAGCCGGCGCAGCACATGAGCTCCATGGCCAACCCCATAGAACGGGAAATCAAGCTTCGCTTCGAGTCGGCCGCGGCCGCGCGCGGGGCAATCGTCGCGACCGGCGCGGTGGAGCGCCGCGCGCGGCAACTGCAGGACGATCGGCTGCTCGACTGGCCCGACGGGCGGCTGCGCGAGCGCGGCTGCACGCTGCGGGTCCGCGACCAGCCGGGGGCGGCGGCGCTCACGTTCAAGGGACCGCGCCAGCCCGGCGCGATGAAGGTGCGCGAGGAGCTGGAAACCGTGGTGGCCGACGCGCCGCTGCTGATCCGTCTGCTGGAGCAGCTCGGGTTGCGCGTCTGGTTTCGCTACCAGAAGTACCGCCAGGAGTACGAGCTGCCCGGCGTCGTGCTGACCATCGACGAGACGCCCATAGGCACGTTCGTCGAGCTGGAAGGCGAAGAGCGGGGCATCACGGACCTTGCCGCCGCGCTGGGCCGGACGCCGCGCGACTACGTCGTGGACTCGTACTACACCCTGTTCGCGGCCGCGCGCGGCGGACGGCCGGATGCCGGCGTGGACATGGTTTTCGACAATCCTCCATCGTGACCGCCCCGCTGCCGCCCGCGCTCGTCCTGACCGCCGGCCTGGGCACGCGGCTGGCTCCGCTGACCGGCGTGCGGGCCAAGCCGGCGGTGCCGGTCTCGGGCACGCCGCTGATCCTGCGCCTGCTGCGCTGGCTCGCCGCCCAGGACGTCCCGCACGCCGTGCTGAACCTGCATCACCTCCCGCACACCATCACGCGCTGCGTGGGGCACGGCACGGGGAGCGGCCTTGCGGTACGCTACTCGTGGGAGCCGGCGATCCTCGGAACCGCCGGCGGACCGCGCCGGGCGCTCGCGCTGCTGGGCCCGCGCTTCTTCGTGGTCAACGGGGATTCGCTCGCGGCGGTCGACCTGGCGGCGATGCTGCAGGCGCACGAGGCGCGCGGCGCGCTGGTTACCCTGGCGGTGGCGGCCAATCCAGCGCCCGAGCGCTACGGCGGCGTCGTCGTTGACCGGCGCGGCCGGGTAAGCGGCTTCTGCCCGCCGGGCCGGCACGCGGGACTGCACTTCCTGGGCGTGCAGCTCGTCGAATCCGCGGTGTTTGCCGGCCTGGCCGAAGGGGAGCCGGCGGGTTCGATCGGCGGCGTCTACAACGTGCTTGCCGCCGGGCGCGCCGGCGCGGTGGACACGTTCGCCGGCGGCGCAACGTTCCACGACATCGGTACGCCGGCCGACTATCTCGCCGCCTCGCTGGCGCTGGCGCGGGCCGACGGCCTGGCGGCGCCCGCACCCGGTGCGCGTTGCGCCATCGACGCCACCGCGGCGCTCGAGCGCACCGCCGTGTGGGATGACGTGGTGATCGGGGCCGGCTGCCGCCTGACCGACTGCATCGTGACCGACGGCGCGCGCATTCCGGCCCGCAGCGCCTTCGAGCGGCAGATCGTCACCGCGGCCGGCGGGCCGGTTCCCGCCGGCGCGCAACGCGCCGGCGACCTGTGGCTGTCGCCGCTTCCCGCGGCGCATCCTGCCCCGCCGGCCCCATGAACCAGCGCGGCGCCGGCGCTCACCGGGATCGCGTCGCGGAGTACCTCGCCCGGAGCGGCCTGGCGGGACCCGGCACGACGACTGTCGAGCTGCCCGGCGATGCGTCCGACCGCCGCTACGTGCGGCTGCGCCTGGCGGACGGGACCACCCGGATGTTGATGGTCCACAGTGGCCCGATCGACAGCCGGACCCTTCCCTTCCCCACCGTCGCGCGCCTGCTGGCGCGCATGGGCGTGCCCGCGCCGGCCGTGCTGGACGGTGCGGACGACCTGGGCATCCTGCTGCTGGACGACCTCGGCGACGTCACCCTGCTGGCGTGGCTGGAAGCGGCCGACGCCGCGCGGCGCGACGAGCTGTACCGTCAGGCGGTCGATCTGATCGTACGGATGCAGCGGCGCGGACGGGAGCTCGCGACACCCGCCGAGCTGCCGTTCACCCTGGCGTTCGACGAGGCCAGGCTGACATGGGAGCTGGACTTCTTCGTGCAGCACTTTCTCGCCGGCCTGCGGCGCGCGCGCCTGTCCGCCGCCGCCCGCGCCGCGCTGGGCGACGAGCTGCGCGCCGTCGCCCGCGAGCTGGCCGCCGAGCCGCGGGTGCTCTGCCACCGGGACTACCACAGCCGCAACCTGATGGTGCACGGCGGGCGGCTGCACGTGATCGACTTCCAGGATGCGCGCATGGGGCCGGATACGTACGACCTGGTGTCGCTGCTGCGCGACTGTTATGTGCGGCACGAGCCGGCGTTCGTCAGCCGGATGATCGCGTATTATCATGACCGGCTCGGGACCTCCGCCGGTCCGGCGTACCAGGGTCGGTTCGACCTGATGTCGGTGCAGCGGCATCTGAAGGCGCTCGGCACGTTCGGCCATCAGGCGACGGTCGTCGGCAACGACCGCTACCTGAGCGCCATACCGCGCACCGCCGGATACCTGGCGGAGGTGTTCGGGCGGCAGGCGCGCTTCGCGCGACTCCATGCGTTGCTTGCCGCGTGCGCGCCCGACTTCGATTAGCCGGCCAATGCACGGATGATGGAACGACCCCCGCAGACGGTTGCTCACATAGGCGGCATCGCCGCACACGTGGGGCGCGAGGTGACGCTGCGCGGCTGGCTGCAGAACCGCCGCTCCAGCGGCCGCATCCACTTCCTGACGGTCCGCGACGGCACCGGCTCGATTCAGGCGGTCATGTCGAAGGCTGCCGTCGGCGACGACATCTTCAGGCAGGCAGACCACCTGGGACAGGAGTCCGCCATCTCCATCCGGGGCCAGGTGCGCGCGGACGCGCGCGCGCCGGGCGGCTACGAGGTCGACGTGGCGCACCTGGAGCTGGTCGGCGCGTCGCAGGACTACCCCATCACCCCCAAGGAGCATGGCGTCGAATACCTGCTGGACCACCGCCACCTGTGGCTGCGCACCGAGCGCCAGCAGGCGATCCTGCGCATCCGTCACGAGGTGATCGACGCCGTCCGGACGTTCTTCAACAGCCGCGGGTTCGTGCTCGTCGATACGCCGATACTCACGCCGGCCGCGTGCGAGGGCACGACGACCCTCTTTCCGGTCCCCTACTTCGACACCGCCACCGCGTTCCTGACCCAGAGCGGACAGCTCTACAACGAGGCGAACGCCATGGCGCTGGGCCGCGTGTACTGTTTCGGTCCGACGTTCAGGGCCGAGAAATCGAAGACGCGCCGCCATCTGACCGAGTTCTGGATGGTGGAGCCCGAGATGGCCTACGCCGCGCTCGACGACGTGATGGCGCTGGCGGAGGACCTCGTCGTCGCGGTCATCACGCGGGTGCTCGACACCCGGCGGCCCGAGCTGGCCGTGCTGCAAAGGGACGCCGCGCCGCTGGAGCGCGTGCGCGCGCCGTTTCCGCGGGTGTCGTACGACGAGGCGGTCGACATCCTGCAGGCGCGCGGCCTGGAGTTCCAATGGGGCGGCGACTTCGGCAGCCCGGACGAGACCGCGCTCGCCGAGCATTTCGATCAACCGGTCATCGTGCATCGCTTCCCGGCGGCGGCGAAGGCCTTCTACATGAAGGCCGACCCCGAGCGGCCGGAAGCGTCGCTGTCGGTCGACGTGCTGGCGCCGGAGGGGTACGGCGAGATCGTCGGCGGCGGCCAGCGGGAGGACGACTACGACGTGCTGCGCGAGCGCGTGCGGGCGCACGATCTCCCCGAGGAAGCGTTCTCCTGGTACCTCGATCTCCGGCGCTACGGCAGCGTTCCGCACGGCGGCTTCGGCATGGGCATCGAGCGGGTGGTCGCCTGGATATGCGGTCTGCAGCACGTGCGCGAGGCCGTCCCGTACCCCCGCATGCTGCACCGCCTGACGCCCTGATCTTCCCGGGCCGTACCGCGCACGGGTCCCTCCCGGAGGCCGCGGCGGGCCACGTTGCCGCTCCCGTGTGCGCGTGTTACTATTTCCAGCTACGTCGACGGGATGGGCTTAAGGGGTGGGCGTTTGCCCACTTTTTGTGTTTCTGGGGCCTGGCGGGCAGGTCTGCCGACGTGGGGCGAGAAGCGCTGCTGCCGCAGATCAGGGAAGTCGCCGAGCGCGTGGCCGCGAGCCACGGGCTCGAGATTTTCGACGTCCGCCTGCGGCGGGAGCCGATCGGATGGGTGCTCCGCGTCGTCCTGGACCGGGCCGCGGCGGCGGCAGGCAGTGACGGCCTCGCGGAGGAGGAGATCAGCGTCGGAGATTGCGCGCGGGTGAGCCGCGACTTGAGCACGATCCTGGATGTGGAGGTGACGTTTCCGCACGCGTACACGCTTGAAGTGTCGTCCCCTGGACTGGACCGGCCGCTGCGCCACCTGGATGACTGCCGGCGTTTCGTCGGGCGCCTCGCGAAGCTCGTCACGACCGAGGCGGTCGACGGGCAGCACGCCTGGACAGGCCGCATCACCGGCGTCGCAGGCGAGCATGTCGTGATCGAAGCGGCGGACCACAACCGGCAGATCCCGTGGCCGCTGGTCTCCAGGGCAAGGCTCGAAGTGGAGTTCTGAAAGCTCGGCCATGCATAACCCAACACAGCAACAGATCGAAGCCCTGGCCAAGGAGAAGGGGATCGATCCGGATATCGTGATCGCGGCCATCGAGGATGCCGTCCTGGCCGCATCCCACAAGTACTACAAGTCGGACGAGAACCTGCGCACGAAGTTCAACAGCGAGACGGGGCAGGTGGAGCTGTTTGCCGTGCGGCAGATCGTCGAGGACGTCAGCGACCCGGCCACCGAGATTTCGCTGCAGGAAGCCCAGGACCTGTACGGCGACGCCGCGGAGGTCGACATGGAAATCGAGTTTCCGAAGTCGACGGAGGTGCTCGGCCGCATCGCCGCCCAGACGGCCAAGCAGGTCATCTTCCAGAAGGTGCGCGAGGCCGAACGGGAAAACATCTATGCGGAGTACAGCGACCGCGTGGGCGATGTCGTGCCCGGTACGGTCAAGCGGTTCGAAAACGGCGACATTTACGTGGAATCGGGTCACGTGGAAGCGCTGCTCCCCCGCCGCGAGCAGTCGCGGGCCGAGAACTACACGACCGGCGACCGTGTTCGCGCCGTAATCCGGGAAGTGAACAAGAACGCCAAGGGACCGCAGTTGATACTGTCGCGCACCGACCCGGTGCTGCTCATCAAGCTGTTCGAGCAGGAGGTCCCGGAAATCTACGACGGCACGGTGTCGATTCGCGGCGCCGTGCGGGAAGCCGGCGATCGGGCCAAGGTCGCGGTGTACTCGCGCGAGCGTGACGTGGATCCGGTCGGCGCCTGCGTCGGCATGAAGGGGACGCGCGTACAGGCAATCATCCGCGAGCTGCGCGGCGAGAAGATCGACATCGTCGAGTGGTCGGAAGACGCGACCCTGTTCGTCACCAACGCCATCAGCCCGGCCCGCGTGCAGCGCGTCACGGTGGTTGACGAGATCGAGCGGGTCATCGAAGTGATCGTCGAGGATCGCCAGCTTTCGCTGGCGATTGGCAAGAAGGGCCAGAACGTGCGGCTGGCGGCCAAGCTGACCGGCTGGAAGATCGACATCAAGAGTGAGGAGGAGAAACGGCGCGAGGTCGAGGCGCAGCTCGACGGCCTGGGCGCCGGACAGTCTGCAACCCTCATATTGCCGGGCCTTGACGAAGATCAGATCCGCAAGCTGCACGATGCCGGACTGAATACGGCCGAGGAACTGAGCGCCGCGACCAGCGAGCAACTGCTGGAAGTGGCGGGGATCGACGAGGACGCCGCCTGGAGGTTGAAGCAGGCGGTCGAGAACCAGTTGGCGGCCCAACGGCGCGCGGCCGCCGCAGCGGCGGAAGAAAGTGAAGCCGCCGAAGCGGCAGAAGAAAGCGAGGCCGCGGAGGCGGCAGAACAGAACGAAGCCGCCGAAGCGGCGAAAGAGTAGTGACGCCGCGAAGGCGGCACCCAGAAGGAATACGTGAGTACTATCCGGATCTACAAGGTTTCCGAGCTGCTTGGAATTCCCAGCCAGGAAGTGATCGAGCTGCTGCGGCGCGACCATGGCATCGAGGTCAAGAGCGCGTCGAGCACCGTGGAGGAGATCGTGGCCCGCCAGTTCGCCGAGCGGATTGCTCGCGAGCGGGGCATCCGGCTCCCGGCGCGCCAGCCGTTCTCCGGGTCGGCGGCGTATCGGCTGACAGCCAGACGAGGCCGCCAGGCGCCGCAGAAGGCCGAGCCCCCCAAGCCCGCGGCGCCGACACTCGGACCGCCGCGCCTCGTCAAGGCAGCCAAGGCTGCCAGGATCCAGGCGCGGGCGGAGGCGGAGGCGCAAGCGAAGGCGGAGGAGGAAGAGGCCAAGCTCAAGGCCGAAGCCGAGGCCAGCACGGAAACCGAGGCCGCCGCGGAGGACGGGGCCAAGGCCGAGGCGGTTGCGACCGCGGCCGCCGCCGGGGAGCAGCAACCTGCGGCGGCGCCGGCCGCGCCCGAACCGGCGCCCGCCGTACAGCCGGCGGCCGCGCTGGTCGCCAAGC